>JANOWJ010000214.1:0-2413 GCA_031417835.1 Saprospiraceae bacterium | reverse complement strand
CTATTGAATAGACCGGTTCTAGTGCGTGTGCTTGCCAACGTTTAATAGCCGGTATCACCCTATCTGTGATTTCAGACAGGACCGTATGACTTATATCCGTATCATACATTTCTTTGATATGTGCTGAACTATCTCGCAGGCTCATCCCTAGGCCATATAATCCTATTATTTTGCCCTCTAGGCTATCCGCCAATATCGTTTGCCGCTTCTTCACGATCTCAGGTTCGAAACTGCCGGAACGATCTCTCGGGGTTGAGTGCAATTCTTGTATTACATCGCTTTCATTATCAGCCATGGCAAGTATTACTTTTTCATTTTTTTCTTCAAAATATACTCCAGATATAATCAGCTGGTGAAATAAAAATGGGTAATCAAAATAGATAATAAGGCGTTTTTAATGCTAATCATTCGGTCCTTTTACTCCATACTCTTTCCATAATCTTTTTATTTCCAAAGTATCTTTTCTTGAGTATGCTTCTTTAATCTTTTTATCAAACTCCAATGATCTCATTAAATTTTTAGATTGCTCAAGTTTCTTTGCTGCTTTTTCACGAATCCACTTCTTCAGATGTGTAAGTTCTTTATTTGAGATTTTCTCTGCTCGTTCAAGATCAATGATTTTAATACCTAAATCTTCTGCGGTCAAGCCATATAATTTAGCTTCAGTTTCAAGCTCTGCCAAGACTCCATTTGCACTTAACTCTTTTACATTGTCAGCATTACAACCAATGCTTAAAGTTGTAACCAATGATAGTAAATATAATTTATAAGTTTTCATATAAATTAGTTTTAATTGTTTTAGTTTATTTTTTTATTCTAATATAATTCGTATTTAACAACATTGATATGTCCAAGCTTGATAAATTTGATTACTTCCGTGATAATAAAGACCAAACCCCCCAATTCCACAAAATTCAGTCCAATTAAAATAATGCGTAGTTGTAAGTCCCCATCCTGTCCCCACCTCGCACTCAGTCCTTGAAATGGCTACTGTATAATTTTCTATATAACAAACACTCCAGCCTCCAACCATATAAAGTTGCCCATTTTGAGGAGTGATATTCGCAAAGATATTGTCATTATTAATAGGTAATCCCCATCTATGGCAGGCAAATGTCGTTTGAGAATTTGCAACAAGTACTGTCATTACGAAAATATACAGCATTAACATTTTTTTCATACCACTTAGATTAAAAATTAAATTTCCCCCTACTCTAAAGACTTTTAGGGATCCATCGATCTCTAATCTGCGTGTAAATGACCAAAGCTGAACTGCGCATTCAAAGAATTACAACAATATTAATGTCTAAAATAGCCCATTAATAATTACCTACAGTCATTAACAATTTATTAACATATATTATTTTGCAAAGATTCAGTACAGTGGTGTTATTATCTATATTTTATACAATTTAAAGTCTAATAATCTGCTTAGCAATTAGTCTTAAATCCATGTTATTCAATTAAATATGATCAATAATTAATTTTGTAAACTTAAATTTTGAAAACCATTACTGAAATTTCACTAAATACTGAAACTTCGTGATTATCTATACAAAAACTAGGTCAAGCTTGATGTTATTTGTAAACTCTAGAATAAAATTGAGTAAACTATGAGCTTGAAAGAGCTCAGAATGTCAATAAATTATAGAAGAAGGGGGCAATAAAATGTAAAATCAGACTACAAAACGCCCATTCTGATAAATTATCTTGCCATCTGCCTCAATATGCCCTTCTTTCATATCCGCGATGAGGTCCAAATGTAGACTTGATTCATTCAACCCGCCGCACTGCAGATAGGATTGGCCCAAAGCCATATGGACTGTACCAGACATTTTTTCATCAAACAAAATATTTTTGGTAGGCGTCTGAATATATGGATTGGTCCCAATAGCGACTTCCCCAAACCGGTTGGCTCCAGGGATGGCCAGAATCTCCAGCAATATATCCTGACCGATCTCAGCCGAGGCATGGATCACGACGCCATTACTAACCTCCAGAGCAATACCTTGGACCAATCGCTGCTGATAGATCAAAGGATAATCGAAGTAAATATGACCATGGACGCTATCTTCTATCGGTGATGTAAACACCTCACCACTGGGCATATTGGCTCTGCCATCTGAATTAATCCAATTGCGGCCTTTGACAGAGCAAGTAATATCCGTCTTAGCATTGAGATATCGGATCTGATGGGAGCGGTTGAGGTATTCGACAATACCCACTTGAAATCTTGACAGTTCTGTCCACCGAGCTGCCGGATCTGGCGTATGTAAAAAGCAGGACTCCATCACAAACACTTCGTAATCAACCAGCGACATGCTGGCATCAAAAGCTGCTGCTTCGGTGGGAAACTGGCACAGAGATCGACGCAAGCTTTTATCACCCGTGCGATTGAAATACAATTTTTGAG
>JANOWJ010000213.1:0-13754 GCA_031417835.1 Saprospiraceae bacterium | reverse complement strand
GCTATTGTTTCAGAGAAACTCAACCTTTGGAGTAGCTACCATTTCTGAGTTTTAGTATTTGGGAGAAGTACAACATTGAAAATTTTTGGATTCTGGAGCTAATTTGGGCTTGCTTAAAAAGATTAAGGCGGCTAGCTTGAAAATCGAAGCATGTTATGCTTCTACCAAAGCAATAAAGCAATAAGAATTATGCTATTGTTTCGGAGAAACTCAACCTTTGGAGTAGCTACCATTTCTGAGTTTTAGTACTTGGGAGAAGTACAACATTGAAAATTTTTGGATTCTGGAGCAAATTTGTGCTTGCTTAAAAAGATTAAGGCGGCTAGCTTGAATCGAAGCATGTTATGCTTCTACCAAAGCAATAAAGCAATAAGGATTATGCTATTGTTTCGGAGAAACTCAACCTTTGGAGTAACTACCATTTCGGAGTTTTAGTACTTGGGAGAAGTACAACATTGAAAATTTTTGGATTCTGAAGCTAATTTGACAAAAAAGAATTAGGATAGATAAGAATTGACTGCTCGCTCTATGTCCTGCAGCGGATGATCAGATCTATGCCGGTCAAATGAATGCCCAGTGACTTTCTCATACAATTCAATGTAGCGATTGGAGATTTCCTCGACAAATTGATCTGGCATCTCAGGCATCATTTGGTTTTCCTTGCCCTGAAATCCATGATCCATCAACCATTCGCGCACAAACTCTTTGGATAACTGTTTTTGATGTTCGCCTAAAGCTTGTCGCTCTGCGTAACCTTCGAGGTAATAATAGCGGGAACTGTCAGGTGTGTGCACTTCATCAATAAGCAGAATCGAATCTCCATAGCGTCCAAATTCATATTTGGTATCTACCAGAATCAATCCTTGTCGCTGTGCCATTTCTGTACCGCGTGCAAATAATGCCAGGGCATAAGATGACATGATAGCCCATTCGGAAGCTGTACATAGTCCAAGCCGGATCGCCTCATCCTTGGAGATATCTTCATCATGGCCGATATCTGCTTTGGTGCTTGGAGTGATGATAGGAGTGGGGAAGGGATCGGATTCCTGTAGACCTTCGGGCATTGGTACACCGCAGAGTATTCGCTGACCACTTTGGTACACTCGCCATGCATGGCCAGCAAGGTATCCCCTGACGACAAATTCAAGTTTGACAGGATTACATTTTTTGCCAATGGATATATTTGGATGGGGAGTAGCTTCTAGCCAATTTGGTACAATATCTTTGGTGGCATCAAGAAAATAAGCAGCTAATTGATTGAGAACCTGACCTTTAAATGGAATGAGCCTGGGCAATATATGATCAAAGGCAGATATACGATCACTAGCTATTGAGATCAAATTATTTTTAACGGTATAGACCTCGCGGACTTTGCCACGATAAACCTCTTGATCTGGGGCAAAATGAAAATAAGTATCTCCTATCGGATGGTATTTCAATGCCATAACTCCAAGCTAATATTGATAAATGGAATCAGATATTCTGCGTAAGATTTCGATCAAATAAAATGTCTTTCAATTCTTTTAAAACTGCATATTCATGAGGCAGAACTTTTTTGAATGCCTCCTTCGCAGCTACATAAGTACCTTGCTCTAATTCTTGAATTTTTTCCTCGACTACTTTAAGATCATGTTTGATCAGGCCTCGGATGGATGGCAGGTCATGCCAGTCTGCTTCGATGGCCAGATTTTTAATTTGATCGATCTTATTTGCTTCCAGCTCTATGAGTTTGCCGGCACGATTAAAAAAACGTTTGGTAGGTTCATTGGCTTGTCCGGAAGGAATTTTCCATTGGTCATTTTCCTTCACCAAGAAAATCTCTAATCCCTTGTCATGGAATCGGTAAAAAATAAGTCTAAAATCAATCAAGACATCATGCATAACAGGTAAAAATAATAAATTTTTAACAAATCACACTATTGATCGCTTAAAAGCCCTTTCCAACTAAAAATGGCATTTAATAATTGCGATCCAAAGGCGTTAATTCCAAGATTAGAAATATTTAAAATTATGGTTATGTTCAATTTTTTGGAGCGTTTCCAGGATGAGTTTGATGACATTTTCTACATCTTTTTTATGCGACATTTCGACGGTCGTATGCATATACCGCAATGGTATGGATATCAAGACAGAGGGCACGCCTTGATGTGAATACGCAAAAGCATCGGTGTCCGTACCAGTCGACCGCGATGAAGCCTGTCGTTGGAATGGTATTTCTTTTTCTTTGGCTACATCTGTCACCAATCGCAATAATTTTTGATGAACAGCAGGTGCGTAAGTCAATCCTGGACCATCCCCACACTTGATATCTCCATCTTTTTTCTTATTCATATGCGGCGTGCTGGTATCGTGTGTGACATCGATGACGATAGCTGCATGAGGCTTGAGTCGATGTGCGATCATCTCTGCTCCTCGCAAGCCGATCTCTTCCTGGACCGCATTGACGATGTACAGAGAAAAAGGCAAGGTGATGGTATTTTCTTTGAGGTGCCTCGCGACCTCAGCGATACAATAGCCGCCCAAACGATTATCCAAAGCCCGACCAACATAATAGGTATCATTCAATACAAAGAACTCATCTTGATAGGTCATGACGCATCCTACATGCACACCCAGTTTAGCCACTTCCTCTTTGTCTTTGGCACCAATATCTACAAACAAATTTTCAATGGTCGTTTTTGGATCTTCGGTACCTCCAGATCGAGTATGGATCGCAGGCCAGCCAAATACGCCTTTGACTATGCCTCCATCGGTATGGATGTTTACTCTTTTAGCTGGAGCGATCTGGTGATCTGAGCCCCCATTGCGAATCACATGAATCAGACCATTATCAGTGATGTAATTGACAAACCAAGATATCTCGTCAGCGTGTGCTTCGATCACTACTCTAAAATCATTGCCGGGGTTGATAGTGGCATAAGCAGTGCCGTAATCATCTAGATCCCAAGTATCTACGAATGGTTTGATATATTCTAGCCAGATCTGCTGGCCTTTGGCTTCATAGCCTGTCGGCGAAGGATTATTGACATACGCCTGTAAAAACTGCTCGGATGTATTGGACATGTATATAAATTGATAGAATAATCTAAATTATAAGGAATGATTGGCGGACCAAGCTTCAGGGTCGCTGCTCCACGACTCCAATAAGACTACATCGGCAGGTTGGATGTAACCCAATTGTTTGGCCACTTTGATTAATGTGGGAAAATCTGTCAAAGTCTTAAATGGACAATCCGCGTTTTTGAAAGCTAATTTACAGGTGGTGAAGCCATATGAAAAGATCGCCAGTACCCCGACAGCAGCGCCACCCCGATCGCGTAATGCTTCTACAGCGACTAAACTACTACCTCCGGTGGATAATAGATCTTCTATGACAAGTACTCGTTGCCCTGGGTCTAATGAGCCTTCAATCTGATTGCCTAAGCCATGTTTTTTCGCTTCAGATCGTATGTAGATTAGGGGTAACTCCATGCGGTCTGCTATCAAAGCGCCATGTGCTATACCGGCAGTTGCCACTCCGGCAATAAGGTCAAAGGGAACAAAAGCCTTGGCCTGTTCAATAAATGAATCTATGATATTGGACCGCAATTCAGGGTAAGACAAAACCAACCTATTATCACAATAAATAGGAGATTTAAGACCTGAGGCCCAAGTGAACGGTTTTTGCGGACTTAGTTTTATTGCTTTTATTTGCAACAATTCTTTAGCGATTAATTCTGTAGTCATGTTTGATTTGAGTGTGCAAAAATATAAAATATGGACTAATAGTGCCTGGCTGGTTTTACTGAGTCCAAAGGAATTTAAATCAGTCGCGGTGAGTGAATATCCTCTACTGCTTGTTTTAAATGAGCCAACTTTGAAAAAGGTGATGGATTATATGGCGAGACTTATGATAGGAGATATCAAATGCCCGGTTTTGGTATTGACCCCAAATCCAAAACAGCGCTGGGCACAGCTCATGGCTGCATCCAAAATAGTCTATGCAGCAGGCGGTCTAGTCCAGCGGTCGGATGGCAAATTGCTTTTTATCTTTCGAAGAGGGTGGTGGGATCTCCCCAAGGGTAAATTGGATATAGGTGAATCTAATCGTCAAGCCGCTCTGCGTGAGGTTCTGGAAGAAGTAGGCTTGTCTTGTAAAATCACTCAAACTCTGCCGTTCTCTTACCACTGTTATCATGACCGAAATAAACTGGTCATCAAACAAACCGCCTGGTATCGAATGCTAGCTAAAAGTGATAAAATCAAACTTCAAAAGGAAGAGGACATTACCAAGAGTACATGGGTATCATCGAGTAAATTGAAGACTATGAAAAACAAAGTATACCCAAATCTGCAATCTTTGCTTGCGATATAAAGGCTAAAGATGGCGGGCTATGACGATTTTCTGAATCTCGGAGGTGCCTTCGCCAATGGTGCACAATTTAGAATCCCGATAAAACTTTTCTACCGGAAAATCTTTGGTATAACCATACCCTCCAAATATCTGTACTGCATCTGTAGAGATTTGCACACAGATCTCTGAAGAATAATATTTGCCCATAGCAGCATGCTTAGTCATTTTCTCCCCCCGATCTTTGAGGTATGCCGCTTTACGAGTGAGTAGTTCAGCCATTTGAATTTTAGCCATCATATCAGACAGTTTAAAGCTGATGGCCTGGAAGCTGGAGATAGGTTGACCAAATTGGTGCCGTTGTTTAGAATATTCGACAGAAGCTTCATAAGCGCCTTTCGCTATGCCTAGACTTAATGCTGCGATAGAGATCCTGCCTCCGTCCAGTACTTTTAATGCTTGTTTAAATCCATCGCCGATTTTGCCTAAAATTTGACTTTTATGGATGCGACACTGATCAAATATCATTTCAGCAGTCTCTGATGCTCGCATGCCGAGTTTGTTTTCTTTTTTGCCGCCCATAAATCCGGGAGTGCCTCTTTCTACGATAAAAGCAGTCATTCCATTATTATCGAGCAGGGCACCAGTACGAGCGATGACTACGGCCACATGACCAGATATCCCATGGGTGATCCATGATTTACTGCCATTGAGGATATACGCATCTCCATCTTCTACGGCTACACATTGCATTCTACCGGCATCAGATCCGGTATTAGGCTCGGTAAGCCCCCAGGCACCTATCCATTCGCCTGTGGCTAAGAGTGGAAGGTATTTTGATTTTTGTGCCTCATCTCCAAATTGAAGAATATGTCCTGTACATAAAGAATTATGCGCGGCGACAGAAAGTCCAATACTTGGGTCGACTTTTGAGATTTCCTCCAGGATGGTGATATACTCCTGATAATTTAAACCCGCTCCTTGATATTTTTCCGGGACCAAAACCCCTAAAAACCCAAGTTTTCCCATTTCATGCATCAGGTGGGTAGGAAAGGTCTGGGCTTCATCCCACTCCATGATATGCGGTCTGATCTGATGTTGAGCAAAGTCGCGTGCACTCTGCTGGATCAGAGTCATTTGTTCCTGTAGAGATTCGACGATCATATTTTGTATGCAATGATAACAATTTTTTTTCAACGATACTGATGGGCGGGGGGTAGGTTGGGCGAAGGAATTGCAATTTTGCTAAGCTTTTTTAACTAAAATCTTGTCTTGTTTGACTAACTTTAGCTAAGGGTCCGGCGTATAGTCTTATAAATATCACAATTATGCAGCTACGAATTATTTTTTCCATGTTTTTCTTTTTTTTGGTATCGACATTGTCCATGGCAGAACATTATACTGTGACGGTCTATGGAAAACTCCTAGACTCCTCAGGAAAACCTATTCCTAATAAAACGATCTATATTTCGTCTCCTAAAGGATCTAAATATACCGTTTCTGAAAAGACGAGCACATTTGAATCCGGTGAGTTTAAATGGCCTGTATACATTCACGATTCGATCCCATCCGGAGTCCTATTAATTAGTTTTGTCAATTGCGATAATAAGGAAGTCGTCACGGAACATCGATTTTCTAAAGAACATAAAACGATAGAAACTAAGCTCATTTATTGTTCCAGATCGAATGAATGTGCCTCCGAGATCATTCTAAAAAGGCTGAATGATACTTTAAGCATAGCCATAGTCAACGCAAAAGGGAAAGCACCTTTTAAGCATAAGTGGTCGACTGGTGCGGAAGGCGATACGATCCGCTTTAATAATCGTACTGATCAGAGGATCTGTGTAGTCACAACTACAGCAGATACCTGCATCACTGAAGCTTGCGTAAAAAGCATCGCAGAACATTGTAAGTCAGAAATAAAAATCGTCAGAGTAAATGATAGTTTATCTCTTGCCATCGTAATAGCCAAAGGTCAGGCCCCTTTTAAATATAAATGGACTACCGGATCTGGTAATGACACCCTGCGATTCAACCCTCATAAAGATTTGGCATTTTGTGTTAGTGTTGTGGATGCGTCTAATTGTATTTCTACATCATGTTATGCCAGACCATGTGTATCAGTAGTGGTAGCGCGTAGAGTCAATGATAGTGTGGCTATAGCTTATGTGGTTACAAAAGGCAAGGCACCATACACCCATGTATGGACTACTGGACAGACCGGTGATACCATTCGATTCAACCCCCAAAACAAAATAAGAATATGCGTACGATCAGTAGATGCAGACCACTGTGTATCAGAAGCATGTGTAATAAATATAGCAGAACCCTGTAGAGGTGTCATCGAACAAGTAAAAAATGTATTGTATGCTTATCTCAAAGGGGATATTGTAAAATCATACAAGTGGAATAATGGATCTGATGACCCCAGAATAGAAATTAAAGAAAAGGGGGAATATTGTGTGACCATGATCGGATTGTCCGGATGTGAAGTAAAAACTTGTATAAAAGTAGAATCCATCGGGAATGTAGAATGTAAAGCAGAAATAATAATGGATACGCTAGGATCCATCAATCAAGATGCGATTCCGGGGGTGAAATTAATTATACGGGCAGATTTTCCACTTAAATTTATCCAATGGTCTACGGGTGAATCCAAAGAGTTTATCATCGTGAGGAAATCTGGAGAATATTGTGTGTCCATAAGCGACAATGTACAATGCAAATCATTTATTTGCAAAAAAGTATCCCTCGAAAATGATAAGTGTTCTGCCACAATTCTCCAAGAGAAATTGCCTTTAAGCAGTACAAGCTCTTTCGCAAGAATAAGATTGACTGTTAAACCCAATTTTGAGCCTAAAATTATAAGTTGGAGCACCGGTGACACCACCAGAAGTGTGATCGTGGAAAAAACTGGAACTTATTGTGTCACCCTAAGCGATGGTATCAACTGTAAGATCCAGGAATGTATAAAAGTAGAAATCCCGATCGTCACTCCAGCATTTTGTTCTTCTGTGATCATCGTAAAACCAGTCAGTGCTACTGAGGTAAAATTATTGCCTCGGGTAGATGGCAAATTACCTTTTACCTTCGTCTGGACTACCGGATCAAAAGATGCTCAGATCTCTGTCACCAAGACAGGGATGTACTGTATCACGATCACCGATGGCGGTGGCTGTGTGACAAAATCGTGTGTTGAAGTGGAAATAACTGGCTCAGGACTGCAAACCCCCGGCACAGATAATAAGGAGACAGAGTCAAAGGTCAACATCGAGAAAAAAAGTTTAAAGTTGAGTTTATATCCAAATCCTGCCCCCGATAAAGTAAATTTTGAAGTTTCTGCGTTAATAGATGGCGATGCTCAGATGACGGTGATCAATATGTATGGAAAAAGAGTGTATCAGGAAAAAATAAATATTAAGCATGGTAATTCAGTAGGTCAATTGGACTTATCATTTTTAAGTGCAGGTGTATATCAAATCATTTTTGAACAAAAAGGGTACATGACAACTAGTAAATTAATCATTGGAAAATAGGAATGGCTCAATAGTGCGTAAGGCCTGAGCGTTTCAAAGCGCCGGGCCTTTTTGTATTTTTATTATGGTAGTAGACAAAGACATATTATCAGGTTGCAAAAGCAAAGACCGCCGGTCTCAATTCAAGCTTTATGAGTTTTGTTACCCCTATCTTATGAACATAGGATTACGGTATCGTCGAGAGTCCGAGCATGCTGCGGCAGCTGTCAACATCGCCTTTTTGAAAATACTTAATAATATCCAACAGTACAATGAAACACTCTCGTTTAAAGCCTGGATAAGGCGTATTATGGTCAATACGTTGATCGATGAATTTCGAAAAACCCGTAAAGAGGCGCAAGTAATATCGCATAAGGACTATGAACAAGATATGTCCATCAATGGAATCCATATGGATTACAATATGGGTGAAAATGATTTAAATGTAGAACAGCTGATTGCTTACATCCACCAATTAAATCCTCTGACAGCCAATGTATTCAACCTTTTTGTACTCGATGGGTATAGTCACAAGGATATAGGGGAAATGCTACACGTTTCAGAGGCTGCTTCAAAATGGCATTTATTTACAGCCCGCAAACAATTGCAAGATATGGTCTTACAGCACCAACAACATCAGAAACCAACTTTGGTCGATCAATCGACACTATCAACTTATAAAATGAGAAGTTATGAAAAATGAACCTTGGATAGACAGGGTCTTTAGAGACAACATACCGTCTTTAGATCTACCCGTAGATCTGCATCACTGGCATCAAGCAGAAGCCCTTATCATCGCAGCAGAAAAAAAGGAAAAGAAAAAACGATTGATCTTTTGGTTAACCGGATTAGGCGTATTGTCTATATTGACTCTGTCTGGTATAGCATCATTCAGAAGCAAAAGCAACCTCAAAGAATATCAGCCTAAAGCACCGATAGAAAAGGCCATTCCTGCAGCTCCAGTAGAAGTGCCTAAAACTTCTAGCTCAAAGCCAAGTGATGTTGCAGCTTCCTCTGATAAGTATTTAACAACACCAACAATTGTAAGATCTGCATCGGAGAAATCTGACCATACATCGAGTAAGTATACCTTATCAGATGGTAGTGTGGTGGACAACATTACCAAAGAATCTAGTCATATGGATATCAAACCAGCTCAAACTACACCACTAACCATTGCTTCAAAAGTTGGTAAATCAAATGACAAAACATTAATTGCAACCAATGAAAAAAAATCATCTGAATTGAGCCATTTTTCAGTTGCAAATGCACAGAGTCCTTTTTTGGTCGATGCCATACGAAACGAACTAAGTATTGCAGCGATCGAGTCAGCACATGTGAATGAATTATTCTTTGATCGGAAATTACCAAAAAATGAATTGGAATCAAATGCAAGCCCGATTAAGATCACGAAGCCTCATTGGGTCGAGCAAGGTATCAAATTGGCTTTGGCAAAAGAATCAGGACTGGGTAGTCTGAATCCTTCCATCAGCCAAGCTGGTATAGAATGGTACCGACACTCCAGCGTAGGGAAAAACTTTTTTTATGGTGTAGGTCTAGGTTATAATTCAAATTTTAATAAAACGCGTTATGCAGAAGTGGTGACAGCTTATGAATTTCAAGGTTTTGGATCGACTGCCTATAATTATGGGATAAAACCGGAATGGATGCACTATGCTTACACCCAGGCTCATCTTGGAGCCCAATGGAAAAAACATCGCATCATCGGAGGAATAAGGCCAGAGTTGTTATTAGGAGCACAAGGGAAAATTGATCAACTGCAATTTAAAGAAGGGCAATCTATCAAAAGTATCACCAGTGCTAAAGTATCACCGATCAATGAAGGGTGGTTAGAAAATCGAACTATAGCTCAGTTAACCTGGTCCATGAATATAAGTTATGAATATCGAATCATGAAGAAATTAGGTATAGGGGTCCAAGTCAACCATGCTTTAAAGTCGCCCTATGCCCCCTTAAATACTGATTTTACTCAACCATCCAGCGCATCTTGGAATACAGGGTTTAGATTTTCTTATATTTTAAACTGAACAACCCATGAAAAAATATTTTGTGCTCTTCATTTTATCCTGCATGCTTACTACCTGTGAAAAAATAGAGCTGCCTATCCAAATGGTTGGTAAGCCTCCGATCTTTGAGTTGACCGGCACCATTGGAAATAAACCATTAAAATTAGCTGCCGGATTGAATAATCTTGAATTACAAACTGGATTTGAAATTGCTCCATTAAATGTTGTTATACTTAAGGGGGAATTAAATACAAAGGGCTGCGGAACAGGTTGTAAAGGATCTTTAGCACTTGCTATTCGACAAAACTTATTTGAATTTAGAAGCATAGCAAATAAAAAGATCGTGGTGGATAGGAAGCCATACTACTCCAACCAACGAGATAGTTTTGTCATGACATCAGTCAATAGATCGGTGCTCACCAGCAGCAGTAGTGCAAAGTATAAATATAAATGGACTTTAAATGATAAAGAATACTCAGAAGATGAAAAAATAGCATTATCAGTTACCCCTATTGCACCCTACAGGGTTTGTTTGGCTATCACCCATCCGGATGGCAGTGAAGCCAATCAATGCCAGGTGGTAGATTTTAATCTTTTGGACTCCTTTCCAGGGCTCAAGGTGGGTATAGAGCCTTTGTTGAATCAGAATAAAACCTGGACACTTCAAGCAAAAGTCAGGGGAGTAGGCCCATTCAAATATATGTGGAATAATGTCGTCTCTGACAATGCAAATTTAGAAGTGGATCTTAAAAAAGCTACTAAACACTGTTTAATCGTCACCGATGTGAAGGGTCACAAAGCAAGTGTTTGTCTGGATCTGCATACAGAAGCAAAAATAAGAACCAAAGCTGATTTTGATCTCAATTATGAAGCCTCCACATTAAGATCTTGGACTCAATATAATACGGTAGAGTTGCATTATATCGATGATCAAGGCGTAGTGTGGAATACCATTAATCCAAATCAACCGAGCAGCTCTGTTTTTGAAATTTTGGAGGAAGCTCCATACGAACTGAACGCACAAAATCAGCCTACCCGAAAGATCAAGATCAAGCTAAATGCGCTATTGTATAGTCGGAATCTAGCACCGCTTACTATCAATGCGACAGGATTTATGGCAGTAGCCGTCCCAAGATAGGGATGTATAAAACGGATGGTTATTGTTTGGATTGAATTTGATCTGCCAATAACTCTGGCTCATTGGTAGTAATGTAGTCAAATCCCGATCGTATAAAAAAATTCATATCCGTGACATTATTTACGGTCCACACGTTGAGTATGAGCCCAAGAGATTTAGCTTCTTCGATCCAGCTTGGATGGTTTTTGAAAATATCAAAATGATAATCTAAACCATTTATACCTAATTTTTTGAGCTCGGTGGGGGATTTGTCACCTTCAAGATATTGTGTGATGACCGATGGAGCTAAGGATTCAAGCATTTGGAGCATGCCCAGATCAAAGCTGATGTATGTGACATATGCAGATAACTTAAGTTTCTGAATCAGCCTATACACTTTGCCGGCTATATATTTACCATGTTCAGGTCCTTTTTCGGCTGGTTTGATTTCTAGTACAAGTTGAGTGCCGAGATTTTGGTGTACTCCAGCCTTCAAGAAATCAATTAACTCGGGTAATGATTCACCGTTGGATAATTTGAATTGATTTAGCTCTTCATAGGTGTGGTTTTCTATGCTCATATGATTAAATTCGGGATCATGATTGACTATTAGGACTTCATCTTTAGTCATTCTGACATCAAACTCAGTGCCTACACAGTTAAGATCAATCGAATGTCGTAATGAGGCAATAGAGTTTTCAGGAAGCCCTAGTTTTTTCCAGGCGCCACGATGAGCTACTATTTTGTTCTTATGAAAATTCATGGTCTTGGAATTTATTCGTCGCTGCATACAGGCCGTAGATATGGTTGTTAAAAACAGGCAAAAAATCAAAGAGATAGTAGGAGGTTTCATGGTCACTTCATTTATAATTATTCGGAATGTTAAGTTTGGTATTTATCCTGCCACCACAGGGACATACGTTCTCTGATTTTTTCTTCACTTGGATTATTTTGTGGACGATAAAAGGATTGACCACTGGCCTGATCGGGCATATATTCTTGAGGTATAAAGTGATCGGGAAATGCATGTGCATATTGATAATCTTTTCCGTAATCTAATGATTTCATCAATCGGGTAGGGGCGTTACGCAGATGCAAAGGCACTGGCTGGTTGGGGGTTTGTTGAATGTATGATGCAGCCTCTTCTATAGCAAGGTATGCCGAATTACTTTTAGCCGAAGTAGCTAAATAAATCGCAACTTCAGAGAGCACAATACGAGCCTCAGGCATACCTATGGTGTGAATGGCCTGAAACCCTGCATTAGCTATGAGTAATGCATTCGGGTTGGCCAGACCGATGTCTTCTGATGCAGAGATGACTAGTCGTCGACCGATAAATTTAATGTCTTCGCCACCAGCCAACATGCGCGCAAGCCAATAGACCGCAGCATTAGGATCACTACCCCGTATCGATTTGATCATGGCAGAGATGATATCATAATGTTGATCCCCACCTTTATCATATCGAGCTATATTTTGTTGTACAGCATCTATGACATACTGATCTGTGATAAGTATCGTATCGCTCTCAGCTGCCAAGTACAAAATCTCTAGTGTGTTATAAAGCTTTCGACCATCGCCACCCGCTATTTGAATGAGGGCAACCGTCTCTTGCAGCACCCATTGTTTACGTTGTAATATTTCATCCTGTTGGATCGCGAGATGTGTCATACGGAGTAGATCTTCAGGATTCAATGACTTCAATACATAGACCTGACATCTTGATAGAAGTGCAGAGATTACTTCAAAGGATGGGTTTTCTGTGGTAGCACCGATCAGGCTGACATCTCCTTTTTCGACGGCATGCAATAATGAATCTTGCTGAGATTTAGAAAACCGATGAATCTCATCTATAAAAATAATAGGATTGGGTTGATCAAAAAAACGGTGTCGCTGTGCTTTTTCGAGGGTTTCTCGTACATCTTTTACACCTGATTCGACGGCATTGAGTTGAAAAAAAGTACGTTTTTGAAGATGGCCGATCATACGGGCAAGTGTAGTTTTGCCTGACCCAGGTGGTCCCCAAAGAATCATAGATGGTGTATCGCCTGATTCTACCAATCGCCTAAACACAGCCCCAGCAGCCATGAGATGATCTTGCCCGGTAAACTGATCATAAGTCTGAGGTCGCATTCTTTCTGCGAGTGGTATCATGCTATAAAGATGACAAAAAAATGTTTATCCTACGTAAAAGGGCGAGCGCATTTCAGTATAAGAAAGCAACGAAACAAATCAATAGTTCATAGAAAGCTAACCAGTAAGCCTAGGAATCCTTTTATGATTTTTTGACCTTGCTAATCCATTGTTGAATATTAGGACATGAGGTGAATAAAGGATCCACCCGTACAAAGGTGTCTTGAATATGGGATTCGAGCCATTTTACCAGGATGTCATTTTTCTTTGACTCTTTAGCCAGATTTTGAAATTTAGAATAATCCTGCTTAAGATTGGCTTGATGAGGGTCTGTACGTGTATTGAGATATAAGATTTTATAATACTTTTCACCTGCGGGAGAAACCAACTCCACCGGCATTGAGATGCCTTTGACTTTCATGGAATCTAATGTAAAATAAACCTCTGGTTCGAGATCTTTTATTTCAAAAAAAGTATCTCCTGATTTAGGATTGGTGATGCGACCATCGTTGCTATAACTCTGTTCTTTTTTATGTCCAAACTGCTTTACAGCTTTTGAAAGACTCAAGGAATCTTTTAATATCAAATTGCGAGCTCGAATCAATTTTTGTCTAGCTAGCTCTAAATCTTGT
>JANOWJ010000212.1:0-5519 GCA_031417835.1 Saprospiraceae bacterium | reverse complement strand
CATTGCTAGACGGCTTGACCTATGCTGCAAGTGTTTCATCCAGTACGGACTTTATTGTCACGATGGATGCTGACGATACCCATGACCCGGTCCAGGTGCAGCAGATGATGGCTAAGATGTTGACCGACGAGTTGGATTTGGTGATCGCTTCCCGATTCAGGGCCGGCGCCCAGATCTTTGGACTTAAACAATGGCGTAAAATATTAAGCTACGGGGCAGCGTTAATTTTTATACTTTTGCGGCCTCTAAAAGGAGTGAGGGATTATACGTGTGGCTACAGACTGATGAAAGCATCATCGTTAAAAAGAGTGGTTGATCGATTTGGCGATGTGTTTATTACAGAAAGAGGTTTTGCAGCAACTGCTCAGATCTTATTACGGTGCAGGACTGCAGGATTGAGTTGCGGAGAAGTACCCCTCATATTGCACTATGACCGAAAAAAAGGGCTGAGTAAAATGAATATAGGCAAAACGGTTCAGCGCACCATCGGACTTTGTTATTTAGATCTTTTTCAAAATTATCAATCTTTAAATAAATGAATAAAATAGTTGGATTTTTTGGAGTGCTGCTGAGTTTAGTAATTCTACATTCTGCATGTAAATCCACCGCAGACACAGAGAAAAATATTTTCATCACTGGCGAAGTCAAGGATTTTCCTGATGGCTTGCTTACTTTATATCGGGTTTTCGATGAAGACTCCAGCGTGGTCGACACCACTTATATCAAAGAAGGTAAATTTAAATTTGAACTCGCCGATAAAGAATCTCGGCTAGCTAATTTAGTTTTTCCGGATGGCATGACCGCTATCCAGTTTTTTACCGAGGCTGGTCAGATCACAATGAAAGGCGATCATGAGAATGTACAAAAATTGGTAGTAGAAGGTACTCCTACCAATGTGTTGAATGAGGAGTTTAAAAAAATAAATGCTGCAGTAGAAGCTAAATATAAATCGTTGATCGAACGGGGCACTGCAGCTCAAGAGATCGGCGACACAAAGGTCATGGACAGTGTACAGGCCATCTTGATCAATTTGGAGAAAGAAGCCAATAAGTCAAATGTGGATTTTGCAAAAAAACATCCGGAATCTTTAATCAGTGCCTATTTGGGTCTGATGGCTGCCAGCTCAGGGGAAGAATTGGGCTTGGGTGAATTGTATCAATCAATGACCCCGGCTATCCAAAATTCATTTTTTGGGACTCGCCTCAAGTCTTTGGTAGATGCCGGTAAAAAGACCTCGATTGGTGCTTTGGCTCCAGAGTTCGAAGGCATGACCCCCGAAGGAAAAATTCTTAAATTATCCTCATTAAAAGGGAAATATGTATTAATCGATTTTTGGGCCAGCTGGTGTGGTCCTTGCAGACAAGAAAATCCTAACGTAGTCAAGGCTTATCAAACATATAGCCCTAAAGGATTTGAAATCTTTGCCGTATCTCTGGATCAGGAAAAACAAAAATGGATCGACGCGATAGCTCAGGACCAACTTCAATGGCCTCATGTCTCTGATCTGCTCGGCTGGAAAAGTAAGATCGCAGCGATGTATGGAGTACAAGGTATACCCCAAAATTTTTTATTGGATAAAGAAGGAAAGATAGTAGCTAAAGGCTTGAGAGGTCAGGCGCTGGTGGAAAAACTGCAAGAAGTACTTTAATACATCAACCTTTCGACTCATTAAGGGAGCTATAGGGAGACAAGCTAAAGCATCGAAGTATCCTTTGACCCTGATCTATGCCTGCGTCCTCCGGATCTGTGAAGTTTACCATAGGTAGGCAGGCCTACTTTAGCGACGCCAAAGGCTAGCAATAAATTCCGATTTCGTAGTCCGATAGATAATAAGGCTAGCCTCAGGCGTTCGCCTTTAGTTCAGATATATATTTAACGCAATATGTTGTATACTTGGATGTTAGTGGTAATACGCAGGACAGATTAATGAAAAACTGGAAAGAGTATTTATTCAAAAAGTTTTCAGACAGTGGAATCTTTCAAGTTGACCTGGTCGACAATGAAGATGAGTTTATAGAAACTTACTCAATTAAAAGAAAAGACTCACATAGCAACACAGAAATAATTTTTGAAATCTTCAAGTCTGACAACTACACCGAGCTATTTAATATAACGTTTTACAATCCTGATTCTCCGATTCATAACGAAGAGAATAAACTGGACATACATGGGTTCGATGGACAAGGATCAACATTTAACGATGAAAGCATTGAGCATCATGACGATTGGCTAAATATTCCATTAATTCACGGGTGGACAGAAAAGACAACTTTTTATAAAGATTCACCCGTAAAGACCGAATTAATTTGGATTCAGAATGGCAAGACAGTAGAGATACCCTTAAAGCAAAATTACTTGGACAATTTAGGGTGCCTATTTTTTCCCTTCGTTCCAATTGTTATTTGGTGGACACACCTAAAATTAAAAATGAACAAGGACGAGGTAAAGATTGACCAACGAATAATTAAACCCATGATTGGTCACGAGGGACAAGCTTAAACTCAAAATCAAAATCAATAAAATGAAGACACACAAAATAGAATTGGATGTTGACTTTATCGGTGGTCAGGGATCACTAACCATTGAAGAAGAAAAAGCGATTAGTGCATTTATTAAACAAAGCAAATTACGTTTAAAGAAAACTGAAGGCAACAAGAGATTACGGACGGCTAAACCGACGAAGACAAAAACCTGATGCCAAACCGTATCCACACTGGAGCAAAACAGCGTATTTATGAAAAAAGCCTCCAAGGGTTTTATATTTACAAAGTTTGCTGTGCGGCTTTCTTCTTAAATACACAAACTTTGAACCAATAATGTTTCGCAACGGGTTTCTCGCTGAGTTTTAGCTTTCTCGCCAAGCGCCAAAACGTTGAACAAACAGTGCTTCCCAACTCTTTGAGCATAAATACCTGATGCAGTTTTTTAATCCATATTTCTGCATTCTCTTCTAGCTCGTTTTTAATAATTCATTACCTTTCAATCTTTAAAAATTTAACTTGTGAAATGTTGAGTAAAGATGTTATTATCTCAGGTCTTCACCGAAGGTGTCGCTTGAACAGCACATTTGCAATAGGCGGGGTTTCGTGCACCGCAGACAGTTTTGTGGTTACGGACAGCTTTGTGCTCTGCATCAACACTTGTACTAAAAAGCCCGCCTCTCGCAAATCTGCAAAACGTTGTGGGTAACACATTCTTGGACAGATTGGACTCATAAACTATTAAAATGGACACGCAAGTCGAATGGACAAATTTACTAATTGATGTTGCCATTGCAAAGAATTACATGGCAATTATATCGGACAGCCCTCTCAACAATATTAAAGAGGTGGACTCCGTCATCGTAAGTGGACTCTTAATAAGAGCTGTTTCCATTCTGGACTTGTCGGTTGACAAGTATATAACTAATCGGAACTTAAAATTTGATCCAAAAGTTAAAAATCCAAGGTTATTTGATAGGCTTGTATTATTAGACAGTAAAGGACTACTCTTAGACTACAAGGACATTGATAAATGGAGAGATAGAAGAAATGCCGTTGGACATGAAATTAATGAACATTACTCGTGGACTGAGTTGGACTTGTGCACAAAATCAATATTCAGGGAATTGAAGAATTTGGTTATGCTTCAAAAACATCCCACGTTGACAATTAAAAAAACGCGGCAAAGAGTGGCTCCGACTATTCAAGGAATCACCATCGAACAAGATATTATTGTGGCAGTTCACGAGGGACAAACTATATATTATGAATTTGGTTGGAAAGTTCGAGTATGAATGTGATACCCGCCAACAAAATGTATAAAACATGGCTGGGGCTCAGTGTAAATTTGTAGTTTAGTTTTTCAAAAAACGTTTGGTGTCGTGGGACAGTGATGCGCTTCGAATTCCCGCCACTGCTTATGCACAAACGTTGTGGGCAATTATTTCAGGACGACCGAGAGTTAACGACATAGATTCAAAAAGATAAAATGAAAATGACTTACATAATAATCTTTGGACTTATAATCGCTGGCGGACTTATTTATTACTTGACGACAAGAAAAAATTCAGAGACGGTGAGCAATCAATCGGCCCAACGAACAATTAAACCTGAGGACAATCCGTATGTTGGTTTGCGGGGACAAATTTTTGGTGCGACTCCTGAACAAATCGGACTAACAACAACGACTGAGGAAAAATCATATGCAATAGTAATGGACATGGGTATGGGTGGAGATGGGACAGCGACTTTAGTTTCTATTGTAGACGGGAATGCAAGTATGTATTTAAGTTCCGGTGGAGGAATCATTGGTGGATACGGACATGAGAATTGTAGGAAAGCAGCGATTGACTTTGTAAACATGGGACAAGACTATTTTACTAAAATGATTCCGGTGGACTCATTTCCTTTACCCAAAGCTAACAACGTTAGATTTTATATCCTGACGAATAAAGGTAAGTACTCCATTGAGGAAGAGATTGAGAAAATAGAGAATGATAAATCTGACTGGGGACAACTTTTTTACGAAGGGAACAAAGTAATAACAGAGCTACGATTGACGACTGAGCAGAAATAACTGCCCACAACAAAATGCATAATCAATGGCGGAGTTCAGTGTAAATTTGTAGTTTAGTTTTTCAAAATACGTTTGGTGTCGTGGAACAGTGACACGCTTCGAATTCCCGCCACTGCTTATGCACAAACGTTGAACCAACATTGCTTTACAACGGGTATCTCGGTGAGTTTTAACGTACCTTGTTTGACTAATACCTAAATTATGCAAGAAAAAAAATCTTTCGCAGTATCCTTTCAATACCTTGCAAAGCACCACTGATCTTCTAAATCTTGGTGAATACAGTCAAGCTATTTGTAGTTATTTACAAGAACTAAGCTACCTGTTTACTTATTTTAATGATTTTCGGCCTTCTCATATTTCTTACGGTCATACTCTTAATTAATTATCTCATTTACCATCATAAAAGAAATGGCCGCAGCTGATTAAAATCTAAAATGGCTAACAATAGTTTTGCCTTTTTCTTTAAACAAGTACAAAACAAACCCTACAAAATGCCAAATATTTTATTTGCAGCACATATCTATAGAGCCACCGTCGATCCCTACAACTTTCCCACGTTATCCAACACCCATACCCCGCGACCATATGTAGCAATCACTAATTGTTTGGTTTTGGGATGTATAAATAGATCTTGTACAGAAACTACCGCTGGCATGTTAGCATTCAGGGACCGCCAGGTCTTAGCTCCATCCTTGGAAATATAGATGCCTAGGTCAGTACCTACATATAAGGTGTTTTTATCTGTTGGATCTTCTCTAATGATATTCACCGGAGAAGCTGGTAGATTGGCAACGATAGAGGTCCAGGTTTTGCCATAATCATTTGATTTATATATCATTGATGATAGATAATCATCAAGACGATCACTGAGGTTAAGATAAACTACAGCTGTCTCAATTTTGGATGCTTCTATGGAGGTGACTTCAGCAAGACTGGTTACACCTACACTGATTTCATTAAAT
>JANOWJ010000211.1:0-11752 GCA_031417835.1 Saprospiraceae bacterium | reverse complement strand
GACAGCTATACTTTACATCAAAATACACCTAACCCATTCAAAGCTACCACGATGATCAGCTATGAATTGGCCAAATCGGAATCGGTGAGCATCAAGATCACGGATGTAGCAGGCCGATTGTTGAAAGTGTACGAGCGGGATGGAGTCAAAGGCTTCAATCAGCTGACGATCAATCGATCAGAGTTGTCAGGAGCAGGGGTGATGTACTATACCTTGGAGACTAAAAACTTTAGTGCAACGAAGAAAATGATTGTTGTAGAATAATCATCCAATAAATAAGTACAAGGGCCCTTATTGAGCAATCAGTAAGGGCCCTTGCACTTATTTATTATGGCCAATAAATGGTTCAAAAGTCAAAATTGAGCGCATGTATTTCATGAAAAAATTTAACCAATTAGCACTAATAAATAAGTATGGTTAAGGACCATGCTGAATTGAACCTAGGTATAAGATTATCAAACCTAAACTATTCTATTTTTGATTCGCCCGATGAGCCCTTAATAAAGCATCATGTGATGACTAATATCCTTAAAAACAGCGGACAAATATCTTTTGTCGTGCGGAATCAATTGACACAGTAAGCCCTATGCTTTTTGGACCATTTTACGATATAAATGAAACATGGATCGTTATTCGCTTGTAGTTATTATTGGAATTCTATTTCCGTTTTGTCGATTCCCTCACTATCAATTCTGTATCCAGAACAATGTTTTTAAAATCCTTATTGGTCCATTTGAGTCGCTGATGATCTAAAATAAGTCGTGCAGCGTGCCTACCCATTTCAAAACCTGGATTAATACTCGTGGTTAAATTAGGCTCAATGATACTGGTGATAGGGTCATTATTAAAACCCATGACCGCAAGTTGTTGAGGCACTTTGATTCCAGCTTTTTTACAATACTGGAGTATTGCAACAGCCATTGTATCATTAGTGCAAAAGATGGCATCCGGTGGTTTGGCAAGAGATAGAAGCAATTGAGTCGCAAACACCCCTTCTTCTGCGCTTTTTGTATCACATTCATAAATGTATTTTTTGTCTACTTCTAGACCATGATCTTTGAGCGCTTTTGAATAGCCTTTGATCCGGAGTTTATAGTTTTCGCGATGTCTTTGACCGGAAAGATGTGCGATTCGAGTGCACCCCTGATCGATCAGATGTTTGGTGGCTATGTAAGCTGCTTTTACATTATCTATATGTACCTTATGACATTCCAATTCAGAGGTGACACGATCTACAAATACAACAGGTATATGATTTCTAAAAAAGGGGGTAAAATGATCATAATTCTTAGTCTCCATAGCTAACGATACGATCAGCCCACTGACTCGGCTATTGATGAGCGCTTTTGCATTTTCAACTTCATCTTTATATCTGTCATGTGATTGAAGAATGATGACATTCATACCTTTATTGGAGGCCTCTTCTTCAACACCACTGATGATTTGCGCATGAAAATTTCGATTGATCCATGTAGTTATAACTCCGATATTGTTGCTGGTAGCCTGTCTTAGATTGGCGGCCATGTCGTTTGGGATATAATTCCGTTTTTTAGCAAGTTTGATGATAGACTGGATTTTTTCATGACTTATACTGTGGTGACCCCGGAGCGCCCTGGATATAGTAGACGGGGATACACCCATCTCTTGTGCAAGATCATATATCGTTACATGGGTTTTCTTTTTCAAAATTGAAGTTATAGGCCACAAAGTAAAGAAATAAAATGTTTTGAGCAGCCTATCGATTAAAAATAGCTTGGAGAGCCTATCTATTCTTTGGTCGATAAAAAGAAGGGTTGGGTATATTTTATTAAAATAAATACGCAATCGATTGCGTGGTTGATATTTTTACCATATTTTTATGGTTTGGTTGATATGTTATCTATAATACGCAATCGATTGTTTTACGCAATCGATTGCGTATCAAATAATTGAATTAGAAAAATCTCTATAGCTATGAAATCAAATTGTTCTTTTTCTCTCATCTTTTTACTCTTCTGCTAGACCATTTCTGCTCAACGTGGGTCTGTACAAGGCGTCATTTCTAGTGAGGGTATCCCATTAGAATTCGTCACTGTCGGAATTACGGAACTAGGCATTGGAGGCACTACAGACGCCAATGGTCGATTTGTCATCGCTGACATTCCATTTGGCACGTATCTACTTACTGTATCATCCGTAGGCTATGATTACCATTCTGTAACTGTAAACATCAATTCTACTGCCCCGCTTACTGTAGATATTATTATGACCAACAATACTTCTGTGCTGGATGAAGTCGTTGTGACGGGGTACACTTCTCAAAAGAAAAAATTATTCTCCTATGGGCCGCAGAATGTGAAGCGGAAAGTGGTAGTCTTGATAAAGCACTTGAACATGTAAATAAAGTACGCGCCAGAGCTACAGACCCTGCAGGCTGGGTTTACAAAAATGCAACGTATAGCGCAGTTGCTGCAAAATACACGACCACTGCTACTTCAGAACCGGCAGATAAATATAAAGTCGCGCTTTGGCCAGCGGGAAGTTTCGTTAGTGGCGGAAAATCTTTTGCTCTAAAAGCTATTCAATTTGAGCGTCGATTGGAGTTAGCCATGGAAGGTCACCGATTCATTGATCTTCAACGATGGGATAATGGTACGGGTTCTATGGCAACTACCTTAAATAAATATCAATCTGTTGAAAAAACTAAAAAATCCTTCCATTCTGTAAACCCAACTGCAATTTTTACAAAAGGAGTTAGCGAGTTTTTTCCATTACCCCAGACACAGATAGACTTGGAAAATTCCAGCGGAAAAATAGTTCTAAAACAATTGCCAAGATACAACTAATATATCATACATTTTTTATATTTAACACGGCTATTCCGAAAGGGGTAGCCTGTTTTTTCAAGTCTAATTCTTATATTTTTTTAATCCTTAATCTTAAGTGCATGAATTTTAAATCGTTAATCTGTATATTCTTTATTGCTGCTATGACGGAAGTCTTATTGTCTCAATCGAGTAAAATTGGAGTATTCGATACTGCAGTTGATGTCGGCAATCCAAAGTTAATAGGCAGTTCATTATATGACGCTAGTAAGCAAGAATACACGCTCAAAGGAGCGGGTTACAATATTTGGTTTAATAGGGATGAGTTCCATTTTTTAGCCAGTCGGATATCTGGCGATTTTATTGTTACAGCTGACTTTGAATTTCCTTTAGCTGGAAAAGAGGCACATCGTAAATTTGGATGGATGGTCCGAGAGACACTTCAAGATGATGCTGCGCATATCACAGCTACGACACACGGCGGGGATGGTCTCACCGTAGCTCAATGGCGCTATATGAGAGGAGCCTACATGCGAGATCCTCAGGATGAATTATTTTTTCCTAAAAGAAAAGCGCGTACTATCCAATTGGAACGTAAAGGGAAAGTATATACTATGCGAATAGCTAATTGGGGTGAACCTTTACAATCTTATGGTACCGTGACTATGGATAATATAGGAAATAATCCATATGTCGGCATTTTTGTAGGATCACACAATGCAGATGTGTTGGAGGAAGCCCGAATCTGGAATGTACGTGTCGATAAACCCATGCCGGAAAGCTTTAATTTCAACACTGCTGATACAATCGGAAGCAGAATGGAAACTCTGGATGTATTTACAGGCAAAAGAAAAATAGTATACGAAAGTAATGCGCGGTTTGAAGCGCCAAATTGGATGCCGGATGGAAAAAAATTATTATTCAACAGTAAAGGTGGTATCTGGACTGTTCCTCTGACTGGAAATGAAAATCCAACAAGACTCAATACCGGATTTGCAGATCGTAATAATAATGATCATGTTATTTCATTCGACGGTAAGTTACTAGGGATAAGCAGCTCCCGACAAGGTATGTTTGGTGGTGGATCTACCATCTATGTATTACCTCTTTCGGGCGGTACACCAAAACTAGTGACCGAGAAAACTCCGTCTTATTTACACGGTTGGGCATCTAATAATAAAGAGGTTTATTTCGTAGCAAGAAGAGATACAGCCCGTAATTCTCGCTACCATGTATTTAAAGCAAATATTGATAACGGAGTAGAAACTCAGCTCACCAACCACTCATTTGGTCATGTCGATGGGCCAGAAGGTTCACCCGATGGTCAATGGATTTATTACAACGGTAGTCAATCGGGCACAATGCAACTCTGGCGCATGAAACCCGATGGAACCGGCCACGAACAGTTGACTTTTGATCAATATAATAATTGGTTTCCTCACATATCTCCCGACAATAAGTGGATTGCTTATATCTCCTTCTTAGATGATATCGATCCTACTCAACACCCGGGCTGCAAAGCAGTGACCTTAAAATTGATGCCGGTCAGTGGTGGTGCACCTAGGACGATAGCCTATTTATACGGTGGTCAGGGTACTATAAACACTCCTTCGTGGTCTCCTGACAGCAAACAAATATCCTTTGTGAGTTATTCTGGCAGAGTAAAGTAAATCAAGTTGCATTTTTACCATTGTCTAAGATAAGTTGGAGTCTATCCTTGTTTTTATCAAACTTTTGGGTCTGTACCATACCATAGATTGAAAATGCATGAGGTATTCCAACGGATAGTAGATAAAGAAATATTAGGGTTAATTCGGCAATACCTGAAATCGGGTGTGATGACAGGAGGGATAGTAAGTTTAACAGATGAAGGGTCTCCTCAAAGAAGATCCGCTGAGTCCGTTATTATCCAATATCATACTGAGCGACTCGACAAAGAACTGGAGACCCGAGGACATCGATTTTGCTGATATGCGGACGCCTGCAATATATACGTGAGCAATAAGTAAAGTAGGCTAAAATTCATAGGGGATCATCTTTTATCAGCATAAGGAAGGTGTAAAACCAAGATTGCATACAAAAACACAGGAACGAACCAAGAGGAAAGTTAAAATCCTGACCAGTCTAAGCAAGAGTTAATAAATGAAAGCACGGCTAGTTAGCTTGTGCATTCTTATCCAAGCCGGGTCAACTACTTTCGCATAGCTGATATTAAAAGGTCTGCAAACTATTGGATGATTCGAAACGAAGGAGGATTGAGGATGTGCATTTGGAAACTAATGGAAGAAAATAACTATCCCTCAGGAAAACATCCTCAAAATGGGTACCAGTTATTTCAATGGTAGGGAATATACCAACACCCGAAAGGGATTTTGGCACATCGCCAACAGCCCGATTCTCGCGACTAAAATTACGAATTCAAACCTCGATAGCCTTAGTCTAGTCAGTTTTACTTCTTTGTATTCAAGGTGGCTGGCTTCTGCGAACCGCCATATGCCGAACGGCACGTACGTTGGTGTGTGAGGAAGGCCGTTAATACTAACTACTACCTTCTCGATTCAATTAGTTAATTAATACAGTCTTGAATCATTTATAAAATACCTATTTGCAGTCAATATGAGAAAATATATTGGCTGTATTTTTATAGATGGAAGGAGTGATAGCAAGTGTTTACTTAAATCTTAACAATTAATACGTAATTTTCAAAGCAGATAAGTTTTTGTGGATATTAATAATACGTTTACGGGTATTTTCCTTATGAAGTGGCACATAACTTGCAGAAAATTTAAAGTTAATGCTAGGAGAATCATTTTTTCAGAAGCTTACTTATTGGACTGTCCTTGGCAGTAACTACACTAAAGCCGACACCGAAACACGGAGTCGATTTGCCCTGAATCATATAGAAATAGAAAATATATATATCAAAGCTCGCAACAAAGGATTACGCGACCTTTTCATTCTATCAACCTGCAATCGAATTGAGTTTTACGGTTGCGCCCCTTTAGAGTTTATATGGGAGCTTATTCGGGAGGAAATGGATCTGGATACCCAAAAGATGACGGATCATTTCTATACTTATACTGATGTAGCCGCGATACGACATTTTTTCCGAGTAACAGCAGGACTGGATTCTCAAATCATTGGTGATTATGAAATAGTTGGCCAGGTGAGAAAAGCTCTTCAAATATCTAGGGATTTTGGTTTAGTAGGTACTTGGATGGATCGAATTTCAAACTATGCGTTTCAAGCCTCGAAAGAAATAAAAACTAAAACGAACCTTAGTAACGGCAAATATTCAGTAAGCTTTGCCGCAGCTGAATTGATTAATTCGCATCAAAACGGAATGTCATTTAAGAATGTCCTGATTGTGGGAACTGGTGAAATAGGTAAGGCTATGGCCCGAAACCTGAGTGAATATTTTCCACAATGCCAGATTTCGCTCACCAATCGTACCGAGAGTAATGCACAAAGCCTGGCATTGGAATTAAACGCAAAAATTCTTCCGTTCGATCAGTTCAAGCATCAATTGAGCGAATTCGACGCGATAATTACAACTGCTGAATCCGATAGTTATCTGGTAAATGTAAAAGATATTCCTAACAATGGCTCACGTTTGTATTTGGATTTAAGCATACCACAGGTGATTGATCCTCAAATAAAATACCTAGTGGGGGTCAACCATTATTCCGTTGATGAAATTTCATCATTTCATAATGAATTGATGAAACAAAGACACTTAGAAATACCAAAGGCAGAGTTGATCATTGAAGATTTTATCGGCAAATTGATGGAGTGGCAAAATATTTTCAAGCATTCAAGTATTATCTTTAGCTATAAAGAAAAAATGGGACGAATTATCCACAATGGTGATAACCCAGTTGCCAAAATTGAAAAAACTTTTTTCGGGTTGATTCAGCAAATAAAATCTGAAGGGTATCGAGGTTGTTCGATTATTCAAGCTATGAATGAAATAATCTCACTCGAAAAATGACCTCTTTAAAACCCATTCGAATTGGTACCCGTAAAAGTATTCTGGCTCTCTATCAGGCAAGTGAAGTTCAACAAAAGCTTCATTTATTAGGAATTACAACTGAAATTATAGAGATCACTACTGATGGTGATATTGATTTAGCAACGCCACTTTATGAAATGAATATACAGGGGATTTTTACCAAGTCGCTTGACAATGCTCTTTTGCAGAATAGGATTGATATCGCTGTTCATTCATGCAAAGACATTCCTACCAAATTGGCAAAGGGGCTTTCCTTAAATGCTGTGTTAGAAAGAAACACACCCTGGGATTGCCTGGTTTTGCCTTCGAAAAAAGTGTCAATTGACTTTACTAAGAGCTGCATTATTGGTACCAGCAGTTTGCGAAGAAAGTTACAGTGGGTTAATCGATTTCCACATCACACCATAGAAAATTTGCGTGGAAACATTCAAACACGATTAAAAAAGCTCGACCAAGTCGACTGGCAAGGAGCTATATTCGCTCAGACCGCACTTGAGCGCTTGAAAATTTCTTCTCATCATTATACTACATTGGATTGGATGCTTCCTTCACCAGCGCAAGGAGCAATTGGAGTTGTCTGCCGACAAAATGACCCAGCAACTTTGGAAATTTGTAGATCAATTAACCATACTTACACTAATTTCTGTATTTCTGTTGAACGGAATTTTTTAGCAGCACTTCTTGGTGGATGTACAGTGCCTATTGCAGCACACGCAACGATTAATCAGGAACAATTGTTTTTTAAAGGTAATATTCTTAGTCTTGATGCAAAACAAAAATGCGAAGTTGAAATGTCATTCGATTTGGATAATATAATGGAAGCTGGAGTTCTGGCCGCTAAAGAAATTCTAGAACGAGGTGGTAAAGCCATTATCAAAACATTTAGACCATCATTTTGAAAACGAAGTATCATATTGTCTCAACTAAGGTTCTTAATCCTGACCTTATCCAATTGATAGAATCTGTTGGTCTGATGGTTACTCATGCTGATTTCATCAAAAAGAAAATTCAGATCCCAGATCATATTGACCGGCTTTCCATTCAACCTACAGTTGTTCTAACTAGTAAAACGGCCGTTCAAGCCTGGATGGAAATTTCAATGCTTATTAAACTAGATATAAAACAGTATGCTGTTTATTGCTTAGCATTAGCAACGCAAAACTTGGCCATTCAGTATGGATTGAACATTGCTGGTATTGCGACAAATGCATCATTGTTAGCCGATGTAATTGTGAAAGATAAATCTGTCCACGCTGTCACTTTTATTTGTGGTAATCTTAGGCGTAATGAATTAACTGATAAATTAAGAGAAAGTGGGATTCTTGTCCAGGAAATTGAAACCTATCTAACAATACACTCTCCCTTGAAAATTGAACAAACCTATAACGGTGTTCTTTTCTTCAGTCCAAGTGCTGTGGATAGTTTTCTTTCCATAAATTCAAACAATTTATCAGCCTGCTTCTGTTTGGGAAAAACCACCTTCAATCATGCTCGTAAATCAGGTTATGCAGAAGTTTATGTAGCAGAAGCGCATACTCCTGTATCGTTAGTAAAAACAGTAATTCAACATTATAAAAACAAAGTTCATGCTTAAAAATGATTTGCTGTTAAAAGCGCTTCGAAAGGAAATAGTACCTCGTCCTCCCGTGTGGTTAATGCGACAGGCAGGTAGATACCTACCGCAATACCAGGTTTTAAAAGCTAAATACGATTTCTTCACACGCGTGCAAACACCGGAGCTTGCTTGTGAGATCACTTTACAACCAGTTGAAATTATTGGTGTGGATGCTGCCATAATTTTCTCAGACATATTAGTTATACCTCAAGCATTGGGTATGACTGTTTTGATGGAAGAAGGCAAAGGCCCATCCTTGCCGAAGACTATCAAAACTCAAAAAGATATAGATGAGTTGGATGAAAACAATATTACAGACAAATTAAAATATGTTTTTGAAGCATTAACCCTAACTAAGCGTGAACTTAACAATCGTGTTCCATTGATTGGTTTTGCGGGTGCTCCCTTCACCCTGCTATGTTATATGGTGGAAGGAAGTGGAAGTAAGGGATTTGAAAAAGCAAAAGCCTTTTGTTTTGCTCAGCCCCAATTGGCGCACAATCTCTTGAATAAAATTACACAAGCTACAATTTCGTATTTGAAGGGCCAGGCACAAGCTGGTGCTGATGTCGTGCAGATATTTGATAGTTGGAGCGGACTACTTAGCCCGAATGACTTTGATCTTTTTGCTAGCCCTTATCTTGTTCAAATTGCAGATGCGCTTGCGCCGCATGTTCCGGTCATTCTTTTTCCGAAAGGAAGTAGCTATGCATTACGATCACTTTCTCAACACAAATCGATTTCAGGTTTAGGTATTGATTGGAGTGTTCGGCCGGAGTTAGCGCGAAAGGAAACTCAATACAATGTTACTCTTCAAGGAAATTTTGATCCATCAAAACTTTCTATGTCTCCACAGGAGATAAAGAAAGAGGTAACGAAGATGATCAAAGCGTTCGGGGTGCAGTCGTATGTCGTCAATCTTGGTCATGGTATTTTGCCGCACATTCCTGTAGATCACGCAAAAGCTTTTGTTGATGCAGTTAAAGAGTATCAAGGATGATACCTATTAAAGATCAATTTACCCAACATGTCCAATCTCTGCAACGGAAAATCTGCAAGAGTTTGGAAGAGATAGATGGAAAGGCAAAGTTTATGTTGGATGTTTGGGAGCGGCCTGGTGGTGGCGGAGGAGAATCGTGTGTAATGAGTGGTGGCAATGTGTTTGAAAAAGGTGGTGTCAGCGTTTCAGTAGTATATGGTGATTTATCACCGCAGGCAGCACAGCAATTGAAGGTGACGGGCACTTCTTTTTTTGCTTGCGGTTTGTCGTTGGTAATTCATCCGTATAATCCATTTGTGCCTACGGTTCATGCCAACTGGCGATATTTTGAACTGTATAATGAGAGCGGAGCTACTGTGGACGCATGGTTTGGTGGAGGCACCGATCTGACACCTTATTACTTATTTGAACAAGATGTTGTGCATTTTCATTCAGTGCAGAAGCAATGTTGTGATTTTTTTGATGTACGCCTCTATCCTGATTTTAAAAAACAGTGTGATACATATTTCAGCAACCACCACCGAGGGGAAGAGAGAAGGGGCGTGGGTGGAATTTTCTTTGATCATTGTCGCTTGAATGAGCAGCATGATCTTGAGTTTTGGAAAAATTTTGCCGAGGCCAATGGTTTGATTTTTTTAGACGGCTATTTGCCAATTGTGAATAGGCGGAAGCATTATTCATTTTCAGATCAACACAAATATTGGCAGGAGATACGAAGAGGCCGATATGTGGAGTTTAACTTACTCCATGATCGTGGCACCTTGTTTGGTATAAAAACGAACGGCCGCACCGAAAGTATTTTAATGAGTTTGCCACCCAAGGTAAGGTTTGATTATGATTACCATCCGACTGCCGGAAGTGATGAAGAAAAATTATTAAAGATTTTAAAAGAGCCAATCAATTGGGTATAGCTCAAATAACAATTATCGGTCAACTAATAATGAATGATTTTTAGACATGATTAGAAGAAATAGAATTTTAAGACATTCCGCTTCACTAAGAAGTCTAGTTAGAGAAACCGCTTTGCAACCATCGGATTTTATAGTGCCTATTTTTATAACTGAAGGGCAAAAAATTAAAGAAATAATTTCATCTATGCCGGACTACTTCCGTTTCTCGCTGGATTTGGCTGTAAAAGAATTAGAAGAATGCTATGCTTTAGGACTGCGCTGTGCGTTGTTATTTGTAAAAGTTCCCGATGAGTTGAAAGATAATACTGGCAAAGAGGCACTTAATGAGAATGGATTGATGCAGAGAAGTGTTCGTGCTATAAAAAAAGCTTTGCCAGATATGGTTGTGATGACGGATGTAGCGCTGGATCCTTATTCCTCTTTTGGTCATGATGGCATTGTGGAAGACCAACAAATTATGAACGATAAGACGGTTGAAGTTCTAGCGAAGTTGAGTGTGAGTCACGCAAAAGCGGGAGCTGATTTTGTGGCGCCGAGCGACATGATGGACGGTCGCATTTTCGCCATTCGCGAAGCATTGGAGAAAGAGGGATTGCATAAAACAGGTATTATGAGTTATGCTGCCAAGTATGCTTCTTGTTTTTACGGACCTTTCCGTGATGCATTGGATAGTGCACCTGGTTTTGGAGATAAGAAAACATACCAGATGGATCCCGCCAACCGTCTGGAAGCAATTAAAGAAGTTCAGATGGATGTAAATGAAGGTGCTGATATTATTATGGTGAAGCCTGCCCATGCATATCTCGATATCATACGCGAGGTGAAAAACGAAGTGAATATACCAGTGAGTGCGTATCATGTAAGTGGGGAATATGCGATGATAAAAGCAGCAGCAAGGGCAGGCTATTTGAATGAAGAACAAGCTGTGACGGAAGTACTCACTGCAATTAAGAGGGCAGGGGCTGATTTGATTGCCACTTATTATGCTAAGCAAATGGTTCAATATATCCATAAATACTCTAAAATATGATTCATACAATAAGTCAGATTCTTTTTGAACGCGCCCAGCAGCACATACCTGGCGGCGTGAACTCACCTGTGCGTGCTTTCAAAAGCGTTGGCGGCACTCCGGTTTTTATCAGGAAGGCGAAGGGTGCTTACTTATTTGACGAAGACGGCAACCAGTATATCGATTATATCAATTCGTGGGGTCCTATGATTCTGGGTCATGCATATCAACCTGTAGTGGATGCAATTTGCGCGAAAGCGGCAGACTCTACTTCATTTGGTGCGCCTACTGAATTGGAAATTCAAATGGCCGAGTTGATCAAGCAGATGGTTCCAAATGTGGATATGATTCGCATGGTGAATAGCGGAACAGAAGCGTGCATGAGTGCTGTTCGTTTGGCG
>JANOWJ010000210.1:0-2843 GCA_031417835.1 Saprospiraceae bacterium | reverse complement strand
CAAAAAATACCTCAATACCAAATCGCAAGTTACGTTTGAGTAAAACCAGAATCACTTAGCAGGATAAGAAAAAGACTACTTAGGAAGTAACTTTATACTTCTATTGCAACATTTCCTTTTTTATGCCCTTTTTCGACATAAGCGTGAGCTTGGGTAATTTGCTCCAAAGGATAAGTTTTATCTATTACTGGCTTAAATTTGCCGGCTTCAATAAGTCCCTTTAGAAAACTAATAGCTGATGATGTATGGCTAATTAAGCCAGTCATCACCTTTTTACTACTTGTCTTAGAAATCCAAATTCCTTGGAGCATTTCGGACACTCCAGCGGCACTTAGAATCATTACTCCATTTTTATTTAGCGACTTTATGCTTCGTGAAATTGATATTGTTTTGACAGCATCAAAGATTACATCGTAAGTTTCGCCATTTTGCGTAAAATCCTCTTTTGTATAATCAATTACTTTGTCAGCTCCGATAGATTTTACCAACTCAATACTTGCAGTGCTGCAAACACAAGTAACGTTAGCTCCAAATGACTTGGCCAATTGAACAGCAGCACTTCCCACCGCACCAGAAGCACCAACAATAATAACTTTTTGCCCTGGTTTTATCATTGCCTTTTTAATAAAATGCAAAGCAGTAACTCCACCAAAAGGAATGACAGCCGATTCAGTGTGCGAAATATTAGCGGGTTTTAATGCCATTGACGCATTTTCAGACAAACACTTGTATTCGGCATAGGAACCAAAGCTCATATCTGTATGACCAAAGACAGAGTCACCAGCTTTGTATTGTTTTACATCATCACCGACACTTTCAACTTCTCCTGAAAAGACACTACCGAGAATATTAATTTTGGGTCTAATAAAACCAAAAATAAATCTGACAGCAAATGGGTCTGCTTTGCGCAAACGACAATCACCTGAATTGACAGCGGTGGCTCTAATTCTTAGCAAAATCTCATTTTTATTTGGTATTGGCTTTTCAACCTGTTTGACTTGGAAAACCTCTGGTGGACCATATTGTGTGTAAACTGCCGCTTTCATTTTAGTGTTTTGTTTAGTGATAATTTCTAAGACAAAAGTATATGGGACATTTTCCAATTTCATTGACTTTGGTTAAGAAATACATACTACTTTAAAGACCGACAGCGAAACAACGAACCGCTAACAAAATGCTTCTGCAATAGCGCGGTGACGTGTAAGCTATAAGTGTTATCTTCGTTCCACGTTTGGTGTCGGGGACAGGACGCGGCTTCGAAAGCGCGCTACTGCAGAAGCACAAACGTTGTGGCTCATGGTTTTTTGGAGACGGAGAAGACAGGAAAATTCGTTAAATTTGGAGACCAAATTCGATTATTATGACAAGAGATGTTTTAATTAAGAAGACTCTGGACAATCTGACAAGATTACCCGACCAAAAATTAAGAGAGGTTTCAGACTTTGCTGAGTTCCTAATAAATAAAATTGAGGATAGACTGATGACTGAAGGAATTCAGAAATTAACTTCTGACTCCAAATCATTCAAGTTTTTGGAGACCGAAGAGGATTTATATTCAAAGGCTGACCTAAAAGAAGTATACAAGTGATTAAAGGTGACATTGTTTTAATACCATTTCCATTCACCGACCTGACAGGAGTAAAAAATAGACCAGCCCTAATATTAGTTGAGACTGATTCCGACATTACGGTTTCATTCATTACGACACAAGTAAAATGGGAAGAAGAGTTTGACGTTAGACTAGAACCCACCAAAGAAAACGGACTCAAAAAGACTTCGTTAATAAGATTAAGTAAACTATCGACAATAGACAAGGATTTAGTTATCGGTAGATTAGGACGATTGACTGATCTAGAGATAGTAACGGTTAATAAGCATTTGATAAAACTATTAAGATTAGGATAAAACCACGAGCCACAACAATGTGTATAAAACATAGCGCTGGTTCGGTGTTGCATTGTAGTTTTAGTTTCATAATTTCGTTCGGTGTCGTGGGAGAGAACGGAGCAGGTCGCTAAAGCCATTCCTTCGTCATTCGGCTTTAGCTCCTATGCCGCGCTACGTTTCATACACGCACGTTGGCAACCATTGGTCGGACAGCAAATTATTACTGATATGAGACTATATATCCTAATTGTAACACTACTGACTTGTATTAACTGTTTCGGACAAGGTGACAATCTAACAATTGAGCAACAACGACTTTCATTTATAAAAGGTAGTTGGACAATTGACGGGAGCGAAACAACTTACATTGAAATATGCGATTGGATACAGGGGAACCATCTTCAATGTAAATCGACTTCAAACGAAGGGGACAAGCCTGACAACTCAATTAGTTACCTCACTTATTCAGCATTAGAAAAGGCATACATCTATTATGGACTATATGGTAGCGGCAATTCAAGGACTCTTCGTGGACAATGGGTTGACGACAAGTTTATATTTGAGGGACAACGACAGACACCTGAAAAACTAACTAAGTGGAGAGTCACCATCAAACCAAATAATGGAAAAGTAGATTTTCTTGAAGAACGCTCCTTGGACAACGGGGAGTGGAAAGAAAGTACAAAGTTTCAATATAAGCCAGCACTCGAACAAAAAAAATGACGGTTGACAAACCAACGGTTGCCAACAAAATGTTTCTGCAATGGTGCCGTGACGTGTAAGCTATAAGTTTTTATCTTCGTTCCACGTTTGGTTTCGTGGGACAGGATGCGGCTTCGATAAGGCACCACTGCAGAAACACAAACGTTGCCAGCAATGGCGAGTCTCCGTGGACAGTGACGAGTTAAATTGGAAAAGTGGGTTGACAGCAAATAGGAAATGAACAGCTCCGTGAC
>JANOWJ010000209.1:0-25270 GCA_031417835.1 Saprospiraceae bacterium | reverse complement strand
TTTTGGAGAAGGGGATTTAAATGTGGTGTTAATAGATCCAGATAATTTTTCCGGCAAAGCACGTTCAATGGCGACTTCAACTGTATCATGTTTTGTAGCCAGATCAGTATTTTGGGCCATCGACTCTTTCAAGGTCTTGATATATTCAGTTTGTTGATCAATAAAGCGTTGTAGCGATTGATTTTTAAGATTTAAGGCTACTATTACTTCCGTAGGATGTGTTTGGGTTTCAGCAATGTCTCCGTTTGTTTCCTTAACGAGGGAAGATTTTGAGTCGATGTGTTTAGTCACCACCTTAGTAATATATATTGGTTTTTCTATATAAATAGTATCGGGTGTCGATTTACCCAATTTGACATGGTTAGAGTCCTGGATTGCAATTGGTTGAACATCCCAAGCAGGTAATGCACCTCTCCTTAAAAAGAAAAGCAATGCCGCCAATGAAAGACCTATCAGGAAAGACCAAAAGATAAATGGAATCGGGACGCGCTCCTTTAAATCCATTTTTTTTTCCAGTAAATTCCAATCCGATTCTTTAAAAGGGAGGTCGCGGACTTCTTCCGCTTTTTTTCTGTAGGATTCAAAAAACTTATCCATACTTAAATTCTGATTTTTGCCAATGCATGATCGGCAGGATTCAACAATTTCCGAATCGTGGCAATAGCTCTGAATAAATTTGATCTAGAGGTGCCCGGAGAAATATTTAATTTTTTCCCAATTTCTTCGTGACTTAAATCTTCCAGAACATGCAAATTCAAAACCAGTCTGTACATAGGTGAAAGTTTTTTAATACATGGCATCAGATCTTCAATATTATCAAATACTGCTTGATCTTCTTGACTTAAAAGTTCCAAAGGGACTGATTCCAAATCCACACTTTTTGATTTATTATACTTTCTAAAATAATCAATAGCTTTATGTACAATGATTTTACGCAACCAGGTTTTGAAGGAGTAGGTATCATCATACAATTCGATGTGCCTGAATACATTTAAAAAACTATCATTCAGTATTTCGACAGCGTCTTCGTCGGTACTGCTGTAAAGAAGGCATATCGTTTTGGCATAGGAATAATAAGACTCGTACAGCAATTTCTGTGCTTTACGGTCCTCTCGTTTTACTCCTTCGATGATACCCACCAAAGATGGAATTCCATCCTTCATATGCTTAATATACGCATAAAAGATGCTTCGGCGTTGCGTCCCTGGTATTATTTTTTTTAAAAAAGAATTTAAGTGAATCCCCTTGCTTTTCCGTGCCTACACGCAACGAAATCATTTCATGGCTGCGTATAGAAAAGAAAAAAGCTATAATGAGACCAATATTCATATTCTTCGCATTGCACTGTACAATGATATGGGGATACTCCCAGTCCATTTCATTGAGTGGTTTTGTACGGGATGCTACTAACGATGAAGCTATCATCGGGGCTACGATCTATGAAGCTTATCAAAAGATAGGTACTGCGACTAATGAATACGGTTATTACTCATTGACTCTAAAAGCAGGAGATACCATAGGACTTTTCATCACCTATCTCGGCTATCGTCCGGAAGCCAGAAAGGTATACACGCAAAACAATATGCGCCTGGATATTGCGCTCAAACCTGCCGACAACACATTACAAGAAGTAGTGATAAATGCTTCGCGAAACAATGATAATGTGCAACGAGCCCAAATGGGCGTCATAGATGTACCCATGAAAGCTATTTTGGGTTTGCCGGCTATAGGCGGTGAGCGGGATATCCTAAAAGTCATTCAACTTTTACCTGGCGTCCAAGCAGGTCAAGAAGGGACCTCGGGATACTTTGTACGAGGAGGCAATCTGGATCAAAACCTGGTGCAACTAGATGAAGCGGTAGTCTATAATCCTAATCACCTCTTTGGCCTCTTCAGTACATTTAATGTCAATGCCATCAATCATGTAAAACTCATCAAAGGAGGATTTCCTGCTGAATTCGGTGGTCGGCTGAGTTCGATACTCGATATCCAAATGAAAGAAGGTGATAATAAGCAGCATCATATTGAGGGAGGTATTGGATTGTTAAGCAATAATCTTACTGTGCAGGGCCCACTTCAAAAAAACAAATCATCGTTTATGATTTCTAGTCGCCAATCTCATATCAACTTATTGCTCAAACCATTGAGCGCCAACTCTTCTGGGTATCGATTCTATGACATCAATGCAAAAATGAATTATGCCTTGGGTTCAAAAGACCGCATTTACCTTAGTTTTTTCAAAGGAAACGACAATGCTACCTATAGTGCAGTCAACAGTCTAAAATACACTACTGATTTTGGCAATACGACTGGTACCATGAGGTGGAATCACTTGTTGGGTAATAAAATATTTGTAAATACTTCTTTGATATATAATGATTACCACCTGGGCCTGAATACGGAGCAAAATAGTTATTACTCATCTTTGTACACCGGTATTCGGGATGTGTCTGCCAAGACCGATGTCACCTTTATCCCTAATACCAGACACAAAATAAAAGCAGGAGTCCACTATAGTTATCATACATTGTATCCCGCTGCACTCTCGGCGAATGTCCCTAAAAAAGGCAATCGCATCAGTATCAACAAAGACAGTATACAACAATTTTTTTCCAATGAACTGGCCTTGTATATTGGCGATGAATATGCAGTTTCCAACACCATCGGTATACAGTATGGATTGCGGCTTCCGGTCTATGCAGTATCCGATAAAACCTATATGTATCTAGAGCCTCGCCTGACCACTAAAATATCGATCACTCCATCCACTTCGATCAAGGCATCGTACACCGTGATGAACCAATTTTTGCACCTGATCCCAAATGCTACAGCGGGCTTACCAACAGATATTTGGTTGCCATCGAGTGCAAAAACCAGGCCGCAGCAATCCTCGCAGGTAGCATTGGGCCTGTTCAAGAATTTTAATAATAATGCGATAGAAGCAAGTATAGAAGTTTATTATAAAAAAATGAACCACCAGGCCTTATTTGAGGAAGGAAATCAATTAAAACTCACTGCCAATCTCGACAGTAGTCTTGTATATGGTAAAGGTAAAAGTTATGGTGCAGAGTTTTTTGTGAAGAAAAATGAAGGGCGGTTTACGGGATGGGTGTCGTATACGCTTTCCTGGAGTGAGCAGACTTTTAAGGATTTAAACTTTGGAGAACCTTTTCCGTTTAAATATGATCGCAGGCATGCATTGTCTCTCACCGGCAATTATGAATGGACCAAAAAATGGAATCTGAGTTCTGTATTTACATATTCATCTGGTGCACCATATACCCTCCCCACCGGCAGAGTAGCCTCTTTAAATTCAGGTTCTATCTTCGAAGGCAATTATTTTGTTTACGAAGGGCGAAACAATTATAGGATGAATGTATACCATCGACTTGACCTTGCGGCTACCTATCATACCAAGAAGCGCATGTTCAAAAGACCCGTAGAGGTCGAGTGGATCTTTGGAGCATACAATACCTATAGCCGTCAAAATCCGTATTTCGTCTACCTTACATTGGACCCATTGACTAACAAACCCATTGCTAAACAAGTATCATTATTACCCATCATCCCAAGTGTCTCCTTTAATTTTAAATTTTAATTTTTATGAAAAATACAATTGGATTTATTCTGGTAGGTTTTTTAAGTGTAGGTATTTCCTGTCAAAAAGAAATAAATATAGATTTTAATGCAGTACACACTAAAAAAATATTTATAGAAGGTATGTTGTATGTGGATCAAGTACCCAAAATTTTTATCAGTACCAGCAATCCATTTTTTAGCAGCCGAGTGACACCTCAGGCTGTATTTGCACGGGGAGCGATCGTAACTATACAAAGTGGTGCTACTATCGATATTTTAAAAGCAGACTCTACGTTTAACAAATTCCGATGTCGATGGGAACCTTTTTATCGTGGTCAAATACCGACTCAATTTGGAAAGACCTATACGATGGGTATCACCTTTGAAGGAAAAACATACTCTGCGAGCACTACGATCAATCAAACCAAACCTAAAATAGACAAAGTAGAATATACTGCGGAATTTTTTGATGTATACGGCTCTCACGATGGGGTGATCATAGACCTTATGGACCATGCTGGCACAACAGATTATTATCGATTTCAGATGAACCGCATTATAGATACTGGTGTGTACCATGCACATGTATTAGACATCTTTATAAATACGTGTACCAAAAAGGATGAAGAATTTCCCGTGACGGATATTGGTCGTATCGTTTTTACAGATGAATACTCAGATGGTAAAAAAATACGTATGCCGATCGAGGTCTCTTTTGAATACGACAAAGGTGATGAAGGAACTATCTATATACAATCTTTGGACAAAAAATCAGCGTTGTTTTATAAGGATCTCGATGATCAACTGCAAGCGATACAAAATCCATTTGTCGAGCCGGTATTTATCAAGACGCAGATCCCAGGTGCTATCGGAGTGTTTGGTTCAGCAGTATTGTCAGATTCGGTGCTATTTGTTTATCCTAGGGATAATCCGTGATGACGATAAAGTCAATGAATAATTTTAATATTTACAGGTCGGAAAAGTGTACTGGCAACAAAAACACAAATAGCTTTTCTTAGTAGGTCTTTATATTGTAGTTCAATGGCCCGGACCGCATATCTCTAATCCTCCAGAGTTCCAAATACTAGCCTTGATTTTCTGACCTTATCTGCCCAAATCCTAATTTCAGCTTTTTTAAAATCCTCACTTTTCGCCGAAGGAATACTCATAAATTTATGTGGATTGCGATCGACCAGCGGAAACCAGGAACTCTGGATTTGGACCATCAATCGATGCCCTTTTTTAAATCGATGGAGAATATCCGGAAGGGTATATTGGATAAGTTCAGGCTGGTTCTTTTTAAATGGAATCGGCGTAATAAAACTTTTCCTAAACTTGCCTCTGATGACTTCTGCTCTCACCAATCGCTCAGCTCCAGTACCTATTACACCAGCCGAGTCAGGATCGACATCGATGACCTTGACCACCAAGTCCATATCACTACCCGAGGTCGAAACATAGATCTCTGCGAGTATCGGCCCTGAACATATCATATCTTCTGCTAACCACTCTGTACTCCACGAGAGTACATCTGGTCGTCCGGAGGCGAAACGCTGATCTTCGATCATGTATTGATTATTGCGCTGGCGTTGCACTTTTGATGTATAGGGTACTGGATTGGCAGGATCGCTGATATACGATCTGAAGGATTTTGATTTTAGTGGCTCTTGTTTCCGCAATGTGCTTTTGGTGTGATCATTGGAAAGATAAAAACTCACAGGCTTGAGCGCTGGTGGAGGCCACGACGCAAAAGACCGCCATTGATTGCTACCAGTCTCAAAGACTCTGGCTTCGGACAGACCCCATTTGCCTTGATCTTTGAGGTAATAATTGAAAAAAACAGTCTCCATACTGTCCTGAAAATAGGTACTCGTATTCTGACCAAATTGATAAGGTCCAAAATTACTCCAATTGCCAGATGCCCAAGCCCCATGCGTCCATGGGCCCATCACTAGATGATTGATATTGCCTTGATTTTGTTTTTCGATGGCTTCGTATGCCCTCAAAGCTCCAAAACAATCTTCTGCGTCATACCAACCTCCGACGAGCAAAGTAGGAACGCGGATGTCCTTAAGGTGAGGTCGCATATTTCGCGATTGCCAGTAGTTATTATAAGTATCATTGGCCAGATATTCGTCCCAGATATAACTTTTACCATTGAATAAGGCCTTGGACTGTGTGTTTTGGATTGGTCCTAATTCTAGAAAAAAACGATATGCATCCTGATAGCTGGTATCTGTCAACCTGTCGCTATAATTTGCTACTGGGCCTGATCTGGGCGATCCGAAATAATTGATAAAATTAAAATTATCCATCAAAAAAAATGCCCCGTTATGGTTGACATCATCACCTATAAATTCATCTACCACAGGAGCTTGAGGGCTCACAGCTTTGATGGCCGGATGTGCTTGTGGCAATGCCGCCATCGCATAAAACCCCGGGTAAGAAATGCCCGATAGACCTACTCTACCGTTATGGTTTTTAAGCATTTTCAATAAGAATTCTATCGTATCATAAGTATCTGAACTTTCATCCACTATGGTACTGTTTAATTTATTAGCCTGATGAGGGGTGACTTCGAGATTGACCCCTTCACTCATATATCTGCCGCGTACATCCTGTTGTACAAAAATATAACCGGCATGCATCATACCCGGATTAGGGCCGATTGACTTTGCATAGTGATCATGACCATATGGACCTGCTGAATACGGTGTCCGCTCCATATGGATAGGGTAAACTCTTGATTTATCCTTTGGCTGGTAAATAATAGTATAGAGTTTGATACCATCCCGCATAGGAATTAATGTATCAATTTTATCAAAAAACTCCTCGACTATGTTAGCTTTCTGTGCGGATACCTGAGAAATCAATACGATGCTGATCAGAAGCTGCAATACTGCGAGGTTTGAACTTTTGATTTTATTTTTAATATGCATAGGACAGAATATTTAAAGGGTGTTGACCATGATCCAAGAGATCTAATCAGTAAATTTTATATATCGTTAATAAAAATGTTAAAAAATCTATTCACAAATTATTTGCAATTCATAAATTTACTCATCTTTACATTGCCAACATTTATTAATCAACTATTTTAACTGAGATGCTGATACTAACCATCATAGCCGTCACGGCTTTGCTATCCCTTGCGTTTTATGCCTTCAACAAAATGTTGGGTAGGCGAGTTTAATTCCCTTTACAGCAGTTTTCGTTCTTTTTGAGGTGGATTCTCAATTGTCGAACCTTTTTGGCGGAGTAAGTTTCTGACTCTTTTACCACCTAGATTTGTTTTATTTATAATACCCTCATGGTCTTGGGTCATATGAATTATCTTCACTTCTTCAAGTAAGCTCAAATATATGAATACCGAACCTGAGACATCAGTCGCCTTCATGAGACTGGTCCATATCATGAATGAACTACGCGCGCAATGCCCCTGGGATAAAAAACAAACCATCCAATCCTTGCGCAACCTCACCATAGAAGAGACTTATGAACTAGCGGATGCTATCTTACAAAACGATTTTAAGGGCATCGAAGAAGAAATCGGTGATCTTATGCTCCATCTAGTTTTTTATGCCCGCATTGCTGCCGAAAAGGGTGCTTTTACCCTTGCCCAAGCTTTAGATAAAGTATGCGAAAAGCTCATACACAGGCACCCCCACGTATATGCCGATATTAAAGTCGAAGATGATCAGGAAGTAAAACAAAACTGGGAAAAACTGAAGCTCAAGGAGGGCAAAAAATCTGTCTTAGGGGGTGTACCCGTATCTCTTCCTGCGATGGTCAAAGCCTACAGAATGCAAGAAAAGACCAAACAAGTGGGTTTTGAGTGGGATCATGTCGACCAAGTCTGGGCTAAGGTAGAGGAAGAAATCGGGGAACTCAAAGAAAGCATTTCGGAGCACCATCCCCAAGCTCATATTGAAGAAGAATTTGGCGATGTTTTATTTGCTCTGATCAATTATGGTCGATTTATAGGTGTCGAAGCTGAAACTGCGTTGGAGCGAGTCAATAAAAAATTTAAGTCTCGCTTTGAGTATATAGAGCGACATGCACCCAGGCCGCTTACAGAAATGTCATTGAATGAAATGGATGCGCTCTGGAATGAGGCCAAAAGATCAAATCGGGACCTGCTTTAACCCAATTCTATTCCACTGTATCCATGAGATAGACCATACAAACAGTGTAATTCCGATTTGACTATTCAGATTGACCTCATACCAACACATGCCTATCTGAGCAAAAAACAAAATATTGAATAACCGGGACGACCGACGATTGGAATACCAAAAAATCCAGGCTAAAGCAACCGTGAATAACAACATCCCAAACAACCCACTGCCACTCCAATGCAACAACCATTCGTTTGACGGTTGTAGCCAGTTGTATCGATCTAGATTGGCAGAGTGCTGACTATGCCATTGTACAAAGGTGGCGTCAAGGTCACCGTAACCTACTCCCAGGAGAGGATGTGCCTTGATTATATCTACACCGGCTTTCCAGGATAACACGCGAGCTCCATCCGTCAAGCCATTGATAAAACTGCCATGAGCATATTGGTTAAAATCGAATAAAGTATAATGCACTCTGTTCTTAAAAGTTGGAAAAAGCAGATAAGCTAACACCAATATCAAAGCCAATATTGGAATAATAATCAAGCGATAAAGCGATCGAAGGGACCAGGAAATTTCTTTAAGCAAGTATGATAATGCCCCAAGATATAACATGATCAGGCCCGATTTGGCGCCTAATATGTGCAAATATATAATAAACCATATTCCAATCAGTTTCACCCATCGGAGTGTCCGTGTCGAGGAGCTTGACTTAATCATTTCCCAATCAAATAAAATAAAAACAAGGGTTATAAATACCAGTAAACTAAAGTGCAAATGGTCATTGGACAGTAATACTTGCAATGTTTTAGCCTGGAGGTACTCAGAATGGGCGCTTTCAGGATGGACTACATAAATAATGATACTATAAAGACTCGCCAAAGCGACCAAAATTATATGAATCAAACTTAAGCAGACTAGGTCTCTTTTTTTTAACTGAGGAGCCCAATAATAGCTCAATGCCAGTGCTGGCAACATCAATTTATTAAGCATAGCGTCTAACCATGGTCCTGATTGCGACGACCACAAACCGGATACTAAAGGGATCAAAAACAAAAGCATAAATCCCTTCGCCTGCCTCGGAGCATCTGGAAATAACTGATCTCTAAAACGCAAACTCCAAAATGCGGACAAGATGAGCACCACCGACCCTATACTGATGAGAGCTTTCGAACTTACTAGGCCCAAGACCAATATCACATGACCTGTTAAAAACAAATATTTTCTAAATTCTACAGACAAATTCATCTATGATCAGAAGCTAATACAATTAATAAAAGAGCAAGTGTAAACGCTGTGGTAGATACCTGCGAAAAAAAAGGCATAAAAAAAATCAAACCCAATAGACAAACCACTACGGCAACAATCTCTCTTGGAGAACTGTGGATATAATATCGAATGATACCATAAATGGCCCCAAAGGCTAAAAGTCCGGTACTGACTAGCATATGGCCTATTTGTTGAGCCGGGACGGCCGGGATATGTTGATTATGATCATGATATTCATTCCACATCGCATCTACATAATCGCCCAACCCTACTCCATTGATCGCATGTTTCCACCACTGGTTCAATGAATATTGTGCTTCATGCCCATAGTCTAAAACAGTTTGTTGCCAATCATTTTTTCGGTACGCATTTAAGATCGTATCTCCGAGTATAAATATGTTCTTCGTAAAAACATCAAAAAATATGATACCCAGAAGAACCAAGCATGGCATAGCGATAAAAAATAATCCTGCATTGAATGTTGTTTTAGGCAGGAGCCCAAAAGAATAAGAAAATACGGCGATCGCCAATAAAATCAACAACCCAACCTGCCCAAGGTGCATCAATCCTAAAATGAGAATTAAACTTAATATTTGTGCAAAATGGCGAACTGGAAAAGCCAAGATCATCATCAATGCTGCTGACCACCAGATCCAACTATTAATCTCTGCTCGATGAAATATACTTAGAGGGACCGTAGTTTTAATGGTAATACTTATCCATCCAAAGCCAACCAAATAGTGTAAGACTACCGATGTTGCAGCAGTTACTCCTAATACCAGGATGAGCGGTTTGACACGTAATAATGGTCTGGCCAAATAAAAATAGATCGGGAGTACTACCAGTGGCATCAGAATCAGCCATTGTCGCCAGCCGTGAACGAAATTTTTTGAATAACTCAGGGAAAATAAATAAATCGCTGGTATGATCATCCAGATTATAATCCTACCACTTGTTGCATCGCTATTGGATATCGGCTTATAAAAAAAGTAGCGAGCAAAGCTCCAGAGAAATAACAACACCAGGCAGATGGATTGAACAGCTATAGAGTATGGCAATGCCACCAGCAAGGCGCAAAGTAGCATATAGGCTGTCAGCCTCCAAAAATCTCCTGAAGTATTCAATTGGTCCAAAGATAATCTCACCAAAGATCATGCAGACTATAACTCCTTAATAAATAATGAGGTCTGAGCCTTTTCATAACACTTTCTCCCTGAAAGGTATTAAGCGTACTTTCAATAAGTCTAATTTGAAGAGGCGTTTACTACAAAAGTTGTTGTTGCCTTTGGAGCATAGATTCAACCTTTATTGAACTAAAAGTATACTCATTGACATGGATTGAACTCCCGTAAAATGATAGGCAATCTACCTTTTAACTCACCTAAAGTCGGGATGTTCATACCTTCCATATGCGGCGTATTACACGTTAAAAAAATATTTTGAGATTAAAATACCCTTGATCATGAGCCTGATAATTTATATTAAATTAATTTTGCCAATTAAATACGCTTTCCATTGACCTTAATAAAATCTATTTCAGGCATTCGTGGCACGATAGGTGGCACAGCAGGTGACAACTTAACGCCTAATGATATCGTAACATTTACTGCCGGATTTGCTTTGTTGATACAAAAAAAATATTCCTCGCCTTGCATTATCGTAGGCCGGGATGGTAGAAACTCGGGACCGATGGTACAACATCTAGTGCAATACACACTGCAATCAATGGGTGTGCAGGTCTTGGATGCTGCATTGACTACCACTCCATCCATGGCCATGGCCATTATAAAAGAAAAAGCTCACGGAGGCATCATGGTCACCGCCAGTCATAATCCCATGGAATGGAATGCCCTAAAGTTTATGAATGATGCAGGCGAATTTATAGATGCTGCCACCGGCAATGAATTATTAAACCTGTCAGAGTCCAAGATTCAATATGCCCCACATCATAGACTTGGCCAGATCATACCATTAAAAAATACAATCAGTAAACACATCACAGCCATTCTTGGACTCAAACTGGTAGATGTAGATCTCGTCAAGAAAAAAAATTTTAAAATTGTCGTCGATGTCATCAACAGTTCTGGGGCTTTGGCGATTCCCCCCTTGCTTGAAAAATTGGGTTGTGAATGTATTTTGATCCATGGCGAGATCAACGGTACTTTTGCACATAATCCAGAGCCACTTCCTGAGCATTTGATCGATCTATCCAAGGCAGTCATCAGCAATAAAGCTCATCTCGGTATCATAGTCGACCCGGATGTCGACCGACTTGCTTTTGTTTGTGAAAATGGTGAGCCATTTGGTGAAGAATACACCTTGGTGGCTATTGCAGATTATGTCACCTCTAAGCAAAAAGGAAATACCGTATCTAATCTTTCCTCTACCCAGGCATTACGGGATATCACTGTCCTCAACGGGGGCGCTTATTATGCATCTGCTGTGGGAGAAGTCAATGTAGTGACCAAAATGAAAGAAGTGAAAGCCGTCATTGGAGGTGAAGGGAATGGCGGCATTATATATCCTAAACTACACTATGGCCGCGATGCTATGGTAGGTATTGCCTTATTTTTAACCCAACTGGCAGAATTTGGAAAACCTATTAGTTTATTACGTGATAAATACCCTAATTACGAGATTTCAAAAAACAAAATCGAATTGACAGATAAAAAAAATATGGATCTCATCTTTAAAAAATTACAAGAAAAATATATCAATCACCAAATCAATAACGAAGACGGTCTACGCATTGATTTGGGCAACGAGTGGGTCCATCTCAGACAATCCAATACAGAGCCCATCATTAGGATCTATGCAGAGAGTGCGAGTAAGGTCGTAGCGGATCACCTTGCTAAAAAGTTGATCTCAGACATTAAAGACATTCAAAAAGAACTCAAATGAAGCGGATTTATCTGGACAATGCAGCTTCGACACCTCTGACACCCGAGGTAGTCCTAGCTATGCAAGAAGCCCTAGCCACGTATGCAGGCAATCCTTCTTCCATTCATCTTGAAGGTCGATCAGCTCGAGCCAGAATCGAAGAATCTCGCAAACGACTGGCCAAATTGCTGAATGCATCCATAGGGGAAATTTTTTTCACCTCCGGAGGTACTGAAGCAAATAATACTGCTATCAAGTGCGCTGTTCGTGATTTGGGTGTCCGTCGAATTATCTCTACTGCGATCGAACATCACGCCGTGACCCACAGCATCGAAAGTATGCATCGCGAGCATGGAGTGGAAGTCGTGGAGCTGGCTCTAGACAGTAAAGGAATCATCAATCTCAATGAATTGGAGCAACTTTTGTCCAACAGTACGACAAAGACCTTGGTCAGTATAATGCACGCTAATAATGAAATCGGCAACATCAATCCGATAGATAAAATAGCTCAACTCTGCGAGCAGTATCAAGCCTTACTCCATACGGATGCTGTGCAGACGGTAGGTCACCTGCCTATTGATTTACAGACCTTTAAAGTCCATTTTCTTTCTGCTAGTGCACATAAATTCCATGGGCCAAAAGGTATCGGAATCCTTTTTGTGCGTCAAGGGAATACCATCCGACCACTGATCGATGGCGGTGGCCAAGAGCGCAACCTTCGTGGGGGTACTGAATCCATCCACAACATTATAGGCATGGCGGTCGCTATGGAATCTGCTATAGAGGAGTATACTCTTCGTAGGACTCACATAGAATACCTTAAGGCTTATTTTATAACCAAACTTCAGGAATTAAATCCTGACATTTATATCAATGGAGATCATGAAAATAATTTATACACGGTCTTGAGCGTGTCCTTTCCTCCAAATCCGCGTGCTGAGCTATTACTTTTACAACTTGATATTTCAGGGATAAGTGCTTCAGGGGGAAGTGCTTGTACATCGGGGGCTGAAGCTGTTTCTCACGTGCTTTCAGGTATAAGGCATCCAGAAGATCGCAAAACCATCCGCTTTTCATTTTCACATCTCAATACGATCGAGGAGATTGATCATGTGATCCGACATCTGGCACCTTGGTTTTCCATTGTAATAGCATGATAAATGACGACATCTATATGCTTCGTTGTTTCCAACTGGCCAGACTAGGTATTGGTCAAACCGGAACTAATCCCATAGTTGGATCGGTCATAGTCCACGAAGGTAAGATCATAGGCGAAGGATATCATCAAGCCTATGGTGGTGACCATGGTGAGATCAGGGCCCTACAATCTGTCACGCCATCCCATCAACATTTGATCTCCAACAGTACGCTCTATGTCAATCTCGAGCCTTGCAGTTATCATGGCAAAACCCCTCCCTGCGCTGACGAAATTATTCGACGGGGTATCCGGAAAGTAGTCATTGGCTGTACTGATCCCAATCCGAAAGTAAGTGGCTCGGGTATACTTCGACTTCGGCACCATGGAGTAGAAGTCATCCTCTCTGACTTGGAGCATGAAGCAAAAGGCCTTAACAAGGTTTTTTTCACTAATATGACGACCACGTTGCCGTATGTCATTCTCAAATTTGCTCAGAGCAGAGATCATTTTATAGGGGACAGTCGACATCAGGTAGCCATATCAAATACTTGGTCACAATATGTAGTACATAAAATACGCCATGAAGTCGATGGGCTCTTAATAGGTACTAATACGGCAGTTATTGATAATCCCCTCCTGACCAATCGCCTTTATTATGGTAAAAACCCGATTCGCATCGTTTGGGATCGTCAAGGCCGCATCCCTAAGGATTACCAACTATTTACTGATGGCTCGCCGACTTGGTTGTATACAGAGGTTCTAACTGAAGACCTGGCAGATAGTGTTAAAATTCAACCTTGGCAAGACGATATTACTCACTTCTTAATAGATCTGCTTATTCAAGGTATTGGTTCGGTTTTGGTAGAAGGTGGCGCAATGACACTACAATCATTCATCGCTCAAGGTCATTGGGACGAAATCTGGTGCACTCAAAGTCAAAGTGACTTAGGACATGGCGTCCAGGCACCTTCATTTAAAGGCAAACTCATGCATCATTTTGAATTGAATGGCGATCAATTATCAGTTTACACTCGTTGAAAACTCAATTCCACCACCAGCTTTATCCTTCACCAGAATTCATTTCTTTTGATTTTTCCTTGATTAACCTTAACTAGACCAGAATTAACCTCTAATTTCAGTTAGAACCAATCGATTTATTTAAAATTATTTTATAGAAAACTTAATGAATACCAAAGGAATACGTAGAAAAAGGCGACTAAGCGTTAAAGTTATTTTAAAACTGCCTCACGCATATATTCAAATGGGTATTAATTGTTGATATCGTAGTATTTTTGGAAGACTGCTTATCAAAAGATGTATGCCTAGAAAAGTAAAACAACCTATCCATCTCTCGCTGCTTTTGATCCTTTCGATAGGTGTGTTGTCTACACATGCCCAAAACTTGCATACCTCCAAAATCAAGTGGATTGATTTTGAACATGCCGAAAAGTCTGCCAAATCTGCGAAGACACCAAAAAAAATAATGGTCGACCTTTATACTGATAATTGCGGTTGGTGCAAAAAGATGGACCTTTCTACCTTTCAAAATGAATTCATTTCACACTACTTAAATGAAAATTTTTACCCGATACGATTCAATGCTCAACATCGCAAAGATGTAAGTTTTAATGACCAGATTTTTAAATCGGATAAAAGTGGATTTCATGAATTAGCTATTATATTGAGCATGGGCGATCTCAGCTTTCCGACTTTAGTTTTTCTGGATGAGCAAAATCAAATTATTCAACCTATACAGGGATATCAGACGGTAGACGATTTGGAACGCATTATGTTCTATTTTGCAAATGACCTCTACCTCACTAAACCTTGGAATGAATTTGTACTTCAGTATAAGCCAACCAATTCAAAACCCATACTGGATCATATTGATCATGTCAATAAATTAAATATCGAAATCAAAAAGAAAAACTAACGACGGCTTCAGGTTAAAACCACTTGAAACCACTTGATTTTCTTCTCGCACGCACTGTTGTGCGCACACCCAATACACCCAACAATCCTCTAGTCAATTCTCTAGCTACTGTTCGACCTACCTGGCGAGTTACGGTGCTATCCATAAGCTTTTCAAGCGTACTTTTCTCCCGTCGTGTTTGGCTTCGCTGATCCTTCATGCGATCGTTTTGTTCTGCTTCTCCCGCAGCATTTAGTACATCCGTTAAGATTTCATAAGCGCTCTCTCGATTGATTACTTCGCTATAAAAATTCACCAAATCTGACCGTCCTATGATTTGGTCTATTTCTGCATCTGTCAAGATATCCATCCGGGATGCCGGAGGTCTCATCATCACTTGGACCAAAGGTGTAGGAATGCCGTTTTCATTAAGGGTGGTGACGAATGCTTCCCCGATACCGAGTTCGGTTAATGTCTGATCTATGTCATAAAATTCGGTGATAGGATAATTTTCTGATGCCTGCTTTATCGATTTACGGTCAGCCGCTGTAAATGCCCGCAGAGCATGCTGAATTTTTAACCCCAATTGGCTCAACACTATTGCAGGCACATCCGTAGGATTTTGGGTTATAAAAAAAATACCGACGCCTTTGGAGCGTATAAGTTTAATGATTGATTCTATTTGGTCCATCAAAGCATCCGATGCTTCATCAAAAATTAGATGGGCTTCATCCAGAAAAATACAAAGTTTGGGTTTATTCAGATCTCCGGCTTCTGGAAAAGAAGCATAGATCTCTGCCAACATTTGTAACATAAAGCTAGAAAACAACTTAGGCCTATTTTGAATATCTGTCAAGCGCAATATGGATATCATACCCCTACCCAGTTCGTCATGACGGATGAGGTCATTCACATCAAAAGATTTTTCGCCAAAAAACCGTTCAGCATCTTGTTGTTCAAGTTCGATGATATTTCGAATAATGGTACCTACAGATGCGGTACTGATCCGACCATACTCTTTTTCGATCTCTTCTTTGCCCTCATTTGAAAGGAATGTAAGCACTCGTTTCACATCCATGAGGTCTAGCAAAGGCAGATTATTATCATCGCAATATTTAAAGACCAGTGCGATCACTCCTGATTGAGTCTCATTAAGGCCCAAAATCTTAGAAAACAAGATAGGCCCGAATTCAGATACAGTCGCCCGCAAGGGAATGCCCTTTTCTTTGGATAAGGATAAAAATTCAACCGGATTGCCAGATGGTATGTAGGGCAACCCGATAGCCTCTGATCGTTCGACTATTCTGGTATTGGATACGCCAGGTACAGCTATACCACTTAAATCTCCTTTAATATCCATAAGCAGACTAGGGACTCCGTTAGCAGATAAGCTTTCTGCCAGAAGTTGTAATGATTTTGTCTTACCTGTCCCTGTTGCTCCAGCGATGAGCCCATGCCTTGTCATCATTTTTAATGGCAATCGGATAAAAGAATCCTTGATAACCGATTTATTCAACATGGCTGCTCCCAAGATAAGCGTATCGCCTTTGAAGGTATAGCCTTGAGTAATAGTGTCTGTAAATGATATCAATGTATCTGCCATAAGTACCTGAATATTGAATCACAAACTTATATAAAATAAATTCATTACCGTTGTTTTTAATCTTGACTCCACTTCTAGAATTGTTTAGGAAATAATAGTTACCATCACACATGTCCAGACCAATACACCTAAGAATTTTTAGATTAAAAAAGAAAGTTAGATGGAGAACTGATGTTACAAATATTTGTATTAAAAACTTATTTAATATGTTGACGAACAGTATCTTTACGAAATTATTAATTTCTTAAAAACATCAACATCATGGCAACTAATCGGACAACACATCGTAGCTCTGCGCGCAAAAAATTATATGCAGTGCGCGACAAAAGTGGAAAGTTCAAAGACATTCAGACCTATGAGCGGGCTCATCGTGCCGACCTTGCGAAAGATTCAAAGCCTGAATTAGCTAAAAAAGAAAAGTCGATTAAAGCAACGCAAGCGGCTAAACCTAAATCTGTGCCTAAACCCAAAGCAGCGGTTAAACCCAAAGTGGCAAAAAAGGCGGTTCTTAAAAAGGCTGTGATAAAAAAAGCTACACCGAAAAAAACAGCTCCAAAAAAAGCAGTAAAAAAGTAACGACCAGTATTGTTTTTTTGCATAAAGGGATGGATCCATAGATTTATCCCTTTCTATTCCACTCTTGCACTCTTTTCTTAAATCGGTATTCGTTCAATTTCCAAAGCTCAGCTTGATAAGATTTCTCTAAAGTTTCAATTCTTTCTTTAGGCTGATTAGAATTAAAAAAGTCAATGCCGGTGACTCGCTCCACGCTATCTATACTCACCATGTAGTGTCTTAAAGATATTTCACTCCGAGTATTTGGAATAAGAAAACCTATACCTTTTTGGATCGGCTCGTCCAGATCCAACAAAACTTTATAAAACATAGTCGGCACACTTACTCGATTTTTGCCAATTTTATTATTTATTCCTTTAGACAGCACTGGTCCTGTGACTACGTGTATTTTCCCATCCATTCGAGCCCAATCCCTTACATTTTCTTCGAGTTCACGCCAGATACCTGCATTAAACGCAAGGAGTTGAGGCGAAATATTGCTCATATAAAAACTTTCTTCACCTGCTTTGGCATCAAAAGCCATATCAGCAGCTGGAGCCAAATGCCCTCGCGTATATCCCGATCCGGTGAAATCCCGATGGGTAGCTGATTGGGACTTGATGGCCGGGTCAGGAGTGAAATAGTCGTGGCGTTCATGTTTAGAGCTGTTCAATTGATCTCTAGTCAATATGTAAGCCACCCACTCAGCTTGTTCATCATGCTCAGAGTAGGAAAGACTATAAAATCTATGCTCGATGACTAAGTTATCTCCTGTAACACTGGGAAGGTCAACTTCATTTAATTCAAAACGTTTATCCTCAGTTGCGTCGGAATGCTCAGTGATAAGAACTATTTTTTTTTGAAAATGGTGAAGCCCCCTTATCAGAAAGATCAACACAATACAAAAAAGGATGATAGAAACAACGTATGTTTTAGCCTTGCTATTGGATCTGGAGTGATTCGGTCTAAATTTTGCCATAAATTATTGATGATAAATATAACCTATCCAGAATAATACGGAAATAAAACTGACTAGATTTTAAAAATTGGGAATGTTTCTATTGATCATAAAGTCACTGCCTAGCTTTAATTGTTCGAAAAGAAATAAATTTGAACCCTATGCGGGAATCTTCAGTTCCATGGTGGTTGTTGATTGGATTACATTGCTATCTAGCTCATATCACCTATGCTCAAACTGGTGTTTACTCCGTACTGCATGCCAGGATTCAAGCTTTGGCACATCAAGGAGCAGCAGTTCGGGGCTTAGAAGCTTTAGCACTTAACCCTGCCGTCCTAGCCTTTGAAGAGGAGGCCTCTATTTTGATATCTGCAGAATCCCGATTTATTGGATCCGGTCTACAAGGTGCCAATCTGAGTACAGGTATCCCACTCCTCAAAGATCGAGGTACCATAGCCTTTGGGTTGAATTATTTTGGAATTCCGGAGTTTAATCAAGTCGCTTTTACTTTGGGCTATGGTAGGAAATTAACAAAAGGCCTAGCTTTGGGTGCAGCGATGGAGTATCATTCTTTCCGGATCGATCAGACCATGCCGACTACCTTTGGCAACGTTTTATTAGGGCTCCAATGTGACATTACCTCCAGTCTATGTTTCGGCGTAGCGATGTATAAACCTTTTGATTTAAATAATCGATTAAACCAAAACCCATCATCTGGGTTCAAAACAGGCCTACAATATAAAATATCAAACCTCGTCAGGCTTTATTGCGAAGTAGAAAAAAACAATATCTTCCCGTGGTATTTCAAAGCCGCTGTCGAATATGAGTTTTTACCGATATTGACGCTAAGGCTAGGAGTCACTACGGGAATCGCTTCATTTACGAGTGGTATTGCGGTTAAACTATCTGATGCATTCTCCATTGATATGACATCTGTTTTCTATCAAGGGTTGGGTGTGAGTCCTTCTGTAAGTCTAAGATATAGTTTGACCCCTAAAACACAAGCAGAATGAAAATATTAATCTGCGCCGCGACCCCGATGGAAATGCGCACAGTAGAGCATAGCTCACATGAGATTCAATATCTGGTGACGGGCGTAGGGATGAGTCAGACCTCCTATAGATTAGGAAAATATCTGGTAAATAACAGACCGGATTTTGCCATTCAGATTGGCATTGCGGGCAGCTACCAAATCCAAATGCATATAGGAAAAGTCTTGCTCATCCGTCAAGATTGTTTCGCTGATCTGGGTGCACGAGATGCAAATCATACTTTTCTACACCTCAGTGAGATGCTCCCGAGTCGTGATCCCAATCCTTTTGAACAACAGGTGATCAAACCTAATTTTGAAAGAGCCTGGCTTGAGTGGCCCTGGGCCAATGCAATCACTGTAAATAGTGTCCGAGGTAGTCAGAGTGAGATTAAGGAGACTGAGCTGCGATTTCGCCCTGATCTGGAGTCCATGGAAGGTGCCTCATTTTATGCCATTTGTATGACCGAAGAGATTCAATGCATTCAAATGCGGGCTATTTCAAACTTGGTGGAGCCGAGAAACAAAAAAAATTGGAATATTCCGCTGGCAATAAAAAATCTGCATGCCTCGTTGGATCAATTAATTACATCGATCGGGTAGTTTAGTTCTGTGTATTGCGTATGTAATTGATTCCATCGGATTTTCATTTTCATATTATGTATTTTTATAATATGAATTTTTAAATTAAATTTGTAGAATGAAGAAAAAAATCGCTTTTGTGACCGGCGGGTATTCCGGAGAAAAAGTCATCTCATATGAAAGCGCTAAGACGATCGAAGCGCATGTAGACCGGGACCTTTTCGATCTTTATCGCATCGATATCCGCACAGATGGTTGGTTTTATAATCCCGACCCGAAGACTTATTTACCTGTCGATAAGAATGACTTTAGTATCGGGGTAGCAGGCAGCAAGGTCACATTCGATGCTGTGCTCTGCGGGATCCATGGTACCCCGGGGGAGGATGGTAAGCTCCAAGGGTATTTTGATCTTCTTGGATTGCCATACAGTGCTTGTGGTGTGGCATCTTCAGCGATTACATTTAATAAAAGATATACTGTAGCGGTAGCTGCATTTAGCAATATACCCGTCGCCAAATCTTTGCATTATTTTCAATCCGATGAGATTGACCTTCATGCCGTACTCCAGGAACTGAAGTTACCTTATTTCGTAAAACCAAATAATGGTGGCTCTAGCATCGGCATGTCCAGAGTAAATGAAGCTAGCCAATTGGACGCTGCTATCCTTAAGGCTTTCAAAGAAGATGATCAAATTCTGATCGAAGAATACATTTCCGGTATTGAATTGACGATTGGAGTGTATCGAAAAGGAAATGATATCATTACCTTACCCATTACAGAAATTCGAAGTAAAAAAGAATTTTTTGACTATGAGGCTAAATACACTACCGGTATGGCAGACGAGATCACTCCTGCCCCAGTCTCTGAGTCCATCGCTGGTCTCATTAGATCCCAATCGGAAAAACTATATCGTTTATTTGATTGCAAAGGTGTAGTCAGGATAGATTTCATTTACAATTTGGAAGAGGATAAAGCTTATATGTTAGAAATCAATACAGTGCCTGGACAAAGCGCCAACAGCTTAGTGCCGCAACAAGTGAAGGCAGCAGGCTCAACCATGAAAGACTTTTATACTGCGATGATAGAGTCTTGTTTTGACTAAAAGAACATTAGTTTGTCTTTTCAATTTTATTCGTGCCGACCTAAAATCAACTGACGCCTTACTGCTTTCGTTTATTTTGGGCTAGACCATTATAAAATCATCCCGCTTTTTCTGGCATGGCGCACATAGTCGATGACTTTGTCATAACTGCCCAATCCATCCTCTATACCTTGAGCTTTGAGATAGGTATCATAGATTTGATCTCGGAGCTTTGGCAATATATCTGGATATTGAAGCATGGTGGTATTGATTGCATCTAGATCATTTTTAATGCTTTCGGGTAGTGCCGCCCTTAATATTTTGTATCGCTCAGGATAATAATGTCGGTATGTCCCAGCCACATATCTATAATAGCTCAGATGTCCACTGTATACTATACTACTATCCTTCAATGAAATTGTGGCGAGATATGCTAAAAAATTACATGCTCCCTCATCGGTTACCCCATACCCATGACACATCTCATGCGCTTGTGTATACACCATTTGCAATGGATGAAGTCCTGCATCGACATAAGCTTCGCCGGTATAGGGCATGTATACTCCTGCAGTTTTTAGCCTGAGTAAAATTCCTTTGGGATACAATGCTTTCACTCGGATGATGCCAGGACTATAATAACCGTATGTGGCGCACACCGCTTTGATCTTAGCTCTGATCTTGGATTCATTTTCTTCCGGGGTAGATGTTTGTAATTGTGCTGGTCTTGTGGCAATGATCGCTGCTTTTGCGTTTTCAAATTCGAGGTTGAGACTTATACTATCCAGTGGACTAATACCAACTTGATATCGAGTATCAAAAGAATTACGGCGGTAATTAAATGCCCACATCCAATAAAACAGAATAAAGATCACTGCAAGGCCAAAACCTAAATCCATCAATTTTTTCACAAGGGTGTTTTTCGAACGTACCCACCGAATCAGGATATAAGTCAAACCGGCCAGAATAAGATAAATCATAGGGATAGGAATCCAAGAAATCAAATGAAATAGCTTACGTAAGCCCGGGTATAGCCCTCGGCCATAGATTAAATCGACCATATCCGGACTTATGATAAAAAAGAATAAGCCGATGCCGATCAACAACATTCCTATAACATTTTTGTACCCAAAACTTAAAGACATATTAAAAAAGTGTTGATCTTTGTATTTCCAGTAAACTTTACTGCAATTTTAGGTGTTATTTAAACCAACAAAAGATAAAAATTATGGCACAAACGCTTACAGACAGCAATTTCAAATCAGAAGTTTTAGACAAAAATGGTGTAGTTCTTATAGATTTTTGGGCTGAATGGTGTGGTCCTTGTCGCATGATTACCCCTATCATTGAGGAATTATCAGCAGATTATAAAGATAAAGCAACCATCGGTAAAATTAATGTAGACGATAATGCAGAGGTCACCATGGAGTATGGCGTGCGAAGCATCCCTACCCTGCTTTTTTTCAAAGACGGTAAATTAGTAGATCGACACGTTGGCGCCACTTCCAAAAAAGTGTTAACTGACAAACTGGAAGCTTTGATCGCTTGATCGATATTCTAATCCTTCGATTTTATTGAGGATATAAGCCTTTTCATTTCATATGAAAAGGCTTTTTTATTATATAAATACTGTATATATAAAACATTGAATTACATACTATTAATTCCTAAAAACTCAACTTAAGATTCAGTGCATGGCATCCATTATCCACCAATTTATTAATGATAAATTACGCTGATTTGGTCTATTTTATGTTTTAATCGGCCAAACTAAAATGTACCTTTGTGACTCTTTTTAATACAACAATGGATCGAAATAATATTATCGGATTTGCCTTGATTTTTGTGGTCTTGATGATCTGGTCTTTCTTCAACAGTCGTCAGCAGCAAGCCCAGCTTATACAACAGCGCACTCAGGATTCTATCACTCTTGCCCAAGTCAGAGAGGATAGTCTCAGAAAATTAATATCTACGGGCCGACTTGACACCCAGCAACTATATCCTATGTCGATGAAAACAAACGCCGCATCATCCCCTTTGATCGCAGCTGACAGTTTGGCTACCGCACAAGAATATACACTGGAAAACGAAGTCCTTAAAGTGACCCTAAATAGTTACGGGGGTAGAATCACCAACGTAGAATTGAAGGATTTTTCCAAAATGATAGAGATGCGCAAGGGTCCTGACCAAAAAGTACCACTTTATTTGTTGCATCATCCATCCAATCGTTGGAATCTGGCTTTGGATATCAAAAACAACAAGATTAATACGCAAGACATCATTTTTAGAGCCACTATTTCCGATCGATCAAAGATTACATTTCAAACTGCGACAAAAGATGGTAAGCAGATTGTGCAATCGTATACTTTATCTTCCAACAGTTATACCATAGCGTATGGCCTGGAGCTTATGGGCATGAACAATGATTTAAAAAACAATACCGCCACATTCGAATGGCAAAATTATATTGAAGCTCAGGAAAAAGTTGAAGCATTTGAAAAAACGTATACGACTATCCTTTATAAGCCTGTAGATGATGACGAAGTAGAGCACATCAAATTTGGATCAAATGATCAGGAAACCATATCCACCGGTGTAAAATGGGTATCCCATGCTCAGCAGTTTTTTAATACTACGCTGCTTGCCGATCAATCTTTTAAAAACATTTCGTTGGAGTCAATACCCGGAGAAGAAGGTGCTAATTATCTTAATCAACTAAAGACTAGTGTTGATATCCCCTTTGATCAAACAATGAAACAAAAGCTTAAGATTTACATTGGTCCCAATGAATACAGCCAGTTAAAAGCCTCAGGGGATAAGATGGAGTACATCATCTCTTTTGGTGCAAGTATTTTAGGCACAGTCAATCGTTGGATTATCCGACCTGTCTTCAATTTTCTTTCTAATTTCTTTAGCAATAAAGGTATTGTCATCTTGTTATTGACCTTGATAGTCAAGATGATCTTATTCCCACTCAGCTATAAGATGTTGCACTCTCAATCTAAAATGGCTGCTCTCAAACCTGAGATGGCACATCTCAAAGAAAAATACAAAGACGATCCCCAACAGATCCAAATGGAGTCTATGAAGATCTATCGGGAGTTTGGGGTTAATCCGTTAGGTGGCTGTATGCCTATGTTATTACAAATGCCAATCTGGTTAGCCTTGTACCAATTTTTTCCGGCCTCTATCGAATTCCGGCAAGCAAGTTTTTTATGGGCTAATGATCTATCTTCTTATGATGTATTTGCCAAATTACCTGTAGTGCTACCCTTTTATGGAGGTCACGTGAGTTTATTTACATTGATTTGGGTAGTATCTACATTAGTATTTACGTATTACAGCACCAAAGACCAGGACTTTTCGATGAACCCTGCTATGAAGTATATGCAATACATCATGCCTGTGTTTTTTCTCTTTTTCTTTAATAATTCTGCAGCAGGGCTTACCGCGTATATGGCATTTAGCAATGTGCTTAACATTGCTCAGACCTTAGGTGGTAAAGCATTAATATTTCCCGAATCAAAAATGAAACTTGAGCTTCAGGCTGCTCGTAATAAACCTAAGAAAAAAGGGGGATTTCAAGACAAACTGGAAACAATGATGAAGGAACAGAAAAGCAAACTCGAACAAAAGCAAAAACCGACCAAAAGATGATCTCAAAATCATTTTTTATGAGCCAGTTATTTATCTTTCTTTTAGCCTGTTCTGCAGCCAAGCCTCTGACCAAAGTAGTTCCTGCATCACCCGTAGAAATAGCGGAAACTGTCACACAACCCAAAGGCTACCTTCCTTCTCTCAGTGATTTACAGGACACTATACCCCCACCTGTTTTCAAAATTGATACCTTGATATCCATGTACTTTGGGCCTTGTTATGGTAAATGTCCAATTTACGAGATCACAATTTTTAATGATGGTACTGTTCTCAAAAACGACCTGAAGTATACAAATCAGCCTGGTCAATACTTAAGTTTAATCAGTAAAGATCAAATTATTGAATTAGAAAAATCCATTAGCATGCAAAGCCCCTGGTCAGTCACTGAATATTTTCCTGCTAAAAATGATTTTATAGCCGATTTTCCGGTTAGGACGATGCAGTTAAAATGGAAAAATCAAATTAAAAAAATCATCATCAACCACTCTCCCTCACCGGCTGTCAAATCATTGGAAGATAAGGTGCTCGAATGGGCAGGACACCTACAATGGAAAAATATAAGTAATTAATCCTTGTGACATGGTCGGAATTACAGCGTACATTAGTCTCCGATGAAACAGGTCGCAGTCATAGGATCAGGAAGTTTTGGAATAGCTGTTGCCAAACTTTTATCCCATAATGTAGAAGTCTTGGTGGTGACGCGTAACAGTCTTACGATGCACAAAATCAATAACGACCATCTGGCTTTCAACACACCACTATCTGCTAGGATCCGGGCTACGCTGTCCTTAGAGGAAGCAATCTCATCGTGCAAATTAATCTTCCCTATAGTTCCTTCTGATGACTTTGGTAGTATGATTAAGGAGGCTTCACTTCATCTCACCCCCGCTCATATCTTGATACATGGCACC
>JANOWJ010000208.1:0-36832 GCA_031417835.1 Saprospiraceae bacterium | reverse complement strand
GAGTTTGCAAGAGGCGTTGTTAAAACCTAAAGCCTTTATGCCTTTAGCTGTTTTGATCGTGGGATAACCACTGCGGATCGGATCAAGGATAGATACTTTTTTCTTTACGCCACCTATGGTTAGTTCTATCACTTCTTTGCTGCAATCCACCATCGTATCTCTTGGACAGATTACACTATCCAGTTCAAGTTTGATGATATGATATACTTTGACACAATTGACACTATTGCCCCATTGATCGCGAGCAACCAATTGGCGACTGACGACTCCCTGGAGTAAGGCACTGTCACAACCGTAGTCGGTAAAGGTTTCACCTACGATCGTCACTTTCACCGGTGGACCACAATTGTCATTCACTGTATAGCTACCGTTTGGTAAAGCACTGTATTCAAAACAAGTCACGGTATCGATGATATCGCAATTGAGCTGTGGGGGTGCTTTGTCTTCGACGCAGATCCGACCCCAGGTCCTATTGCCTGTAGTAGTTTCTATCACAGATACAACCATACAATAGCCGATATGACTGCGATCGAGTTTATCAGCTGATGGATACGTGTTTGTACCGGCTGGATAACTGATCTCAACATCATAATCTATATTACATCCTCTAAAATTGGATAATAAATCATGGGCTGTCAATACCTGCATACACATCGCATCGAGCGATACATTGAGGCTACCGATGGCTACAAAGTTTTTGAAAAATGTATCCAGTACCGTGATGACTTTGATGCAGCTGTATAAGGTATCCGGGATATCACAATTTGATTTTATAAATGCTACCGAATAATTAATCGTGCCACGATCATCGCAGTCAAATGGTACAGCGGTAGTCACTACCTCGCCATCTATAACCAACTGGCATTCCGGATTGACTGGTATCCCTATGAAACTATCGATAGGAATAGATGGCACCGAGCCATTGGCTTGCACATATAAGGTATCCGAGTTACAATTTAATGGGAATTCGTAAGCACCCATATCGACGGTAGCATAGATCACTCTTGGCAGACCATCTAGATCGACAAATGCATAACCCGTCATGGCACTTACAATGGAATCATTTAGGCCCATATTAATCGCCTGTGATAATCCACTGAGATGAAAGTCTCCATCAGCCGTCGGTGCCGATGATGCTGCAGGCGCATTGACAAACAAAGGATCGGTACCCTGTGCCTTGTTTGAAAGGTCAGTAATATCAGTGCCCCCATCCAAAAGGCCAGATTGAAGAATGCTATAAGTGATGGTGGTGGTTGAGTTAGATTCAGAAATAATAGAATCTGTATTCGCTGCATTATTCCAAAAAATACCATTGGTAATAGTTGGATTGGTAGTACCTCCGGTTCCAAAATTTTCCATCGCGCCGCCTTGCATAATTGCTTTATTACCACTGAAGACTACATTGGTAAAGATTGGACTGCTTGTACCCCCATTAAAACCAGAATTGACTATTCCACCTCCATTTGTACCTGCAATATTTCCGATGATCAATACATTGGTCAGCCTCGGGCTGCTGGTGCCACTGGTAAGACTATAATTAAACATACCACCCCCTCGAGCACTTGCACTATTCCCACTGATAGTTACATTGATTAAGTGAGGCAGACACTCTCCAAGATAACCATCGTTATACATTCCGCCACCTGCTAAAGCATAGTTGCTACTAATTATAACATTTACTATAGATGGGTTTGACCGATGTCCATCTCCTGAGCCAACATTATACCATCCTCCACCACCAAGAGTGGAAATACTAATTCCATTGGCATTACCATCCGTAATACAAAATCCATCCACCACCGTCTGTTCACTCACATTAGTCGTGGTCACCACGTGGTAGCTATTATTGCTCGAATCTGCGTCTTGTTGTATTTCTCCGCAGAGGATGGTTTTATTGCATAAATAGTCACGGGAGGATGAGTCTGGGCCTAGACCGCCAAAATAACCACCTAAAAGAACAGTAGAATCTAGTATATTAAAAGATATACTTCTATCATCGTTCGTCAATCCTATTCCGTGATCAGGATAATACGTTCCATGTGCAACTAAAATAGTATCTGCAGGGCATCCAAGCAATGCATCCTGGAGTTTTGTATAAGCATTGACCCATGAGGTGCCATTATTAACACCTGAGGCTGCAGAGTCGACATAGACGATTGAAAGTGGCTGGCATTCAGAACATGGTGGCACGGTAGGGCCTACTTGAGTTTGGACACAAATATTGGCAGGAAGCGTAAATTCCACCTCAGCTATTGTAGGAGTACCATCTGCTTTGAAAAGCACATTTGTAAAAGTATGCGATGTGCCGATGAGAGAACCCACGGCTATGGCGTAAAGTCCAATGGCATCACCACCAGGTTCAATTTGAAAATCACCAGTATTTGGTGCATTGATAAAATTTACAATTACATCAGCGGTGAAAAAATCATCAGATGGATCGTCAGTGCCATTTCTACTGCAACCACTGACATTGGCAAAATTAACACTCGTGATATCACATACTGGAGAACAAGGCCCGACGGTTGGGCCAGATATTGTTTGTACACATTGGTTGGCAGGTATAGTAAACTCCACCTCTACTACAGTGAGCATACCATCTGCCTTGAAATTTACATTAAAAAAAGTATCTGCATTGCCGGAAAGAGACCCAACCGGAATAGAATAAGTCCCAATTGCATCTCCACCAGGTTCTATTTGTAGAGCGCCGGTAAGTGGTGGATTCACATAACCCACAGCTACATTAGCTATGAAATAATCATCACTAGGGTCATTCGTATTATTATTATTGCAAATACCAATACCGAAAAGGCTAACACTGGTAATGTCGCAGGCTGGCGGCCCAGTAGAACAGGAATTAACACCAGGTCCTGTGGCACTACCCGTACATCCCCCCGGATTGGCATCGAATGTCGCTGTGATCAGATTGGCCATTCCATTAGCCACTAATTGAACACTTATAAACGTATGTGAGGTGCCTGATCCTAAACTTCCTACAGGGACAGAAACACTAGTATGTACGCCAGCACCATTCAATACTAGATTACCAGTAGCAGGCGGATTAGCAAAAAATACTTGTACATCACTCGTAAAATAATCATCCAAGGCATTTGATGGTGTCCCATTATCATTGCAAATACTATTATTGTCGAATGTCATGCCTTGATCAAGATCACACACAGCACCGACAGAGCAGGAACTTACAGCAGGAGAATTTTCAAAACCTAGACAATTAGCTTCTGCGCTGAAAGCAAATGTAAGTTGACTTGACAATCCATTGGCTATAAATGATACATTAGTGAAAGTATGTTGTGTGCTAGAATTAGTAGATGCTGCAGCAATGGAAAGTGAGCTTAATAATGAAGCACCTGTAACTGTGAGATTGCCGGAGCCAGGCCGACTGACAAAATTTATTACGATATCTGCAGTGAAAAAATCATCAGAGGCATCGTTGGTCGTGGTGTTATCATTACATCCAGATTGATTGGTAAATTCAATCAATCCAAATCCACACACTACCACTCCTACCTCAAAATTTAAAACGCATGAAGGAAACGAAGGGTCATTACTATTGATCGTAATGGCAGCTTCACTATGAATATAATTGGGTCCCCCAGTATGTCTCACAATAAAATGAGTTTCCTCACCTGGAGCTAAAGTGCTTACTTCTGGTTGCTCAATAATACTTAGTGGTCCAAAGCTTCCTCCATCAAATACCAAGGGTAACTGCAATATCAAATCAGCAGAACCAGCGACAGCGTCATTTTTTATTTCAATAATAATATCTTCATTTGTATTGGGATGATAATTAAAATAATACTCTTCATCACAAGGCCAAAGAATGGCAGAGCCTTTAGTACCATCTGCTAAATGCATTGAGTCTATTCGCCACAAGGTCATTTGAGGTGTGGCCTTTTGGCCATAAGTGGAATATACTTTGAAGATTGACAGTCTAGTTTGTGGCAGGAAAGCGACTAAAGCCAAGCTCATTATGGCAATTGGTAATAATGTAGATTTTACGCTCATAACTATATTGAGTTGGATTCTAAAAAAGTCTAGGAAAAATGAATACCTCTCGTCAGGTCAGGGTTGGTTAGGTCAGGTATATTTAAGTTAAAATCGGAAGAATAGTAAAACATTGACATAAAGAAAATAATTTTTTATGAAATTTTATAATATTATTGGCTAATAATGAGCTATATATATATTAATAAGTTAATATATAAATTAAATTAGTTGTAAAGCATTTTTACATTAATTTATTGTGCTATATATAAGTATTTGACATACATAAACATATATTTATTTTAAGCAACTGTAATGCATCTCCCTGAGTTAATTATGGTTTTTAAAAAAATGTATTTTTTCAAAAAAGAACCATTAAAGTCAAACTTTTTTCGAACAAGCTGGTAAAAACAAAATAACAGCACTGATGAGCGTCAATTTTACGTTAATACGTATATTAAAAAACTTTAATTTAATCTTTTGGTAAGCGCTTCGGTGTGACACATCTTGGATTGCCTACCTTCATACATCTATTTCTAAAACAAGTTCCAGTTTGAAAAAATTACCTACTGCATTATTTGCATTCCCGATAGGCTTTATGTTTGGTATATCTCTACGATAAATCGTTGTCTGTTGTTGGACGATCTCAGTATGATTTTTTTCTAACATATATACACAGGTAGACCAATAGAAAGATTAAATGTAAATAATTGATATTCAATTTATTACATTTAATTTATTGGTTATTTTGGGTCTTATTTGAAATCTTCTTAAAATCAGGTAAAGATTTGAGAAATAGACTATTACAATTGTAGTAAATCAATAAAAATACATATATTTGCGTCCCGAAAACGGGTAACTAGGTCTTTTTCATGGAAGCATTGAAGGAGTATAACATACCGCTTACAGGGCTCAAGCCCGGAGATCACGTATATAAATATGTGGTGGATGACCAATTTTTTAAACAATTTGAACATTCACCCATTGAACAGGGTCGATTTGAAATAGACATCACCTTGGATCGTAAGATTGATATGGCGGTTTTGAGTTTTGACATTAGAGGCAGTTATTTTTGTTCATGTGATCGTTGCCTGACTGACATTAATCTTCCAGTCAGGCATAAAGCACAATTGATCTTAAGGTTTGAAGAAGGTGAAGACACTGATGAATTGATCTTTTTGGACCCTAAAGCCGCTGAATGGAATACTGCAAAAGTACTTTTTGAGCTGATCTCACTTGCAAAGCCCCTGACCAATATCTACGATTGTAAAGGTGAACAATGTGATGAGGTTGTACTTAAAAAACTAGAGGAGTTCGAGAACATTCCACCGGTGGACGAATCTATCTGGAAAGACCTAAAAGACATAAAATTGAATTAATAGCTATTTAAATAAGTAAGTCATGCCAAATCCAAAGACGAGGATCTCAAGATCCAGAAAAAACAAAAGACGCAACCACCATAAAGCGGAATTGCCTAATGTGTCTATCTGTAAGACTACTGGCGAATCATTTTTGAGACATCGTGCCTATTGGCATGAAGGGGATCTTTATTACAAAGGTCGGGTATTAGTAAAGTCTGCTGTGACTGAATAATACGATGAGAGAAGTCATCAAGACTGATCAGGCGCCGCTGCCGATAGGGCCTTATAATCAAGCCATTAAGGCCAATGGTTTTCTTTACATATCCGGTCAGATCTGTCTCAATCCTCTGGATGGCACACTAGTAAATGAATCGCTTGAAGCTGAGACTCATCAGGTTTTAAAAAATCTTGGAGCTATTTTGGATGGGGCTGGATTAAATTATGACCACATTGTAAAGTGTTCTGTGTTTATCAGGGATATGCATCAATTTGGGAGGATCAATGCCGTCTATGCTCAATATTTTCCAGAAAGTACAGCTCCTGCCAGGGAGACTTTAGAAGTGAGTAATTTGCCCAAATTTGTTCAAGTTGAAATATCAGCTATAGCAGCTTATTAAAAAAAGTTTAATTCATGGATGTTAGCCTGCCTGTTCGAGATCGTGTACTTTCCTGTATGCAGCCGACAGGCAATCTTCACTTTGGTAGATACTTTGGAGCAGTCCAAAATTGGGTCAACCTGCAATCCAAGTATGATTGTATGTATGGTATAGTAGATTATCATGCCATGACCATGCCTTACAAACCTGAAGGATTGCGCGAGGCTACTTGGAATGGTGTCTTTGGACTGTTAGCGTGTGGGATCGCTCCTCAAAACCTCTTTATCCAATCATTAGTGCCGGAGCATACTGAATTGGCCTGGATCCTAAACTGTTTTGCCAGTTATGGTGAGACGCAACGTATGACTCAATTTAAAGACAAGACATCTCAGGCTAGTGAGAAGGACAAAGATGCTTTTGTATCCGTTGGATTATTTACTTACCCAGTCTTACAGGCTGCTGATATTCTAATTTATAAACCCAAATATGTCCCCGTAGGCAAAGATCAGGAACAACATCTTGAACTTGCTCGAAATATAGCCATGCGTTTGAATCACCTCATCGGCAAAGAATTACTTCCAGTACCGGAAGCGTTATATACAGAGATCCCCAAAGTGATGTCAACAGCTGATCCCAATCGAAAGATGAGTGCAAGTCTTGGTGAAAAACACAATATCAGTGTATTCTCATCAGCTGATCAGATCCGCAAACAAATAAAATCTGCCGTGACGGACACAGGTGTCGAAGAACCAGGTAAAATGAGCGCAGGGATAGAAAATCTTTTTTCATTGCTGAAAGCGGCAGGAGATCTTAAAGGTCATACCTCGATGATGGAACAATTTACGCAAGGAACATTAAAATATGCGGATCTCAAAGAAGTAGTTGGCTCTGCGTTAGTCGCCCTTAGCGAACCGATGCGGAGGCATATGTCCGAAATCCAGGCTGATAAGAAAAAATATAAACAATTGATCAAAGCCAGCTCAGCTGAAATACGTGTACGGGCCAAGGCAAATTTGGATGAAATCAAAGAGGCGGTAGGTCTCATGGTGGCCTGATTATAAATTCGGTTTATAATGGAATCATTGAGCCTACAGAGGATTTCAGACTTAAAATTTATATAACTTGATCCCTAATAAAAATCTATGAAAATAATTTGTGTAGGAAGAAATTATATTGATCATGCCAAAGAGTTAAATAACCCAATTCCTGTCGAACCCGTGTTATTTATGAAACCGGCAACTGCTTTATTGATTAATCAAAGACCGTTTTATTATCCTGATTTCAGTAAAAATGTTCATTATGAATTGGAGCTGGTTATTCAAATCAATAAAAATGGCAAATCGATAGATCCCCAATTTGCACATAAATATTATGATAAAATCGGCTTGGGTATTGATTTTACTGCGCGAGATATTCAGGATCGTTGCAAAGAAAAGGGTTTACCCTGGGAGTTGGCTAAAGCATTTGACTACTCTGCAGTGTTGAGCCCACTTATTCCTTTCGATACTTTACAAGATCGATCTAATATCAAATTTGAATTGAAGAAAAATAATCAAACGGCTCAATTGGGCTATTCTAAGGATATGATCTTCAATTTTGATGCCATCATCAGTTATACTTCCAGATTTTTTAAATTGATGAAAGGGGATTTGATATATACTGGTACTCCGGCAGGAGTAGGGCCTGTACAGATTGGAGATGCCTTGGAGGGATATTTGGAAGGCAACCCTTTATTGTATGTAAAGATCAAATAAAAACTTATTAAGTTTTTATCATATTCGATATTATTATATACATTTGTGGACGATATTTATTTTCATTATTGAATTTAACCTAGGACGAATTTTTATGGCATATCTTTTTACTTCTGAGTCTGTTTCCGAAGGACATCCCGATAAAATAGCAGATCAGATATCAGATGCATTGATCGATCATTTTCTTGCCTTCGATGCAGAATCCAAAGTAGCTTGTGAAACTCTGGTGACAACAGGCCAAGTTGTATTAGCCGGAGAAGTGAAATCTAAAACATATCTCGATGTACAGGAAATAGCCCGTGAGGTTATTCGCAAGATAGGCTATACCAAAAGCGAGTATATGTTTGAAGCAAACTCCTGTGGCATATTTTCTGCTATTCATGAACAATCTGCTGACATCAATCGTGGAGTGGACAAGAAAAACCGCGAAGATCAGGGTGCCGGTGACCAGGGTATGATGTTTGGTTATGCCTGCAGAGAAACAGAAGATTTTATGCCTCTTCCTCTTTATTTAGCTCATAATTTGCTGATTGAGCTAGCCGAATTGAGACGAGAAAGTAAACAAATCAAATACCTTAGACCTGACGCCAAAAGTCAGGTCACGATCGAATATGATGATCACAATAAACCTATTCGTATCGATGCAATAGTGATATCTACCCAACATGATGAATTTGGTACTGATGCTGATATGGCAGCCAAAATCCATAAGGACATAATCGAAATACTTATCCCTCGTTTGAAGAAAAAACAAAAACCTGAGATCCAAAAATTATTTACCAATCAAATTAAATATCATATCAATCCCACCGGTAAATTTGTTATAGGTGGACCTCATGGGGATACCGGTTTGACTGGTAGAAAGATCATAGTCGATACCTATGGTGGCAAAGGTGCGCATGGTGGTGGCGCATTCTCAGGAAAGGATCCTTCCAAAGTGGATCGGTCAGCAGCATATGCTACTAGACATATAGCTAAAAACCTGGTAGCTGCAGGGGTATGCGATGAGGTACTCGTACAGGTATCCTATGCTATAGGCGTTGCTCAGCCTATGGGTCTTTATGTCAATACCTACAATACATCCAAAATTACCATGTCAGACGGTGAAATTGCTACCAAATTGTTGGCGATATTTGACATGCGCCCATATGCTATAGAGAAAAGATTAAAACTAAGAAACCCAATCTATAGCGAAACTGCTTCTTATGGTCATATGGGTAGAAAACCTCAAATCGTTGAAAAGACCTTCAAGTCACCGGATGGTAAAAGCAAAAAAGTAAAAGTCGAACTTTTTACTTGGGAAAAATTGGATAAAGTAAAAGAAATCAAAAAGGCATTCGATATAAAATAGTTACATTCCCCATCAATAGGCAAATTTCTTAAAGGGCTTCATAAATGTGAAGCCTTTTTTTATGTTTCCTTCCTTGAACTTTTCTGAGTTTGAATAGTTTTATGAATGGGTCGTAGTGGAATGATTCTCGTACTACGATTATAGGGTTTACCGGTATCATATGAGTTAAAAACGAATATAAATTATTCATATTCATGTTGAATTACAAGCATCGACTTCGTACTTTTACGACTTTAAATATCACTACGCATGGAGCATCCTCATCAATTTGAAATCAGACATTTAGGCAATGACCAAGCAGCAATGGACCTGATGCTGGATACCATTGGCGTCAAGAGTTTGGCAGCATTGATTGATCAGACTATTCCGGATTCCATTCGGATGCGGAGCGATTTGGATTTGCCAGATGCTATGGATGAATTTCAATACCTCCGTCATATCAAGGGTATAGCTGCTCAAAACAAAGTCTTTAGATCGTACATTGGTCAAGGTTTTTATGGGACACATACTCCTTCACCTATTCTTCGCAATGTATTCCAAAATCCAGGTTGGTATACTCAATATACTCCCTATCAAGCTGAGATTGCTCAAGGACGACTAGAGGCCTTGTTTAATTACCAGACGATGGTGGCTGACCTGACAGGACTACCCATAGCCAATGCATCACTATTGGATGAAGGCACAGCCGCGGCAGAAGCTATGATTTTATTTTATAATCAGGCTAGTAAGGCACATTCATCAAAACATATTTTCCTGGTAGATGACATGGTGCATGTTCACACGATAGATGTATTAAAAACCAGAGCCAAATATTTGAATATTGAGCTTAAAATAGAATCAATCTCGATCAATAGTCTTAGCGACCCAAGCATTTTTGGTCTTTTGTTGCAATACCCTGATACTCAAGGCAAGGTCAGTGACTATACCGATCTGTGTTCGAAAGCCCATGATCAAGGGATCTTGATAGCTGCCGCTACCGATTTATTAGCACTTACGGTGCTGACTCCTCCCGGTGAATGGGGGGCGGATGTAGCTGTAGGTAATGCCCAACGATTTGGAGTGCCCATGGGATATGGTGGACCGCATGCCGCTTTTTTTTCGTGCAAAGAAGAATTTAAACGATTGATACCGGGTCGAATCATTGGTTTGAGCATCGATCAATATGATGCTCCTGCTTATCGAATGGCATTGCAGACTCGAGAACAACATATAAAACGAGAAAAAGCCACAAGCAATATTTGTACCGCTCAGGCTCTTTTGGCCATCATGAGTGGTATGTATGCTGTTTATTATGGTCCAGCCGGACTAAAGACTCTAGGTGCGAAAGTATACAAGACCACTTGTTTATTAGCTCAATCATTAACGCTCGCCGGTTATCAAATCAAGCATTCCTCTTTTTTCGATACGTTGACTTTGGAGATTTCCACCGATGATGCTCAACCGATCAAAGCTAGAGCTATTGCTAAAGGAATTAACTTTTATTATACAACGGATACGATCCAAATCGCCTTGGACGAAACAGTCACTGAGATTGACTTGTACGACATTCTAGAGATTTTTGAGATCGCTGATCTGGCAAAAGACACTGGGAAATTTGGCATTCAAGAAGTTTTATTGCGCCAAAGCCCATATTTGAGCCATCCAGTATTTAATACACATCGATCGGAGACTGCTATGATGCGCTATATTAAAAGCCTGGAAAATAAAGATATCTCATTAGTTCACTCCATGATAGCTTTAGGTTCATGTACGATGAAACTCAATGCTGCCACAGAATTATTGCCTGTGTCATTAGAAGGGTTTTCTACGATGCACCCTTTTGCACCCCTTGACCAAACGCAAGGGTACCAATATATTTTTAATAAATTGGAGCAATGGCTTTGCTCGATCACGGGGATGAAAGCGTGCTCACTGCAACCAAACAGTGGCGCTCAAGGGGAGTATGCCGGTTTATTAAGTATAGCAGCATACCATGAATATCATCGCCAAAAGCATCGCAATATAGCCCTGATCCCGGAATCTGCTCACGGTACCAATCCAGCTAGTGCAGTGATGGCAGGTATGCGTGTTGTGGTCACCAAAACCGATGAGAAAGGCAATATTGATCTTGCAGACTTGACGCAGCTAGCAGAAAAACATGCAAATGAATTGGCTTGCCTTATGGTCACATACCCATCGACTCATGGTGTATTTGAAACTAAAATCAAAGAGATCTGTAAAATAATTCATGACCACGGAGGGCTCGTATATATGGATGGGGCCAATATGAATGCCCAGGTAGGATTGACTAGCCCGGGTTTGATCCATGCCGATGTATGTCATCTCAATCTGCATAAGACTTTTGCTATACCTCATGGCGGTGGTGGACCTGGTATGGGGCCGATCTGCGTCAATGAAAAATTAGCACCCTTCTTACCTGGTCATAGTATGGTCAACCTTGGTGGGCCTCAAGCTATCCATGCTGTGAGCAGTAGTCCCTGGGGCAGTGCCAGCATCCTGTTGATATCATATGGATATATCCTCATGTTGGGTAAAATCGGTGTCCGCCATGCGACAGAACATGCTATCCTCAATGCCAATTATATGAAAGCTTTGCTTCAGGAGTCTTTTCAAGTGTTGTATAGCGGCGAGCAGGGTAGAGCTGCTCATGAGTTGATATTGGACTTAAGACCATTCAAAGGAATAGGCATCACTGCAGAAGATGTAGCCAAACGATTGATGGATTATGGATTTCACGCTCCTACCGTATCATTTCCAGTAGCTGGAACGATTATGATAGAGCCCACCGAATCAGAAAATAAAGAGGAATTGGATAAATTTTGTGCAGCGTTATTACAAATCAAAATCGAAATCGATGAAATAGCCAAAGGGGAAGCGGACCCGGTGGACAATGTATTAAAAAATGCTCCACACACCAATCAGCTAGTCACTGCTGATCTATGGGATAAATCGTACTCGCGGTCTAAAGCTGCATTCCCATTAGATTATCTGCGTCACCATAAAATGTGGCCTATGGTCGCAAGGGTGAATAATGCTTATGGAGATCGAAATCTGGTATGTACTTGTCCCCCAGTGGCTTCATATAATACTGAAGCTTAAGCTTGATATGTTTTCAGCAGTACAGCCGCCTTCCTAAATTATTAAGGATTGGCCAATAGATCCTTTGATAAATACGTAATTTTACAATTATGTTGCGAAATATAGTGGAGAGCTCCATTCCCACACCCTATGGAGAGTTCAAGCTAATAGCATATGCAGAGGATGAACACGATCTGACGCCCCACTTGGCGTTGATCAGAGATCCGCTAGATCTAAATGCACCAGTCTTGACCCGGATTCACTCCGAATGTCTTACCGGAGATATTTTCGGATCCATGCGATGTGATTGCGGTCCGCAGTTGATTAGATCATTGGAGTTGATTGGCAAAAAAGGTGGCGTCTTATTATATCTCCGTCAAGAGGGTAGGGGCATCGGTATCATTAATAAACTCAAAGCTTATCAGCTGCAAGACCAGGGTATCGACACTGCTGCAGCTAATGTACATCTTGGATTTAAAATTGATGCTCGCACGTACGAAGACGCTTTGATCATCCTAAAAGATCTCAACATTTTCCAAATCAATTTACTGACCAACAACCCTGAAAAAATAAAAGTATTCGATACTGGACCGATCAAATTGGTAAAACGGGTTCCTTTGGAAATCTCACCGGGCAAATCCAATAAACGATACCTGGAGACGAAAAAGAACATTATGGGTCATCTGCTTGACTTGAAATAAGATTCATGACAGCCGACGCTTTATGGCATTTAGATTCCAATCGATCCTCCATCCTACCAGCAAATGTAGAGGCTGGAACAGGAGAAGTTGAATTATTCGCACTTTATTCTTTGATCAGCATCGGCACCGAGCGAATCGTAGCATCTGGTCAGGTACCTTTCGAAATGTTTGATCTAATGAAAGTCCCCTATATGGAGGGATCGTTTTCTTTCCCCGTGCTTTATGGGTATTCGATGGTAGCCCAAGATGCACAAGACGCTATCTACCATGTCATGCATCCGCATCAGAGTCGGATAAAAGTAAAGCCATCTTCGCTTACTAAATTGCCCTATGGTATACCTGCTCGCAGAGCCACTCTGATTAGCAATTTGGAGACAGCATGCAATGCATCGTGGGATGCAAAACTTGTTCTCGACGATGAAATATTAATCCTTGGCTTTGGTTTGATCGGAGCACTTTTGGCTGGCTGGCTGTCACTTAAAGGATTCAAGAAAATTTCTATCCTGGACTCCGATCCATCGCGATGTAAGCGTGTTGTAGAGTTGGGATTTAATTTAGCCAATGACTCGAAACAAAACAAGTATTCTGTTGCATTTCATTGTACTGCCACAGGTTCAGGATTGCAAACGGCTATCAGTCTTATGCGTATGGAAGGCCGCATCATCGACCTTAGTTGGTATGGGGATCAAAAGGTGGAATTGAGTCTGGGTAATCATTTTCATTACAATAGGCTTACGATTCAATCATCTCAAGTATCTCATATACCTCGATATTTAACGACCGTCCATGATTTTAGCTCTCGAAAACAAGAGGTATTGTCTATGCTCCATCATGATTTCTGGGATCAATTGATAGATCTTGAGATTCCATTAGAGGGTGCTGTCCCTATTTTTGAAACCATACGTAAAGGACTTACTCTGCCATTGAGTATCATTATAAAATATTAAACAAATGTATAGCGTAAAAATAAGAGATCATATTATGATAGCACATTCGTTGCATCATGAAGGGTTTGGCGTGGCGAGTCATCTCCACGGTGCAACATATATTATTGATGTCACCTTTTCATCTTCAGAGCTCAACGATATGAATGTAGTCATCGACATTGGTGTAGCCGCGCACATTTTGAAACGAATTGTTACAGCACTCAATTATAAAAATCTGGATGATTTGGAGGAAATGAAAGGAAAAATTACCACTACAGAGTTTTTGGCCCATTTTATCCATCAAAAAGTAAGTCTTGATCCTTCACTAAAGTTTAAAGGCGATCTCAAAATAGACCTGGGTGAATCTCATATTGCGTGGGCTTCTTATGCAGCTCATATAGATACCTTATGATTTATTTTTTAGCCCCGGATTCAGCGACCTTTATTTCGGGGGGTAATCGGTTTAATCAGCAGATCGTGTCGGGATTGATGTCGATGGGATACGATGTTGCATGGACGACATGGGTTGACATTGAAAAAAAAGAAATGACCGCCACAGATTATTTATACATTGATTCTATCTATCTCAGGAACATTGCACTTGGTTGGCTTTTATCTGTGCAGGCCTATAAGATCTTTGTGGCGCACCTTTTGCCTTCTATGCTTGATGCGTCTGTAGATGTCGCAGAAGAACGAGAGCAATTAAATGCCTATGATCACATCTTGGCGAATAGTGCATTTACGCGTTCTTATTTTATAAACAGGATAGAGTGGACTAAAAAATTAGATATAGTACAACCTTACATTTCGCCAAATCAAGCTCTTTTCGCTCACAAAAATAACAACAAAATCGCAATCCTGATTTCCAATTGGTTGCCAAATAAACAACTTGATCTTTTCTTAAAAGCTGTTGCATTGAGAGAAATAAGCGATAATTTTTATATTTACATCTATGGGGATATTAATATGGATGCATCCTATTTCTCCCAGTGTCTGTCGATCATTCATAATTCTCCTGTTTTATCAAAAGTTATACAAATTAAGGGCGTTTTTCAACCGGATGATATGCAAACTATATTAGATGAAGCAGATGTAATGATTGATGCTTCAAACTTCGAAACCTATGGTATGGCAGTAGCCGAATCTATTGTAAGCGGGTTACCAGTTCTCTCTTTGGGTGCTGGACATGTGGAGCAATTAATGGGGCAGGGTAAGTCGATGGTTTGTAAAAGTATAGATGAATTAGTAGATCATATGATTTTATTCTTGCAGGATAAAATGATTCTTTCGCTACGACCGATCCATAATATCATTACGGATTGGCAGGTTTTTAAGAGTCAGTTGACTCCATTTTTAGAATAGTGCTATTTATTCAATTCCTTTTTTCAGATAGGGCGGTATCTCTACAAGGGAATCTTTCTCTGCCCAGGTAGACATCAGGAATGAATAAAATCCTTCATGGTTTAATAAGGAACCTGATTTAAATGTCGGTACCATCCCTGAATGGAATCCTTTAAGTCGTAAGCGATCTATCCAGGATTGATCCTTGCAGATGATATGTAATGGTGCTGCATATGTATCTGTCTTTCCTTTCAATAAGTACTCCATGCCGGCAGGTTGGTGATCACCTACTAAAATGATCAATGTATTTGTATCAGCCTTATGTACAATATATTCTTGCAATACGGATAAGGTATAGGACACGGACTTGGAGTATCGATCCAATGGTTTGGTTTGTTCGGATCGGACAGACCCATGTGGACTGGATTTTATAAGGTCCAACGTTCGCCAATCCTCTACTAAAGGTGGTGGAAGATAAAAAGGAGCGTGCGTGCTTAATGTAATAAAAAATAAAAAATAAGGATTTTTTTCCCGCTTTAAAATGTGATCATGCCAAAAATGCAATGCATATTGATCTGGAATGCCTCCAAAATAATCATATGCATATCCTTTATAGGGTATATCTGAATATCGAGTCCAATGGGCAACATTAAAATATAATCCTGAGATAGAGTCTATTTGATTAAAGTTTGACCCCATACTCTGCATTGTATTGAGTCGATAGGTAGTGTAACCGTGATGTCGAAGTGTATTGATGAGATGGGGAAATCCGCTGTGAAATTCGATCAACCGCTCATATGCCGGATGATTGTCTAATCTCAGCCCACTGATCAAAGAAGTAAATCCCAGCCAGGATCTGCCACCTAAGACAGTAGAATTACTCAATGCGGAGGCACTATGCCACCCGTGCTGAGCAAGATTAGACTCCATGCTTTTTAATTGCGCTCCGTAGTCTAGATCATAAGGAGGCACTGAACCTAATATGGTGCCATAGGCTTCAATAAAAATTAATAGGATATTTGGCTTAGATCGTAATGGTAGCGTCGTGTAGCTTTTATAAATGTCAGGATGCGATAAATCAGGCAGTACTTTGACCCGAGACTTTGTCATCGCCGTATGAATATTATCTGATATCCACAAGATTCCAGATTTGGATTGATTCGAATCAGGGTTTACTCTGTAAACTCGTGTTAAGGTAAATGGAATTATAAAGAAAAGGGCAGAAATACCCAACCATGAAGTTTGGTTAATATATTTTGATTGAGAAGCTAACCAATTGTGGATTTTTAATACTAAATAGTAAAAGGATAAAATCGATAGAAGTATTATAAGGTTCATAAAAAGTATGGGTACACCTATCGTTTTCATAAACAATGGAAGCACTCGCTGAAGAAGGGCCCAATCAAATGTCCAAATGGGGATTTCGCCATAAATTTTCCAAACGATAAAATAGTAACATTGAAATATAAATAATGAAGTATATAGTATTGAAATGATATATCGACTGACTTTATAAAGTCCGGTAATCGCGAAGTATAAAAATATCACCGCCATCAGCGCGTATTCCAAACTCCACCTGAAAAAATCCGGATTATTGCGAGTCAACAAGGCTTGAGGAAAGTCGTGTAACCACGGTAAAAAACTGCCTTCTTCCAACCTGGTAAAATATAACGGTACAAATAACAACCACTGCATCAATGAAACTGTTGCAATAATTCGGAGAATTGATTTTAACGATGCAGTTGACGGCACACGATTGTCGACTTTCATTTGGAATGCCATATAATCATGTCAGAATTCCAGCCTCAAACAAGCCTACTCGTACAAAGGAATAGGTCAAGAGTGCAGTAGCTATTACGACCAATGGAAGGCTGATCGACATAGGGATAATAAAGGCTGCTATCAAGCTAATGAATACAAATACTGCTATGACTTTGGCAAACGGATCTTTATGTTCTTTGACACCCGGACGAATGATAAAATAAAAAACAATAAAATAAATGTACCGCATAAACCCTGCCCAAACAATCCAAAGGCCGGTATAACCTCTAAGGTACAGCAGGATCACTGCCAAAAGCACAAATACAGCATCCACTTCTTTATCCAGGTATTCCCCAATAGTTGTAGTCATCTTTAGTGCTCTTGCTATATAACCATCCAATATATCTGCGAGACAGATCAGTCCCAATACACAGCCCAAGACTATAGATGGCAACAAGACATTCATCATAGCAATGGTGCACAAAAAGCATAATCTGACTACTGTAATAGCATTGGCCGGGCCATATGGGAAGGTATATTGAGGATTGTTTATGAAATATCGACCGACCCAAAAGCAAAATCCCAGTATCACCGGAAGCACTAGCCATACGATATGATGGCCATAGAGGCATATCACGGCCCATAAGAGTATCCAAATGGAATATATCCAGAGGTCCTTGTGCAATCGTTTCAGATCAGTTTCATTACTGCCTTGTCCCATAAGTAGTAGTCAGGATATGGTAAATTGTTTTGATTGCATCTGCAAAATGGCCTAATCTGATGTTTTCGTTTTCACTGTGCTGATTGTTATCATAATTGACGGTGGGTACCGCTACTGCAGGTATATTTATTTTAGTTACAAAAGGCGATATCGGTATAGAACCCCCATGGGTGCGGATCATGATTGGAGGTTTGCCAAATCCTGTGGTCAAAGCTCTAACTAAAAAATGGCCAACTGGTGTGTCAAATTCTGTCCGGAATGCCTCATAAGCTATCTGATAATTCATACTGATGATGCGATCATATTGTAATCTTTCCTCCAAAGTAGGCTCATGGTCTAACAGCACATAACCTGCTTGAATGATATGATTTTTTAATAATTGGATCATCCGTTCACCTGGAGTCTCTTTGACTAGTCTGATGTCCATCGCTACGGTAGCCAGATCCGGGATGATGGTTCGTGCTTGTGCTCCCACATAAGCCGAGCGAATTCCATCAATATTAAGTGAAGGATATTGAAGTGCTATTTGTAAATCCCGGCCCACCTGTTCAGCAGTCTTTATGCCTATTGATCGGTGTAAAGCAGGTAAATCATCAGGAGTAAATGACAAAAGTTTTTTCGTAGCTCTGTTTATATGGATACCTTCGTACCAATGTTTAATTTTTACTTTTCCATTTTCGGCTTTCATGGTAGCTAAAAGCTGTGCAAGCGTAAATGCAGGATTGGGTACGTAATTTCCATAATGGCCACTGTGTAAATTTGCATTGGGACCCCATGCAGTCAAATTTAATGAAATGATGCCTCTTGCTCCGAATGCTAACGTAGGCAGATTGGATAAATGTTGAGGTCCATCGAAGATGATCATGGCATCTGACTTCAATTTTTCCTTATGAAGGTCGACAGCTGCAGCGATATGTGGTGAGCCCAACTCCTCTTCACTATCCAAGATGACTTTGAGATTATAGTTTGGTATTAGATTGGCTGCAACCATCATATCAAATGCGGCGAGAAAGGCTAGGATCGGACCTTTAGCATCCGAAGTCGATCGGGCAAATATTCTCCAATCAGCATTCCAGGTGTGCTCTAACGTGGACCAGGGTATGGTAGCCCAATCGCGGTCACGCAATTCTTTCAATACAGGTGTCCATGGGGAAGGTTGTAGCCATTTGACAGGGTCTACCGGTTGACCATCTACTTGTAAATAAATCAGAATGGTAGGAAAAGATGGGTTGAATATTTTTTCTGCTAATAATAAGTCTAATCCTTCTGTAGCCAATCGATTTACTTCAAAAGATCGTTGCGTAAAAGCACGATGCAACCATTGGATATTTTTCTCCAGGTCTTCCTTATGGTGTGCATCATTGGGTAATGAAAGGCATTCAATAAAAGCAGGAATGGTTTCGATTGCTTTTTTGATGAAAGGATCTTGGAGTTGAGCCTGACTGGGCTGTATAAAAATCACTAAATAGAATACCGCTACCCAATAGATCGACTTGTCCATAGTTAGTTTAACTTCATTTTGGCTTTGAGATAATGACCGGTATGGGATTCTTTACATTTGATTAAATCTTCTGGAGTCCCTGAAAATATAAGCTTACCACCATCCTTGCCTCCCCCGGGACCAAGATCGATGATCCAATCTGAACATTTTATAACATCGAGATTATGCTCAATCAGGATCACACTATGGCCATTTTCTACTAAAGCATTGAAAGCATCCAGCAGCTTGAGGATATCATGAAAATGTAATCCCGTAGTAGGTTCATCGAATATAAATAATATAGATTCCTGGCCTGCTTCCTTAGTTAAATAACTGGCTAGTTTCACCCGCTGGGCTTCGCCTCCGGATAAAGTACTGGATGCTTGGCCAAGTTTTACATAACCGAGCCCTACATCATTCAATGGTTTAAGTTTATTTAATATGTCCTTTTGATCTTTAAAAAATATCAAAGAGTCTTCTATGCTCATGTCCAAAACATCAAACATAGATTTTTCATGAAATTTGACTTCTAAGACTTCCGCTTTAAATCGTTTCCCTTTGCAATCTTCACATAACAGTTTGACATCAGCTAAAAATTGCATTTCCACAGTGATCTCACCTTCACCTTGGCATGTTTCACACCTTCCTCCCTCTACATTAAATGAAAAATGCCCAGGACCGAATCCCCTCACCTTGGCTAAGTGTTGATTAGAAAATAGTTTTCGAATACTATCGTAGGCTTTGACATAAGTGACCGGATTGGATCGGGATGATTTTCCTATCGGATGTTGGTTGATCATCTCTACCATTTTGATACGGTTGAGATCACCCGATAGTGACTCCATACCCTGTACATTATGGATTTGGCCTTCAGCTAAATATTGTTCAAGGGCAGGGTACAAAAGATGTTTGAGTAGGGTAGTCTTACCTGATCCCGAGACTCCAGTGATCGTAGTAATGGTATGGAGCGGAAACTTAACTTCAAGATTTTGAAGATTATTTAAATGGGCTCCTTTGAGTACAATTTTATCAGTCCATTTTCTACGCCATGCTGGAATCTCAATTCGTTTGACACCCTGGATGTAGGCAGCGGTCAATCCTAGTATATGCGGCTCATTAAAAGCCTTGTAAGTTCCGGAAAATACTACCTTGCCGCCATGGATGCCTGCAGCTGGGCCGATATCTATAATGTGGTCGGCTTCCCGTATGATTTCTTCTTCGTGCTCTACTACGATGACTGTATTGCCCAGATCTCTAAGCTCTTTCAGCACTTCTATGAGTTTTTCTGAGTCTAATGGATGTAATCCTACACTTGGTTCGTCTAAGATATATAATGAACTGGTAAGGTTGCTGCCTAAGGTTCGTGTGAGATTTATGCGTTGGGTTTCACCACCACTCAAGGTAGATGCCAATCGCTCTAAGGTCAGATGTTTTAGCCCTAATTTACACATGACTTCCAGGCGCTGATTGATCTCTCTTAAAATTCTGTTGGCTACCTTTTCATCTTGTTTTGAAGTTTTCAGCAATCTAATATGTTCGTATAACTCGTCTATAGGTAGGTGGATCAGTTGGGAAAGCGCGGTTCCATTAATTTTCACATAGGACGCCTCTTTGCGTAATCGACCACCTTCACATTCGGGACAATTGGTCCTACCTCTAAACCTAGCCAGCATGACTCGATTTTGAATCTTGTACGTTTTTTCTTCTAATTCTTTAAAGTATGCATCGATTCCATAAAAATAGTCATTGCCACTCCACAATAACTTATACTGGTCTTTGTTGAGTTTATTGATCGGTTTATGAATTGGAAAATCAAAGTGTGAGGATTTATTGATCAACTCCTGCGTCCAAAGATTCCCTTTTTCTCCATTCCAACAAGCTATAGCACCTTCGTATACAGATTTTGATTTATCCGGTATGACTTTATTTGGATCTATACCCATGACACGACCATACCCTTCACATCGGGGGCAAGCGCCATATGGATTATTATAATTGAAAAGATGAGGGCTCGGGTCTAAAAAAATCAAACCATCTGCTTCGAATCGGTTGTTAAAAGTTTGCGTTGTCTTAGTGTCCGGATTATATAAGATCGCATTACCCTCGCCTTCGGCAAAAGAAGTTGATACGGAATCGGTAATACGATTCATTAATTCCTCATCATCTGCATCTAATGCAAATCGGTCGATTAAGATACTGATCTGCTCTTCTTTTATTTTGGCGAGTTTTTCTTTTAGAGGCCAACTCTTTAATTTTTGGATTTCTTCGATTTGAAAAAGTTCGTGGTTTCGCAATACCCGCGTATACCCTTTTTGCAATAAAATGGAAAGCTCTTGCGCCAGGGTACGGTCGTCATATTTTACAGGCAACGGTATTAAGAGATAAAGCCGAGTGCCTTTGGCCTTTTTTTTGAGATGATCGATCACATCCCCTACTTCGTGACGCTTGACCATTTCTCCTGAGATTGGACTATACGTTTTGCCTATCCGCGCGTAAAGTAATCTTAGATAGTCGTAAATCTCCGTCATGGAGCCTACCGTAGATCGGGCATTGCTGGTGCTTACTTTTTGTTCGATGGCGATGGCAGGACAGATGCCTTTGATGTAATCCACCTCAGGTTTTTTCATTCGCATTAAAAATTGGCGGGCGTAAGAAGAGAGACTTTCTACGTACCGTCGTTGGCCTTCTGCAAATAAAGTATCCATGATCAAAGAAGATTTGCCGGACCCCGACACACCAGTCACTAATACGATTTTACGTTTTGGTATCCATACATCGATGTTTTGAAGATTATTGGATCTGGCTCCTTTGATAAATATAGAAGTGCGGGTATCTTCCCAGTCAATAGGGTTAGCAGTCGTCTTAGCCAAATTATTATAGATCTAGCTTCAAAGATACAAAGCTCTACTTATCCAACTTGCAATTTTGACGATATGATTCTTCAGACCAGTATTTTACAGTTGATCGATTTGTGTAATTTATTTTTATTGTGTTATACATTGATAATCAGAGCCAAAAAGCATAAAATAGTGTTAAATATGGGCTTTCCTTCAAAAAAAGAAGGAGAGGTATTAACTAGATACCTTTTTTGATGTATATTTGGCCTTATTATTTAATCTAAATTTAGCAGCCTATTAGATTCATAACTTCTACACTATAATTTTATTTACGAACCAAAAAAATATTATAGTTATGCAAGTTATGCTGCTATCTGATCAGGATTTGATTCAACAATACCTTATTGGTAATGAACGTGCCTTCGAAATTTTATTGACAAGGCACAAAACAAAAATCTACACTTCGATTTATCTTTTCACCAGAGACTCGGAAATGGCTGAAGATATTTTCCAAGAGGTTTTTATTAAAATCATCGACACTTTACGGAAAGGGAAATACAACCATGAAGGCAAATTTTTGCAATGGGCTATGCGAATAGCTTACAACATGTGTGTAGACCAATTCCGCAGATCCAAGCGCAATGCTCATGTGTCGTCTAATGATAATTTTGATGTATTCAGCGTGATCCAAAGCAATGATGATAATATGGAGCAATCCCTCATCAAAGAACAAGGCACACGTAAAATTCAAGACTTAGTAGATCTATTACCAGCTGAGCAGCGCGAGGTCGTCATACTCAGGCACTATGCTGACATGAGCTTTAAAGAAATATCCCTGCTCACTCGAGTAAGTATCAATACCGCATTGGGTAGAATGCGTTATGCACTGATCAATCTTCGTCGAATGATGGAGGAAAAAGTAGAAATGGCCTATTAAAACCAGGTCCACATAATTACCCGCATAAACAAAGCATAAGTTCAGAGTAATTCTATTGATACATTAATCTTTCCTGATAACGGTATTGATTCAAGCAAGATAGGTATGACTTGGTATTTGTGTCTAAAATCGTAAGTTTATCCACAGTCAACCTTGGTGTCTTCAAGCAGGTCTGGACGGTGTTGTTTTGCCCATTCAGATTTCAAAAAAAAAGGATCAATCTGACAAAGAGAAGATTTACAGGCGGTTTGAGGTAAGTATATCAATAGACCACCTACAGGTGCAACCTTGACTTTCTTTCTAAGAGCTCATCTTTACTTTCTACCCGATCATCATCAGGCACACAACAATCTACGGGACATACTGCGGCACATTGAGGCTCATCGTGGAATCCTACGCACTCCGTGCATTTATCCGGCACGATAAAATAATAATCTGGTTCGATTGGTTTGTTTTTTTGACTGGCGTCTACTATTGTACCGTCCTCGAGGGTATAAGCACCTGTCACGGTGTTACCGTCGTTGATGGCCCAGTCAACGCCGCCTTCATAAATTGCATTATTTGGGCATTCCGGCTCGCAAGCTCCGCAATTGATACATTCAGTGGTGATTCGTATTGCCATAGTTCAGAAACCTACTAACAGGGTTTAGGATATTAAGTTCATGCAAAGATAAGATTTCTAAGCCGATAGCCTTTGTCATTTATTGCAGATTATACTTAATTTGGTGCCCGATGGGGAAACGCGAATTGAAAGAGGTCATGATCCTCAATGCTGCTGAACTGGTCTTTGAAGCGGTAGGTTTTGACAATACCAAAATGGAGGATGTCGCCAAAGCCGCTGAAATGAGTAAAGGCAGTATCTATTTTTATTTCCATAGTAAGGAAAATTTATACATGGCTATCACTCACCGTGCGATGCAAAAACTCAATGACTTGATGTATGCCAGTGTCCACATTTTCAAAGAAGATACGGGAATGCGTTCAGTCATCGGACTTTTAGAGACTTATATTGACTTTGCAGAAGACTTCCCACTATATATAGAAGCATTACTGGATTATATGGCGATCAATAGAGCTTCGGCTGCAGGCCAGGATGTTGCAAAAATGACAAACGCGATGAAAGAAAGTATCTTTTATCAAAAAATTCAGGACATTCAGAATATTCCGGTTTCGCTCGCAATAAAGGAAATCGAACGAGGCTGGGGTGATGGTAGTGTAGTCAATAAAAATAAACCGGAACTGCTTTTTATTACAGCTTGGTCTACGATCGTAGGCTATCTAAAGCTTACCACGGTCTCTGGAAAACATCGATCAACGCTGCATAAAATCAATAAAGTTGAGTGGAAAAAGTATGTATTGACCTTAATGCGCAATCAACTTGAGCGAGAAATGTAAACTATGGATTTTAGGTATCTAAAACGCTTGATGATTGTTAAATGTCTGGTATTACTTTACAAATCGAACTAGTCTATCAGGATAAAATCATCTAACTCTACATTGGCAAAATCATTGGTGCTTTCTTCCACCCATTGTTGGAACCATAAGTCAGCAGCGGTTTCTAAAGTTTCGTCGGAGGTGTTCGGATATTTGTTCATGATATAATTTATTTTTATTTGGCTTGCATTGACATAAGTGTCAGATTATAACGGATATTGATTTGCGTTGAGCACAGCTCGAGCAATCAATCTTCTATTTTCTTTTACATTGACTAATGGATACTTCGTAAATCGTTTCACACCCATAGCTAAGGTCTTGAGTAAGTCACCTTCACAAAAACTTGCTAATGCATCGAGTGCATTTTTGTTCATTCTATTATTTGCATCATGAAAGAAAACTTTTAGGGCCGCTTCCTGAATAGGTTTCACTTCAGGCTTGATATGGAGTTGTTGCTGTTTGATTATTCTTAGTAAAACGGATTCTGCATTCAATAAATCTATCATCATATCCGCAAAGTTCGTCACGATCTCCTGTTCATCCTGCAGATTGAGTTTGCCATCCATCTGATGTTTGACAGCAGCTCCGGCTACGAGTAAAGCTAGCTTTTTAAAATCCTGTACAGCGGTCCACTCCTCTGCATATGCTCCTGTAGGTTTGTCCATCGAAGGCATGGCAGTGAGCTCTTTCTGTACCGCCCATGCAGCATCGGTGAGATTTATTTGGCCTTTCAAAGCCCTTTTGATCAACATGTCAAAAATGAGCAATCTATTGATCTCATTGGTCCCTTCGTAGATTCGATTGATTCTGGAGTCTCGATAAGCCCTTGCTACCGGGTTTTCTTCAGAAAATCCCATACCACCATGGATTTGAACTGCTTCATCGACTACATAATCTAATGCTTCCGACGCATAGATTTTTAAAATAGAGCACTCGATAGCATATTCTTCGGCTGCTTTTAGTTTTGCTTCAGATGGCTCTATTCCGTCTGATATCATTTGATCTTGGTATTCCTGCAATAAGTTTGAAACCCTATATAAGGTGCTTTCTCCGATAAATGCATGAATAAACTGCTCTGCAATTTTGAATTGAATAGCTCCAAACTGACCTATGCTTTTACCAAACTGGATGCGTTCATTGGCATATTGAGCACTTTTGGCAATCAATGATTTACAACCGCCGACACAGAATGCCGCAAGTTTAAACCGACCGATGTTCAGTGCATTAAAAGCAATTTTGTGGCCTTTGCCCACTTCCCCCAATAAAGCATTGGTATCGATTTTTACATTTTCAAAATAAACCTGTCGAGTAGATGACCCTTTTATACCCATTTTCTTTTCTTCCTCACCTAGTGTCATGCCTTCAAGGCCTTTTTCTAAAATGAAGCAAGAAAAACCACCTTTTCCATCCTTCCATTCTTTGCCATATACTTGAGCAAATACGATAAATAAATCAGCCCATCCAGCGTTGGATATCCACATTTTTTGACCATTCAAGATATAATGATTGCCATCTTCCGTAAGCTCTGCTTTGGTCTTTGCAGATAATGCATCTGATCCTGAACTGGGTTCTGTAAGACAATAACTGGCTATAGTTTCTCCAGATATCAACCCTGGTAAAAACTTGGCTTTTTGGTCTTCTGTCCCGAAATAAAGGATTGGTAACATGCCTATACCAGTGTGAGCTGCATATGTAGTCGAAAATGAACCCATCGGACCAAGGATGTCTGTCACTAACGTATTCGTATTCGTATCCAGATCTGTACCACCATAGGTCTCTGGCATATGAATGCCCAGAAATCCTAAATCACCCAATCGGACCATCAATTTTTCAGAAAGACCTTCTTCCTGTTTCTCGATCCGCTCCGCTACAGGCCTGACTTCGTTATTTAAAAAATCCAATGCAGTATTAGCGACCATCAAGGCATCTTCCCCAAATTGTTCAGGGATAAAAGTATTTTCAGGTAGCGATTCTTTGATTAAAAATTCGCCTCCTTTAAGGGATTGTATCTGGGCTTGAACTGACATATATTACAGTTTTAATAAATTTGACTCAAAGTTAAAGGAATTATCTTTAGTAATCAAGTTCGTTTGAGCATAATTAACAAATTGGGCAGTTTTGTGAGCAGAATGATCACAATTTAGTAATATGAATTATTTGACTACAAGTCAATTAATGGCCCTTTTTATTCCAAATCGTAATTAATCCAGCCATCTTTTGCGTTGATTGCTAAGTAATTTATAATTTGTATAAAAATTTAGCTCAAATATGAAACGATTCTTTTGCACACTTGCACTTTGTAGCATGATCTTGGTATCTATAATTGCTCAAAAGAAGAAAACAACACCAACTGTGATCGCTCAAGGATCTATGGTGCCAACAAATCCTGCCTTGATGATCGATGAAAAAAACTTTAAAGCTCTAAAATGGCGCAACATAGGGCCATTCAGGGGAGGCAGATCTACGGCTATTTGTGGGATTCCGGACCAGATGTATACCTTCTATATGGGTTCGACAGGAGGTGGTGTCTGGAAGACCACTGATGGTGGTACGAAATGGAAAAATGTTTCGGATGGTTTTTTTAATACGGGATCGGTAGGCGCCATCAATGTAGCATGGTCAGATCCTAATGTCGTCATCGTCGGAATGGGAGAATCTCCTATCAGAGGTGTAATGACTTCGCACGGCGATGGTGTGTATAAATCTACTGACGCCGGAAACACTTGGTCCGCCATCGGATTAAATAAGGTCCGACAGATATCCCGAGTGCGGATTCATCCCGATGACCCAAATACCATTTACGTAGCAGCTCAAGGCAGTCCTTACCAAGCTACATCAGAACGTGGCATTTATAGATCTCATGACGGGGGTAAGAATTGGGCTAAGATTTTATTTGTCGATGAAAATAGTGGAGCCAGTGACTTGAGTATGGATATGAAAAACCCAAGGGTATTGTATGCTTCTTTCTGGGATCATAACCGATCTCCTTGGTATGTACGCAGTGGGGGTCAAGGAAGTAGTATTTGGAAGTCGACCGATGGAGGTGATACATGGAAAAAACTCAGCACAGGATTACCTAAAGCACTCATGGGTAAAATCGGCATCTCTGTATCTATGGCTAATCCTCAACGGGTGTATGCCATCATAGAGTCAGACGAAGGTGGGTTATATAGATCTGATGATGGTGGTAGTACGTGGGCGCTCATCAATAGTGATCGAATCTTACGCGCCAGAGCCTGGTATTACATGCATATCTATGCAGATCCTGTTAATGCTGATCGTGTGATCATACTCAATGCACCTTATCTTGAGTCTACAGATGGTGGCCGCACATTCAAAAATATACAGGTCCCGCATGGGGATAATCATGACCTTTGGATTAATCCCAATAATAATCTGATCATGGCCAATTCCAATGATGGGGGAGCAAACATATCGTACAATGGAGGTCTCAATTGGAGTGCTCAAACGAACCAACCGACAGCACAATTTTATAGAGTAAATGCGGATAACAGATTTCCATATTGGGTATATGGAGGTCAACAAGATAATACGGCCATAGCCGTCATGAGTCGTACTGCTGGTCCCGGTATATCGGGTAAAGATTTTATAAATATCTCAGGTTGCGAGAGTGCGTGGCCCGCATTTGATCCCAATAATCCTAGGTACATCTACTCCGGATGTTACCAGGGTATAATTGAAGAATACGATTGGGAGACCAAGGAGTCCAAAGATGTCATGGCATATTCATTTTTAGGCTTGGGCGCTACCCCGGCAGAAATGAAATATCGATTTAATTGGAATGCTCCTATCCTAGTGTCAAAGTTTAATCCTAAAGTCATCTACCACGGAGGCAATAAAGTATTGAAGTCTGATGATCGGGGCATCTCTTGGGTAGAATTAAGTACTGATCTTACGCGAAATGATGTCAGTAAACAAGGCAGAGGTGGCGGCCCGATCACAAATGAAGGAGCTGGAGGCGAGAATTACAATACTCTTGCCTGTCTCACCGAGTCACCATTGGATGAAAAGGTATTATGGGCCGGCTCCGATTGTGGTCTGATCCATGTCACTCGCGACGGTGGTACCTCCTGGACTAATGTGACCCCTCCTGCACTAAAAGAAGGCCTGATCAATAGAATCGAAGTGTCGCCCCACGACCCAGCTAAAGTGTATATAGCCTATACTCGGTATAAGTTTAATGATTTTGAACCTCATATACTCATCAGCCAGGACTTTGGGAAGAATTGGGTAGATAAAGTGAAAGGGATAGGAGCGGAAGCGCATGTGCGAGCTGTGGTTGAAGATCCGATACGCAAAAACCTTTTGTATGCCGGCACAGAGACTGGTCTCTACCTTTCCTTTAACGGGGGTGAGAATTGGCAAAAATTTCAGTTGAACCTGCCAGTGGTTCCAATCACTGATCTCAAAGTTCATCAGGGCGATCTAATTGCTGCTACAGCAGGTAGGGCATTTTGGATATTGGATGATTTGAAACCATTGCATGAATATCAGTCGCTGGATTTGGATAAAAAACTTAAGATGTATGAACCGGAGCAAGTAGTGAGATACGGAGGCGGTGCGGGCATACCCGGACTTCCGTCGAGTGGTGACGCCGGTGAAAACCCAGCCAGTGGAGTCTCGATCTATTATTCGTTAAATGTAAAAGATACCGCGGATCATATTACGGTTCAAATTTCTGATCCGCAAGGGAAATTAATCCGAGAGTATGGGTCTAAAGAAAAGTTGTCCTCTAAAAAAACTACTCGCGATACTGGCATGAATCGATTGGTATGGGATTTTCGCACAGAAGGACAGCTTTTGCCGGATGGATTATTCGTACTCGGAGGCAATGCAGGATATAAAGTAGCACCGGGCAAGTATGAGGCAAAAATCACTTATGCCGGTATAGTCGAATCCAAAATGTTTGAAGTCAAAGACGATCCTCGCCAAAAAACGACTATGGACCAATTTAAAGAGCAGCAGAACATACTATATGAGATAAAAACCTCAGTGGATGATATCTATGATCAAGTAAAAAATATGCGTTACATCAAAGAACAAATCAACACATTCACAAAAAGGACGGATGCCGAAAGTAAAGAAGTCAAAGACAAAGCTACTTTTATCATCAAAAAAATGGATAGCCTTGAAGCTACCATAGTCCAATCGAAGTCGAAAACATTCCAGGATGTCATAAATTATGAAAATCAATTGGATGCTAAACTGAAACACGTAATGGAGTTGATAGATGAAGGGGTTCCTCCAATAACACAAGGACAGAAATCCCGATCGATGGATTTGATCAAAGAGTGGGTCGTAACAAAACAAGCGGTCAATAAAGTGATTCAGGAAGATGTAAAATCTTTAAATGAATTAATCGAAAAAAACAAGATTCCATTTATATCGACAGAGCGTGAACCAGCTAAACCAAAGAGTAAAAGTTAGCACAGTATTTTTAATTTTTTTTTTGTCCTGTAGGATTGAATTGTGCATCATGTTAGAGAGGGAAGAGTTTGTCATCAACTTTATTGGGGATCAAGCATTCATATCGGATGCGACATTTTTACATATTGACCAACTAAATCTTCCGGCATTCGTCAAGGAATTTAAATCAACTGCGCATTGGGTATGTAAAATTTTAAAGTAAAATGAAAACAAAAAAAGAATTTTTGCAGAAATTGTAGAATATAACAGAGATCATAGCCCGTTTTTTCAGATTCAGGAAGATGAAAGCGAGTTATTCGACCGTATCCAGGAAATAGATTTTAGAGCTATCGATACGAATAAATTATTAATATCTGTCCATGGAATACATGAAGTGGTTTCATTTAAATCAAAAGATCCACATGTAAAATGGCATGACATAGAAGTAGAAGAAAAAATAGATGCACCTTCAGAATTTGTTACAGCTCCAGACATTCCGTTGAGTTTAACCCGGCCACATATTCCATTGCCAATCAAGTTAAAAAGCGAATGTCAAATAGCATGGAAAGACCTTTTATTTGATTTTGGCGTTGTAATAGTGCTCTGCAAAGTCAAAAAATTGAAAGGTATCGTTGAAGCCAAAATTTATAATGAAAACCTTAGAGTCGAATTTGATGCGATTAAAAATTATTTTGGAAAAATATTAGGAATTAAAAAAATCAACGTAAAGCTGGAAGTCATCCTGGAGCAAGGAGTAATAACCAAGGTATCGGCCACCTCATCGGAGATAGATAGAATCAATACAGAAATCATTGAATCTATCAAATTTGAGTTGATCAAAGGCTTATCTAAACGTAAATTCAACCATTCGGTGGATAAATCCCTTTTTACGATGGATGAATATTTTCAAAATGCCATCGATCCTGCTTTAAATGCCAATACGTTTTATAAAAAGGAATCACAACTTATAGATGACTTGTTAGCTATCTCTAAATCAAAGCATTATAAAAACCTTCGATTTTTATCAGATCATCATGGATACCAAACAATGAAATTGCGGTTCATAATTCAACCTTTCTCCTTTATCTTTTTATTGGAAGGTGAAAAGGCTTATCACATCGTATGGGAGACCTTGGATACTGCCGAAGCGACTTATGTATGGCATGCGGATAAGACCATTACTGAATTGAAGCGGACATTGTTGCATGTAGAAGCTATTATCAATGCTGTGAAAATACAAGGTAAAATCGCTTACATACAGACTTCCACGGATCATTTTCATCGCATAACACATGACTATTCACTCCTGATAGATGGATTTGTGAAATGGAAAGGCGAGTTGGAAAATATTTTGTATTAGTATAACCTTATTTACTTGGCAGGATGAAATTGATTAAATTTACAAAGCTGAATTATTGAAGACTTTAATGACCAAGTTTATATTTTTTTTAAGGTATGGCAAGTTCCCTCTCATTGTAATTACACTATTGTTTTACGTTTCATACAGCTATGCTCAACCCAATCCGGCATGGTCTGAATCTATTCGCCTCGAATATTCAGAATTAAAGGACCCTTTAGAGTACAATAAACACATTCGTCCTATTTTGGTAGATAAGTGTTTTGTATGCCATGGGAACGATAAGGGTACACGGGCAGCCGGACTGCGATTGGATATAGCAGAGCAAGCCTATGGTCCTTTGCCAAATAATCCAGGTCATGTAGCGATCGCACCAGGCAATCGGGAGAAAAGTGAAGTATATCACAGGATTCTCTCCGATGATCAAAATTTTAAGATGCCTGACCCGACTTCTCATTTGGTATTGAGTGACCGTGAAAAAGCAATCTTGATCAAATGGATAGATGAAGGAGCGACTTACCAGCCTCACTGGTCTTATTTGCCAGTAGCAAAATTCGAAATGCCGGATATAAAAAATAAGATTGGGGCTATTACGCCCATTGATTATTTTATCCGAAAGTCCCTGGAGTCCACTCAACTGACTACCGGCAAAGAAGCGTCAAAAGACCTTTTATTACGTAGACTTTCCTTAGACCTTACAGGTTTGCCTCCAACCATCCAAGAGTTAGATCATTTTTTGAAGGATTCATCTGCCAATGCTTACGAAAACCAAGTAGACCGATTGCTTCGATCCAGCCATTACGGTGAGAAAATGGCAGTAGATTGGTTAGATCTGGCTCGGTATGCCGACTCTCATGGTTATACGGTGGATCGATTGAGAGATATGTCACCCTATAGAGACTGGGTCATAAAAGCATTTAATACTAATTTGCCCTATAACCAGTTTGTGCAACATCAATTAGCTGGCGATCTAATGCCTAAACCATCGAAAGAAATGGTGATTGCAACCGCATTCAACAGGAATCATCCTATGAATATGGAAGGCGGCATCATAGAAGAGGAATTTCAAACAGAATATGCTATAGATCGGACCAATACCTTTGGGACGGTCTTTATGGGTTTGTCCCTAGGATGCGCAAGATGTCATGATCATAAATTTGATCCATGGTCTCAAAAAAATTATTACGAACTGTTTTCATTTTTTAATAATATAAAGGAAGCGGGTCAGATAGCATGGAATGATGCTATGCCTACACCCACCTTGTTATTGCCAAATGACGAACAAGAAAAAATCTTGGCTTTTATAAATCAAAGTATCCAAGAGCAAGAAAAAGTCCTGGCTGATAGGATTACAAATTCTACTTCGGCATTCAAAAGTTGGCTCGCTACAGGCCAATACAAAAAATTAGCGAATGAACGTATTCCCATGATTGGCTTGCAAGGTCTCTATGATTTTGAAGATGCTTTGGGTAACCAAATGAGTCCTGCGAGCCACGGAAAAATAAGACGAGAAGTAGATACTATATCGTACAATCCAAATTTTGATACGCATGGACAAGGTCGAGCATTGAGACTAGATGGAGATGAGTATTTAGATTGCCGTAATCAAGGCATATTTAGTAAATCAGACCCTTTCACCATCGGCATATGGCTCAAAATACCTTTAGCATTTCGAGAAGGGGTGATCTTTCATAAATCCATGGCGGAACGGTTATATAATTTTCGAGGTTATCAACTCTATTATAAAAAGGGCAAGTTTGAAATCAATATGGCCCATACCGGTCCTTCAAACGCTATCACCCGCATCAGTACATCGCCCATACCTAAAGATCAATGGCTTCATATGGCTATGACCTACGATGGTTCTTCCAAAGCTAAAGGATTCAGATTATTTATGGACGGAGCTGAGATGCAGATGGAGACGACAATGGATCAACTTTATAAAGATATTTTGTTTCAAGTGCCCGATGAGCCCGCCCTGCAAGTGGGTGGGTGGTGGCGTGGCTTAGGATTTAAAGATGGATTAGTAGATGATATCACCGTGTATAATAGGTGTCTGACGAATCGAGAACTCAGCATATTGGCTGATCAATCTGACTGGAAATCAATATCAACAAAGTCCGTGCAAGATCTTAGCACAGCAGATCTACAAGTGCTTAAAGAATATTTTGACGGGGTCGTGGACTCCATAGCCATTGATTATCGCAAAGAGCTGGTCAGATTAAGATCGGGATTTGCAGATACCACAGAACAAATCCAAGAGATCATGGTCATGCAAGAAATGCCCAATCCTGCTAAGGCCCATGTCTTGATCCGTGGCAATTATGATGAATTAGGGGAGGAGGTCGATCCCGGAACACCACATGCTCTATCCTCTTATCCCGAAGAGTATCCTAAGAATAGGGTTGGTCTGGCTCAGTGGCTTACGAATGGACAGCATCCTTTGACTGCAAGAGTAGCTGTCAACCGACTTTGGCAGATGTTTTTTGGGCAGGGCTTGGTCAAAACATCTGAGGACTTTGGGAATCAAGGGATGATGCCCAGTCATCCTGAATTACTAGACTGGTTAGCCCATGAATTTGTACAGTCGGGCTGGGACATTAAAAAAATGAATAAGTTGATTGTATTATCCGCCTGCTACCGACAAGCATCCAATAATCATCCGGAAGACCGAGATCTTGATCCTGAAAATATATTCCTTTCACGCGGACCCTCACAAAGACTATCTGCTGAAATGATTAGAGATCAAGTTTTATTGGCGAGTGGTTTATTAAATCCGACCATTGGAGGTAAAAGTATGATGCCGTACCAGCCGCAAGGTCTTTGGGAAATAAATAATACCCACTATAAGCCGGATACCACATCAGTGATCTACAAGCGCAGTCTTTATATCGTATTGAAAAGATCTGTGCCTAATCCAACAATGACAATTTTTGATGCACAAGATCGAAGTAATTGCCTTGCTCGAAGATTGCTTACGAATACTCCTTTGCAAGCTTTGGTGACCTTGAATGACCCTACTTTTTTGGAGGCAGCTAAAATGCTAGGTGCCTCCATGACGCTACAGAAAGATGTATCGCAAGCAATCGTAGAGGTCTATCGTAAATTAACTGGCCAAATCCCGGAGCCGTACGCCTTAGATTTATTACTGCAACAGCAAAAAATGGAATTGGAGCACTTTAAACGAAATCCTATGAGTGTACGCGGTTTGTTAGATCAAGGCTTGAGTAAAATAGATCCGAGTCTTGATCCGGTGGTCGTAGCAGCCAATAGTATTGTAGCGAGTACGATTATGAATTCTATGGCCTCCATCACCAAGCGATGAAAACATGAAAAAAGATTCAGCTCATACGCACATATGCCAACAGACCAATCTATTCGAGAATAAACTGGAACGAAGGAAATTTTTACAACGCTCCGCTATGGGTCTTGGTGCTATTGCTTTTGATTTTTTGAACAACCCCCTACTGGGTCGGGCAGAGCTTGATTCATCTTTAATCCTGAAAAACGTTGCTCAAATTGCACCTAAGGCTAAGCGCGTCATATATTTATTTATGGCCGGGGGACCTTCACAGTTGGAAACTTTTGATTTTAAGCCAAAACTTAATTCAATGTCAGGTAAAAACCTACCTGAATCTGTGCGAAAAGGTCAACGATTGACCGGCATGAGTGCTAATCAGGCTAATCTGCCATTAGTAGCTTCAAAATTTGCGTTTAAAAAAGCAGGTCAATCAGGAAATTGGATAAGTGATTTAATGCCTCATACCGCTCAAGTCATCGATGATTTATGTATTATCAAATCATTGTATACCGAAGCTATCAATCATGATCCGGCGATTACATTTTTTCAAACTGGCAATCAATTGCCCGGCAGACCATCTATAGGCTCGTGGGTCAATTACGGATTGGGGTCGGCCAATAAAAATTTGCCAGCATTTATCGTATTGGTTTCTAAGAATGCCTCTAAGGATCAACCCTTGTATGCCAGATTATGGGGCAATGGTTTTTTGCCATCCCAACATCAAGGAGTTCAGTTTCGATCTGGGCCCGATCCTGTATTATTTCTGAACAATCCTGCCGGGTACAGTCAAGAAGATCGTAAAAGAATGCTGGATCGACTCGCTGACCTCGACAGATTACAAAACAATGCGTATCATGATCCAGAAGTCGAGTCCAGAATCTCACAATATGAGATGGCCTATCGGATGCAAACATCTGTACCAGAAGTGATGGATGTGGCGAATGAGCCAGAGGAAATATTTGAATTGTATGGCAAAGACAGTCGGGATGGAGGTACGTATGCTGCAAACTGTCTGCTTGCTCGCAAACTACTGGAGAAAGATGTGAAATTTGTACAGCTTTATCATCAAGGGTGGGATCATCATGGAGATCTGCCGAAAGGTATGGCCCACCAGTTTCAAGCGACTGATCAAGCTACTGCAGCTTTGGTGACTGATCTTAAACGAAGAGGAATGTTAGACGATACCTTGGTCATCTGGGGTGGCGAATTTGGTAGGACGGTATATTCACAAGGGGTCATGACAGCTGCTAATTATGGTAGAGATCACCATCCCAAATGTTTTTCGATGTGGATGGCTGGTGCAGGAGTCAAAGCTGGTCTGAGTTATGGGGAGACAGATGACTTTAGTTATAATATTGTCAATCAGCCGGTACACGTGCATGATTTTCAGGCCACACTATTACATCTGTTGGGTATCGATCACGAACAGTTAACGTATAAATATCAAGGTCGAAGATTCAGATTGACCGATGTCAAAGGAGATATCGTCAAAGGGATATTATCTTAATTTAAAATAGAAGGATTAATTATGAGCTGAGACCGAGTCCAATACGGTGCGATATGCATTATTCAAGGCAACGTTACCTTCTTTTGCGCCTGTATAGTGACCCATTCTTACAATCACGAGATCGTGCGAAGGGATGATCGTAGCTTGAAAAATAATTTTGAAATTCGTTTGAGAATATTAAAATTTCAGGAAATGTGAGATTCTCTTTTTGCTTTTCAGGAGTACTATTTTGAGCAGAAGCTTTAGTACTCAGGTGCCGTTATGCGTTCGTATTTTTTACCAAGGTCCATTTTGTGTAACATTTATAAATCTGTCATTTTCATAACGATATGCTCCTTCAAACCCCACAAACCAAAGTCGTTTTTGCTGGTCTTCGTAAATTTGAAAAGTCAGCGGACCATAATTTCCTTCTTCTATTCGATATTCACTGAGTTTCTCACCACTTAATCTATATATATTCCGTGAGCAATTAAACCAAATATCACCCTTAAAATCCACAATTATACTGCCTGTTCCTTTGCTTTCTTCAAAATGCATTTCTGAAATATTGGTAAGGGTATTCTCTTTGAGATGAAAAAGTCCTTTTGAAGTCGAAACCCAGAATCCACCCTTTTTGTCTTCAACTATTTTACTGACAATATTTCTTGGAATACTTACTTCATCAGAAATATTCTTTAACTCTTTATTTGTATATGAAAATAGACCTGCATTCGTACTGAACCAGATTGTCCCCTTGCTATCTTCAAGAATACTATGAACCATTTTTGTACTTGATACGCCAACAGTTTTATCTATCTCCCCTACAGGCAGGTCGAAATTAGTGAATTTTTGTCCATCAAATATACAAGTACCTTCTATTGTCCCAATCCAAACATTGCCATTGACATCTGTCTCAATACACCAAACATCATTACTTATTAAGCCATCTGATTCATAATAATTGGTTACTGTTTCCTCTTT
>JANOWJ010000207.1:0-19790 GCA_031417835.1 Saprospiraceae bacterium | reverse complement strand
AATTCCTCTTATGAGAGAGTTAAGCCCCTTATGTCGGGTAGCGGCTTCGTTCAACTTGGAATGTTGATGAATGCCCTATTTGTGAGTAGTTTCGTATTTTTGACAGTGATATGAGGCATTCATTCAACATTCCTTTGTGTTGGCTGCAATGCTCCAAAACAACTCTACTCTGCTATTATTGCTACCGAAAGCATACTATCGGAATATAAAAATAGAATTAAGATTATAAATTTGCCAATTGCATTATTATTTGTTCTAGGATTGGGAATTATTACTTCCTTTATAAAAGATGCTGTTTTATAAGTATGACGAAATGGTTAGGGCTATTATTCTCATTGAGTGACAATGCTGGGCGATAACTTTACGACAAAAACACCTTATCGAAAAAAAATATTTTTAAAAATTTAAAGTATGAAATCAAAAAGTATTATTGCAACCGTTCTCATTGTTATCTCTAATCTATCATTTGCCCAGACTTATCGCAATGGTTTATATATGCCGGTTGAATTTCAAAAAGCTTATGAGAAAGGCACACGCAAATCAGACGGCAGTGTATCAACCACGTATTGGCAAAACCGTTCAGTGTATAAATTAAAAGCCAGAATTGATCCATATAAGAAATTGCTGTCCGGCGAAGCCACAATAACTTATTATAACAACAGTCCTGATACTTTGGAGCAACTGACTTTTCATACTTATCATGATTATTACAAGCCGGGGGCAGCGAGGCAGGGATTATTTGTCAAAAACAATTTCCCAACTAACGACGGCGTAATTATTGACACAATAGTTGTAAATAAGGAAGCCATTAATATAAATAATGCAGACAGCTTAACACACTCCGGAACCTATTACAGCATCGTATTAACAAAGCCACTAGCCTCTAAAGGTTCAGTTCAACTTTTTATCAAATGGCATTATACGATTCCCGGAAAGGGCTTTGAGCGCAGTGGTGCAATTGACATTACTTCCATGTTCATTGCCTACTGGTATCCCGAAATGGCTGTGTATGATGACATTGATGGATGGGATAGAATTGTATATAATGCAGCAACTGAATTTTATCACGATTATTCTGATTATGAGGTTGAGATTGAAGTGCCGGATAATTTTATGGTATGGGCATCAGTACCGCCAATTAACGAAGATGAAGTATATTCAAAAACCCAGCTCGAAAAATTAAATAAAGCGAAGAAAAGCACTGAACCCATACAGGTGTATTCGGCAGCAGATTTTAAAACTTCTTCTTCAGGCAAAATGTTGAAATGGAAGTACAGAACAATAAATTTTCCTGATTTTTCCTTTGCACTTAGTGATCATTTTGTTTGGGATGCCTGTATGTATAAAGATTCATTGGGCGAATATTTTATAAATACTGCTTATCCTGAGAATCATCCATTGTTTAATCAATGGCTGAAAGCCATTGGCGAAACTTTAAAAATGTTTCATGGTGAATTCCCCCGCTATGTGTTTCCATACAGGCATTTTACAATTTTTAATGGCCTGGAAGGTGGAGGTATGGAATTTCCGGGAATTGTAAATAATGAAGCAGTGACCAAAGAGCAGCTGGAACAGGGGACTGGGGTAAAGATGAGTGATTTTGATGCAATCCGCTTAGCCACCGGCCATGAAATGTACCACATGTATTTCCCGTTTATGATGGGCATTAATGAAAAAAAATATGCGTGGATGGATGAAGGGTTGGCCAATTTTGTGTGGCGGTTTTTACACCTGAATTCTGAAATTAAACTTGACCAACCCTACATGGCGTCACAAAGCATGGCTCCTGTAATGGTGCCTAGCCATCTTTTACAAAACAGCGCAACAAATTCTTACAATGTATCATACTATTCTTATTACTCATTGTACCAGCTCCTGGGCAAAGCTCTGTTTGATAAATGTTTAAAAGCTTATATAGATACCTGGAAATATAAGCATCCCACTCCATACGACTTTATGTTCACGTTCAATAAGGCATCAGGCAAAGACCTTAACTGGTTTTGGAAAAAATGGTATTTTGATTGGGGCTACATGGATATTGGAATAAAAAGCTTTAAGGATAATATATTAACCGTGGAAAATGCTGGAGGCAGGCCAATGCCATTCACTATAAAAGTAAAGTTTGCTGATGACACATTTTTACAGCAAGATGTGAGCCCGGCAGTATGGAAAGATACACCAACGTACATCAAAAGAATTGATGCAAAGAAGAAAATCATATCTATTGAAATAAAGGTTTTAGACAGTGGAGATGCTGTGGAAGTTAATAATATCCTTGCATTTAAAAAGTAAATAATAAATGCACATGCAGCCAACAAAAGTATTTGCAAAAGCAGGGCTTGACAATGTAACATCAGCTAAGTGCCACTATCAGCAGCGGTTCCAGCTCGACGTTCATTGTTCAGCTTTTGTTTTTGTATAGTCCTGAAATAGGTTGAATCCAAAAAAGTGGATAAGTCAAGTAAAAACAGGACAAAAAATGAGTAAAAAACAAAGTTCAAATCGCAGAGGATCGCAACAATTATTCTACACCGAAGCCTTCAAACAGAAAATTGTAAATGAAGTATTGAGCGGCAAACTCAATAAGCGACAGGCTTCTCTTCTCTACGGCATTAAAGGCAATGCCACTATTCTTTACTGGATTAACCAAAGCCGTGGATGGAATGGCTATGAAGCAAAAGTAAAGCAGATTGCTAACTTTGCTGAAATGAAAAAAGACATCACCGACAAAAAACTGGAAGAAGAAAACAAAGAGTTAAAAGAATTGCTCAGGGTAGCTGAGCTTCGAGCGGACTTGTGGCAACATGCCATTGAGATTGCAGAGAAGAAGTTTAACATCGACATCGTAAAAAAGCATGGTGCCTAACAATCAACTCCTTCCAAAAACAACGGCCAAAAGAAAAAGTAACTGAAATGTGCCAGGTGTTTGGGCGCAGCAAACAGGCTTATTATAAACTGTTGCATCAAAACGCCAACGCAGCAGTAAAGGAAGAAGTCATTGTTGGGCTTATCAAAAAAAAACGGGAAATATGGAAACGTGGCAGCGGCAGAAACCTGCACCAGTGTTTACAAAAAGAATTTAAGACCCATGATATAAAAATGGGCCGGGATAAGTTCTTTGATCTGCTGCGAAACAATCATTTGCTCATCAAGTCAAAACGTTGCAGAACGAAAACAACCTGCAGTTATCATCATTTCAACAGATACAAAAATTTAATAGAGTCCACTACACCATTACGTTCTAACGAAATATGGGTATCGGATATCACCTACCTGTGGTTAAAGCCCCAGGACAAATTTTGTTACCTGAGCATTATCACTGATTTATATTCCAGGAAGATTGTAGGTCATTGTGTTCATGATTCTTTAAGCGTAAAAGGTTGTATAGATGCTCTAAAACAAGCTATCAGAAACCGAAAGGATAAAAGTGAGCAGTTGATTCATCACAGCGACAGAGGCGTGCAATACTGTTGCCATGAGTATGTAACACTCTTGCAGAAACAACAAATACGAATCAGCATGACACAAACCGGTGACCCTTTGGAGAATGCCGTAGCAGAACGCATACACAAAACCATCAAGGAAGAATTTACCAATGACAGGCAAATAAATTTTTGTAATATTGATGAAGCAAAAACAGAGATCAGAAAGTTCATTGAGTTTTATAACAAACAGCGGCCTCACCGAAGTGTACAATGGCTAACACCCAATGATGCTCACCAATGCACAGGTGCTTTAAGACGGGTTTGGAAAACCTATCGAAGCAAAGCACTCCAATGGGGAGATTTGGTAGAGGCATAAGCTCCAAAGTATTTAAACAAAAATGGCTACCGATTAAAGTAACCATTTTGTAAAGTATAAATACTTCGTCGCATCAGTTTATTCCTTCCTGGCTTCAGATCTCCCCAGAACTAAACACCAGGTCTGCTTCAACTGATGAAACAAAGATGAACAACTAAACTCAAAACGTAAAACACAGCCACCTTATCCCGCTGTGGAAAACGTGAAAAAGAGTCAACTAAAATCAGGACGATACAATGCTTTGACGACAGTGCAAACATCAACCGACTGACACAAAACAGTGACAGTTACGACAGTAAAATATAAAGATTGGGAGTTTGAGGTTGACCGTGAGTTGACATGTCAGACTTATGAAAGGGTTTCGGTTAGTGGAGCAGACAGTTGTGTTTGCAACGACTGTAAAAATTATGTTGCGTTTCGGGACAAAGTATTTCCTGACGAAGTGCTAAAACTTTTCAGCGGCTTGGGAATTGATTATAGAAAGGAAGTTGAAATAACTTCCTGGGAGAAAATTCCCAACGGACTTTATCATATTGGCGGTTGGTTTCACTTCAAAGGACAAATGCTGACAGGTAAAGATTATAGAGTTCCAATAGCAAGCGGCAACGGTTTCACCTTTGACTTGACAAAAATTAGCGACAACTTCTCAATTGGTTTTGGTGAAGGAAACGACATGACATACTTTGATGAAAAAAACGGATTAGTTCAAATAGAGTTTGACACTAACATTCCTTGGGTAATTGACAAATCACTTGAGGCAAAATAAAATGATGCAAACTGACAAGAACGTACGAGAAGCACGAACCGCTAACAGCCCAGCCTCTAAAATGGCGTTTGCAATAGGCGGGGTTACTTGCTCCGCAGACAGTTTTGTGGTGGCCGAAAGTTCAGTTCTTCGTATGAACATCTGCCTGCAGGCAGGCAGGTTTGTGGTAAAAAGCCCGCCCATCGCAAATCTGCAAAACGTTGGCGGCAAGCGTAGGACGACCGAAAACTCGACAACAAACTGACAGAAACGGCTAACCAAAAAGCTAACATTTCGCAAAATTAAAAGAGGTGTTTTCCTACGCATTTGTCAACCCAAAAACACCACATTTAATTTCGCCTAGCCGCGACAAGGCTTCGTGAACAAATTTTAACCTTACACAACAGAATTAGACACAGGACTAAAAAATATTTTCAATTTTGTTTGTATAGTTAGGATTCCTTACTAACATTGTGCCATCATTCACAAATTAAATTTTAAAAAATGACAGAACAAATCAAAGGTTACGCCTACGGGCAAGTAGGGCAATCACCTGTAAGCATTGCTGATTTAGACCTTCTCAAAAAAACAGTATTGTTTAGCGAGGAAGATGAAAAGAACCTTCGACTTGCAGGTGAAGTGTTAAAAGACCAAACAAACGAAGTGCTTGACCTTTGGTATGGTTTCGTTGGCGGTAACGAACACTTGGTGCATTATTTCACCAAAGACGGACAACCAAATATGGATTACCTCACCTCGGTTCGGGCAAGGTTTGGACAATGGATTATGGACTTGTGCAACAAACCTTACGACCAAACTTGGTTAAATTACCAACACGAAATTGCTTTAAGGCATCACAGCAGTAAGAAGAACAAGACGGATGGTGTGGAAGCTGTTCCAATCATTCATTACCGATATATTGTAGCGTTTATTTTTCCAATCACGGCAACCATCAAAGGCTTTCTAGCTAAAAAAGGACACGATGCCGAAACAGTTGAAGCAATGTATTCAGCTTGGTTTAAAGCAGTAACACTTACTGTTATCCTTTGGACTTATCCATACATCAACAAAAACGAATTTTAACAACCCTCAAACACGAAATAAAAATGAAAAAAATAGTAGCAGTTATTGCATTGGCATCATTAGGATTCACAAACGCTAACGCTTGCGACAAGTGCGGAAATTACAATAATGGCAATTTCAAAATAAAATTCACATCTGTAACACATCACAAAGATTTGGGTGTTACTGTTTGGGAAATAAAAGTAGACAGCCTTGCTGGAAATACAACTCCAAAACCTGTTGGACAATTGAATGGTGCACCTGTATTGGGTTACGTTTTTCCTACAACTCTAAAGCCTGCTGATGTTGGTTTTAATCAAACAGATGGCATTGTAGCATTGGCATTAACTTCACACCCTGACTTTGATGACAGCCCACTTTGGGACGAAAACACCGATGGCAAATTTGACAATGACGGTATCGTTTGGCATCCTCATTGGGTAATTCTTACCGAAGACAAAAGAGTGGCAGGTGGACTTGCAGTAAAGGAATTTAAGAAGGACGACAAAACCGTAGTTCTACCTAAAACTGCACCCAATATGCCAATGTATATGGACAGTCCTGGTTTTAACGTAACAACAAAAGGAAACTCAATTAAAGTTGTAGTTCCCGATTATCGAATCAACAACAAAACAGACTTCAAATTTGATGCAGTTACTTGCTTTATGGAAGTGAACACAGGCGAAGGTGGCACACATACCGAAGGTGGAGCAAAACCAATGCTTGGCGTTTACAAAGTGTATTCGGTAGCAAGCGGAAATCTATCATTGCCATATTCGGTTAATTGAGCAAAATCCGAAATATAAAATCATATTTCAAGAAAATTGGAATAGCTGGATTTTTGTTCTTTCTTATTAAAGGACTGATCTGGCTATTCTTTTTTTTATTCATCAAATCTAAAATCTAAAATTATGCAAGTAGCAGTTTGGGACACTTATGTAACAAAAAAAGACGGTAGCGTAATGCATTTTGACATTATTGCACCCGATTATATAAAAGAAGAAAAAATAATTTATACCTTTGGTAAGGATTACTTACAATCAAAAAAGCAGGAAAATCAGCCTTTGACTGCAAAGGAATGTAGCTTTTGCCACATTGAAAAAGCTACCGATGAAATGGTTTTAAGTATTCAACAGAAAGGATATTACATTATTGAAATGCAAAACTGCAAGTAATGGTGTCGGTATTTAACTTAGAAAATCAAAATGCAAACCTTGATAACAAAATAGTTGCAGGACTTGAACGCTTATCACAAGTGTTTCGTATTTTATTATGGAATAAAGCAAAAGAGCATAGTTTGAGTCCAATACAAATTCAGTTGTTGATTTTTATTCAGCATCACTCGGCTGACAAAACAACAATTAGTTATTTAGCACAGGAGTTTAATTTTACTAAACCAACAATTAGTGATGCTATAAAAGTTTTAGAGCAAAAAAAATTAATAAGAAAATATACCGACAGCACAGATACAAGAAGTTACACAATGCAATTAACGACAGCAGGAATTAAAATAGTAACAGAGACAGAAAATTTTGCTAATCCATTGACAACAATTATTGCCAAGACAAGTGAGACAGACAAAATGATATTGTGGCAAAATGTATCAAACTTAATTATTCAACTCAATAAACTTGAAGTAATTAGTGTGCAACGAACTTGCTTTAATTGCAAACATTATGCAACCAAAAACAAAACCCACTTTTGTAGTTTACTCAACCAAAAATTAGAAACCCAAGACATAAGAATTGATTGCGGAGAATATGAAAATGCTTAAATTGCCAACGCGCACTGAGCAACACCAAAAAATCCAAAAGAGCCACCAAGCCAACGCACCAAAGACAGTCGACAAGTGGACAAAAACATAACCCTGTCCGTTGTGCGTCATATAAAAACACCTTTACAATGAAAGTGAAAATAGGTAGTCAAAACATTTTTATTCTTTGCTGGACATTTTTGATGGCTGCAACAACCTCTTGCAATAGTCAAAGTCAATCAAAAAAGGAAAATCAGATAGTACAGACTAAAACGGACAGCAAATTGTTGAAATACACCACCGGAGTTCGTTCAATTTTAGAGGATAGTAAAGGAAATATTTGGTTTGGTAGTTACAACGAAGGAGTGTGTTTACTTCATAATGGGGAGCTCCAATATTTCACATCAGAAAACGGATTAAGTGACAACCAGGTCAGGAGTATTTATGAAGATAAAAATGGCATCATATGGTTTGAATGTGGCCAAGGACTTAGTATATATGATGGACAAAAAATGTCTATTTACAAAGAAAGAAATTATAATTCAACAAAACAATGGAAATTATCTGATAGTGACCTTTGGTTTAAAGGCGATGAAACTGTTGGTTACAATAAACTTGAAGGGGATCCGGGAGTGTATCAATATGACGGAAAAAACCTTTATTACCGCAGCTTCCCAATAAAACCAAAATTAGGAGAGGAAAACGCCTATTCAATTTCAACACCATTTGTAAAAAGTAAAAATGGAATGGTTTGGTTTGGAACTTATCGTGTATTGATTGGGTATGATGGCAAACAATTTAAAATGTTTAATAATGATTCATTAGGATTAAATGACACAACGGAAAATTTGCATATTCGATGCATAATGGAAGACAGCAAAGGTAATCTGTGGTTTGGAAATAATGCTGGTGGCAGTCCAATTGGGGGCATCGGAGTATTAAAATATGATGGTAAAGAATTCATCCATTTTACAAAACAACATCAAGTAAGAAAAGAAGACACCAAAGGTAATTCCCTGGACAGAGTTTTTTCCATTGGAGAGGATGCTTCAGGGAATATTTGGTTTGGGACTGCAGAATCTGGTGTATGGAGATATGACGCGTCTGAGGACACCGACAATTCCCTGCCTACCGGACAGGCAGGCTTGAAAAATTTTACCAAAAAAGATGGTCTCGATGGTGACTTAATTTGGATTATTTACAAAAGCAAAACAGGTGAATTGTGGTTTGGCGGAGGTCCCAATGGTGTGTATCGTTTCACTGGCAAGTCTTTTGAAAGAAAATATTAAATTGAAAACGAACGCACAACATGAGGTTTTCTGCTACCTGCCTGCAGGTGCTGACTGAAGAAAATATACTCATCATCCCGTTCGCTTAGGATAAAAAACCTCAATGACAATTTGAACAATGAAAAAATATTTCTATCAAACGCAAGCAGTTTACATCACCGAAATCGCCAACTTCTTGTAGCTGCAAATCGTTATAGGCAACCCTAAAAGACGACCGAGCAGACATTAAACCCAACGAAAAACAAGACACAATTTTGAAATATATTACACGAACAGTTTGGATTTTATCACTAGTAAGTTTGCTGACAGACACGGCAAGCGAAATGCTCTATCCGATTATGCCCATCTACTTAAAGTCAATTGGTTTTTCAATTGTACTAATCGGAATACTTGAAGGTGTTGCCGAAGCAACGGCAGGACTTAGCAAAGGTTATTTCGGCAAACTTTCTGACACTTCGGGTAGACGGGTTCCGTTTGTGCAATTAGGTTATGCGTTCAGCACCATTTCTAAACCAATGATGGCAATTTTCACATTCCCACTATGGATAATTTTTGTACGGACAATTGACCGATTTGGCAAAGGTATTCGGACAGGCGCAAGGGACGCAATTCTTTCAGACGAAGCAACACCGGAGACAAAAGGAAAAGTTTTTGGATTTCACCGTTCAATGGACACCTTGGGGGCAGTTATCGGACCTTCATTGGCTTTGCTTTACTTGTATGTTCATCCTCAGGATTATAAGACACTTTTTTTCATTGCATTTATTCCAGGACTATTTGCAGTTCTATCCTCATTTTACCTCAAAGACAAAAAAGTAAACGAGCATAAAATAAAACTCAAAACACCATTTTTTTCATTCCTAAAATATTGGAAAGCAAGTCCTGCAGAATACAGAAAAGTTGTAATAGGACTTTTAATATTTACACTTTTCAACAGTTCGGATGTTTTTCTTTTACTTCAAGCAAAACAATCGGGACTTGACGACACAATGGTTATCGGAGTTTATATTTTTTACAATCTAATTTACGCTTTGTTTGCTTTTCCAATTGGTATCCTTGCCGACAATGTAGGGCTGAAAACAATTTTCATTATCGGACTGGCCTTATTTGCGACAGTGTATTTCGGTATGGCAGTTAACACAAACATTTATTACTTTTTCGGACTGTTTTTTCTTTATGGCATTTACGCTTCAGCGACAGAGGGAATTACAAAAGCGTGGATTTCAAATATTACCAACAAAAAAGACACCGCAACGGCAATCGGAACATTCTCTGGACTTCAAAGTATCTGCACAATGCTAGCAAGTTCCCTAACAGGACTAATTTGGTTTCAGTTCGGTGCGACAACAGCCTTTATTGCAACAGCAATAGCAACTTTATTTGTAATGATTTACTTTCTGACAATTCCTAAACCGACAATTCTAACGATTGACACGAACCAATAATAAAGCGAGCAGAAGAGCATCCTATATCAGCGGTTTGGTCAAAGTGGCGGCTCAGTACTCCGCAGACACATTTGTGGTTAATCAAACTTTGGTTCTCCGTATAAACATTTGTGGTGAAAATCGCCACCTTCGCCAAGCCCGAAACCGTTGGCTGAAATGCTAATAGACGCACCCTACAAACCATAAATTGACTGAACTTAGTTTCAAATTATATGTTGACACTTTAAAATACTAAATACTCATTTACCTTAAAAAAAGAATCAGAAATGAAACGATTTTGTATAACCATGGTATTCATATTGCTATTTTCTGTAACTGGAAAGCCTCAATCTATTCAAAGTTCAAAAACTTTGACATCTAAAGAACTTCTTAAAGACTTTGAAGTTTTGAAAGGCGCTTTACTGAATTACCATCCCGGGCTTTACAGGTTCCAAGACAGCTCAACTGTTGCAAAGCATTTTGCTAATCTAGAGCGACAATTGAAAAGAGACTTATCGCTTTCTGAGGCTTATTTATTGTTTTCGAAGTTCACCGCAACTTTAAAATGCGGACATACTTTCTGTAGCTTTTACAATCAGAGCGGTTCTATAAAAGACAGCCTCTTTAATAAAAAGGATAAAGTCCCGTTTACTTTTTTCTTGTTTGATAAAAAGATGTTTATAGAAAAAACTGTTTCAGGCAATGAAGAACTAAAACAAGGAACTGAAGTTTTAGAAATCAATAATGTATCTGTTGCTATAATTATTGATACATTAATACAATATGTGAAGGGAGATGGAAACAATAATCTCAAAAGGCTAATTGACTTGAACCTTACTGGATTAGGGAAATTTGAAGCATTTGATATTTTTTATCCTTTATTATTCCCACTAACTAATAATTCCTATTCCATTAAAATTAAACCGTCTGACCAAACAAATATATTGACACTAAATGTTAATCCTGTAAGTCGTTCTGAACGCTTTACCCTAATTGAAAGCAAATATGGAAAACAGCCTTCAACCTTAGATGATTTATGGAGTTTCAAAATATTAAATAACGAAACTGGTTATTTAAAAATTGGCACATTCGTAACCAATAAATTAACGATAGACTGGAAGAAATATTTAAATAATGCTTTTGATGAATTGACTGAAAAAAATATTCAAAACTTAATCATTGATATACGGGGGAATGAAGGTGGTGATGATGAAGTAAATCTAGTTCTTGGAAAAAGACTAGCTAAAAAGCAGATTGAATTTCCAGCATTTAAAGAATTGCTTCGTTATGAAAATGTTTCTGATGAATTTCGCCCCCATCTTAATACCTGGGATAAAAGTTTCTATAACAGAATCGGACAATTAATAAAGCAGGATAATGGCTTTTATACCTGGAAAAAAGACAGAGGCAATTCAATCATAAAACAAAATAGTAAAGCGTTTCAAGGAAATACCTATTTACTTGTTGACGCTGCGAATAGTTCTGCCACATTCTTTCTTACTGCAGGTTTACAACAGAACAAGATTGCAACTATTGTAGGTTCTGAAACTGGTGGTAATCTGAAAGGAACAAATGGTGGACAACTTTTTTTTCTTTGGCTACCTAATTCAAAAATAGAAATAGACATTCCGTTGATAGGTTATTATCCATTGACAGAACAACCTGACAAAGGAATAAATCCTGATGTTGAAATTCCATTAACAATTTCAGACATTTTATCCAACAAACACAAGGCTTTAGAAAAGACATTAGAATTAATAAAGAAAAAGTAAACCACATCAGTCAACATCAGTCATCAGCGGTGCACATCCAAGCTTTGGTTTCGGCGGACAGCCTGCCCCGTCATATCGGGGGAATTCTGCCGGGCTTTTGTTGGTTAACTTCGGCTTTTAGTTATAAATTTAGCCGCGATTCCGGGCGGACAGATTGGTCAATTCCCCAACTCCACAAAGCCTCGACCGGCACAATTAATCAGTTCACCCATAATACTTCCATTGTGCGAATTCACAAATATGGCTAATCCATAGCCGCCTTCCAGACTACCGTAATACATCCCACGAAACCCTTCATTAGCAGCTTGACGGGACAGCTATAAAATTCAAAGCGACTTTTACACCTGCACTTAGTATTGAGTATTTGCTGACAAAGATGTTTGACGCTTGCAACAGACAAAACGCCAAAGACTCTTCAGCGTTAGACGCTTGCTATATTTTGCGACAAGCAAAAGGAGAATATTATTTAGGATAAGTTCCACCTTTTGTGCAGCAGACAATTTTTCCCATGATAGCAATTTTTGGCAAACTCTTCGGACTTGTAAAAGCTAAATCTTAGACCGCATGAAAAACAATTTGAGCCGACTGACTTTCACAGACGACAGCAAAACGGCAGGTAACATTTAGCCGCATAGAAAAAAGCTCTCCCCAAAACCGGAGCTAAAAACATTGTTACCTCGCTTTCCTTCTATCCATTTACCCTCTTTCCTTACACCACCTAGGCTTGCGATGCTATGGATTAAGTTGTTGATTCGATCGTCTTACATAATAATTTATAGGCTTGATACCATTTTTCATATGCCTGTACAGCTAGCGCTTGAGGTACATATTCTTTATCAAATCCTGAGCCCATTTTTTCCATAGCGATCAAAACATCAGGATATACACCTGCTGCTACAGCTGCAAACATAGCTGCGCCTAAGGCACAAGTCTGCTCGGACCGTACAATCTGTATCGGCATATTCATCACATCAGCCATAATCTGCATGATGAAGGGAGATTTTTTAGCTACTCCACCTAACCCTATCAACCCATGGATCGGGATACCCTCTTCTCTAAATCGCTCTACGATTAAGCGAGCACCATAACAGGTCGCTTCGACCAAGGATCGGAAGATTTGAGGTGCTTCACTACCTAGATGCAGACCGCTGATCACACCTTTGAGCTTTTGATTGGCATCTGGAGTCCGACGACCATTCATCCAATCTAAAGACAATACACCGCCGGAGCCCAGTGGCACTTGTGCTGCATCTTTACTCAATGTCTTCATCAATTGATCTGCCGATTCTTCGATCAATTGATCTTTGAGATCTTCTGCTATGACTGCCGATGCTACTATAAATTCTTTCACTGAATAGGATAAGATCCTCACAAACCAGGCATAGATATCGCCAAAGCCCGATTGACCGGCTTCTAAGCCCAACATACCAGGGATCACAGATCCATCTACTTGCCCACAGACACCTCGTACTAATTTTTCTTTGAGTTGATTGGGTGCTACCAGAATGTCGCACGTAGAAGTGCCCATCACTTTCGATAGATAATACGGTTTGATCTGACCACCTACCGCACCCATATGTGCATCAAATGCACCGACCGATACCACTACATTAGTTGATAAGCCTAATCGTAAAGCCCACTCATCCGACAGGTGACCCGCTACGATATCGGAGGTATAGGAGTCCTGATAAAGTCTATCCCGCAGCCCATTTAAGATAGGATCTAGGGTTGTAAAAAATTCATTGGGCGGAAGACCTCCCCATGACGGATGCCAAAGGGCTTTATGTCCTGCTGCACATCTGCTACGTTTCATCGATCGAATATCAGAGCCTCCGGTCAATAGAAAAGGGATAAAATCACAATGTTCTACCCAAGAGTAAGTCTTATGCAATACCTCCCGATCTTCCCTGGATATCTTCAAGATCTTTGCCCAAAACCATTCTGATGAATAAATTCCACCTTCATATTGGGTATAATCAGTGTGCCAGTTTTTGGCAAGAGTATTTATTTCAGCCGCTTCTTGCACTGCAGTATGATCTTTCCACAAGATAAACATGGCATGAGGATTGGTTTCCAACCCAGGCAAGAGCGATAGCGGTGTTCCGGTGTGATCCACTGCTATCGGTGTAGATCCCGTAGTGTCTATACTGATACCTACTATAGCTTTGGTTACCTCTGCACCACATAATTGTATCGCTCCCAGGACAGATTGTTCCAACCCTTCGATGTAATCTAAAGGATGTTGCCGCCATTGATTTTTACCGGGATCACAATACAATCCTTTTTTCCATCGGGGATAATAAAAAACATGCGCACCGAGCTCCTGACCGGTAGCCGCATCGACGATCAATGCTCGGACAGAGTCAGTACCAAAATCTATGCCTATGACTGCTTTCATTCTCCTGCTAAGATGAGAAATTTCGTGAGGGTTGTACTAATAAAATCGGATTCTTTGACCTCTGCATTTAGATTTTAATTGTCAGGGGAATATGACCTTTAGCTTTGCCTCAATACATCTAGAAAAACAAAACCCGGGCTCAAGGGTGGGACAGTGGTTCTTTATTTTAAATAGGATTATGTTTTATTCTTCCTTGTGAAACTTGAGTTAAATAATGATCCCTCATTGCCTGAAGTGAATTAGATTATTTGTTTAAAATTATTTACATTAGTAATTGAATATAACCACTTGAGATTTCACCCGTTCACACTTTATCTAAATGAATTGTGAAAAAAAATACAAACATCAGACTCGATCGCCAGACATTTATAAAGTCTAACGGTACAGCACTAGTGGGAAGTACTATGGCTTTAAATATTGGTTTTCCCGGATCTGCATTTGCCCAAAGAAATTATGAACTCCAAAATCGAATACTTTAAAGGTGGGCCTCATCGGTTGTGGTTAGAGGGACCGGAGCTCTGCCCAGGCCATGGCCGCTGACCCTGATGTCGTGCTTACCGCCATGGGAGATGTATTTGTGGATAGGTTGGAAGAATCCTATATATCCCTGATGGAAGTCGATTCTAAAAAGGTAAGGGTAGATAAGGCCAATAAATTTGTGGGTTTTGATGCTTATAGAAAAGTGATTGAATCCGGTGTGGATGTCGTCATCTTGACTACCCCGCCATTTTTTCGGCCCGATCATCTGATAGCTGCCATCGAGGCAGGAAAACATGTGTTTTGCGAAAAACCAGTGGCCGTAGATGCCCCGGGCATCCGTAAGGTAATAGCCGCTGCAAAAAAAGCCGCTGACAAAAAATTATCCCTGGTATCAGGATTCACGTTTAGGTATGATTTACCCAAGAGGGCTTTTTTTGAACGAATATTAAATGGCGAAATTGGCGAAATCAAAACTGTATCCTCCACCCGCAACGGTGGTTACCTGTGGTATAAGCCTAGGCAAACAGAATGGACGGACATGGAGTATCTCATGCGCAACTGGTATTATCAAAACTGGTTGTCTGGTGATTATCTGGTAGAGATGATAGTACATAGCCTTGATATGATGTCATGGGCCATGGGTGATAAAATGCCTGTACAAGCAACCGGTTCCGGAGGCCGGCAAGCGCGGGTGGATAAATTGTATGGAAACATCTATGATCATTTTGCCATTGAATATGAATACCAAAATGAAGTTCGGGGATTTAGTTTTAGCCGCCAGCAAGCCGGTTGTTCCTCTAGAAATTCAGTAGAGATAGCTGGTACCCTGGGCAATGGCTTGGTGAAAAGCAGTGGAATTCCGGAAATTACCGGCCTGAATAAGTGGACTTATCAAGGTGAAATAAACGATCCCTATCAGACACAGCACAATGAACTTTTTACATCTATTCGAAAAATAATCCAATGAATGATGGAATAAGAATGGCGAATAGTACTATGCTGGCGATTATGGGAAGAATGGTAGCCTATAGCGGACAAACCCTTAAGTGGGACGAAGCGATTAATTCAAACCAGGTTTTAGGCCCGCCCTCTGATCAACTGCATTGGGATTTAAAATATACTGGTCCTGAGATTGCGATTCCCGGCATCACGAAAGTATTAGGCTGACCGGCATTAAATTAAAAGTCAATGAAAAATTCAATATTGATCCTTTTCCAACTATGGGTAGGTTTGTTCTGGTGGTTTTACCCTCAGGCATATGCCCAACCTTCTACATTAAAGTTTGGTAAAGAAATAAGCTCAGTTCATGTCCCTACCATCAAGAAGAAGGCTACTCCTATACAATGGGTCAATGTCAATACTTCGCTTGACACCTGGTCGGTACAACAGGATGAATTAATCTGCACGGGCCATCCCATCGGAGTGATGCGAAGTAAAAATCAATACGAAAACTTCCTCCTGAATGTGGAATGGAAACATCTGGAGCCGGGTGGCAACTCCGGCATTTTCGTATGGAGTGATGCAATCCCGGGAGAGAAGAATCGCCTTCCAAATGGTGTAGAAGTACAGATGCTGGATCTGGATTGGGTAAAGTTGAATACAAGAGATGGAGTAGAACCCCCTATCGCTTATGTGCATGGCGAGCTTTTTGGGGTCGGTGGAGTTGAAACTATTCCGGATAATCCTAGAGGCACAAGGAGTAAATCAATTGAAAACCTATGTAAGGGAAGAGGAATATGGAACACCTATGATGTGGTGTGTGTAGATGGAGTAGTAAAACTTTCAGTGAATGGCAAATTTGTAAATGGCCTAGCTCGTGCCACTCAGAAAAAGGGTTATCTCTGTTTAGAGTCTGAAGGGGGCAAAGATTATTTTTCGCAATTTTACATTAATGGAATTGCCTTCAGGTATTGTTTTGCCTGGCCAGGCTGCGCCGGTGATCAACCAATGATAAAATATTGAATATAAAGTCACTATATTTATTGGCCCGTGGGGCAAAAAGCTCTATCGCGTTTTTACCATGTTTAGTAGTGTCATCCTTTATCACGACTATGTGGTCACTACGACTTCCGAGAGTGGTAAATTATTATAAAATGAAGTATGAAAAAATTTAACCTTGTCCTATTTTGGGCTCTTTCACTGCTAACCTTTTTAAACTCATGTCGAGATAATACTCCCTCCATTCCCGGTTGGATAGATCAGGCAAGATTAAATCAAGCAGATAAAGAACCGCAAAACTGGATGTCCCTAGGACGAGATTATAAACAACAACATTATTCTCCGCTTGATCAAATTAATGAACACACCGTAAAAGACTTGGGTTTTGCCTGGGAATTCGATGCCAGTTCACGAATAGGGCGAGTAAACCGTGGATTGGAAGCGACACCAATAGTAGTAGATGGTGTCATGTATACCTCAGGTGCCTGGGGTGTAGTCTATGCTATAAATGCAAAGACTGGTGAACAGATCTGGAGATACGATCCGGATGTTGATGCTTCATATAATCGTAAAGTCTGTTGTGATGTCGTGAATCGGGGCGTACAGGTATGGAAAGGAAAAGTTTATGTGGGTACTTTAGATGGTTATCTGGTTTGTTTAAATGCTGCCAATGGAAAAGTACTTTGGAATAAAGATACCTTCACTGATCGGAGCTTGTCGTACACCAGTACAGGCCCACCACAGATTGCTAAAAAAGTTGTCATCCTGGGAAATTCAGGTGGCGAATTTGGAGTTCGTGGTTATATCACAGCATATGATTTAGAAACAGGCGATTTTAAATGGAGATTTTTTATTGTACCTGGTGATCCCAAAAAAGGATTTGAACATCCAGAAATGGAACAGGCATCCAAAACCTGGGATCCCAATTCTCTTTGGGAAGCTGGAGGAGGAGGTACGGTATGGGGACAATCCGCCTATGACCCAGAATTAAATCTATTATATATAGGGACGGGCAACTCATCGCCCTATTTGATATGGTATAGGAGTCCTACTGGTGGCGACAATTTATATTTATGTTCAATCCTTGCGATTAACCCGGATAATGGGAAATTAGTTTGGCATTATCAGACTACTCCCGGTGAAATCTGGGATTATACTTCCACCATGAATATGATTCTGGCTGAACTAGACCTAAAGGGAAAACCCAGGCAAGTCATTATGCAAGCACCTAAAAATGGATTTTTTTATGTTTTGGACAGAAAAACAGGCGAGCTCTTATCTGCTGAAAAATATACGAAAGTCAACTGGGCAAGCCATGTAGATATGAAAACAGGAAGACCGGTTTTGACTGAACAAGGATGGTATAAAGATGAACCCAAATTAATAGTTCCCTCCTTAGCGGGTGGCCATAGTTGGCAACCTATGTCATATAATCCGATTACTAAACTTGTTTATATTCCTGAGATTGTAGAGCCTATGGTTTATATGGCACAACCAACGTATGCATTTAAAAAAGGGACTTTCGGTACGGGATTGAACTATGACGGAGCAAGTGCCCCATTTTCATTAAAAACTAAAAAATATACGACGAATCATCCGGATACAGTAAACAAGAATTTTTTAAAAGCCTGGGACCCGGTACTTCAGAAAGAAGTATGGAAAATTGAAAATGAAATACCTGTTGCCAATGGAGGCATATTGTCAACTGCAGGTAACTTGGTATTTCAAGGTACGAGTACAGGCCATTTGAAAGTGTTTGATGCTAATACCGGTAAAGTATTAAAAGAGATATTTACCGGTACTTGTATTATGGCTGCTCCAATGACATACACTATAAATAATGAACAATATATTGCAGTAATGGCTGGCATGGGAGGAACTCCGCTGTCCTTTGGAGCGAAAGGTACTATTAATCAAAAGTATCAAAACAAAGGGCGGATACTTGCTTTTAAATTAAATGGAATAAGTACCCCGTTACCTCCACCTTATGTTAAAATAAAAACGCCGGAACCTCCTGATACTCCAGTCGACCCGGTTTTAGTGGATAAAGGGATTGTTATTTTTGATAAATATTGTACAGGGTGTCATGGTGTTGGTCATAAGTTTGATTTTTACTCCCAATATCCAGACCTTGCTAAGTTGCCTTTAGGTATTCATGCGGCGATTAAAGATATCGTTTTGAAAGGTGCTTTATCCCGTAATGGTATGGCTTCCTTTGCTGATGTATTGAGTGAAGCAGATGTTGATGCAATACAACAGTTTTTGCTTTCTGAGCAAAAAAAATTATGGAAAGAAGAAAATTATTAAGCCAAATAAAATGAAAGTTGCGTTTACTTGGTTATTGTTGGTCGGATTAAGTATGGTTAGCTGTAAAAACGAGCTGTCACAAAGCAGGAAAAACATCTCGAATAAAAACTCACTATCAGCACATCTGTCGGGACTACATTGACTTCCAAAGCACACACATAGTCAGTGCCATAATCTGCGCCTATCCCTGCTGTGATTCTTCAGTCAAGATGTGAAATTCTGTGAGGGTTGTACCAATAAAATCGGATTCTTTGACCTCTGCATTTAGACTTTAATTGTCAGGGGAATATGACCTTTAGCTTTGCCTCAATACATCTAGAAAAACAAAACCGGGGCTCAAGGGTGGGACAGTGGTTCTTTATTTTAAATAGGATTATGTTTTATTCTTCCTTGCGAAACTTGAGTTATATAATGATCCCTCATTGCCTGAAGTGAATTAGATTATTTGTTTAGGGGCAAAGATTCTTTTTCGCAATTTTACATTAATGGAATTGCCTTCAGGTATTGTTTTACCTTGGCCAGGCTGCACTGGTGATCAACCAATGATCGTTTTATTTTTTAGCGCTATAGTTGTGTCCATTCACTTAGGATTCTGTTAGAAAGATAATAGACCAGAAAAAGTTAATTTAAGTTCGCCATTGAAATATTTAATCAAAAAGTTGCATTTGTGACTTGAATCCAGCTTTTTGAATTTTCAACACCTTAACTTTTTGCTTATCTTTCGAATAAATACTTGAATTGTCTTCCTCCCTTCAACTGGCCGCCATCCTATTCACCGACATCGTTGGCTATACTGCTTTAATGGGACGGGATGAAGACAA
>JANOWJ010000206.1:0-9700 GCA_031417835.1 Saprospiraceae bacterium | reverse complement strand
CCATATTTCGACCTGAGCTTTTTTATCTTTTTGATTTCCTACCGTTTTATACACGAAAATAATTTTCTTTAGGCTGCGTTCACCGCCGTTCAAATCAATGACGCGGCTTTCATTACCTAACTGTAAGGGAGTACGCACTTGAATTATTTGCTTATCACCAGTTTCATAATATACTTCGAGGTCTTGCAAATCAATAGCGGCTTCGTTCACTTTGAATTTGATGGCTGAGAATCGATCAGCACCTACCACCAGTATTTCGTCGCGATCAGTTGAAAAATCAACTTTTCGTTCACCTATTTTATGCCAGCCCGCTTTGTCGCTTGTCATGATAGCAATACTTGGGACCACGGCAGGGTCGGGAATTGCATTTGTTGATGCACTTGCGTTTCCTTTCGTTGACGCGCTATTTTTAGCATATGTTGACTGGCTGTCTTTTCCATTTGTTGATGCGTTGTCTTTTGCATTTGTTTTCATCCCCCATATTTCAACATGAGCCTTTTTATCTTTTTGATTTGCTAACGTTTTGTACATAAATATAATTTTCTTCAGACTACGTTCGCCACCGTTCAAATCAATGACCCGACTTTCATTACCCACCAGGATGGGAGTACGCACTTGTATTACTTGCTTATCACCACTTTCATAAAATACTTCAAGGTCCTGCAAATCAATCGGAGCTTCAGTTACCTTGAATTTGATGGCTGAGAAACGGTCAGCACCTGCCACCAGTATTTCATCACGGTCTCCTTTAAAATCAACTTTCCTTTCGCTTATTTTATGCCATCCGGCTTTGTCGCTCACCACTATCGCAGGGATTTGAGCGATTAGTTTGCCAATACTTGTTGCAATGGCAATCAATAAAATTAGTGTTGTTTTTTTCATCTAATGTGTGTTAAATTGTTTTAAATGTATGTTAGGCAAAGATGGTTACCTTTAAGTCCATCCGCTTTATACAATTAAATAATTTAATTACATCATTCACAGACCCAGAGAGGATCGAGGACTTTTGACTAAAGATCAATAGCCTAAGGATTATAGATCTATAAGAACTAATCATCATATTATAAACTTAAAGCATGAAGTCCGCGAAATGTGGATCGACTATAAAAGGGAATGGAATTGAAATTTTAAATTCAACGTATTGGGTCGTATAAATCTAAGACCCTTCAATGGCCACCACGCCTGGTAGGGACTTACCTTCCAATAATTCTAACATGGCACCACCGCCTGTTGATACATAACTCACTTCATCGTCCAGGCCTGCCTGATTGATCGCAGCCACAGAGTCACCACCCCCAATCAAAGAGTAAGCACCTTCTTTTGTCGATTCGGCTACAGCTAGCGCCACAGAGAGCGTGCCTTGGGCGAAGGCTGGCATTTCGAATACACCCATAGGACCATTCCAGAGGATCGTTTTTGATTTTAATAGTACTGCTTTGTATTGTTCTCTAGCGATCGGTCCGATGTCCAGCCCCATCCAATCATCGGGTATGTCATTGCTATCGCAGATTTGAGTATTAGCATTAGCTGAAAAGGCATCAGCAATCACTGAGTCTACAGGTAATAGAAGTAGTTTTCCTTTATCTTTTGCCTTCTCCAATAATGATTTGGCCAATGCTACTTTATCAGGTTCGACTAATGATTTACCAGTTTTACCACTCAAGGCCTGAATAAAGGTATAGGCCATGCCACCTCCTATGAGTATTTGATCAGCGATATCCAAAAATCGTTCAATCAATACGATCTTGTCCGATACTTTAGCTCCGCCGATTATCGCAGTAAAAGGCCGTTGCGGGTGAGCCATTAATTTTCTGGCATTCTCCAGTTCTGCTTCCATCAGAAAACCAAAAGACTTTTTATCAGCCGAAAAACAATTGCTCACACCGACATTACTGGCATGAGCCCGATGAGCAGTCCCGAATGCGTCATTGATATATAAATCACCTAAAGAAGCCCACTCCGCAGAAAGTCCGGCATCACACGTTTCTTCACCTGCCTCAAATCGGGTATTTTCTAACAACAGCACTTCTCCCGACTTTAGCGCAGCTGCCGCAGCTTGTTGAACCGGCCCTCGGGTCTGATCACAGAATGCAACAGGTCTGGTTAATAATTTGGAAAGATGGGCAACAAGATGTCTAAGTGTAAATTTCTCTTTGTCGATAGAACCATCTGCTTTGAGTTTGGCATCAGGTCTTCCAAGATGAGAAAATAATATCACGGCACCACCTTTAGTCAATACATAATTAATAGTCTTTAGCGCAGCCTGGATACGGGTATCATCCGTGATCTGAAATGATTTATCTAAGGGTACATTAAAGTCCACTCGGATGAGCACTTTTTTGCCGCTAAAATCAATTGAAGTAAAAGTAGACATATGGAATATTTCTTTATCTCTACAAAAAATGCTAACATCTTAAAAAAATGCTCACCGTGGATGTATCAGTTTTTGCAGAAATCTTTTTAGATTAAATCATTTCGGCAAAATACTTCAACGTACGCACGAGCTGACTGACATAACTCATCTCGTTGTCATACCAAGCTACCGTACGGACCAGTTGAGTATCACCTACATTTTGCACTTTAGTTTGAGTGGCATCGAATAAGGATCCAAATGACATACCTACCACATCAGAACTTACGATTTGATCTTCGGTATATCCAAAACTCTCATTTGAAGCGGCTTTCATAGCAGCATTGATTTCGTCGACTCCGCTTACTTTTTTATTTAAGATAGCAGTAACTTCAGTTAATGAGCCTGTCAATACCGGAACTCTTTGGGCACTACCATCTAGTTTGCCTTTTAAATTGGGTAATACTAAACCAATCGCTTTAGCAGCTCCGGTACTATTAGGTACGATATTTTGAGCAGCAGCCCGAGCCCGGCGGAGGTCGCCTTTAGGATGCGGAGCATCTTGGAGGCTTTGATCATTGGTATAGGCGTGCACGGTGGTCATCATGCCATTGACGATGCCGTAGCTATCATCTAGTACTTTTGCCATGGGCGCAAGACAATTTGTCGTACATGATGCACAACTGATGATGGTTTCAGAACCATCCAATATTTCATGATTTACATTGAATACGATTGTTTTCAAATCGCCCGTAGCGGGAGCAGAGATCACCACTTTACGCGCACCGGCAGTAAGGTGAGCAGCGGCTTTATCTTTGTCTGTGAAAAATCCGGTGCATTCTAGCACTACATCTACACCATGATCTTTCCAAGGAATCTGCGCTGGATCTTTTTGAGCATATATTTTAATGGATTCTCCTTCTACAATGATGCTGCCATCACCTGGAGACACTTCCTTATTAAATCTGCCTTGAGCAGTATCATACTTTAATAGGTGCGCCAATACAGCCGGACTAGTCAAATCGTTGATAGCGACTACATCGATGCCTTTCATGTCATATATTTGACGAAACACAAGGCGCCCGATTCGCCCAAACCCATTGATTGCAACTTTTACTGTATTCATAATTTTTTCTATTTAAGGATAAGAAATTTAAAATTTGGAAGGCAAAAATAAGTATACCCCGGGATAAACCCTTAATAAAATTGATTATGAAATGTGGATTTCATTAAATAGGCAAATTAGTGATTTGTCCAATTCTGATAACTTTCAAGGATTATTGTAAAATATAGGGCACGTAATATATTGATAAATAGGCATATATATTATATTTACCAAATGAATAAATAATTCGGCACGAATTGGGTTTTTGGCCTTAAGGATGGAAGCATTTACCAAATTTGTCAATTTTAATGAGTTAAAATATGGTGTGGGGCCGGAATGATATTTTATGGCAAGAATAATAAGATCGTCGTCTTTGGGGGCTGTCAGCAGTCATTGAATATCCGGGTCATCCGATGAATATGTTGAAAAATATCTCAGAGAATTGCCTGAATATTTTAAATCCTGAAAAATTTAATCAGACAAATTAGGCTAAACTCGCAAAACAAGCAGGCACGAAATATGTCGTGTTTACGACGAAGCACCATTCAGGTTTTTGTATGTTTAATGCACTACACCATTTAATGTAATGACTACACCTTTTCGATGAGATATTACTACAGAAATCGTGCATGCATTTCACAAAGAGGGGATAGCAATTGGATACTATTTTTCTCTGGAAGATTTTCAACATTTTTATCATCATGAAATACCAATCGGGAGATTACTACTGCCATTACATTACATTATACTAGTCATATCACTGTCGGATGGATCATGATAAAAACAATTGAAATCATTTTTTTCCAATTGTGGAAAGATCGATATCCTTTTCATATCTGGTCTGGGCTAAGGGTTACAGGGATACGCTTGGTCATTAAAGCCTGTTCCTGTGATCATGCATGGCTTAATGAAAACAGGTGAACAAAACACCCCTGATGAGCCATTACCTAGGCCTTGGGAAGTTCGTTATACGATGGATACTGACTGGGGTTATAAGTCGACGAATGACCCTCATAAGACGAGTACCCAAGTCATCAATATGTTGATCGAAATCCGGGCAAAGGAGGGTAACTTTTATTAAATATCGGCCCAAAGTCGAAAGGAGAACTTCAACTAGAGTAAAAACCCATTTTGCAGAGGTGGCTCTATGGCCTTTTGTAAATGCAGAAGCTGTCTAAACAAGTCAAACCTTTGCCCGACATACTTGAAGAAAACATTTGATCTACTTAGTCCAACGATGAAAAATAAATTTATGCCTATGTGACCCGGAGTAGTTCGGAAGGTTAGAAATATGGTGATCGAAAGGCTATGGTGTTGATCCACATTGGAGCGAATTCAAAAACTAAAATTTCTATAGTGGGATATAAAGCAGAATTAGTAGAGTACAAAAAGGATTTTGATGCCAATATCTATCTATCGCCGGCACCTATTGGTCTAAGAGTAAGTGCTGTGAATGAACAAAGATTTTATACCAATAATCGATGGCCTAATGCTGTAGTTTTGAAAATAGAGCAACAAAATTCAAGAAGATAGGTATCACTAAGTTCACAGAAAGTGCATTGGATAGGGCGAAATGAGATTGCCCAACCATTGAAGTATAGCATTTTAGGTCAATGTATAAGTTTGATTACCCTATCTTTTTCGAAAAATTGCTAGTACTAAGTAATAGATTTCGAGGATCAAATTCTACCTTATCTGGTGCAAGGGCTACTTTAAATGTTTGAGTTAGCTCTCTGGTGCTGAGGTTCATTTTTAAAATGATTGGAATACGGCTGCCAGAATTATAATAAGCAATTTCTACTGGCAGATTAAATATATGTTTCCCCGTTTGCTTTTGTGTCAATTGGATCGTTAATTTTTTATCCTGATTATTGTAATCCCATGTTCCATATATAGCTGGGTTGACGGGTTTATATAACCACTGCGTAAATTTTTTTTTTAAGTCTTTTCCTGACGCTTTTTCCATAGCTAGTCTAAAATCATCTGTAGTTGCTTTTGAATTATAAAACGTTGAATAATAGGATTGAATGCCCCTTTGAAAATTAGTTTCACCAACTAAATTTCTATGCATATGTAATACCCAGGCACCCTTTTGATAAGTAATACCTGAAGTCACTGGTTCCTTTTCTGCTGACCTTGGACTTACAATACTAAATTCCGGTATCTTTGATGCCAGATCAATAACCTGTTTTTTAGCTTTGAGAATTCCTTTAGTGTATTCATCCTTGCCATATTGTTTTTCAATAAACAATAAGGTAAAAAAGGTAGCGAAGCCTTCACTAAGCCAAGCATCATCCCAGGTGGTTTCAGTAACGGCATTACCAAACCATTGGTGTGCAATTTCATGAATAACTATATTTCTGGTTCGTTCGTCTCTTTTTCCATTTACTAAATGTTCTCCGTAAAATATTGCCGATGGTGTTTCCATTCCTCCATTAACACTTGCCGATTGAATATTAGCCAATTTTTCATATGCAAAAGGACCTATATAATTACTATAAAACTCTAACACCTTTTTTGTGGGCTCTTCAAAATCAAAAAATCCTTCTTCTCTATTTTTGGCGTATACCCATGTTTCAATAGATTTGCCCTTGAATTGATCTACGTATTTCACTGCAAAATCAGCGATCCCTAATACAAATAACCAACAGGAAACAGGTACCGATTGTTTCCAATGAGTAAGTTTGATATTATAGCCTAGGTCTGATTCTTCCTTCAATAATCCATTGGAGATGACTTTATAATGAGAAGGAGCTTTCATGATAAACTCTGAAGTGGCTTTATCATATGGATGATCCATGGTGGGCAACCAATGCCTCGCTCTATTCGGCCAGTTTTCACAAAAAAAACTACGATCGCCATATTTAGCAGCCCCGATTCTAAGCCCATCATATGGAATCCCATGGTAACTAATGTTAAAAATCAGTTCTGTATTGATACTGGGAGGAGTATGTAAACTGATGATGAGTTCGTCATGTTGATGAGTATAGGCTACTGGAGCACCAGCTATTTTAATAGCATCAATCTGCATTCCCTTTCCTTGTTTTTCTATAGATTTGTTAATGAGATCTAATCTGATATTTCGAACCCCGTCTTTTTTAAAGAATATAGTTATTTGGGTATTTCCGATAATTTTATCAGAGGTATCTGATACCGAAATTTCAAATGAATAGTGTTTGATGTCTATGTTTTTATTGATAGGGTAGGTGTCTGAAATAGCTAACAGAGGAAATATAAACAGACTTGCTGCTAATATATATTTAGCTATATTTTTCATTACTGAATAGTTACTTTTTTTAGATAATATCCTTTGGCATCTACTTGTGGTGGCAATACACTGTTGATCATAAGTCCTTCACTTGGTATGACCATAGTACGCGTTTGATCATTAACGATAATTTCAAAGGGTAGGGCCATAAAAAAATTATCTATTTTTATTTGATATTTTTGAAAACCAATGCCCTTAATACTCACTTCCAATACACTAGTTGTTCTTAAATAAAAATCAAAAAATGGTTTTAAATTTTTTCCGCAGGCTATACTGAATAAATTTTCTACATCATTCGTTGTAACAAAATTATCATAGGTGTATTTAGGGTCTGTAGCTAATTTTTTTAAAGTAGGGAAGAAGATGTCATCGCCTATTAAATGACGCAGACTATGCATGAAAAAGGATCCCTTTCCATAAATATCCCCACCCGAATATACCTCCTCTTCTGTGGCTTCATCGCCGATTACCATTGGTTTTCTATTTTTTACTCCTCTACGATGGCCATCAATGATTTCAGTATAGGCAGCTTCTCCTCCTAACTCCAGCATAGCCAGCGCTTCCGCAAAAGTGGTTATGCCTTCCTGTATCCACATATGAGCCCAATCCTTATTGGTGACTTTATTAGCCCACCATTCGTGGGCATATTCATGAAATAAATTGGCGGAATAGGATTGATTGCCAACTTGTTTATATGAAAATTTATTATCAAAGGTTATCATGGTTTGGTGTTCCATGCCAGAGTTAGGAACTTCAGCGATGCCTATTTTTTCCTTTATCCATGGGTATTCTCCAAAATACTTTTCCAAAATTTTGCTATCCCGTATTCTGGTTTCGATTACTTTTTTTGCGTGCATCGTGTCGACCTCTAGCACATAATATTCCACAGGAACTTTATTACCTTCAAGGGTCGTATATTCATCTTTTACCACCTTGTATTTTCCAATATTAAACAAAATACAGTAATTACTAATCGTGTAATTTGTTTTCCAATAATAGGTCGACTTGTTATTTTTAGTGGTCACACTCATTAATAATCCGGGACCGGCAACTACTAAATTGGATGGAACAGTTATCTTTAGGTCTGCACCCTCATTGGGTTCGTCACTGGGGTGATCTTTACACGGGAAATACATTTTTCCTCCCTCTCCTTGAATATTAATCGATACCCAATCATTCCCTTTGATATCCTTTGTCCAGGTAAAACCACCATCCCACGGAGGCTTTACCGCTACTGGTGGTATGCCGTGGTATGCGATATGTAACTTGAGGTTTCCTATTTCAAACCCCATCGATGAAGTTATAAATATTTTATCATCCTGTTGAGTAAATGCAATGGTTTTGTTTTTGACTTTAATTTTAGTCACAGTATATAAATGTATTAAATCGAGCAAAATGGTGTCTGTTTTTTTAGATAAGTTTAGACTCAATTCAGTGAATCCACTTATTGATTGATTGGTCACATCTACATCTAAAGTAATAGCATAATGCCTGATATCTATGATAGCCTGCAAGGGGAGTAGCTTTCCTCCGGAAGTGAGATATAAAACATCTCTGCTATTCGTATTATAATTATTTTGACTTTGAAGATGGAACCATTGAATGCATATAAAAACAAGGGTACCTAATTTTATTATAGGAGAGGTGCTAAATTCTTGGTTAAGGATTGAGGTCATATATATTATTAATTTGTAAGGATTTTAAAGCTGTTTACTGGACTTTAGAGATATTTTCATTGCAAAATTGCTGATTCACTGGCCATAAGTCGAATATAGCATTAAATTTAATAGTTAAAGATGCAATAACTCATAATTTTTCCGGGGATGGTGATTAAGACCATGGGATGTCAATGTTTGCAATTTTATCATTATGTGGAAAATGGAATAAGCATACTAATAGATTCATTTTAGGGTTCCACTTGGGTACTGATGGCAAACATTTAAATTGCGGTATGAATTGACTAAATAAGGATCCAATTTAAAGGCAATACTTCATATATAAGGCCCGTTCGTATAGAGGCCTAGGACGCCTCCCTTTCACGGAGGAAACACGGGTTCCCTGCCAGACTGCATCTTAGCAGGCTGGGAATCCCAGCTAACGATTACTACAATCAATTTAGTTTATGATTTAATTACAATTCTATGGTTGAAGTCTATGTAATCGAAAGTGTTTCTGATGCAACTTGGTACACAGGTATGGCATTAAGCGCTAAAAATCGATTAGTAGAACACAATCAAGGTAAAAACAGGTTCACCAAAGGACACCTACCCTGGAAACTAATTTATATTGAGCCTTGTAAAGATTGGGCAACAGGTCGAATGAGAGAAAAGTATTTAAAGACCACTTCAGGTAAGAAATGGCTACGAACACAAATTTTAAATTTGTAGCAACATATCAACTAACTGAGTTCATTAATTTAATCGCAAAATCTCTAAAAATTCAAAAATCTGCTTATTGTTGCACCCGCTTCACAAGCATAAGGCCCGTTCGTATAGAGGCCTAGGACGCCTCCCTTTCACGGAGGAAACACGGGTTCGAATCCCGTACGGGCTACCTAGAGCTACTCAAGACCTTATTTAAAGCCCTGTAAATGAATAGTTTACGGGGTTTTTTAATTTTGGTGTTTCGCCCTTAAGCCCACTTTTACTCGGCTCAGGACAGACATATTTAATTCCAAGTAAGACAATGTTTCCTAAAATTTTTATCGTGAGGTGAAATGTTGTCCAAGGAATATAGAATCAAGAATATGACTACAATCACTCCACCTTCACCACTTTCAACGCAGCACCCACTTCACCATTACTTTTCATCAATCGTACAAAATAAATACCTGTAGGAATCACCGGCTGTAGAGTTAGGCTTATATCGTTTTTAGGCAATTTAGCTTCATACACCAGTCGACCCGCTTGATCGATCAACTGCACCTTGCGATCTGCATGATATGGGGTAGTTTGAATGGTAAACTGATTAGTCCAAA
>JANOWJ010000205.1:0-116171 GCA_031417835.1 Saprospiraceae bacterium | reverse complement strand
CCAGGGAGGTACCCTATTTTATATATCGAGCTATGCTTTATTGGCTTATACAAGGTTATATCCTAATTCCTTCATACAAGTTTGCTAGGTCCTAAAAATTATCCAAATGCCAATAAGTCGTGACTTATTAAGCAGGCCCTATTTAAAAACAGGTAGCGGTAAAATTTACATAAGAAATAGAATTAGAAATTTCCTGAATCCAACGGGCTGAATGCCTTAATGTATGCGCTGAAATATCTCTGACATCCCAGCCTAATCTCTATATAGCTGCATGTATAAAATGCTATACTTCTCTCGTGCCTGCCCGACTCAGTTTATGAAAATCACTGGCAGGCGGGCATGGGATATCCTGCTTTTTGCCCTTCAAATAAATATTTCTTCGGTCTATACTTCTTATATTAGTCTCGCAAAGGCTCTAGCAATGATTTAGGCATTATAGTGTAACGATCTCTTCCTCCTTTTCCATTTATCCCGTTGGACTAATGTCCTACGGGATTCACTACTTTGATTTGATATACTTTACTATTTATATGATGGAGCTCTAATAGTCTTAGCTCATTCTAAAAAAGATATAAAATCAGGAAATCTTTCCATAAATTCACTTTTGATTTCTTACCTGCTTATCGCTATGGTAAAAATATATGAATGAAATGAATAAAATTATACAAATATGTCAAACCAAAATGTGATGAATTCTAACAACCACTTGAGACTTTTTTATGGCAGCTGTTTTGCCCTTATCACAACGGCCTTTTCTTTTAGCATCAGGGCAGGTATTTTAACACAGTTAGGTACAGAATTTAATCTAAATGCCGAACAACTTGGGTTTATTAATTCAATGTGGTTTTTGGGATTTCCCATTTCGATGATCATAGGTGGATTAGTGTATCACACAGTAGGTCCAAAAACCATCATGCAAGTTGCATTTATATGCCATGCTTTAGGGATACTATTGACTTTGTACCCAGGGATTTTAGGTGGATATACTGGACTATTGATTTCGACATTTCTCATTGGAATAGGTAACGGATGTACTGAAGCAGCATGTAATCCTATGATTGCTGATTCTTATTCAGGTAGTCTGATGAGTAAGATGATGAATCGTTTTCATATGTGGTTTCCAGGAGGGATCGTAATCGGGAGTTTGATATCTCAACTTATGACTGGGGCAAGCCTTGGGTGGAGGGCTCAAATTTGGGTAATCTTGATCCCAACTTTGATTTATGCTTATTTATTTTGGGGGCAAACTTTTCCTGCTTCTAAAGTTGGAGTGACCAGTGCAAATAGCTCTGTAAAGAAAAGTGCACCTTACTTTCTGATTGCAACTGTATTGGCAGCTTTACCATATGTTTCTACTTTAATTGATGCCTCTAATTTCTTTACTGAATATTCAAAAGTATTTTATTATTCAGCTCTTTTACTTTGTTTGATTGGAGTTTATTTAGCATTTGGCTTCTTATTTACATTTATGTTTTTGTGTATGGCGTTAACGGCTATCACAGAGTTTGGACCACAGCAGTGGGTAGGTTTGATATTGGCAAAGAGTGGTGCTCAACCCATGTTGATTCTGGCTTTGGTTACTGGTTTGATGGCTGTAGCAAGGTATTTTGGCGGCGAAGCCGTACACAAATTTGATCAGACCGGAGTACTCCTTGGTTCTGCAGTGCTTGCTACCATCGGAATATTTCTTTTCAGTACACAAACAGGAACAATGGCCTATGTAGCTGCCATTTTCTTCGCATTAGGCATAGCGTATTTCTGGCCAAATATGATTGGTTTTATTGCAGACAAAATACCAACTAGTGGTGCCCTGGGCATGTCTATTGTCGGTGCAGTTGGAATGTTCTCCACATCCATTTTTCAGCCCATTATCGGTCGTTGGATTGATACCGACAAGGCAGCAGCTGCTGCAACTGGACTTACTGGTGATGAACTGGAATTGGTAGCTGGTCAGGCTACTTTGGGAACCATGGTCTCATTCCCGGCTATATTGATTGTTTTGTTTACTATTCTGTTTTTTTGGGTAAAAAAAAGAAAAGGCTAATTTAATTTAAATGAAAGTGGGAATGAATATGCTGTTCTTTACTAAACATGTTACAGAGCAACATTTCAGTTGATATAAACCGAGGAACTCTTTTTGTTGAACCAGTCTCTTTGGCTTATGATTTTTGGTACACGTTGTCCGGATTTTCATATATCTTTAGATGACTTAGATTTGTGGAAAATGTCATGGATTTACTTCTGATATAAACGCAAGATCGCGTATGTAAAGTTGTTCGGCAAAATGAAAAAGAAAAGAAAATATGAATATAGACGATAAGATAACAACAACGTATAGTAATAAATTCTTCAAGGGAGAATTCATGGAAGTAAAATACCCTTATTCTAAATTTGAGGATGTTGGTGTTAAGGATGCGCACTTTATAAAAATCAATGCAATATCCATTTGTATTTGCTAAAATATTTTTAGAAAAAAAGCCACATTTCTTTATCTGTCCAAAATCTGTTTATCATTCATCAATACAGTTTTCAATACATCATACGATAAATCCTGAGGAGTTACTTTATGTTCTAAAGCCAGAACTGCAGCTGTGGCGGCTGATTGACCTAATATCATAAATACAGGCTCCATACGAATAGATCCGTAGGCAATATGTGAGCTGGAAACACATACGGGTACTAATAAATTGCTACACTCTTTTTCTTTTGGTAATATAGAACCATAGGCAATTGAATAGGGCTTATCGGGTTTTACAGAGATATCGCCTTCGTTTTGTACGTATCCTTCCTGTGTCACGTATCGTTGAGTATTGTGTGAGTCTATATTGTACGATCCCATTCCTATTGGTTTGGGTACCGTTGTTTTGCCCAGGGCATCCGCTTCAGTCATTACAAATTCACCAATCATTCGGCGTGATTCACGAATATACAGTTGTTGTGGCCAGTGATCATTATCAATAAATTCATCTTTGGCTAAGCCCCATTCTTTCATCTTTTCTTGTACATCCGGTGGCACACGGGAATCATTTTGAAGAAAATACATCAGGCCTTTTTGATATAATTCATGATCTTTTATTATTTCACGACGCCTTTTATAAGTTGCTTCCGGATAATCATAGTTTTTACCAAGATAATCTGTGCTGAAAGGTCCGTGATTATTTGTATCTGTTTTTCTATTGGGAATGGGATCAAATTTTACAAAAGTCTTTCGCCACCCTGATTCGTATACTCTTGCATACAATTCATACCTGCTCGAATCATACCCTTCGGGCTTTGGAAAAGGTATCCGATTATCAGGATGATCACTCAGGCACATCCGAAAACAATATGCTTGTATTTTACGATCTCCTGATCCGTTGACTGCGGCCACAGGTTCCGGTGAAATTTCCGGCAAGAGGCCACTCTTTGCATTGCCTGCTATTTTGTATGGACTTATTTTAGATTCAAAATGATGACCCTGATGAAAAATACCGGCTTGTAATCCATTCCATTTTTCATTGTATCGACTATTGGGTTCCCTTCCTATGTGATTCTTTACCCCGGCTAATGCCATTAAATCGCCCTCATAAGTAGCATCAATAAACATTTTGCCTTTGTAGCTGATTCCATTTAATGTTTTAAATGATTGAATAGCTCCATTCTTCTTTTGTATACCCTTTGAGTTACGGTCCAACCATTCGTCACGATAAACAGGGATGTCTTGTTCTTTTACAAAATCTTCAAATACTTGTTCTGCGGCATGGGGCTCAAAAATCCACATGGTGCGGGCATCGCCGTCTATCGCAGGTGTGCCTTGTCCTCTATTACCGTATTCTTCCCGTAATTGCCAGATCCAGTTCTTTGATTTTTCATAGTGATTATAGATGCGCTGATAAAACTCTCTGGATAAACCACCGATTACTCCTTTATTTCCAGTATCAGTATAACCCAAACCACCGGAAGAAAGTCCACCGAGATGTTTATCGGGCGACACAATGATCACTGACTTACCCATTCTTTTTACCTGTACTGCTGCAATAATTGCTGCCGAAGTACCGCCATATATAATGATGTCGGCTTCTCTTTCTTTTAACCAGGTAAGTTGTTTCCAATGTGCAGGCCCTTCATTTGATTGTATATTTCCATCAGTACTTCTGCCATTCTTAAGGTACTTTGTCATTAACTGAGTTAGCTCTTTTACTTTGGCCGGGTTTTGAGCATATACATTTTTAGACTCGCCTGCATCTATGGATAAATTATATAATTGGATTGGGGGTAATGTTTTAGCTAGTTCGCTATTTGGTTTTGGGTTACTCCAGCCTCCCGAATGGGAAGCAAAAATCAGCTTCCAATTATGCTGACGAATCGCAAAATAGCCATCAACAGAATGATGCACTATGGCACTGCGTTTCGGCAAAATAGTTTTTTTACCGGTTAAAGCGCTCATAAAACTGTAACTATCTTCGGCCGTATTATCGCTTAATTTTACATTTACGATTTCTGAAATTGTTCTGAAAAAATCCGTTGAACACAATAATTGAGATTGAATACCGGCTTTTTTAATCTGGTTACCCCATCGTACTATAAAAGGTACACGATGCCCGCCTTCAAATATATCTGCTTTGGTTCCGCGAAAATTCATGCCTGGATTATGGCCTTTTTCCAATTGGGCATTCAAATCAGCAGCAGGAGCAAAACCATTATCAGAAGTAAAAATAATTAGTGTGTTGTCGTATACGCCATTGGCTTTCAGCGAGGATACCACTTTTTTCACTACCTCATCTACCATCATGACAAAATCTGCGTAAGGGGATACTTGGCTTTTGCCTGCATATGCATCAGTAGGTAAGACAGGGGTATGTGGAGCAGCTAGTGGTAAGTATAAAAAAAATGGTTTTTGGGTTTGGCTGTTTTGATTGATAAATCCAATGGCTTTATTCGTAAATTTATCCATCACCTCTTCGTGTTTAAAATCAGGTGCTATCCAGCCAGCTCTGTAAAATCCTACTCCGACAGTAGATGCACATGTATCCGTGGGTGCAGCCGTAGGTTGCCCATTTTCAACATATACATAAGGTGCCATATCCAATGATGCAGAAATGCAAAAAGAATAATCAAAACCAAAACTATTGGGACCATGAAGTACTTGTTTTGAAAAATCAACATTCTTTTGCCCTGCCTTTATATTTGCCCAAGTCCAACCCAAATGCCATTTTCCAACTACCCCTGTATGGTATCCTTGTTTTTGGAGAAAGGAAGCCACAGTCAATCTATTGGGATCGAGCAGACTGGTATCGTATCCCTGTAATACACCACTTTTTAACCGGCTTCGCCAATTATACCGTCCGGTTAGTAAACCATAGCGGGTAGGAGTACATACGGAAGAAGTGGTATGAGCATCCGTAAACCGGACACCTTCTTTTGCCAGTTGGTCAATGCTCGGTGTTTGAATTTTACCATTGAGGTTATAAGCCGATACATCGCCTATGCCCATATCATCGGCAAGAATGTAGACGATATTGGGTTTTTGCTGTGAGTAGGTAATTATACAATTGACTAAAGCAAATACGAAAAGAAATATTTTTTTCATGCACTTCTTGATTGATATAATTTTTTTTATTCTTAAACGAGATCAGTAGTATTAAGCAAGATACCATTTCATGCGGAAAACCCATCTCTTGCAATCCTGTTAACTAATGATAAAATATTTAATTCCTAACTTTAATTTTTAGTACCTATCGGAATTAGCTCTGGATACCTCCGCTTTATCAATGACTGTTCTGGTGCATTCATTTGCCCGATTTCAATTGGTTTGTCCTGTGCACGGGTTCCCTTCTGGTTAAGTCTATTGAGTAAGCTCCAATTTCGGGTGTTCTGGCCAGGCTTTGGGTCATCGGGTTCCATAGCCTTGAGGTCATAGCGAGTGAAATCGATAAGTTTTTCTGGTGTACCTGCCTTCCAATCCCTTAATAGGGCCAACCGGAAATCTTTGTTCATAAACCATCGTATTTCCATTTCTGGTTCTGATCCCGGGAATCCGGATCCGCGTTCTACAAAATGATAGTTGATACTGTCATTGTTCGTGAACTGTCTGCGCCAGGCTAATCCGAATTCACCAACTGTAACAGCCCTGGCATCCGGCCATCTGCTTCTGATCCCTTCAAGCCAGCCCGAGATACCGGGAATCACTACGCCAGGGTACTTATAATGGTATATTTTGTGTGCCTCCACCAGTCCAAGTTCGCAGATATTGGTGACCCAAGCAAACTTATTGAGATTAAATCCTTCGTCGAAATGCGCTGAAGTAGTTGCCATCATCTCCTGCAGGCCTTTTTCGGCACCGTATCTGATTACCGTCTCTATCAGTCCTACTCCCAGCCGGCTATTGAACCCATTTTCGAAGCCTGCCCGGCGTGCGGTCAAAAAATCGCAGGTCCAGCCATCCAGGTTTACACAGTCTATCTGGTCAGCGCTGTCCTGAGCTACTTTTAGAAAGTGCTGGCGTGAAGGATAATATGGATAGGAAATAGAACCATCCCCGTCACCATTATCTATCGCATGCTGACTCCAAATATTGCCCTGGCATACGTGTATACCTTCTTCTTCAGCCAAAAAACGCAGATTCTCAGCTGCCAGGAAACCGGCGATCACACTGGCAGGCCTGTATCCATTACCAATCATTTCCGAAACCATTTGCAGACCTTCATGTAAATCACGGTTAATCTGCTCCCTGGTGTTATACATATTAGAGAAAAAGCCACCAGGTGCAAAGGTGATCTCATCTCCATATTTTTTATGATAGGACACTGCCAATTTTTTTATGCCCAGATAATTTGGACGATTGTCTTTCAGTGCGAGCCAGCTAAAAGCCCAGGTAATTCGTGACCCAGGCAATGCCTTTTCTACAGCTTCCCTGAATGCGATGGCTGATTCAGGAGAGTGAATTCCGGATTCATCTTCACCTACTGCTTGATCGCGTGATGTTTCAATTTGATTCACACGCACCAGGGTACTCAAAGTAACAAAGCGGTTACCCAAAAGTGTAAACACGGTATCTTTCGGCGTTCTGGCATTACCAATAGCATTGGTTACATGCTGTTTCTTGCTGTCAGAGTTTGACAGGTCAATATTTCGATATGCCAATAAATTTGCATCCGTTATCTGCGTTTGAATTTCGACCACACATAAACTTAGCAGGCCAATAAATACACTTCTTTTAAATATTTCTATATTCATTTTTATTGACTTAATAAAATATTTCGTTGGTTTCTATTTAGAAGCAGCTTCCTGAAGTGTTACGATAGGAATATATCCTACTTCCATACCCTTAGGTGGTGTAACCAATAGCGCCGGATCAAGAGATACCAATTCCCCTTTAGTGATAGGTGCCATATAATCTCTATCAATCGGCCAATCGGCATGAATCATTTCAATGAAAGCTTGTAATTTTTCTTTTTTGGCTTTTCTCCAGTTGTATTGCTGGAAAGATGGCTGATCTACAAATCGATACCAGGAATAGGTGACCACTGAACCATCTATAAGCATGACTTTAAAAGGACCAGCAGCAGCTCCGGGATTGGTCCAGGCTCCTTTAGCAGGCGAAGTGAAAGGTTTGCCAGGTTCCGCCAATTTAAATTCCTTGTCGCGAAGATTAGTCTCATCAGGAACTTCCTCTTCAGTAATGGCAACTAATCGATCTCCTTCCTCCCTGAAATAGGTAGGAAACTTTCCAAATTTATTAGCAGTACCATCAAACCATTCCAATCCCCATATATTATTTACATGTACTTTGGTATCGAAGATTTTTTCTACTCCTGTGATTTTTTTACCTGCCTGATCGAAGACAGTGGAGCGCGTGGTCAGAGTTGATTTCCATGCACCTTTTTCATCGAACTTACCAGAGCAAGTTTTGCCACCATCACGCCAGGCTTTGAATGAATCGTACAATGCAGCTTTTGAGTAATACACCACATCCAGTACTAACGAGGTTTTACCATTACCATCAACAGGAAATTGCAGTTGTGGAATCTTTGAATAAGTAATCCCCTTTTCATCTTGTGATTCAAAACAAGGTACCGTATTGATCTCCATAGCGCCACCACCCATAGTCCCTGATCTTGCATCCAATCCGCGTCCATAAATAAAATCATAATTGAAAAGTTTTCCGATCTTACTCCAGGTCTCAGGAATATAATAAGCTATCGGCCCTTTGAAATTAGCAGCGCTTAGAAAACAAGTCCAAGCCAGGTCACCTGTTGGTGGATCTCCGGTAGTCGGTTCTGTAAAAGGCAAAGCCATGTATGAATAGCCCAGAAATTTACCATTTGGATTGTCCTGGAATGGTAAAGCATCAGGTGGTATAAGTAGTCGATTGCTCAATTGAGCGATGCCCAGACGATTGTCAGGCAAAGCTTCAGTATCATAAAAAAATGACCAACCCGGAGAACCTATTTCATAATCATAACATTGTGGAGTTGCATTCATGCTGAATTTTGGAGGACCATACCGAAAACGATTACCAGCCCAGTAGCCAAGCCCGCCTTCCAAAGTTTGAAATACACTGCTCCATGTGGGACCTCGTTTTGGCCAATTGTCGCGGGCATGAGTACCTATAGGTGCCAGTGGTTTGTCCTTATTATCTGAATTGTCAGGAACAATCCAGGAACCGGCCAAACCAATCTGAAAATCGGCAATCGGCTCACTGATCAGGGGCCATACTGCTGAATAAAAACCCATGCCATAACCATAGTTTGCCCTATCCGCTGGTCTGGCAGCCTCATAGCTGATGTATCCGTGTAACCCGCGATGATGTTCACGAATCACTCCTGGTTTATTCATTACTTTGTTACTATCCTGAGCAGTAGAATGAGGAATAAAAGGTATATTGAGAAAAACAATATAGACCAATGGATAAAATATGCTATAACGTTTACTTTTTAAGCTTTTACAATTCATAAAAATAATTTTAAAGAATGATTACATGACTGTCTATTTTTACTACGGTTTTCTTTTTTAATTAAAATTACAAATTAAAATTCTGATTGATTCATTAGTATATTCTTTTTCATATAAGTTCAAAATTTTTTTACATGGTTTATCGTCATTATTCATTTTCTCTGCTGATTATAATTCTACATTTTGCTGGTCATACATTGGCAGATAAATATCCTCGCAATTACAATATTGATATTATGCATTATAAGTATGAATTGGTATTATCCGATGCCAATGACGAAATATCTGGCACTGCTTCGATCACTGTATTGTTTAAAAAGCAAGATATCAAAGAGTTTCGACTTGATTTAGCAAACAAAACTGCTGCAAGAAAAAACAATGGCATGGAGGTAGAATCTATACTGCAAAACGGTGAATCCATAAAGTATAATCACCAAAATGATGCACTGCTTATTCAACTGTCAAAACCATCTATCAACGGTGCCATATTAACATTTGTAATTCGATATCGTGGCGTGGCAGCGGACGCATTGAGAATCGGCCCTACAAAATATGGTGAGAGAAGTTTTTTTACAGAGAACTGGCCCAACAGGACCAGGCAATGGTTGCCTTGTATTGACCACCCTTATGAGAAAGCAACCTGTGAGTTTATTATAAAAGCACCCTCACACTACCAGGTAGTTTCCAACGGACTATTGGTGGAAGAAACCAATCTGGATGCGGGTACCCGGCTTACGCATTGGAAACAATCAGTGCCCGTTTCAAGTTGGCTATATGTATTGGGCGTAGCTCATTTTGCTGTACAGTACGTAGATGAGGTATATGGTAAATCAATTCAAACCTGGGTGTACCCTCAAGACAGAGAATCCGGGTTTTATGATTTTGCAGAACCTACCAAACAGGCTGTAGAATTTTTCTCTGAATACATAGGACCATATTCATATGAAAAAATTGCCAACATACAATCTCCAAGTGTGGGAGGAGGTATGGAAACCGCTTCTGCAATTTTTTATTCCGAAAAAATGATCAATGGTAAGCGGGATACCAGGTTAAGAAATGTGGTGATCCATGAACTAGCGCATCAATGGTGGGGCAATGCAGTAACAGAAACAACTTGGGATGATGCGTGGCTAAGTGAAGGATTCGCGACTTTCTTCACTTTACTTTTTATAGACCATGTATACGGACATGATGAATTTATAAAGAGTCTTCTTAATGCGAAAAAAACAGTTTATACGGTTGCTGCAAAAGACCCCGATTTTAGTATTATCAAAGATCGGACCGCAGAAGAGCAACCGGTGACTAGCTCCATTACATATCAAAAAGGTGCCTGGATATTGCACATGATCCGGGACAGTATCGGCAATAAAAATTTTCAAAAAGGTATTCAATCTTATTACCAACGCTTTAGGAATGCCAACGCAACTACAGATGATTTTTTGTACGAAATGGAAAAAGCATCAGGCAAAGATCTGAAAGCATTTTTCAGTCAATGGCTTTACCGCAGTGAAAATCCAATGATTAAAGGAACATGGAAATACGATGACATAAAAAAACAGGTGGTGATAAAACTCGAACAGGATGAAAAGAATAGTTTTGTGTTTGATTTGTTGGTCGAAATTGGCGTTTTAAATTCCGCTAGCCAGATCCCTGATATTTCAAAATTCAGGTTTAATACTAAACGTTCTGAGTTTATAATACCCCTAGAAAACAAACCTGAAAAATTGATTTTTGATCCCCGTACTGTATTGCTGGCGATGGTAGAATTTGAAGAGGGTCAATAATTTTAAAAAAAAGGTAAAAAAAGCAAATGACAATTTTATGCCTGGAACATATTATATTGATAAATGGGGCTTTAAATTATAAAGAAGGAGCGATATTATTCTAGAAATCATGAAGTTCAAGCATCTAAAATCAATAAAATAAATGTACCTTTTCATATCAATTTTGTAACATGAAAAATGCTTGCTGGATGGTCTTCTTTTTGTGTTTAGTATCTTCAAGTACTGCTCAACTACCATCAAATGCTAAGAATAGGAAACCAAATGTGTTGTTTATTTCTGTTGATGATTTGAATGATTGGATTAATACCAATTCTTGGGCTGGCCGGTCTGGAATAAAAACACCAAACTTTAACCGTTTGGCAAAAATGTCGATGTCATTTACGCACTGTCAGGTTCCGTCACCAGCTTGTGCACCATCTAGAGCAGCTATCATGACTGGGGTACACCCCGTCAAATCCGGTATTACTGGTTGGAGGCATCCGGAATGGCGAAAAGTGCCTGCATTACAAAAAGTGGAAACCATTGAACAATTTTTCAAAGCCAGAGGCTATACCACACTTGGGGGAGGTAAAATTTACCATACACAAGCTCCCCCGAGGCATATTGGTCATCAGACAGAAGCTCGGGGTTGGGACTATTATTTTCCTAGTCTTCAAATTCCTGTACCGTTTCAGGTGAGAGCTCCTATGGAGAGTATAACCATTAAAAATAGAACTGAAATTCCACAACCTGATTATTTCTCATGGGGGGCAATTCCTTTGGATGATCAATACATGGCAGATTATCAGATAGTTGACTGGGCTAATCATGAGTTGTCCCAACATCACGATAAACCATTTTTCTTGGCTGTTGGATTAACAAAACCTCATGATCCATGGGAAGTCCCGCAAAAGTATTTTGATCTTTATCCGCTTGATTCTATTCGTGATGTTGAAATAATGAAAAATGATCTTTCTGATGCCTGGAATCATGGAAGAAGGCCTCTTGAAAAATTTATAAGTGATAATAAGCAAACTCATAAAGTGATTCAGGCATACATGGCAAATATATCCTTCGCAGATGCCATGCTGGGAAGACTATTGGATGGTTTTGAAAAATCACGGTATAAAAACAATACCATGATTGTGTTGTGGTCTGATCATGGCATGCACATGGGAGAAAAAGAAAACTGGGAAAAATTTACTCTTTGGGAAAGATCTTTACGAGCTCCTTTATTCTTTATGGTCCCTGGTATTACCAAGGCAGGTTCATCAACCCATGCACCGGTTGGTACAATTGATATCTTTCCAACGTTGGCTGAACTCATTGGTGAAAAGCCTCCTGTATATTGCGATGGGGAGAGTCTGGTACCTATGTTAAAAGACAAAGCAGTTCCTCATAAACCCGTACTTTCTGCATATGAATTAAAAGATTCGATTAATGGTAAACCATACGATGCATATACTATTCGGACCAATAGATATCGTTATATTTATTACCCGCCAAGTGGACTGGAAGAGCTCTATGACCATGAAGTTGATAAAAATGAATGGAACAATATTGCATACAATCTTGACAATAAGAATTTAGTTTCCCATCAAAGAGCGTTATTATTACAGCAAGTACCCAATCTCACCTGGAGCACGAATGTGCCTAAGGGATATAAGTTACTTGAAGACGGTACCATTCGGAAGATGGATTATGTACCATTAGAATATTTAAAGCAATTAAAGTGGTGGTTGTGATGGTATATAACTCTTTCGATTAAATAATTTAGATATGAAAACAAATGATCTTCCGCATAAAAATTACATTTTTCTATTTTTGGAATGATTATTTTGCTCTTGTTGATAGAGTTAAGTATAAGGATGAAATTCATAGTGATAGACTTGTTATTGGACTTAAACGCATCAGATTTCTTAAAAAATAATTTATCGGCTTATATAAGTTTTACCTTTGTAGTTTTGTTTAACATCAGATAAAAAGGAAATTCATGAATTGGAACTTAAAAAAATTTATAGTAGGACTGGCAATCACGACCTTCACATTTCAGTGCTCTAAAAAAGACACCCCACTTAAAATTACAAAAGATGATCATATTCTTTTGATTGGTAATAATCTTGGTTCGCGGATGATGAATTACAGCTATTTCGAAACCGAAATGCAAGTGCGTTACCCGGATAGTTTACTTATCATCCGTAATCTGTGTGATGGTGGTGATACGCCTGGTTTCAGGCCACATTCAGGGCGTGTTTCTCCATGGGCATTTCCCGGTGCCGAAAAATTTCAGACAGAGCTCGCTGGAAATTCAGGCAGCCAAGGTCATTTCGAATCACCCGACCAATGGCTTACGCGTCTGAAGGCAGATGTTATCATCGCTTTCTTTGGCTACAATGAATCGTTTCAGGGCGAACAGGGGCTTGATAATTACAAAGCAGAACTGGATGCTTTTATCAAGCACACTTTAGGGCGAAAATACAACGGAATATCTACGCCAAAACTGGCGATTGTATCGCCCATTGCTTTTGAAAACTTATCAGATAATTATGATCTTCCGAATGGGCTGAAAGAAAATACAAATCTTTCGCTCTATGCGAAGGCAATGGAAGAAGTGGCTGCTAATAACGAGGTACATTATATAGATGCCTTCACCCCATCTGGCAAATGGTATAAAAAAAGCAAAGAGCCATTGACGATTGATGGATCGCAACTTAACGATACAGGCTATGGTAGGTTCTCATTATTTTTGGCCGATATGGTTTTTGGAAAAGCTAAACCTAAGGCAGAAGCGCATCGCGCACTGGTGAACGCCGCTGTGATGGAAAAAAACTGGATGTGGCACAACGATTACAAAATTCCCAATGGAGTTCATGTTTTCGGTCGAAGATATGATCCGTTTGGGCCTGAAAATTATCCTTTTGAACTTACAAAAATCCGCGAACTGACCGCAATCCGCGACAGCGCCATCTGGCTCGCGCTAAAAGGTGAAATAATGGATCTCGCGGCAGCGGATAAAAATACTTCACCGCTTCCACCGGTGAAAACCAATTACAATCCTGAAAAAAACGGAAGCCTTGCCTATCTGTATGGACAAGATGCATTGAATAAACTGAGCGTCCCACCTGGATATAGAATTGAACTCTTCGCATCGGAAAAGGAATTTTCGGATCTGGCCAATCCTGTTCAGTTGTCCTTTGATAATAGAGGTCGCCTCTGGGTGGCCACCATGCCCAGCTATCCGCACTATAAACCAGGTGACAGTAAGCCTAACGATAAGCTCATCATACTCGAGGATATTGATAATGATGGTAAAGCAGACAAACAAATAACTTTTGCAGATGGTTTGCACATTCCTGTTGGATTTGAGTTTGCACCCGAAGGTGTATACATTTCGCAAGGCACCAACCTGATGCTCTATACAGACACCGATGGTGACGACAAAGCCGATAAGAAAGAAATTATACTGAGTGGTTTTGATGATCACGACACGCATCATGCACACCATGCTTACGCGGCTGATCCATCGGGCGCTATTTACATGGGTGAAGGTGTGTTCCTCCACACCAATGTAGAGACATCCTATGGTCCGGTGCGTGCTACCAATGGTGGCTTTTTTCGTTATAGTCCACAACGACACCATCTAGAACGCACGGCTCAACTCTCTATTCCCAACCCCTGGGGGATTGCCTTTGATGACTGGGGTCAGAATATTTTTGCAGAAACATCGGGGCCTGATGTGCGATGGATGATGCCAGGATCGGTGAAGCCACGCTATGCGGTAGCTACCCACAAATCATTTAACCTGGTTGAAGATAAGCACAGGGTGCGTCCTACTTCCGGATTGGAGTTCGTTTCAAGCAGACATTTCCCTGAGGAAATTCAAGGAGATTTTCTCATTAATAATACCATTGGATTTTTAGGAATGAAACAGCACACCCTGGTAGACGATAGCACTGGTTTTACGAGTCATCATCGTCAGGACCTGGTATCATCAGAAGATAAAAATTTCCGGCCTGTGGATATGGAGTTTGCACCGGACGGTTCACTTTATCTGGTGGATTGGCATAACATACTTATCGGGCACATGCAACACAATGCGCGCGATCCTCTCCGGGATCATGTCCATGGTCGCATTTACAGGATCACCTATCCTTCACGGCCATTGGTTACACCAGCAAAAGTGGCGGGTGCAAGTATTCCAGAGTTACTGGAAAATCTAAAACTGCCTGAATTCCGGACACGCTATCGCACAAGACGGGAAATCAGGGCACATAAGCCAGGTGAAGTCATGCCACAACTCAAATCGTGGGCGGCCAGGCTCAATACTAAAGAAGCTGGATATGATCACAATATGTTGGAAGCGTTATGGGTAACCTGGGGATTAAATCAGGTAGATGAAACTTTACTTCGCCTAGTACTTCAGTCAAAAGACTTTCGCGCAAGAGCTGCAGCTGTTCGTGTTCTTCGTTATAGTGGACATCAAATAAAAAATCAAAAGGAATTGCTCCTTGAAGCAGCACAGGATGATCACAGTCGTGTTCGGCTTGAAGCGATCGTAGCAGCATCCTGGCTGGATAAGGAAACAGGTTTAGCCATATTAAATGAAGCAGGAAAAAAACCGCTCGATGAGTGGATGGTGGAGGCACATGCTACAGCATTTGCTCATTTAAATGATATGTCATTAAAGGAAAAAAAACAAGAGGAAATCGTAACCAATCTAACTGGAAAAGAACGTGAACTGTTTATTAAAGGAAAAGAAATATATGCAAGGGATGGATATTGCAGCACCTGTCACCAACCAACGGGCAAAGGACTATCTGCTTCGGGTTTTCCATCCATCGTGGGCACTCCGTGGGTAACAGGTAATGAAGTACGCTTAATAAAAATTGTTTTGAATGGCATCATGGGACCCATGGTAGTTAATGGTATTAAATACGAAGGCCAGGTCCCGATGACGCCATTCGGAGGTTTGCTCAATGATGAAGAGGTGGCGGCTGTGCTCACCTACGTTCGAAATTCATTTGGTAACGAAGCCCCTGCTATTTTACCCGGCAAGGTGAAATCGGTGCGCACGGCGACGCAAAATAAATCCGGTTTCTATTCGTCGGATGAATTATTGAAACAACACCCAATGGAGAAATGAACCATGTGTAATCAATTGTTTAATTTAATTATTATACACCTGCTTAAAGTAATATCTTACTTAATTTTTTGAAATGAAGTCTTATTATCATAACCTATTCACCGTTTGCTTGGCATTTGTATTGATCCTTGGTTCATCCATTTCATCCTGCACTCAGCCTATGCAGCAATGGGTTCGCTATGAAGGTAAAGAAGGTCCGGGTAAAGGCAAGCATATTGTCTTTGTCAGTGGGGATGAAGAGTATCGGTCAGAAGAATCACTTCCTATGATGGCCAGAATTTTATCACAGCGACATGGCTTTACCTGTACCGTTCTTTTTGCCATTAATCCGGAAACGGGAGAAATCGATCCCAATACACAAACTAATATTCCAGGCTTGGAACACCTGCAGAAAGCCGACTTACTCTTTATGTGTTTACGCTTCAGGGAATTGCCGGATAATCAAATGAAATATTTTGATGAGTATTTACAATCCGGGAAACCGATGGTGGCCTTACGGACTTCTACGCATGCATTCCTTTATTCACGAAATAAGGAAAGCGTGTATGCTAAATACAGTTACAACAGTAAAGCTAAAAACTGGGAGAGCGGCTTTGGTAAGACTGTGTTAGGTGAAACATGGGTTTCTCACCATGGTGCGCATGGTTCGGAAGGAACCAGAGGACTTATCAATGGATTGTACGGCAGTCACCCTATTCTGAAAGGAGTGAAAGATATCTGGGGACCAACCGATGTCTATACGGTAAAAGGCCTGGATGCTAACACCAATATATTACTTTACGGACAGTCGACATTGGGAATGACAGCTGATGCGCCACTCAGTTATGCGAAATCGATTATGCCTGTTGCCTGGACTAAAACCTATCAAACTGAAAAGGGAAATACTGCGAGAATCTTTACTACTACCATGGGTGCATCTACAGATTTAAACAGTGAAGATCTGCGAAGAATGCTGATTAATGCAAGTTACTGGGCATTGAATATGGAAGCCCTGATACCGGTCAAGAATAATGCTGAAACCATTGGTATCTATGAGCCCATCATGTTTGGTTTCGACAAATATAAAAGAGGTTTGAAGCCTTCTGATTTTAATTTGAAATGAGGGGCTGATTTTTATAACTCAAAATCGGATATGATATGTTTATAAGAGACTCTGCTTTAAAAACAAAAATTGGATTCAACTTGTTGGTTTGGTCGGGTGGTCTCCCGGATTCCTTCCTGCCAATCACGGAACGTTTAAAGAAGATCGGCTACGATGGTATTGAATGTTTTATGGAAGAAAAGGATGTGTCCGCTTATAAAAAGCTGGGAAATCATCTTCAGGGTATCGATCTTGAAGCCACTTGTGTGCTGGGCATGGGGAAGGATGAAAACCCGGCCAGCGAATCGAAAGCAACCCGCGATAAAGCGGTTGCAGGATTAAAGAAAGCCATTGATTGTGCGCATGCCATTAACTCTAAAATTATTTGCGGCCCGTTTCATTCTGCCTTTGCCTGGTTTGGGGACAGACATCCACCGCATGACAATGAATATCAATGGAGCGCGGAGGTGTTACATACGGCCGGTGACTATGCAGCCCAGGCAGACATCGTCCTGGCTCTGGAAGCACTGAACCGTTTTGAATGTTACTTGTGCAATACTATGGATCAATTGTCTTCATTGATAAATCGTGTAGCGCATCCAAATGTAAAAGCCATGTTCGATACACATCATGCTAACATAGAAGAAAAAAAAATCGGAGAGGCTATACACAAAATCGCTCCTGTGTTGGCACATGTGCATATCAGTGAAAATGACCGTGGTACGCCGGGGGATGGTCATATTCCGTGGGATGAAACATTTTCAACCTTGTCGGCTATTAATTATAATGGCTGGCTCACGATTGAAGCCTTTACGCGGAATGATCCGAATTTCGCCAACGCAATCAATGTATGGCGTGAATATTCACAACCCTGGGATATGGCTGAAAAGGGATGGACCTTTATTGCAGAGATGTGCAACAAACATAATCTTTAACAAACCTAGTGGGGAATAAATTCTTTGAATGTTATGTCAGAGTTTATTTCAGCCAAGTTTTTCTTGAACCTAAAAAGAAATTCAGTTACAATAAACCGCATCAAGACTTTAAAAAATCAAAGTATCTTCATTCCACTTTTTCACTACCTTAGAAATTGTCTATGGCAGAATTTCAACAACCTTAAACAAAAATCTTTAATTAATTTACCAATCTTATGAGTTTCTCGAATTTCTACATTAATAAGTACTTACTCTTATCGGTTACCCTTATTGGCCTTATCGCAGGTTCTTGTAAAAAGCAAGAGCAACAACAAGAGCAGGAGCAAGCTCAGCAGATAGCACAACCTGCCAATCCTAAAATAGATAAGTTGAAGCTGCCGGCCGGGTTTCGTGCGGAGCATTTATATAGTCCAGCTGAACATGATCAGGGCTCATGGGTGGCCATGACTTTTGATCCTAAAGGCAGGATGATTACTTCCGATCAATATGGCGCCCTCTATCGACTGAATGTGCCTGAGCAAGGCGACACCACTATGCCAAAAGTGGAAATGCTCGTGATTGGCAAAGAAGCTTATCAGAATGCCGATACTTCTACCTTAATGATTGGGATGGGTTTTGCACAGGGCTTGTTGTATGCATTCAATAGCTTATATGTGATGGTCAATTATAACATTGATAGAAACAATGATAATAACAAGAAAAAGAAAAATGACAAGCAGGTTGAAAAGAAAAAGGAAACGAAAATGGATAAGAAGACGGGTCTTTATCGTCTTCAGGACACCGATGGTGATGACCAGTTTGATAAAGTTACTTTACTCAAATCATTTGAAGGCGAGCCAGGCGAGCATGGTCCCCACAGTCTCATCCTTTCTTTCGACAAAAAGTCAATTTATATGTCAGCAGGCAATCACGTTGATGTACCGAAATTTGATATTTATCGATTGCCACCTGTCTGGGAGGAAGATAATTTGTTTCCACAGATAAAAGACCCAAGAGGTCATGCCACCAAACGCAAAGCACCAGGTGGCTGGATTGCACACATAGATTCACTGGGACAAAACTGGGAGCTGGTAAGTGCCGGCTATCGCAATCAATTTGATATCACGTTCAACGAGGCAGGTGATTTGTTTACTTATGATTCTGACATGGAGTGGGATTTTGGAATGCCGTGGTATCGGCCCACCCGCATTTGTCATGTCACCAGCGGAAGTGAATTTGGATGGAGAACCGGTAACGGAAAATGGTCTCCAATATTACCTGATAATCTTCCTCCTGTGATCAACATTGGCCAGGGTTCACCTACCAATTTCATGAATGGATCCACTGCAAAATTCCCGGAAAAGTACAGAAAGGCTTTGTTTGCATTCGACTGGAGTTTTGGCATAATTTATGCTATCCATCTGACACCACAAGGCGCTTCTTATACCGCCGAGGCGGAGGAGTTTTTATCTGGTGCGCCATTGCCATTAACCGATGGAACAATAGGCCCTGATGGCGCCATGTATTTCCTCACGGGAGGAAGAAGGCTGGAATCTGACCTGTATCGTATCACTGCTATTAATGATAAAGCATCGACAATAGTAGCAAAAAGTGACACAGCAACCATCAATGAAGCCAACCAGATAAGAAGAACCCTGGAGCAATATCATGAACTTAAAAATGGCGCTGTGGATATTGCATGGCCATACTTAAAACACGAAGATCGGTTTGTGCGTTATGCAGCACGCATTGCTATAGAGCATCAACCCGTCGCCGAATGGCAGGACCGTGCTTTGAATGAAACCGATCCGACAGCGCTTTCCCTGGCGATTATCGCACTGGCCCGGCACGGTAAATCGGTTCTGAAGGATAAAATGATTCAGTCGCTGGTGAAGGTGGATTTTGATAAACTCACTCCATCACAAAAGATTGATTTGATTAGGGCATTTGAGGTGACGATATTCCGTATGGGCATACCGGAAGGTACGACCAAAGAACAGGTTGTGACATACCTTGACAAACATTATCCTTCATCATCTAATATACTGGATCGGGAGCTTAGCAAGGTTTTAGTTTACATTAATGCTCCCGGAGCACTGGATAAAACATTAACCTTGCTGGCAACCGCTAAAGACGATCCGATGGAAAAGACGGTAAAGTCTTCCCACGACATGATCATGAGAAATCCTCAATACGGACTGGACATTGCACGCATGTTGTCAAACGTTCCGCCTGCTCAACAAACTTATTTCGCCGTGGTGCTGTCAGAGGCCAGATCGGGATGGACTCCTGAACTTCATGAAAAATACTTTAAGTGGTTTGCCAGCGCATTTACTTATAAAGGCGGTGTGAGCTATGTTGGTTTTATTGACAAAGCAAGAAAAAAAGCGCTCGATTATACTCCCAAAAATAAAAGGAGACACTATGATACCCTATCGGGGGCAGCGCTTTTAACCGTTTTGGGCAACGATCTTGCAGATCGGCCTACACCAAAAGGTCCGGGTAAATCGCGCACGCTGAAAGAATCGCTGGCGCTGTTGGATGAGCCGCTCGGGAAGCGAGACTTTGAAAACGGAAAGAAAATGTTCGATGCTGCGTTTTGCAGTACTTGTCATACGATGCGCGGCGCCGGTGTTGCCATTGGTCCCGATCTCACACAGGTGGGATTGCGTTTTTCACCGAAGGATATAATGGAGCATACCATTGAACCGAATAAGGAAATTTCAGATCAATATGCGTCTACGGTTTTCACCATGAAAGATGGAAGTTCTATTGTGGGTAAGCTGGTCAATGAAGAAGGCGAAAAATATTTTGTTTCACAGAATCCATTTATGCCACTATCATTGCGTGAGATAGATAAAAAAGATGTTACTTCCGCTAAATTTTCAATAGTTTCATTTATGCCGGGTGGTTTGTTACGAAGTTTGAATGATAAAGAAATCAAAGATATTATTGCCTACCTGGTTGCCGGAGGGAATTCGGATCATGTTGTATATAAACCAATGAAACAGGCACAATCATCGGCAAAATAATAAATCGTTCTTAAAGGTTTAAATAAGATAAGTATGATAAAAAATAAGGTGATGCTCTGTTTTTTGATGATATGGGTAATACTTATTGGATTGCCATTTCATTCATTAGCCCAAAATAAAAACGATGGGTTTGTTTCAATTTTTGATGGCAAGTCATTAAATGGATGGGAAGGAGACAGCCAGTACTGGCGTGTGGAAAATGGAAACATCGTAGGCGAGATCACGCCAGATAAACTGCTGAAAAGTAACACGTTCTTGATCTGGCGGGGAGGTGCGCCTCAGGATTTTGAATTGAAGTTGGAATTCAGGATCAGCAATACCGGTAACAGTGGAATCAATTATCGCAGTGAACAAATCACTGAAGTGCCCTTTGCACTGAAGGGATACCAGGCGGATATCGATGGAATGAATAGATATACAGGGCAGAATTATGAAGAGCGTGGCAGAACAACGCTTGCTTACCGTGGACAAAAAACAAAAATTATTGGAACGGATGATCCAAAGGCTTCTGTAAAAGATCATGTAAAAAACAACGCCTGGACAAAACTGGAAGTAACAAAATCATTAGGTGACAAAGATGCATTACAGAACCTAATAAAAGCCGATGATTGGAATGAAGTACATTTGATTGTGAAGGACAACCGCCTTCAGCATTATGTGAATGGCACCTTGATGAGTGATGTCACTGATGATGACAAAATTAATCGGAAAATGAACGGTCTGATTGGTGTGCAGGTACATGTCGGTCCACCCATGAAGGTGGAATATAGAAACATAAAATTAAAGCAATAACTAAAAACGGTAACACAATTGTCACTACCAGGCTGGACCGGCAAGATTTCTAATCACGCACAACTCGGTGGCATTGAAACATCTATTTTAGATAATGGTGCAGGACGGGGAACAAGAATTGCCTGGATCAATACAGGCACTGGCTTGCGTTACAAAGTAGTCATTGACCGGGCCATGGATATCGCGGATGCCTTTTATAATCAGCATAGTATTGGTTGGCAAAGTCATTTGGGAATTACTCCTCCACAACCTTTTTCTAATCACGGCGCTGGCTGGTTGAGAACATTTGGAGGAGGGTTGCTCGTGACCTGTGGATTGGAACATATTGGTGGACCCGAAATAGACTCATTCGGTGAACGTGGCGTGCACGGATTGATCAGCAATATACCAGCACAAATCGAATCCATTATTCAGCCTGATCCGGTAGCAGGCAAAATGGACATGAGCATTACCGGCATTATAAAACAAACTCAGATTTTCGGGCCATCATTTGAATTAAGGAGAACCCTATCAGGCACCCTTGGAATTCCTTCTATCCGCATTCATGATGAGGTGGTGAATAGGGGCAATACTCCCACACCACATATGTTGTTATATCATTTCAACTTTGGCTGGCCATTGGTGGATGAAGGAACAGAAATCAGCTGGCAAGGAAAATGGCAGCCTGCAAAAAGGGATAGTCAAGTATTCAAAGTTGGTGAAAACTTTCGCACTTGTCGTGCTCCGATGAATTCACACAATGCGGGTGGTGAAGATGTTGCCTTTATCGATATGGATTCAGATTCTTCCGGTATGTGTGAAGGTGGTTTGTTTAATCACAAACTTAATCTTGGCGTTGTGATCCGCTTTCATAAAAAACAATTACCGTGGTTAAACAACTGGCTGCATTTCGGTAAAGGTGAATACGTGGTTGGTATTGAGCCGGCCACCAATCCGGTCATTGGACAAACAAAGGCACGAGCACAAAATCAACTCATCATCCTTGATCCTGGTGAAACGTTGACATACGACCTGGAATTAAAGGTGGTTTTGGGTGGAGATTAAATTGAACGAATTTCTTAATAAATAATTTCTAAAAGCAAATCTGATGAAAATAATAAAAAAGGATGGCCTCGCAGCAAAAGCCTTAGAGCAAGGAAAGGGTATATTGAGACTTGCTCCCACATGGGTGCCCCGTTCCTTTTGTGTTCCGGGCAGAAGAATCAAATTACACCCGGATGATTATTATATACTCGGTGGTAATCGTGGAGGTATTGATGAACGCTGGTTGTCATCGACCACACCAGCTAAGAATGGCCCCCTTACGGGAGAATTTGAAGGTCTTAGTCCTGTAGTATTTAAAGATGGTGCAAACGAAATATTTTTATTATTAAAAGATGTGATCGATGAATTAAAAGGAGCTGTTATCGGAGATCGTCTCTGGAATCAGTCTCAAAGTTGGATGATGTACTCAAAGTTTTTTGATAACATGGGACCGCTTCCGCATCACGTTCATCATAATGACATGAAGGCTGCACTCATTGGTCAACTGGGGAAACCAGAAGCCTATTACTTCCCCCCTCAATTGAATAATCATGGTGGTGATTTCCCTTATACATTTTTCGGAATTTCACCGGGCACCACGAAAGCACAAATTAGAGAGTGTCTTGTCAACTTCACAAAAGGAGATAATAAGATTACAAATTATTCTTCCGCTTTTAAACTGGAACCCGGCACGGGGTGGGATGTACCTCCGGGGATGTTGCATGCACCAGGAAGCATGTGTACCTATGAACCACAAAAAGCTTCAGATGTTTTTGCTATGTATCAGTCCCTTGTGAATGAAGCGATTATTCCTGAAGAACTGTTATGGAATGGAACGCCAAAAGACAGGATCGGCGATTATGATGAATTGATCGATGTTCTCGACTGGGAGCTGAACACGGATCCGAATATTCTTCAAACTCGTTTCATGGCTCCAAAACCAGTGCGTTCAATCGATGAAATGAAAGCGCAGGGATTTGTGGAGACCTGGGTGTGCTATAAATCAGATGCGTTCAGCGCAAAAGAACTTACGGTTGCACCGGGGGCTACGGTTACCATCAAAGACAACGCAGCGTATGGAATCATTATGATGCAAGGTCATGGCAAAATGGGGGTCTGGGATGTGGAGACGCCTGCATTGATTCGCTACGGTCAGCTTACTCATGATGAATATTTCATCACTGAAAAAGCAGCACAGGAAGGAGTAAAGATTATCAATACATCTTCTACAGATCCAATAGTGATGTTAAAACACTTTGGTCCGGACAATCCTGATCTTGTTGTTGGATAGATTCGAATATTATCAGAATATTTAATTTCATACCATTTTAATATTACCCATTATGCCAGAAAATAATTATCCCCGACTCCATAATGCCACCTGGCCTGGCGTTGTAGGAAAAGGACCTGATTCAGAGCCAGCTATTCCATTCGACACGATGCTTCAAATGACCGCTAATGCGGAGGTAGAAGGCGTTAAGTTCGATGGTGTGGATCTGGGCCTTTTTGGTCCGCACATTGACCTTGCTACGTTCACCGATGATGACATTAAAAAATTTGCAGATCAATTAAATAGTCTCCGCCTAAATGTAGGTAGTCTGGTAGCGCCCATCTGGGGAGGTCCTGCCATGGGTAACAAAGAAGAGCGGGCTTTATTTGTTGATATGGTGCGCAAGTCTTGTGAATTTGGAAAGCGTCTGCGTGAGTTAGGCGTGCGTCAGTATGGAGTAATACGCATTGACTCAGCTAGCTCTCCTGAATTGTGGGCAGCAGATCCGGCAGGCAATACAAAACTTATTGCACAAACATTTCGTGAAGCCTGTGATGTAGCTGCTGATTATGGAGAAAAACTCGCTGCTGAAGGCGAAATCTGTTGGGGCGGCATGCACAGCTGGAGAGCGATGTTGAATACACTTGAAGCTGTTGATCGTCCAAACATTGGCTTCCAGGCTGACATGGCACACACGCTATTATACACCATGGGTTATAACAGCCTTGAAGATCGACTCCTCCCTAAAGATTTTGACTGGAATGATCGCAAGGCCTTAGACGAAGCACTTAAAACATTGACAAAAGCGCTTCGTCCCTGGACGATTGATTTTCACGTTGCACAAAATGATGGATCTGTATTCGGTTCCGGATCTCATGATAAAACGGGCCGTCATTGTCAGGCGACTGATCCCAATGGTAAACTCGACATTCCTCATGATGCAGGTTATTGGTTGCGGGATGAAAATGATAATCTCACCAAAGCATTTAAACATATTTGCTGGGATGGATGCATGTTCCCTAATAATGTGATGAATCTTCAGCAAACGTGGAATGATATTCTTGCAACTATGATCAAAGTGCGGGAGCAACACGGTTGGTACGAAGTTTGATATCCAGACCTACAGAAAAAATAAGAAAAAAATTACTTATACAATGAGCAATAAAAAACAACTTAGAGTAGGATTGATCGGGACCGGATTCATGGGCAGAACACATTCCAACGGTTATAATCGTGTAGGTAATTTTTTTCCTGAACTGCAGTTTCTTCCGGTTTTAAAAGCAGTGTGTTCACGCAATGAAGATAAAGTCCAGGCATTCGCCAGACAATGGGGTTTTGAGTCTGTGGAAATGGATTGGGAAAATCTAATAGCCCGTGATGATATTGATGCCATTGACATTTGTACACCCAATGATACGCATGCAGAGATTGCCATCGCGGCAGCGGCTGCTGGCAAAATGGTTTTGTGTGAAAAACCCCTATCAAGAACGCTGGCCGAGGGACAGCGCATGGTGGATGCCATTAAAAAAGCCAACGTAGCCAACACGGTGTGGTATAACTATAGAAGACTTCCTGCCGTTACACTTGCAAAGCAGATTGTTGCTTCCGGTAAACTCGGGCGTATATTTCATTACCGTGCAAACTTTTTACAAGACTGGACCATCAGTCCAGATCTCCCACAAGGTGGAACAGGATTATGGCGCCTTGATTCTGATGTTGCAGGTTCAGGAGTAACGGGCGACTTACTCGCGCATTGCATTGACACCGCCATGTGGCTCAATGGGGGCATAAAGGATGTATCGGCTATGACCGAGACATTTATTAAAGATCGCGTTCATCAACTCACGGGCAAAGTGCAAAAAGTTGGTATTGATGACGCCTGTCTTTTTCATTGTCACTTCGAGAATGGATCACTCGGTCTCTTTGAATCCACGCGTTATGCACGCGGTCATAAGGCCTTGTATACTTTTGAGATCAACGGAGAACATGCATCCATTCGCTGGGATCTTCATGACCTGAACAGACTTGAATATTTTGATCATGAGGATGATTCGATGGTGCGGGGCTGGCGATCCATACTCGTTACAGATGGCGACCAACCCTATATGAATAAATGGTGGGTTCCGGGATTAGGCATTGGATATGAACACAGCTTTGTTCACCAGGTGGCCGACTTCTTAAAAAGTCTGGAAACAGGACAACCTTGTTCACCTACTTTTCTGGATGCTCTTGAAACACAAAAAGTATGTGAGGCAGTGATCAACTCAGCCAACTCACGAAGCTGGAAAGACACAGGTGTTGACTGGAAGGGATAATCTTTTGTCGCCGATAACTGTTGGGATGTAAGCTACCACTTACAGATAATGAATTCTATTGTCTCTTAATGCCGGTCGTGGGATCAATCGATTCCAGCCACACAAAATCTTGACTAACCGGCATGGAATTAAATAATTCTTCAACTATTGGAGGTGGTATAGTAAGTTTCCTGCGAGTCAGATCCAACCAAGCACCATCGACTGTAATGATAGCTGATATGATATCCGGCACTTTATAGATCGTGTGACGGATAGACCATCTGGAAAAGTCTTTTTTCGCTTTGGTGCCTTGTAAATCGATGAAAACCTTATCTCCAAAATGAAGCTCTTTGCGAAATACACATTCTTCCCTAAATAGAATGGGCCCGATGAAATGCTGCTGCATATACGACATCGTCAGGCCGTGCTGATTAAAAAACTCGACTCTACTCAATGCACCCCAATCGTAATAAACGGAATGTCTTAAATGGGTGTTGGGATCCAGGTCCGACCATCTGATTTGAATCGGGGTATTAAAATTCAGCAATTTCATGAGTCCCAAATATAGTGGGGCCTAAGCAAAAAGTGTAGTGTGATGTAAAATGTTCTGTTCCTTCATACGAGCCGTTTTAGGTTACTGATACGCTGTAATGGTCTGAATGGTGCCGTCGACATTGTACTTCATCTCTGTCACCTTTACACACCGTAAGTGAGTCTGGCCGCTGGATAAGCTGCTGTCATGATAAAATATATACCATTTGCCATTTATTTCTATGATAGAGTGGTGATTGGTCCATCCGATCACGGGATTAAGAATGATTCCCCGATAGGTAAATGGCCCATATGGACTATCTCCAATGGCATAACATATAAAATGGGTATCTCCTGTCGAGTAGGAAAAATAGTATTTGCCTAGATATTTATGCATCCATGATGCTTCAAAAAATCGACGATCATGATCTTTACCTTGGATCGCATTTCCTGTAGAATCCAAAATCTTGATTTCTCGGACCGGCTCAGCAAATTGTAAGAGGTCTTTTGATAGTTTAGCTACTCGGGGGCCAATAGCAGGTCGCTCATCATTGGATTCTACTCCGGTGGTGTCATACTTAGCGGTTTGCCATCGTTGCAATTGTCCGCCCCAGATGCCACCGAAGTACATATAGTGAGTACCATCAGAATCTTTAAAAACGGCGGGGTCAATACTGTATGATCCTTTGATCGGTTGAGCTTCCGCTTTGAAGGGACCAGTAGGAGATGTCGAGGTGGCTACGCCGATTCTAAAGATATTTTTTTTATCCTTAGCTGGAAAATATAAATAGTACTTACCATTAGCAAACGCAGCATCAGGAGCCCAAAGTTGTTTTCCGGCCCAGGGTATATCTTTTATATCCAAAGCTATTCCATGATCCATTACCTCGCCCCCTATACTATCCATGGAGAGAACATGGTAATCTCGCATTGCAAAATGGCTACCCAGATCATCTGATTTTACACCAGCTTCATAATCATGGGATGGATAGATGTAGATCTTGTTATTAAATACATGGGCCGAAGGATCTGCTGTGTAGAAAGCGGTCAGAAGGGGCTCAGATATGGGTTTGGGCTTTGCTTTGACAGTATCGTTTGGAGCTATCGGCTGAGTCTCTGCCGTAGATGGCTCTTTGGGCGTCGATTTACAACCCAGGATCAAACCAAAAAGGGTAAGGACCATGTAGATTTTTTTCATATTGATGCTTTTAGAGTTTAGTGCGGAAGCCTTCCATACCCTTTTTAAATTCATCAATCCAAACTTTGGCAATATCTTCAGGAGTTTTGCCAAAAGCGTGTTTAGGAACATATTTATTAGTGCCTGCACTATAATAACTTGTATTAGTAAAAATATTTATTCCGGTTTTTTCGGGAAGTGTTTTCAATAATAAAGGATCGCGACCTAAATAAGCAGGAGTGCATTCAAATACTGTATTTACCCCTTTTTTTTGCTTCCAGTAAAATGGAAGTGCCCTTTCAATCACTTTCTCCTTTTCCAATCGATGGTATCCTGTGCTGTTAGCTCCAATAAAATCGACCAATATATGCTCATGAACTAAGCTAATTCCCATTTCTGCAAGATGTTTTCCTTTTACGGTAATAAGTGTATTTTGCTTCAAATGTGGGGAGCAATTTATAACAAAAAAAATGGCAAACAGAAAAATAATTAATTTGCTCATTACTTTACATTTTATTGATATGCAATCAGTTTATATATGAAAATTGTATTCTAATAGTTCTTAATGAATACTTTCTTGGTAGATATATAATTTGATAATTGTATATCTTTTAGATACTCGCCATTATGCGATTAACATCTTGATTTACAAATGTTACACCTTATATCTTTGCATCTTTTCAAAAATTAATCAAATTTCTAGTAAATAATAAATTTATTGAGTTTCATAGTTATTCAAATACTGCTCATTGCATTTTCGTTTCCTTCCCCGCCCGCAAATACCCTACCAAATCTACCACCTCTTTATCACTCAAGGTCTGCAACAATCCCTCCGGCATCATCGACACCTGCGCCACCTCTCTGGATTGGATATCCGATTTATTCAAGACCAATTGATCCTGTCCGATAACCCGTAATGTAAGTTGCCGGTCATTTTCCGCAATGACATTGCCGCTGTAGGTACGCCCATCCTGGCTGGTGATGACTACCATTCGGTAGTCGTCCTGTATCTCCGCGCTCGGCTCGATCAGGTTGCTGAGCAGGTAGTTGATATTGGTCCGGTTGGAACCAGTGATATCGGGACCTAGTATTCCTCCCTCACCATTCAGTTTATGACATACACCACAGGATCGGGTGAATAAGGCTTTACCGTTGTTGAGATCTGCTGTAATTAGCATCCCGTCCTTGAGCAAATGCTGGTATCTCTTATAGGCGAGAGCATTATCGCCGGATAGTTGATCTATAGGTCCCCAAACTTCTACAAATCCATTGCCGACCACTCTCCTCAACTGACGAGCCACGAAGACAGGAACTTCATTTTTTTTGATCTTACCGCTCTTGATTGCCTGGGTGAGTAGACGGCCATAAACGGATCGGGAAGACAAAGTCTGAAGGGCTTCTCCTTTTTCCAGGCTGGTATAATTGGCAAATCCAATGATCAAGGCTTGACCCAAGGGCTCACTGTCGTAAGAGGCTATAGCCCTTATGACATCTATCCTCAAAGCACCTTCAGAAAGCAAATCGGGGAGAATGGGCAATAATTCTTTGTATTGTTTGACGGATAATTTTTTTATTGCTTCTCTTCGGGTTTCGAGAGGTGATGAAGGATCCTCTAAAGATGTTAGAAATTTTTGGGCGGCTTCTTTATCACCGAAAATCTGGGCTATCTGTTGTGATAAAGCAGCTACGGATGGATTGGATTTTAATTTGGTATATATCGTTGGCCAATTGGCAGGAGCTATTGCATCAGACCGTCCCTCAAGTCCGGCAAGCATCCCGTTCATCATGGCGGACAATTGTTTGGGGCCTGATCCCAATTTTTCTACCAATAAGTTAAGGGCATTGGCATCGACCAATCGTCTGGCTGTAAACTCGGCAATCATAGGGAGATTACTACTAGCAGCCAGGGCTATGGCTTTGTCAGGCGCTTGGTCAACCAGTCCTTCCATCCCGTACCAAATCATTTTCGGAATATTGTGGTCTTCCGAATCTTCAGTGTGTGAGATTAAGCCTTGATTGATTTTCCAGCGGGCATCCGTTTCTACTCGTTGCAAGGCAGCCGCCAGATATAGCCGGACCACAGGGGATGGATCTTTTTTACTGAGTTTGACCATAATTTCTATAGCATTGGCCGGAGCTTTAAGGTCTTCGCAGAGCATCTGGATAGCCCAGGCGCGAATATATTCGTCTTTATCGGACAAGGCTTTCAGCAATTCATCTGGAGAAAGATGGTTGGTGATAAATAAAGTCCACATGGCCCTCAGCCGGTAGTCCGGATTTTTCCGGTCATTATATAAATCTTTTAGTTGACCGATGCATTCTGGATCCAGGGCACCTTTGGTAGCACGGTGTTGTAAAATCACTCTGGCCCTCCGTGCATGCCAATCGCTGGCACTGGTTTGTAACCGGGCCAATTCAACATCCTTTATTTTCTTTAAGTCACTGTACCTGCCTTCCCAATTTTCTGCCATTGATTTTTCCGGGCTGATGCGGAATATACGGCCGGTCTCTTTGTTCAATACCTCCTTGCCGCAGATGTCGGCATCATGCCAGTCCAGTACGTACATATCCCCGGCCGGGCCGATTTCCATACTAAACCCTATCCATTGCGCATTGTTGGCCAGTAAAAAATCTTCGCCGTGATGGGCTACAAAACCGGAGCCTTTGTTTTCCAGGATATCCGACAAAACTGCGTGCTCGTGGATATTGGCCATAAATAAGCGGTCCTGATGGATGGGTGGAAAGGCATCGGATTGATAGATCCTGGCACCTCCATGTGCCGACCGATGTCGGTGGTCGACGATGGTGGAGATGTCGCTGTATACATAGGGATTAAAATGTTGGCCACCTTGGCGATGATATATGCCTCCTGGAATTACATGAAACAAATGGGGGATCACACAGGCTGTAATAAATAATTGACCTTTTTTATCGTAGTCGATACCCCAGGGATTACTGAAACCATGAGCTACGGCTTCAAATCGTTTTTTGATGGGATGAAATCGCCAGACGCCTCCATTGATGTCCACGCCATTTGCTTCCAACAGATCTTGTGGGAAGGGTTCTTTATGTTTATAAATTTTCCCTTTACCTACCGGCTTTCTGATTTTAGATGGGGTGGCAAATCCTTCCAGACCATACAACCAGCCGTCTGGCCCCCAATGAAAACTATTGATCGTCTCATGCCGATCGCGGATACCCCAACCGGTCAATAAAACTTCTATATCGTCTTGTTCACCTTTATCATCCTGGTTTTTGTCGGGAACAAAAAGCAAGTTGGGCGGAGCTCCTAAATACAAACCATCAAAACCAACAGCAATGGCAGATGGGAAGGGTATGCCTTCCAGAAAGATCTTCCGGGTATCTGCTTTTCCATCGCGGTTGGTATCTTCCAGGATGACGATGCGGCTGTCTCCGAAATTGGAAAATCCGCTGCCCCTGGATTCATAGTCGCGGTTTTCTGCCACCCATATTCGACCCCGATCGTCCCAGCAAAAAGCTATAGGTTGGGTGACCATGGGTTCGCCAGCCCAGGCATTTGCTTTGAAACCGTCTACCAGGGTCATTTCTTCTACGGCCTCATCCGGGTTGAGAAATTTTGCAGATCTGGCTTCTTCCTGGGCGATATTCCACAAAGAAGCCGTGGAATACATGCTATTGCTGCCTATATATTCATCCCATAGTTTGTTGAGGATGACATCGCTGAATTCGCCGGTATAGGCTACGATCTGATGCCGTATGATTTCGGTTTCGCCTGCTTTGATTTTCCAGTCTCCCATACGTGCACGTACCGGGCCTATTCCCAATTGGCCATCTACCCGCCAGGTCTGAGGAAAACCACCGTTTTCAGGATGATCAAAGATGGCGATATGGGCCAGATCATTCCTGCCTTCAACCTGCATGCCTACATCTGCCCACATGGCGCGCTGGCCTTCTGCTTTATTATTTAATTGACGGGCTGCATTTACGACTTCCCCTTTGATGCCTTTTTTCCAGGGCATGCGTAAAAACAAACCGCCGTAACCAAACTCGCCTATAGTAATGTCGGAAATGGCTTTGCCCTGCCATTCGAGCCTGAGTAAAAATTTTCCTTCTTTCTCTTTCATGGTCCAGATCTGAGTTTCCTGGAGAATAGCTTTGCCGTCATAGCCCAGCATATTATAAACGGTTTGCCAGGAAACCTCTTTGCCTTCTGCTATCAACACTTTAAAAGCAACCCTCTTCCAATATCCACTATCCGGGTGATGAAAAAAATCACGGCCGATAGCGGCTTGCATCTCCGGAAATTTATCTTTTTGGTAAAAATATTTGTGGACGGTATCTATATGTGCACCAGTGCCATTGACCCGTGTAAATCCCCAAAACAAACCGGTTTGATGTTTGTGGTGTCCGGGGCTGTATTCAGTGAGTTGGCCTTTACCATCCGGGGCGAGAATAGGGTGGAGGTAGGGGCGAAAATCGGGTTTGGCGTTTTGGGTGACAATGGGCTCAGTTTGGCCTTTTCTAAAAATGGAAATGGTGCCGGCGGTTTCATCCATAATTGCAGTGACTTCACTGTCCACTTGCATCACATCCGATTGTTTTTTTGGGGAGCATGCCAAACCAATGAATGTCAATAAACTGAGGAGAAAAATTATTTGGAATAAAGAACGGGACTTCATTGAGGTTATGGTTTAAAGCTTTTCGGAGTACAAAGTAAGGAAATCGTGGAAAAAGGGAATAAGGTCGGGTTAGTCCGGGCCGAATTTATTCGGGGCGGTTTTTTGTAAATAAGTGCAATATGACATACACCCGAATTGATGTTCAGCTAGAATATTAAGCTAATCTATGACTAATTCTTAGTTTGTGTTTCGTACTTCAGCGGCAAGGGATCTTAGGCACTTGAAAGTAAAATTAAAGGTATCTGGTCGCTTTAGATCCAATCAAGGAAGTCAATACTCCGCAAGAATAACCTTTTTTATATCAACTCTTCTCGATAGTTTGACTGAAATGTTACAAAACCGCAATTTTGAATTTAATTGGTCCTTAGTAGTTACAATTATTTTTCATTTTTTTTTCAGAATACATTATCTTGATTCAGTCAGCATAATTCATGGCAAATGAATTCGTTAAATTTGTAATAACTGTAAATATCTGCTAATTTGTAACCTTGTCATAAAATTCAGCACAAACAAAATGCAGTGGGAGAATCAATAAAAGTACCCTACTTAAGAATTTTATTACATAAAATGTTTCGATAAATGTGGATATTTATAATACCGATATCATTAAAATGAAATTAAATATGAAATCAAATTATAAAATAAAAGCCATCAACGTATTTGTTTTTTTACTTATTCAAATAAGTACTCTTTCAGCACAGGCAAATCAAAGTAGTTTTTCTGATACTACCAAATTTTTCTGGCCCAATCTCAAGCAAATGGCTTTGAGTCTAACTTTTGATGATGCCCGGCTATCACAACCCGATTTAGGTATTCCAGTATTAAACAAGCATGATGTGAAAGCAACTTTTTATGTCATACCACAGAGCGTAATGAAGAGAGTAGATGGCTGGAAAATGGCAGTGAAATCAGGGCACGAAATAGGAAATCATTCATATACACATCCTTGCACAGGTAATTTCGCTTGGTCCAGAGAAAATGCATTGGAGAACTATACTATGGATCAGATGCGTAAACAATTGGATTCTGCCAATACTTTAATCATGAACCTACTCGGTGTAAAACCTGTGTCATTTGCATACCCATGCGGTCAAACCTTTGTGGGGCGTGGTGTGAATATTGAAAGTTATGTCCCCATCATTGCTTCTGATTTTAAATCGGGAAGAGGTTGGCTTGATGAAGGGCCAAATGATCCTGCTTTTTGTGATCTGGCTCAGCTGACGGGAATGGAAATGGATAATAAATCCTTTGCAGAAATTAAAAAACTTATAGAATCTGCCCGAGCAAAGGGAAGTTGGCTAATATTAGCAGGGCATGAGATGAATAATGAAGGAAGCCAAACTTCTTTTTTGGAAACTATTGAAGCATTGTGCCGTTATGTGAATGATCCATCAAATGGAATTTGGATGGGTACCGTAAATGAAATTACTGATTATATTTCCGCTAAAAGAAAATAACGAAAGGCATCTAGCAAAATTCATTGAAATTTGCGTATTATAATCCATATTGTTTAATCATTCAACATCGAAACTAGAAGTGTTCACTGAGATGGATAATATCTGCAAATGTTTAACAGTTCATTTTACATTTTCTTTTAGAATAAAAAGTAGTTTACTTTTAATATAAGCAGTCTTAATCCATCATTAATTCCGAGGCCTTATTATTCTGTACTCCTTTAATCAATAACCATAATACCATGGCTAGCTCTGCGACTGAAGATGCTATGCCGACTAAGCTAGAGGTCTGAGTATGAAACTTTGGCAATAAAATAAAGGTGACCGCATCGATCACATACGTGACTCCACCTATGATCAATAATATCCCCAAAATTTTAGGCATAAAACCTGACCGAAAGACCAACTGTCCAAACGGGATAAGCCATAGCCCCCAGAATATACCGATTACTAAAATTCCGTTATTGTACATTTTTAAAAAGACTTGTGCCAGGGCCTGTCGCTGTGCTGGCTCAAATATTATCATGAAGTCTTCTTTCAAGATAGTTAAGGCAAATAATTGATTAAAAATTATAAAGTAGGCAATGGGTACTGCCACCATCACCAAGGCCACCATTATTCTTGCCAGGAGTATATTTACCTGAACGAATAATCGATACAGCGTCAATACCAAAAATATAAAGAGCGTTTGGCAAAACAGATTACTCAACACACCAGCCCTGAATAGGAATTCTTTCTGTAGAATATTTTGAGCAGTCTCCGCAAAGTTGCCAGTTACGAAGATTTGAGATGGGATGTACATAATCCCGATTGCCCCGGAAATAGCTAAGGCTAAATATAAATATCCTGCCATCCGGGCAGTATATCTAAACGTACGTTTTTTTTCGACCATAATTTTAGGTTTATGCCCACACAAAATATAAGTGCAACATTATATAAGTCGAAGATATATACTACTCCTTACTCCCTCCGTATTTATGCCAGACTATCAAAATAAATCGACAAATGATTTTGAAAGGGTGGACTAATACATGGACAATTCCACCAAAAATTAAAATTCAACGATAAATCCGATGGTGGGTGTAAAAAAAGGATCATCGTTTTTTACTCGATTAGGGATCGCATTGCTACCATCTGGCTGTATGGGCTTACCATCGGTGGTTTTAAATGCTGTATTATCTGTTAATCGCTCAAACGTGTATTCTGGTACGGCCGGATTTTTAGCCAAATACCAATTGGACACATCCAAAAATAAATCTAATGCTATTTTTTTGAAATTCCATTTTTTATCGATCCGGATGTCGGAACTATTGAATGATCCGAGTCGCAGGTTATTGAGTTGGTTATAGTCCGGGGTGCCGATACCCTGTGCTAAATAATTGAGCCTTGAAACATTTTCATCAAATGGAGTGTAGGGCGCCCCACCTTGGTACCTGAACTTTAGTCCTAACTCCCAGTTGTGTTTAAACTTATAACCAAATGTAGCGGATAACAAATGTCTGTTATCCCAATTACTGGGTAGGAAAATCCCGTTCGATCCACTGTAAATGCTCCTATATAGGGTATAGGACAGGATACCAAATACACGCTCTGTTAGTTTTTTTTGAGTAAAGAATTCAATTCCATAGGCTTTGCCTTTGCCATTGGTGATCACAGACTCGTTGCCTAAGGCACTGAAGTCTGCACCAAGATTGGACAGTGAAATCCCATTGCGCGTCGATATCGGCACTTGACCATAACCTTTATAAAAACCCTCTATCGTAAATCGAATGTCCTCTCTAGGGATGAACTCAAGACCAGCCACCAGGTGATTGCTGGATAAATAATCAACTGATTTATTGACTAGTTGATTCTGATTGTCTGCAAAACCTAATATGGTATAAGGCGGCAATTTAAAATATCGTCCGACAGATGCATTGGCCGTCCATTGATCAGATATAGTATAACTCATGGATAATCTGGGAGAAATAGTTCGGAGAGGGTTCATACCTCCGACGGTAAAAGTATTCATGTCCGTACGTAAACCAGCCGATACTCCCAACCGCTCTCGGGCAAATCTTTTTCCGAGTTGAAGAAAAGCACCGGTCTTGACAAAAGCAGCTAGAGGGCTATTGAACAAAAATTGCACTCCGGGTTGAATAATCGTATTCGAAGCATCGCGCAATTCCTTACGGATCACATTATATGTACGATTATTATAATCAACCAATTGTGCTGCAGCCCCGTAAGAAATTTTCCAGCCTCCGAGGGTGTGATTGATGTCCAAACGTAATTTGTTTTCAATCTCCCGGGAGTCCAGTGAAAAAGAGAGATTATCTGGTGTAGGATTTTGATTGTCTTCATGACGAGTGATATCGTTTGCAAAATCTGTACGGCTCAACGACAGATTCATAAAGCCGTTATTCAAAATCCGTTTTAAAGACAGACCTACAGTATAGTTCCATTGATTGATCACCGCAGCCGAATTAATAATGTATAATTTATCGGCAGTCACTTTTTTAGGCGCTGCAAAACTAAATTCATCCAATGCACCCAGGCCAATAAAGGTCAACGAAGTTTTTTTATTGATTTGATGATTAATTTTGGTTTGAAAATCCCAATAATTGGGTCTTATAGGTAAATCAATGACTTGAAACAATAATTGTAAGTAGGATCGTCGAGCTGATGCTAAAAAAGTAGTTTGTTTATCCTTGGCAAGAGGTCCCTCCATCGTGGCAGCAAACTCAGTAGCACTGAGACGAATATTACCTTGGATGCGATTAGGATTGCCGTTTTTTTGTTTAAATTGAAAAACAGAACTGATGGCATTGTCATATTTGGCATCAAACGCAGAACTCGTAAGTTTTACATCTTCGATAAAACTTACATTGAGCATGCCTTGAGGACCGCCACTGCTGCCTTGGGTTTGAAAATGATTGATCACTGGTACTTCTATCCCATCCAGATAAAACACATTTTCGTTGGGTGCGCCGCCCCGGATGATGATATCATTTCTAAAACTTCCACCACCAGCTCCTCCACCCACTCCGGGCAGGGTCTGGATCACTTTACTGATGTCAAAATTGCCACCCGGATTGCTCCTGATCTCCTCTGTAGTGACACGTTGTACACTGAGGGGAGTTTCGATCGTAGCTGCTTTCACGGTGCGGGTAGTACCTCGGATGACTACCTCTGCGAGGGCTTGGATATCTTCCTCCAGCTCTATCGTATACGTGTTTTCATTGCCACTCGTGAGGACTACATTATATAACGTGAATGTTTTGTAGCCAAGGTTATTAACCAGTATATTATAGGTGCCGACCGGAATGTTTTCAATCAAGAAATATCCAGTGGAATCACTGCTACCGCCTAGAGCAGTGCCGTCCAGGATCACATTAACGAACTCAAGGGGCAATTGGGTGTTTTTATCCAACACTTTACCAGTGATACTTCCTGTGGATTGTGCCACCAGGGAAAAGGGGAAAAGCAGGGGAACTAAAAAAACTAAAAATCTCATACTGTGAACTTTACGCTTTGCGAAAATATATCGAACAGTGAACAACTTATCTCTAAAAAGGTTTAGATTGGTCGCTACTAAACCGATAATTTTTAATTGTTAATTTTTGTGATTTGATCTCAGTTAATTACTTTTTGAAACATATCCTAGTATGGGCTTAAAAAAATGGCTTAAGGGGCTTCGTGATCAGTCGAATACAGAATCCTTGTTTCAGGAATTGATGACTAGAAACCTACTTTCCCGCGACTCGGTGGCCGGCATTGCTATCGAGACTTTACAGGTGATGGAAACTTTAAAAAACTATAAAAAAAGTGCAACCATCCTGATAGACATCGGAGCACATCGGGGTTTTTTTACTAAAGCGGCTAATGCATTTTTTAAATTTGATCATACGATATGTTTCGAACCTAATGGTGCTTTTTTGGCACACATAGCAGAAAATAACCTTGACCATGATATTGACATAGAAAATATAGCCTTGGACAGCCGAGCGGGTGTTACTACCTATTATCATCATGTAGACAGGTCGATGAATAGCTTGGTAGAAGCTGATGTCACCATCTTAAAGGACGAATTTCCTCATGATGATCCATCCTATATCACCTCCTCCATAGTGCACACCACCACCTTAGATGAATATATGGAATCTAAAAAATGGATCGATTCGACTTTTATCGTGAAGTTGGATACTCAAGGCAATGAGCTCAACATCCTCGAAGGAGGAATAAAAACATTAGCTCACACAGAAGTATGTATTGTGGAGCATATCTTTACTACACCTTATTATTCCTCGTATTCCTTTTACGATCTCATAGTGTTTATGCAGGCTCAACACTTTAAATGTATGGGACCAGTCACGATCAAAAAAAGACCCTCTTTTAAAATCAGTGCAGTTGATTTTATATTTGTAAGAATGGAATAGACAATTGTCCGATATGAATTCACCAATACTCGTATCCGTCATTATACCCTGTTACAATGTCGAAGCATATATCCGGCCTTGTGTGGAATCCGTATTTCAACAACAATACACCTTGCTGGAAATTATATGTGTAGATGATGGCAGCCACGATAGAACGACTCAAATCATCCAGGATTTAATCCAAGAGTCAGCTTACCCCATGATGTTACTAGAACTGGAACACCATGGCAGCAATCACGCCCGGAATATGGGCTTGAAGTCGGCCTCCGGTGATTATATTCAGTTTTTAGATGCCGATGACTTATTGAAACCTGAAAAAATAGAACAGCAGTTGCATTTGATCCATCAAAACCCAGGGTGTGGTGTAGTAGCTGGCAGTTTTGTTAGACAACGCATGGATGGATCTCCCATAGTTGAACGTAAACTATATTCGGATCCAGCAGATATATGGACTGATTTAGTGACTTCTAAACTTGGTATCACCAGTTCCAATCTGTGGTCAAAGCGAGCTTTGGACGCAGTGGGAGGTTGGAATACTTCATATAAGAGTTCACAAGAATATGAACTCCTGTTCAGGCTATTGAAGGTAAAGACTCGAATTGTAGCGGATCCGCAGATTTTGACTATAATAAGGGAACGTGCGTCAGGTTCTATTTCTCAAATCAATGTGGATGACAATTTTCGCAGATACATTACTTTGCGAGTGGACATGATGGTGTATATGCAAGACCATAACCTCAGGATCAACAGAGTGGTCTATACATTTGTTTGGAAATATTTTAGAATACTATCAGAAACAGACCATGTACTCGCCTTGGATCTATTAAAAAAGATAAACCCTAAAAGTCTGAATCCGAGCTTTTATTATTATAAATTTTTACTAAAGATTTATTTTAAAACCTCTATTCATTCCATGTGGGTATACCTGCTCCATAAAAAAAGAGCTTTTCAAAAATGGTTTCGGCAACATATTCAACCACTACGATAAAGCCTGTTGTTCAGGCTTGATCTTGATATGAAGTCGGTCGCTTGGTGGTTTTAAATACAGGGTAAACATGAAAAAAATCAAAGTGCAGATGACGATTAAAAGATTCATCCATGCAATATAGGTGTCGTTTCCTGGAAAGATAGCCACTATGGATGTCGTCTTTGAAGAAGAAAAAACAGGGTTGAAATAAAACAATTTATAGAGTAGGACTAGGCAGATAGTCACGAACAGATTTCGTTTTGTCGTGATCAAGTGACACCATCGATAAAATCGGGAATCGGAATTATGATATTTGTCCCATGGCAAATAGGCCAAGTAGATTATGTAGTGTATAAGGAAGGCAATATTTAAAAATAGAATATTGAATAGATGAAATAGGAGGAAAAGGAACAATGCCTGTAGGAACCATTTTCTATGACCTATGGTAAAGATCAAACCAAGTTCTAAAAACACCGTAACATAATCAGCCAATTCCCAAAACCAAGGCCATTTCATAGCCAACAAGGAATGCGCTAACAACATCGTGTGATAAGAAAGATAATGATATAGCATATGACCATACGCTGCCGGAGTATTCAAATAAAGCCAACCACCTATGACTTTTAGGATCCCTGTGGTGAACATTGCAAACCCTAAGGTGAGGGCTATCATAGCCATCGGCCAATTGTTCTTTTCATCATCGGCTTTAGAATTTTTACCGTCAATAGAGTAAGCAAGCCCCCATCCAGAAAACGCCATAATGGCCGGAAACACATCAGCAACTATATAGTGATCGATAAATCCGAAAGCATAAATAAAAGTGCGACCAATAATCATAAAAAAAGTAATACCAAGGCAGACCCATTTAGTCTTATACCCAAAAAGTAAATTCAAATGCAAGATCCATAAAATGATTTCTAGGCTTTCAAGAAATCCATAGGAAGGTATCGATCGGATCAAGGATCCCAGTCCTACGGAAGGATTGTACATAAAATCAGGATTATAAGAAGCTCTGGAAAAATTGGGTATGCCTGAAATAAAAAAACAATACAATACATACACGATTCTAAAGATACCGGCACCTTCTATCGTGAAGGTATATTCATGATGTATCCAACGATTGATAGCAGGCAGGTAAGTTGCGATCTTCATAAACTGAGCTCAAATACCCTTTTGTTTGAACAAATTTTGGAAATGAAGGCATTTTGCTCCAAATCAAAAACCTTTTTATACTTGAATAAAATCAGCTGGGTCGCATCCATTCGCCCGGTTTTGGACTGAATTTTTTGAATAAAGTATTGCTTAAATTGTTTCAGTTTTATTTGGTCTTCATTGCTACTGTTTGTAGCGTCTTCCACGATTGCTTTGGTCAGTAAATAATTGTAATTATAAACAATATACTCTCGGCCGTGCAATTGGTCAAAAATATAATCTCGCTCCACGATCATCGAATCATGATTGGCAAAGTAGATATTGATTTTAAACTCGGATATGGTGATTTTATCATTTTTTAAAAGGACCCCTTTAAAAGTAGGCATGACTAAAGCAGGATAGACCTCCTTGACTATTTTAGAATACAAAAATGTGGAAACCATAAATAGAATCCAACCGATAAAAACCAAGAATATCGATTTTTCTTTAGTAGAGTACATGAGAAAAATTCTAAAATTAAGAATTCTTCGCAAGTTTATAAGCCCTTGGCCCTCCAAAGACTTTCCAAATATTTATTAGAGAGTACTCATATCGATCACAAACCGATACCGCACATCACCCTGCACCATACGATCATAGGCTTCATCTATTTTCTGGATCGGTATCAGTTCGATATCCGATACGATCTGATGCTCGGCACAAAAATCCAACATCTCCTGAGTCTCTGCGGATCCCCCGATCATCGAACCCATAATCGTCCTTCTGTTTTTGATCAACGCAAAAGGATCTACTTTGGGGTTTTCGGGAGGCAGGCCTACCAAGAGCATTTTACCATTCAAAGCGAGCAAGTCAAGGTATTTTTTATAGTCATGTTGCGCAGAAATACAATTCAACACGACATCAAAATAGCTTTCACGCTTTTTCATTTGTTCTTCATCCGTAGACAATAAAAAATGATGTGCCCCCAATCGTTTGGCATCTTGCGCTTTGGATGGCGTGTGACTGATCAGGGTCACTTCAGCGCCAAAGGCCACTGCAAATTTAACACCCATATGCCCTAATCCACCTAAGCCGGCTATGCCTACTTTCATACCTTTTTTTACACCTGCATATTTTAATGGTGAATACGTAGTGATGCCCGCACACAAGAGTGGAGCTACTGCTTTCATATCCAACTCCGCTGAAAAACGATATACATAGCGCTCGTCTGTAACGATATGAGATGAATAGCCACCACGAGTGATCCCGGATCCATCTCGTTCTTTGACATTATATGTGCCTGTAGGGCCTTCATAACAATAGTTTTCCATCATTTGACTGCAATTGGGGCATACTCTGCAAGAATCTACGATCACACCTACAGCGGCCAGATCACCGGTACTGAATTTAGTCACCCCTGATCCGACCTCTAGTACGTAACCTACGATCTCATGACCAGGCACCAAAGGATAATCAGTGCCCTTCCATTCACCCCTGGCCCGATGCAGATCACTGTGACAGACTCCGCAATACTTGATTTCGATCAGTACATCATGTGCCCCGACAGCCCTGCGATTAAACTCAAATGGACTTAGGGGTTGATCTGGTTGGTAAGCGGCATATGCTTTGGCTGGAATCATCATCTTTTATTTTAAGATGCCAAAATAGGACACTTTTGATTCAATAGGCACGGTCGATGAATTAAAAGTCTAGTTATTTTACAGCACTAATACGATTCTAACTCAGAGTAGTAGTTTGATAGAGAATCAAACCTAAACTAATCTGAAAGGGGCAAACTCACTTTTTCACCCCAGATATATTGGTTAAACCACTGCCAGTTGTGCCAGATGGCTGCCAATCGTTCTCTGGGTTTAGTGATACCATGACCAAAACCTTTATAGACGATGAGCTTAGAGGGAACATTGCGGTCTTGCAGACCACGGTATAGTTCGTAGGCATTTGGTATTGGTACTCGTCTATCAAATTCTCCATGTTGGATCAGTGTCGGGGTGGTCGCTTTATTGATATTATTGATCGGTGATGTCTTGAGGTAGATCGTAGGGTCAGACCAGGGCGTCGCTTGCAGATATTGACGGGTAAAAGGTGTGATATCTGTATTTACATAATAAGTCATCCAATTTGAGATGCCAGCGCCTACAGATATCGCTTTGAATCGATTGGTATTGGTAGTGAGGAATGCGGAAATATATCCTCCTTGACTCCAACCCATACAACCCATACGATTCGTATCTACTATACCGAGTTTAGCCAGATGGTCTACGCCACTCATGACATCCCACATATCCCCGATACCCAGATTGCGCACATTGAGTGCTCTGAATTTTTCACCATATCCTGCAGATCCTCTATAATTTACTCGCAGCACCACTGCTCCTTTCTCGCACCACTGCATAATAGGATATACATAGGAGGCTATTGGATCGGGTCGGTCTACACCAGTGGGCCCTCCGTGGATCACGCAGAGCAGTGGGTATTTTGTATTGGCTTGAAAATTTTTAGGTTTGATGAGGATACCTTCGATTTCGGTGCCATCTTTACTTTTCCATCGTATGACTTCATACGATGGGGTATTCCAATCTTTGATTTGATCTGTGAATTGGGTGACCTGCTTCATAGTACCGCCTTTAGTCGAGACGCTTACTTCATTGATTCCATCATTTTTTCTGGAGGTGTAGGCGACCATCGTACCATCTTTGCTAAAACTTGCGTTGACAAAAAGGTCATTGCCAGTAGGAGTATTGATCCAAGTATCTTTGAGTGGATCGAGTAAAAATAAAGCTGTTTTTGTTTTTTGAGCCGCGGAAAACCAGATCCCCTGTGGGGTCCAGGCAATAAAATTCATGTCTTCATCAAAGACTCCGCCTAGGGTTTTGCTAGCCGCCGTAGCAATCGTATAGATGTAAAGTTTACGATTTTTAAAAAAATAAGTAAGTGTATCATTGACTGCACTGGCATAAGCTATTTGTTTGCTATCCGGCGACCAGCCGACTACATTATCACCGGCTGGGGTTTTTATGATTGTTTGGCTTTTTAGAGTCGTTACATCATACAATACGATATCAGATCGCACGCCACTGGTGATCAATGGATCCGGCTGTCTATTGTAGGCAATGGTTTTACCATCCGGACTCCACTCATAACCGCCTACCGTAAAATCACCTTCAGTGACCCGTTGAGCCTTGGGAAAGCTGTAACAAGGAATGTTTTGTTTAGAGATCGAGTCAGTATAACATGGGAATAATCCTAATCTGCCGATGGAATCCAAATCAAAATTCATCAGCCATAGATGGTTTAACTTATACTCTTGACCCTCTACCCCAAACCCACCAAAACGTTCTTTGAAATCTTTAATTTTTTTAGACTCTGGTTCTGTTTTGGCGAAAAGGATTTTGGATCCATCCGGACTCCAGTCAAAACTCAGGATACCATCTGATTCGTTGGTAATCGCCATGGCTTCCCCGCCATCGATGGACAGGATATAAATCTGAGTTTTTTGACCACGATCTGCTAAAAAACCGATCCATTGACCATCAGGACTCCATTCTGCTCCGGAGCTACTGCCTTTGGTGGTACGTGTCAACTGAATCGGAGCTTTATCTTTTTTGACCAACCAATATTCTGAATCGTAGGCATTCTCCTGCCAATCTGTGGAAGTGACCGAATAAAGTACATGACTTCCGTCTGGAGATAGGATAGGGGATCCAGCTTGTCGGATACTGATCCACTGCTCAAAAGAGACGGAAGCAGATTGGCCAAAAGTATTCATTATGGTCAGGCATGTGAATGCCATTGTATTCAAAAGAGTCCGTTTGAATGTCATATTTTATTGGAGTTGTATTTAAAGAAATTGAATAATGTAAATCTAACTTACGACTTGACTTTCTTGCCACGCCCCTTACCTTGGATGATGGCAGTCCATACGGAAAGTTTTTTATCAGCATAGCTAGTCCAGATTGGTCGTACTACACCTTGCACAGCGGAAATATTATTGTAATCTCCAAAAAAAACTTCCTTGCTCGGAGGAAAAAAAGTGGATTCCTTCAGCAGTATTTCTTTGAAGGATTGACCACCATTTTTGGAATAAGCTACTACGATATCAGCTTTATGATCTGCGTGATGGCGCCGATCATAATAGACGATATATAGATAGCCTGAGGATTGATCTACCGTCATCCAGGGCAAAAATTGAAACCGACCGGACTCATCGCCATTGACTCGAATGCGATCGGACCAATGAGCCCCCCCATCTCTACTGTACATGCACCATATATCCATGTCTTGTGCACCCGACTTCATATCTGCCCAACACACATAGACCGAGCCTTTGTATTTTCCCACTCCGATATCCGTACAAGTGACTGGCATACCATTAGCCCGGCCTAGACCCGGTACATCCAATGACCAGCCATCTATCTGATCTGAAATGACCATATCTTGTGGCAGCCAGGTCTTACCACCATCACTACTTTTATCAAACCATAGTTTTTGATCGAAGCCCCAGCTCACATAGATTTCATGCTGAGGACCAAAAGCAGGCACAGCACCTTCGGGAGTGTAATCATCATCGAGACAATTGCCTTCCTGATCACTGATCGTCATAGGTGTTGACCACGTTTTACCTTGGTTTGTAGATTTTGAAAAACGAATTCTGGAACGATCATTTTTATCTGTAGATCCATATTTGTCAAACTCGGTCCAAGTCACTGCAAGATCCCCATTGGTTGCATCCGAGGCAATCCAAGGCTTGTCTTGCTGTTTAGGAGGATTGGTGCCGATCGCAGCACCTTCAGACCAGGTCTGACCAGCATCGGTACTTTGTTGGATGACCAAGGATTCGAGCCATCTATTAGATCGTCTGCCTTGGCCATCCGGATTGCCCAGATGCACATAATAAAATCTTCCCATATGATCAGCATGGACCACAGGATCTCCATATACGCCCAAGGGCGATTTAAGTGCGGTATGATTGAAAGTATGACCACCATCTTTGGAGTAATGCACCCGATCGAGGATAGAGCCGGCTACTATAATGTCCGGATTGACAGGGGATATCGCGATGCTGGGCTCTGCTGGTCCGAAATACTCCCCCGTGCTTTCTGCGATTTTAATCAATCCCAACTGTTTTGGAGCAGTACATGATATAGTAGAGGTTAATATAAGGATCATGAGCCCCGACTTCAGATTGGTCTTCAAACGGTTTAAATAATTAAATGCACAAATTAGTAGATTTTGCACTGGGCGAAGTGTTCTAAAAGTCTAATTTTTAAAGAATTATTTCTAGCCTTCCGCTGTTTTCAATTTCACACTAAATAATATAAAACTTTTTTAGGAAATAGGATCATCAAACTACCTTTATTTCTGCATCTTGATAAAAACTTCAAACCCTGCTCTAGCCGCATATGAATTGTAACACGGTGCGATGGACATGGATTGGAAATGATCTTTGAACAACGATTCATATTCTGCTGATAAACCGCCAAATGGAGGACCTTCACCGTCAAACCTTCGATCGAATAAAACTCCTACCAGGCGTCCGCCGGGTTTCAAGAGTTCCATCATTTTGTTTACATACGCCTTGCGAAGGTCTGGATGAATAGCACAAAAAAAGGTCTGCTCCAGAATCAAATCATATTGACCGACATGATCAAAAAAATCACCTAACACAATATGTAATGGGGATGAAACAAATTTAGCTTTTAAACTTTCGACTAGAGTTGGAGCTATATCAATGATCGTCACGAAGTGAAAACCTTGCTCCATCAGGTACTTTGCTTCATAAGCGCGACCTGCGCCCGGTATGAGTATGTGGATTGTTTTATCCGTAAGGGTATCTATAAAAGATTTTAATGGTGGTGAGGGTGAGCCCAGATCCCAGGCTGTAGTTTGCTCCACGTATAAATTGTTCCAAAAATCAGCGTTCAAATCCTCCATGAATGGTACAATTTTATCAATCCTTATATTATAATAATCCTTGAGCCCACAAATGTACTGTGATTGGGTTCTTTTTCGTGCAAGTACCGTACATTGGTTCGCAAATAGATCAAAATCTATACATAACGTATTATTTATCTAAATGGGCCTTTTAAAAAATACAATTGCCATTCTTTTTTATACCTGTATGGGTATGGTAATTTGCGGGCTTGTTCCTACCATGGCTTTAGCACAAATAGATCGTAAGGCAACAAAAGAGACCCAGGCTCTGTACCAAAATCTCTTTACGTTGCGGGCATCCGGTACTATGTTGGGCCATCAGGATGCATTGGCTTATGGTCTGAATAAAGACAGCACCCGATGGGTAGGAGGCGATAATAAGTCAGACATAAAAACGATCACCGGTGAACACCCAGGGGTAATAGGTCATGATCTGGGTCATCTGGAGCTAGGTCGTAGCCAAAATCTGGATGAAGTGCCTTTTGATAAAATGAAACAATCTATTTATCAGGTCTATATCAATGGTGGTGTGAACACCTTAAGCTGGCACCCTAATAATCCATTGGATCTCAGCAAAACCACGTGGGATAGAATGGATGGTACGATACGCAAGGTATTGCAGGATAAAAAAAATCTAAAATCCTTTAAAAAAACACTAACCGGCCTGGCCCAATTTTTCAAAAGTCTTAAAGGCCCAGATGGGGAATTGATCCCTGTCATTTTTAGGCCGTACCACGAACATACCGGCTCTTGGTTTTGGTGGGGAGCAGATCACTGTACTCCGGAGGAATACAAAGCTTTCTGGCAGATGACGATCAATCATCTGATCAAAAAAGGGAAAGTACATAATCTGTTGATCGCCTACTCAACCGATAATTTTAAAAGCGAAGAGCATTATTTAGAGAGATACCCAGGTGACGCATATGTAGATCTATTGGGATTTGACAGCTATCATCGCAATGCACCCATGTCGGACTCTAATTTTATAGCCAATGCAAAACGAATGGTGAGTACGCTTAAAAAACTCGGGACAGAAAAAAATAAATTGTATGCTATCACGGAGACTGGTCTCGAACAGGTCAAGGAAACCGATTGGTGGACCCGGATAGTTTATCCTATTATTCAGGATAGTGGGTTGAGTTACTTCTTGGTATGGCGCAATGGTCGGCCGGATCACTTTTATGCCCCATATGAAGGCCAATCCAGTGTGGAGGATTTTAAAACCTTTTATTATCTTCCCGGGACATTATTCGAAAAGGATGTGACAAACTTGTACAAACTCAAATAGTAAGACTTAACTGATCTGCAATAAACGCGAAGTATGGAATTCAAAACTAGGTTAACCGCATTGATACAAGAGAAAGAAAAAGTATTAAGCCGCGCAAATAGTATCCTACAACCGGGAAATGGAATATTCGAACGATATCATCATCCTATACTGACCAGTGATCATGCACCCTTGCATTGGGAGTACGATCTCAATCCAGATGACAATCCTCACTTAATGAAACGTTTCCCAATCAATGCCACATTCAATGCCGGAGCTATCAAATGGAAAGGCAAGTATGTATTGGTCGTGCGGGTGGAGGGAGCCGATCGTAAATCATTTTTTGCAGTTGCAGAGAGTTCCAATGGTATAGATGGATTCCGGTTTTGGGATCGACCGATCTCTATGCCGGAGACTGCTGACCCGGATGGTAATGTATATGACATGCGCCTGATCCTACATGAGGATGGGTGGATTTATGGCATATTTTGTACTGAACGTAAAGACCCTCATGCTAAAAAAGGGGATGAATCATCTGCTGTAGCTCAAGCGGGTATAGCTCGTACCAAAGATCTCATCACGTGGGAGCGACTACCTGATCTCAAGTCGCCATCCGCACAACAAAGAAATGTAGTCCTGCATCCTGAGTTTGTGCAAGGCAAGTATTTTATATATACCCGACCTCAAGATGGGTTTATAGAGGCAGGCACGGGCGGAGGCATAGGCTATGGCTACTCTGACTCCATGGCACCTGCTGTTGTACCGAAAGAATATATCCTGGATGAAAAAAAATATCATACTGTATATGAGGTAAAAAATGGCCAGGGACCTGCACCGATCAAAACTCCACATGGGTGGCTGCATTTAGCTCATGGCGTACGCAATACAGCAGCCGGTCTGAGGTATGTGCTGTATCTTTTTCTTACCGATCTGACAGACCCCGGTAAAGTAACTCACAAACCTGGTGGCTACTTTATAGCCCCGGAAGGAGACGAACGGGTAGGGGATGTGAGCAATGTGACTTTCTCCAATGGGTGGATCGCCGATGAAGATGGCCGGATATTTATCTATTATGCGTCGTCGGATACCCGGATGCATGTTGCTACCAGTACTATCCATCGATTGCTGGATTATGTGATGAATACCCCGGCTGATGGCCTCAGGTCAGCAGCGTCGGTACAGGTATTAAATAAGATCATCGATAAAAATCTGGCTTTACAATCCGTTTAAAAGAATATGACAGATCGGCTTCCACAGCTCTTTGATGAAATCACTGCGGAGGCTCACCGCATCTTACAGTGGTGGCGATCACATGCTCCGGATGTAGATCGAGGCGGATTTTATGGTGAGATCGACCATGACAATCTCCCCAACAGAAATGCCGACAAAGGCTGTGTGCTTCACGCCAGGATATTATGGTCATTTTCAGCCGCTTATCGCGCATTTGGTATTCCGGAGGATTTACACCTAGCTCGTAAAGCATTCGAATATATTACAACGCATTTTTATGATCGAGACCAAGGAGGTGTATATTGGGCATTAAAAGCAAATGGCGAAGTCAGTAAAGATCGTAAACAGATCTATGCTCAAGCCTTTACGATCTACGGCCTATCAGAATATTATAAAATCACAGGCGACGCTAAGGCCTTGGACCCTGCGATCGATCTCTACCATGCTGTCGAGTATCACAGCCAAGACCCTGACTTCGGAGGCTATTATGAAGCGTATAGCAAAGACTGGTATCTGCTAGAGGATCTTCGATTAAGTGAAAAAGATCGCAATGATCCCAAGACGATGAATACGCACCTCCACCTCATCGAAGCATATGCCAATCTGTATCAGGTATGGCGAGAACCTCGCTTAAAAGAATCTATCCTGCGATTATTGTATGTTTTTGACACCCGGATTATTCAAGCCAATCATCATCTGGGTTTGTTTTTTGACAAAGGATGGAATAACACATCATCGACGATCTCGTATGGTCATGATATTGAAGCTTCGTGGCTTTTGCCAGAATGTGCTGAAGTATTACATGATCCAGAGCTAATCAAACAGTGGAATACTAAAGCGGTGGATATCGCGGTCGCTGCCGCCGAAGGGCTACAATCCGATGGCAGTCTCATCCATGAGTCAAATCCTGAAGCTCAACATACCGATAGCCATCGGGAGTGGTGGGTGAGTGCCGAGGGTATGGTGGGATTCTTACATGTATATCACCTGACCAAAGATCCACAACATCTGGATCACGTATATCGACTTTGGGAGTTTATCAAGACTCATTTACTAGACATGGACCGGGGGGAATGGTATTGGGGTACATACGCTGATTATACAAAAATGCCTGAATACAAAATGGGGTTTTGGAAGTGTCCCTATCATAACTTAAGGGCTTGTCTGGAGGTGATGAAGCGGATTGAGTGGCTTCGTGAAGGATCATGAAGGTAAGATTAAGAATAGTGCTAAAAAGGTTATACAAACTTCAGATGGACCTAGGTTTATTGACAACTTATTAAATGGAGTGGCGAGAGAAATTAAATCGGGTTATTTAGCGTTAAACTCAGATATAAAAAAACAAATTATTAGAGATCTTTTAATTCTAAAAGCTCAAATTCAAGGGATAGATAAAATTGAATGGCACATATTAGGAGGAATTGATGATAAAGTCATTGAATTTGCAAGAAACGAAATGATGACAAGAAGTATTTCTACGGAATTATTTAAATTCATAATATAATGAATAATAAAGTAAAATATAATCAATTTATTGGTAATATTTCTAATCAACTACACTCCATATGTAATATTTTAAATGTAAATGAATTAGTATTTGACGCTACTGAGATAGATTCAATTCGTAACTATTTCGAAAATATTTTCAATAATCCTATAGGAAAAACTGAAGAACTAACTGAATATAAAAATTTATTTTGCACCTATTCGGGGTCAGCATTTATTCATCATAATGGTGGAAATTGGGAACTTTCAAAGTTGAAAAAAGACCCAAGTTATGGGACTCCAATAATTACAAATTATGGAAGCCCTGGATCAACATGGGTCAGAATTAGTCCACGTGATTGGATATGGCGATTAGAAAAAAATAAATTTCGTGGTAAGCTTAGCGAATTTATAATAGGCTTTAGTCCCAGATAGAAAGCCAATTTCTAGAATCTACTGAATTGAAAATATGAAAAAAGCAATCATAATATTTGCAATACTAATCAAAGGTAACATTTTTGGTTTAGGTAAAACTTCAGAAATACTTCCCAAAACTTTTGCTGAGTTAAATAAAGATATTATTCAACTTGGGGTATTTATAGCAACAGGCCTAGATCTAGCAGACAATGCCGTCAAGACACGACTAGATACCTACAACAAAATGACCAGCAGTGATCCTTGTGAAAATGTGGTAGGGGGTTATCAACTAGGTAAAGATATTACGTTTGTTGGTATCAATTTTGTACCCATAGGCGCCGGTAAATCCGTTACTTTTCGAAAAGTACAAATATTAATAGCTAAGTTCTATAAAATCGGCCCTGCTCGCATCGTAAGATGGCGGCAAGCCGGTACTTACTTCAAGGTATTGCTGAAAGATATTCATTCCCAATCGGATGAATTTTTAAATTATTTACTCTCGTTACCTGGTAATCCTAAGGCATATGAGGTACTGCAAAACAGTGCTTTGCTCAGAGTAGATGTAGACCTTCTAAGAAAATTAGATAAATATCTGGAATTCAAAAGTCCTGAGGAAGTTGCTAAGGTAAGGCAGTTGATTGAGGCAGCACCTGACGATAAGACTAGAAGAAAGGTACTTGAAGCTATTCAATCAAATGGAGGTAGAGTATTCAGAATTATAACTACTGATTTTAGACAAGCAATAAGAGATAGGATAGATCATATTAGAAAAATAATATTCGAACCGAAGGGTACAGGATGGAGATTTTCTGGATGTCATTCAAAAAGCGCTCTAGATGAATTAGGTGCCAATGCAAGGATAGAGCTTATCCGTCCCGTTCCAAAAATAACAAATGAAATATATGAAGCTAAAGTCTATGCAAAAGGTCCGGACGGTATGGAGATCTTAAAAAGTGGCTTTGGTGGAAAATCTACCTTCTTTCCTGATAACTGGGGTGAAGCTAGGATCATAGAAGAAGTGGAACATGCTGTAATGAACAATCGTGGGTTTTTCAATGGGTCAGATTCCAGAGATGGCTATTTTGGGTATTCAATGGACTTTAAAATAAAAATTAGATTTTACTTCAGAGAAACTGACGGTTACATAGGCTCATTCTTTCCATCAATTGATTAAATAAATAAAATTATGGTTAAATATAAAATTCTATTCAATCATACTCAAAATAATAAGCCATACTTAGCATTCGATGACGACAATGATTTCTGGCATTTACATGAATTAAATGCGTGTGATGCAGAATATATCATCGATGAAGTATTCCCCAATCTTGAGAAAATCAGAAATGGAGAGCTTTATTGGGATCCGTATAGAAGCTCTGCCTATGGACCCTATGATTCATTCGAATTTGGGTTTGATGCAACGATCATTGATTTTTACAAAGACAAGTCTGTAATCAACTATGGATACTGGGAAGGGAAAATAGAAGTACCATCTGAAGATATATTCAAATTTATGAAAGAATGGAGAGATGAGTTGGTGAAATGGAGAGAAAATAAACAAAAGAGTGGAAACACTGAAATAAAGTAAATGTCTTAATGAAAACAGGGCTATTCATATTATTCTACTTTATAAGTCTTCAGGGAGATCTGTTTTCAAAAAATACCGATACTCAGAAGATTGAAAATATACTAACTAACGGACAACCCATCCTTAAAGATATTCACTCCCAATCGGATGAATTTCTAAATTATTTACTCCCGTTACCTGGTAATCCTAAAGCTTATGAGACACTTCAAGCCAGTGCTCTGTTAAGAGTAGATGTAGACCTCCTGAGAAAATTAGATAAATATCTGGAATTCCAGAGTCCTGAGGAAGTCGCCAAGGCAAGGCAGTTGATTGAGGCGGCCGCGGATGATAAGGTAAAAAGGAAATTATTACTAGACTACATAGATAATGCCGGTGATATTTGGAAGCTGGCTCTCCAAAAATTGGGCAAAACAGCTTCAAGCACCGTACTGAGTGATAAACTAAAAGTAATCGGTAAATTAAAACAATCTAATTACCATGCACATCATATAACAGCTGGAGGGGCTAATAATATAAATGCAGTTAACACAAGATTGATTCTACAAAGAGAGGGTATAGATATAAATGAAGCAGTAAATGGTGTTTTTCTTCCCTCAACTTCGAAATATGCAATAGATAACGCAGTACCTCATGCGAATGTTCATACAAATATTTATTATGAGACGGTTTTTCAAAGACTTGATGCAGCTCAGCCAGGAAAGGTAAGAACAGAACTACAAAAAATTGCTGATGAATTATTAAACGGAACATTTCCATATTGAATATCATGAAAATATTTAAAATACAAAGGGATAGTAACAACATTCAATTAATTCAACCTGTTGATCATTCTAAAATAACACTTGAACGATCCAGGTTTGATTGTGAACCCAAAAAAAACAATTGGGAAGATATTCTATTTTATGTGCACAACCCAAAAACCAAACCAAAGAATTTTTATGGAACTTCTGGAGCCTGTCTAGTGTTCGATGAAAAAACATTAGAACTATGCGCGATGGTTTTTGAAATGAGTGGAGAGATCCTTCCCATACGCATAGAAAGGGGGGAAAATCTGTACATTTTAAATATTTTGGAATGTATGAATGGTTTAGATTACGAAAACACAGTCTGGGATTATTACTCAGATGGTACTAAGGGCAGAATTTTAAGTTATGCTTTTCACAAAGAAAGAGTGATCAATGAATCTACTATTTTCAAAATACCGGAGACTTCAAAAACGGATATTTTTTGCTTTGCTGATGCAAAGGATAGGACTGATGAGTTTTATCATATCTATCATGATAATAATCTGACTGGATTAATATTTACTGAAATTAAATAATAATTGAATTAATACAAAAATTTACCAACAATCCCACTTTGTTTACTAAAATAAAACACAATGCAACTAGTATTCTTCTTAGAACCAAATATTAAAACGAGAAAGCACTTATATATTTTCAGAATATCCTTTGCTATGTTTTTTTGTTCAAGTATTCTAGCCCAAAATAGTATTCAACTTATTCAGCCCCAATCAGGAGTAGTTTGTGATGGCAGTTTTGAATTCAAAGCATCAGGGTCTAGTATTTACCCAATTGATGTTTATTTGATACAATCACTGGACACAATTAGTCATTCTAAAATGCTTAATCCCGCAATAATTCAGTTTGATAGCTTATGTGCCGGCAGATACCAGATAATTTCAGTCAATACGTTTGGATGCGATAAGCCTTTAGAAGCCTTTATACCAAGTTGTGAAGGTAGCTTTGATCTGGAAGTATTGTCTTTAATAAACCCTCCTAATCAAGCCAACCCCAATGGGTTAATTGAAATTCAGGCCATCCCCGTAGGCAGTTATAAGTACTTATGGAGCAATGGCTTACAAACGCCAAAGTTGACAGGTCTATTATCCGGTACTTACTCTGTTACGGTAACGGAAATTGGTACGAACTGCACCTTAACGAAAGAATTTTTAATCGATACTTGTAATTACGCTATATCCAACCAGAGTTTTGATATCGATCTGCTGGGTGGAATTTCATCCAATGGAGTCAATGCTCAAGTAAACTTAAAATATAAGGCTTCCGGTCAAGACAATTTTCAAGATGAGATACCCTCAAATATAATTGTCACTTGGTATAGCGATGGGGATTTGGTAAATACCACTAGCAATGCCGCACTAGGAGATATAAATCGATCAAAATATATTGAAGTTTCTGTGACGGATGGTTGCAGCACAAAGCGAAAAAAAATAGATCTGATTGGCTGCAATTCAGATGATAGTGTACTTGAGAACTATTTTATAGTCGCCAAACAGAACACGTGCAAAGGCCAGGCTGGCGGATCAATTACGATAAGATCTAACATTCCAATGACATCCCTCCAAGTAAATGGAACAGTTCAAAATGGATTAGTTGCAAGTGGATTACTTTCGGGGAAAAACTCGATTCGTATTGTCACGAATTTTTGTGATTACCAATTTGATGTTGTTATAGGCGAAAATAAAACCAATCTCGTTTTTGTTAAATTTGATTCAAAATCAAGACAATGTATTTATAATTCCCTCTGTAATGGTATGACAATTGGGCAACAGTTAATTTCTGCAGAGATCGATAATCTCAACCCCAAAATCGATCTTTTATCTTCCACTTGCAAGGCTCCTTATAAATGCAATGGAAATGCGGTGGGTGAATATTCTGATAAAGTAAAGTTAGTAAAAGTAAGAGGCTACGAATATAATACCTTGATTAATGAGCTAAAGACATCTTCCTTTGGGACTTTCCCGTATGGATACTTTGAAGGTAAAAACGGCTTTAGAGAATTTGAAGATTGGTGTGCAGTCGGCTACATGTGTCCTTTAAATTTTCAAATTGGCTTGAGGCATTGGCATCCTGGCACCATCTTAATCGGCAAGCCATCTTTTACAAATTTGGGTGTAGAAAATATAAATGGCTGTGTAAGAGTAAAATGCAGGGGCATTTTAAATAACTACACTTTTTGCACTAAAGACTTTAACTCAAAATTTGGATTGCCTGGTACGTTTAAACCATGCTTTACTGTCGCTAAAAATGTAGGCCAATTGATCCTAGAGTATAAAATGGGAAAGTACGCATCAGATATTAATTTCAACTCTAGTTCCTTAAGATTAGAACTGGATCGAATTGATAATAAATATGAAAATGAACGGTTTTGTGCTACCATATATTTTTGTGAGGAAAGCTACAAATTTATATCCTGTGATATTGATTTTGTGCTTTGCGGCTTTCGAGATCCAGCGGATGCGGCTATATCCTGTGAATGGAAAAGAATAAGAAATTTAAGCAGCGAGCCGGGAGTGACCGGTGAGCTTTATATTTTTGCCATGAAATGCAAAAACATAAATGGGTTCTATTTTGGACCTCAAATATTAACAAAGAAACGAATTGATATCACCCCTACCAACGACGATGATCTGACCCCAATAACTTTAAGAGAGTCTGACCCAAGCGCAAAAATCTACACAGATACCCGGATTGTGAATAAATCTTTAGGGTTTGGCAAATTAACATATAACAATTTGACCGTTATCAAGCCTATACTAAAGACGGATGCTGGACATGTCGTTATTGATTATTTACCAGGTGAAACAGAGGACCGTGTATTGGAATTAGGAAATGTTATTGATTTTGTACATAATATGGATAGTAACTGGATATTTGCTATTGAACCAATAAATAACACTGAGTTTAGTGTAAAATTATCGAAACCAGATACTAGCTATACCAACGTACTTAAGACCGTTGGCAGTTCCTCTTATTTAAGGATAAAGAAAATCATGCAAATCGGCGATCAATACTTCATTGCAGGGTTTTTTAAAGGTGATATTACGTATAAGTCGATCGTCAGGGAGGCCAGTACTTCTAATAAATTGTTTGTGCTTAAGTTTAATAAAGCAGGAGATTATATCTCCAAATATACAGCTACCGTAATCGATACTAATTTTGTCAAGTTTTATGATCATCCTGGGAATCAGATACTTTATACAACAGAAGGTAAAAATATTTTTATTTTGAATGCCAATCTACAGATTACTACCAACTATACACCAATTATCTTAATTGGTAAGATAATATCAGTATCCAGTAGTGTATTATCAGACAGAATTTTAATGCTAAAAGGTACTTTTTATGCGGAAGGAACCACAACCGAAAGATCTTATGATCTAATTTCCTACAAAAAAGCAAGTAGCAGCTATATATTGAGTAATATAAAAACTATTAGTATCAAAGGAGGCATCAGTAATGAAAAACAAGCTCAAATATTTATGGATAAAAATAATGATTCCTATTTACTAACCCGGATTTCTGGCAATGATGGGCTAAAAATATTCTCTAGCTTGGAGCTCGATGGTCTTTCAAAGGATATCGCTATCGTAAAATTCGATTCAACCTTGGCTGTTAAAAAAACATACATAAAGCCTACCCCTTACAATGAAACATTGGAAAACGCTTTTTTAAGCGAAAATGTATTATATTTTAGCGGGATTTATTACGACACGATTGTTCGAAGTTTAGGCGTTCATAATTATTACAACTATTCTAATAATGCATCAGCACCTTACACAACATACATTTTAACCGATCAAATGGATTCTGTTGCCACTTCAAGTTCAAATATTGCAGGCCCAAAAAAATTGAATCCAGATTTAAGTAGTTTTGAAAGAACGCCTAAAACACAATATACTCCAATCAAAATGGAACCGAATCCCTTTATGGACCACTTTGAAATAATCCTAACTGATCCAACTATCTCAAAAGTAAACATCATCAATAGTTATGGAGCCACTATTTCATCGCATGATATCGGCAATTTTGATATTGAATATACATTTAAAGTAGTGGGTCGGCATTGGGTCAGCGGTATCTATTTCATTCAATGCATCGCCAAGAATGGCTCAATCGTAGAAACTAAAAAATTGATGAAGTTTTGATCATGTTACTTCACCTACCTTTACTTAGGATCAAACGTACCCTGAATCAACAATTTGCCCAATTGGATCAATGAATCGCTAACCGGCCCTTCTTGATGCACGACTTTATTGCTTATCAGATCATATGCCATCCTGGTTTTATCATTGACAAAACCGAATCCGTGATCAAAGGTATAATATGCCGTGCCAGGTCGCGGACTGAATAAATTATTTGAATATCGATATCCCCTGGGCATGGAATCCTTTACATGAAGTGATGAAAGTAAAGAATACGTAAGATCAGTATGAGAGCCCACGATATCCATTGCTTTACCTCTATACTCTTTATTTAGTGCCGGTCCAAAAATCATCAATGGGATTTTAAATTTTCCGGGATGAAAATTATTAGCGTAATCTTTAGGCATAGGATTGCCGTGATCTGCGGTGAGTACAAACAGCGTCGAATCATACCAGGATTGATTTTGCACTTGTTTTAAAAATTTCCCCAGACTCGCATCCGTATAGTGCACCGTGTTTCTGAATAGGTCGGGCCAGGCGTTACTTTTAATCAACGGTTCCACTGGGATATCATAGGGTTCATGACTGCTGAGCGTAAGTACAGTGGCAAAAAATGGTTGCTGCATCAGAGCCAGGTCTTCTGCCATGCGTTCAAAAACAAAGTGGTCCGGCACGCCCCATTTTTTACCGCGCAATGCAGTTGGAAAATTATGGATGTCTATAATGGTATCATAGCCGGTATGAAGCAAGTAGGCTTTGATATTGGCAAACTCAGATTCACCGCCATAATAAAAGGAGGACCGATAGCCTTCTGGTTTTAAACTTTTGGCCATAGAAGGGATCGAGATAGCCTGATCAGGATTTTGAGTAATGGAAGAATTAGGTTGAGTAGGGATCCCACTCAGTATAGAAGGCAAGCCTTTGTAGGTGCGATCGCCATTGGCATAGAATCGAGTCCAGATCAGACTATGTGGAACCAAAGAGTCAAGCGTAGGAGTCAATCCCGACTCACCGCCAAATTCGGGGATCACATCTGCGGTAAAACCTTCTAAAATGATATATACTACATTTGGCTTGCGGACTGTAGAAATATGAATATCAGTCGTGTCCTGCCTATAATAGTGTTGTATTGCTTGTGCTGCCGCCCTATCATCCCCAAAATGATAAGGATTTTTCCCACCTCGATTATTGACTATTTTAAAAATTAAATTCCAGGTTGCGTTGATTGCCGCATGGTTGAAGAGTGGCACATCTGAATAATAGGCGGAGCTCTGGTTGATTGGATTTTGTTGAAAACCTCCGCGGATAGCTATGAAACAAAGCCCAAGACAGAAGATAACCGTAGCCAAAGTAGGTATTGACATTCGGAGCTCATGATTGTTGGACGATTTAGTCAGTGATAATAATTTTTGGTAGAGATACACAAACAAAACTATAGATCCTACAAACATGACCAACCACCATATGGGCTGATCGCCATGGCCTATACTAGATAGGACTTCTCTGGGGGATCTGACAAATTGTAGCGCAGGTAGATTTAATTTGGTATTCCAATGTCTATATACGGCGATATCGGCTATGGTGATGAGGATATATAGGCTTAGCGTAATATAATGCCACCATTGGTAACCTGTGGCTACTGCTGCACGATGAGTCCAACTGTAAAGCGTAAAAAGAATCAAGGACACCGTAATTATATATCCAGCTAAGGATAGGTCTAATGGCAAACCGTGTAAAAAAGGCAGATGCCAGGATGGGTCCACGGCGTCTGGCAGATCATCATGATACGACCATACGAACAGAGCTCGAGCCCAGACGGCCACCATAAGCCAATACATAATCTGCAGTGCAAAGAATTTAAATACAGTTTTCACGGAATCAACAAAGTTACTTATTGCCATTGGACTTCAGGCAATCTTCAACAGTATCACCAGGATGGGTTCTTGATTTAATCTAAGGCAGCAGGCCTCCGATATTGGCAAAGAGTTGGTCATGTTGCCTTCTGAATACTCCTTTTATAAAATAAGGCAAAGGCCAGGGAGCGCGGATATCAATCAATTCATCTATCAATGTATGATCGGGTAGCTGATTGATTTTAACATCAATAACGATGTCTATAAATCGCATGACGACCGCTTTCATATGGACCGTATGATGTACGCGATCATAAGATAATCTGAAAGGATATGTTATGTTCATTGAAAACATGGGTAAGGGTAGTTTTTCATACGCCCGATATTGCCCATCATCGAGATGGACTATTTTAGTGATGATCGGATGAACGGACCGAAATTTTTGCATATCGGTCAAATGATCAAAAATAAAATCGGCGGACACATGGAGGGTATGAGTCAAATGCATTGTACTATATTTTGATGATCCATTCGTGTGATTTATGTCGCCATCCTGTCTTGCATCTACCAAACATCAACTTACCATTTTAATCAAAAAATCAATCATTCGTTGTTTCATTTTATTAAAGGGTGGAAACATGAGTTGTCCTGAAGGCCAGGGCCACCATTGATTAAAAATTGATTTGGCATTGGTAAATTCCTGGAACGAATAAAAGCCATGAGATTTGCCGATCCCGCTATTATTCACGCCTCCAAAAGGCAAATTATAATTGTAATAGTGAAATCCAACTGAATTGATATCCATACCGCCGGCTGATATTTCTTTTCTGATACGGCGATTGACGGCCGCACTGCGGGAAAACAAATACAAGGACAATGGTTTTTCCCCTTTATTGACCTCATCGATGACCTCTTGCAGCACATCAAAAGTTTTGATCAGAATAATGGGACCAAAGATCTCTTCGGTACATATCGTCATATCTTGGGTGGTGTCTGTAAAAATCACCGGCCCGATAAAATCTTGTGCTGAGTCTTCACCCCATCGATAGATCAGGGTAGCACCTTTTTGTTTAGCATCTTCGATGTGGGCAAGTATTCGAGCGGTATGAGCACCATTGACCATATGGGAATAATGACCCTGAAGCAATGCGGAATCATCTGCCCCATAGCTGAGCTTGATTTGTTGGATAACCTTTTTTATAAATTCATCTTTGATAGAAGTATGCACATAAAAATAATCCGGAGCGATACAATATTGCCCCCCATTGACAAATTTGGTCGCCCCCGCATACGTACTTGCAAGTGCAAGATCAGCAGATGGATCGATGATCATCGGTGATTTGCCACCGAGCTCGAGCGTGACTGAACATAAATGTTCTGCAGCAGCCTTCATCACGATCTTACCTACTTTAGGACTTCCGGTGAAAAAAATATGATTAAACTTCAATGCCAGAATATGTGTCGATACATCCACATTGCCATTGACCACTGCAGCTTCTTCTTCAAAGAAGATCTCCTGAATGATTTTTTTTACTAAAACAGAAGTATATGGTGTGAACTCGGAAGGTTTGATCATCGTCACGTTGCCAGCAGCGTACGAATAGATCAAGGGCAGCAGCGTCAAGTGGATCGGAAAATTCCAAGGAGCAAGTATGAGGCAATGTCCTTTCGCCTCATAATGGATATAACTGGCTGCACCTAATAAAAACCACGGTGTACCGACCCGATGTTTACCCGTCCAAGATTTTAGTTTTCTTATGACCAATTTGAGTTCATGCAGGATAGGAAAAAGTTCGGCCATATCCACTTCAGGGGCAGGCTTATTATAATCCTTAAACATGGATTCCTGAAAAGCCACTCTATGCGCAAGAATCGCCCGTTGCAGCAGCTTGAGTTTTTTTAATCGATCTTCAACAGAGATCAACCCTTGTTTGTGTCGATGCAACTGTTGTAACGCATACAATTTATTTATGTCGACTATCGATGTATTCTCTGTGACCTCTACAGGTTTTAACTTAATCGTTGATGACATAGGAGTTCTTTCCAGGGTGTAGAGGATAAATGATATTCTTCCATACAAAAGTGCCGGTGACTTGAGCAGGCAGTACAATGTCAGCTTTCAAGCCTTTAGTACTTTTACTATAGTTTACTGCTATATTTCCATTGGGATGTGGGGAAGTAACAGATACTTCATTTAAAGTGCCTAGATACGGTTGAATAATCACTTTTTCATATCCGGGTGTAGCTGGATTAATACCACCGACGATCGACACAAGTTGATAATCTGGTGATGCTGACCAGGCATGGCAGTCCGATCGTACCGGTTCGGGTTTTTCAGCAAACGTAGTGAGCCCGAAATCGATCATATCTTGCCAAGGTTTTAATTGTTCAACAAACTGATCACCGGCATTCATCTTTTTTAATAATTCAAATAAATAAAATTTAAAATAAAAAGTGGCTTGTACGAGAGAGGTGTCTTTTAATAGTCGATCAAATACGATGGCTTGTTGTCGCTGTGGTATCGTATTGGTCAATAGTGCCCAGATATTAGCATGTTGACTATACTGTTTTTTCTTCGGGCTATCTGACATTACCATTTTATTCTGATCCCAGCATAAGTCATAGGTAGCTTTCGCAAGCTCAGCAGCCAGGAGCTTATAATGATCTGCTTCCTGGTTGCGACCATAGTGTCTAAACAATTGTTCAGCTTGTTGCAAGGTATACACATATTGTAAGGTCAGGATCGACGAACCTCCCTCTCGTCCATCAGGGGTACCACTATCCCACACCCAGTCTACAAAATTCCACCACTCCAGATAGCCATTCATTTTATTGGTTGCCAACCGTTGTTCGTGCCACTCCAGTACATCCCGCACGCCATTGAGCAAGGATTTGATCCAAGCATCATCTGTGCGATGCATCCAGTAGTCATAGATCATACTGACCCAATACAATGAAAATGGAGGAATGATTTGCATGTCATTGCAAGGAAAACGACTTTGTGTCAGCCCTTCGTAGATGCGACTCTGATTGTATTCATTGATGGCTTTGCGCATCAGGCGATCATCGCCTGCTACGTTCATCGAGATCAAGGCCTGGATGCGCGTATCCCCGGTGTATTGTAATTGTTCGTAATAAGGACAGTCGTAATAGGTCTCCCCGGCACATAGTTTTGCGGTACGCCACCCTACATCCCAAATGTTTTTTAATTGCGGATTATCAGATTCAAAAGTTGCTTTTGCTTCAAACGGATATCCGGTAAACATGCCATACAAATCTTCCAATATTAAAGCTTCGCCTTTGGTGACGATATCGAGTTGTACATATCTATAAGTCCTGAACCATAGCGGACGGAAGAGCCGTTTCGTACTACCATCGGGCAAAAATATATCATCAAAACCCAGTACAGATCTGCCTTCGATGCTGTCACGATGACCTTTGTTTCTTTTAGCATCCATTAAAGCTTCTGCATACGATAGTTTTATGGTCGATCCTTTTCCTTTCGAAACGATAAGATGAGGGTAAGCATTGGTCAGATGGCTCTGATCGATGAGTATGGTTATTTTTTTGTTGGCAGCCAAAGTCACCGGAGTATTTCCATTTAAAAAAGAATTACTGACAGAAGGGACACCACTTACTCTGCGGATTTCTTTCATCCGCACCGGATATTCTGCCATCATCGGTATACTCCGTGGTACCAACATCCAATTGCCATCGCTGCCATAGCCTCGAGTCTTGGCACTAAACCAAGGCTTGGCAGCTGCCGGCCAGGCACTGTCATCAAAGTTTGTTTGATCCCAACCCCACGGATAAAGTGCGGCATTGACTTTATCACCGGCACCTACCACAATATAGGTGTGAAATTTTCGGATATCATTGACAACCGGTTCATACGCTTTATTGATATACGCTTTCCAGGTATTGTTCGTATTGACTATTTTTTCTGCATCCGATTGCCCCTGAACTATGAAGCCGGACTCTACTGTCATTTGTGCATATGGTGCATGTTCGCCCATGTACCAGACTTGAGCCGCTATGCAGTTTTTCCCTTTCTGTAGATGGGTTGCCAAATCATAGGTATCAAACATCCAATGTTGTGGGTCGCTGCGAGCAGGGCCTAGGCCTATCGCTTTGCCATTGACGAAGATGCGATACCGCTGATCAGCACTCACATGAATGATGAAGGAACCAGGCACTTCATTGAGCTCAAAAGTCTTACGAAAATGATACACCCCGTACGACTTAGGTTCAATGCCGGCAGGGATGATCCAGTTCGCTGACCAATAGCCTTTGGGTGGATCGATTTGGGTGAATGCACTGGGTAGCTGCGCAATACAAGTGAAAACAAACAAACTGATCCGGAGAGATAATTTCATAAGGTTATAAATTGAGTACAATTTACGCAAATGTAGAATAATTGTTAATTCGTGGATTTTTTCCGCAACTAGCGCAGATGAGCACGGAAAATGAGTTTTTGAACAGTGGAAATCTTCTCGCTAAGGATGCAAAGTACGCTAAGAAATTTTCAACCAATTTCCTTGGCGTCCTCAGCGTACTTCGCGGGATAAAAACGTAGAAATCCGTTAGGATTTTAATGTCGGTAAAAGGACCAAAGGTCGTGGGCTTTGTGCCGTCAGGTACAATATGAATGCTGTTTTGTGCCTACGACACAAGTGAACACCTCAAAAGAGTGTTTTTACCAAGATGATATTCCTAGCGGCATAAGGTTGGCAGAGGCACCTCAGAATTTTGGAAACGTTGAGTTTAAACACACGCCTACGTATTACCCACCTAAAAAGTCAAACCGTATTGGTCGTTTAAATCCGGTAGAATTTTGATATCGGTAAAAACCAGAAAGGGTCGTGGGACTTTGTGCTGTATGGCACAATATGAATGCAGACACCAGAGAATTAAAAAGTTTAATGACTGACAGTGCCAGATTAAGTTGCCTACTTCTATATTAAGATCTTTGATCGCCCGGTAGACGATGCACAGCCTTATTCCAAAAAACAAAGTCTACCTTCGGGATAATTTTTATTCATATGCAAAAAATGAAGCGTACGCATTACCTATCTTTTTTTATAATTTGGTTATCTATGGTGACCCCATTTACTTCCTGTACACAACCTGTAAAGCCTCCCATCGACCTGCCGCTCTACGAAAACATTATCCCAAACAACATTCCAAACCACGGCCTTAAGGAACTAGTCACTTACAACAAACTAACCAACGGCAAAACATTTTCATTTGTACGGCAAATCTCCGAACCCAAGATTTTTGTCTATCTCCCCGATCAAAAAACAAATACCGGTACAGCAATCATCATCTGTCCGGGCGGTGGTTATGGTGGTCTAGCTATTGATCATGAAGGCCACGATATGGCTAAAAAATTTGCCTCCGAAGGGATAGCAGGTATTGTATTAAAATACAGATGCCCTGACCCTAAAATCGTAACCAATAAAACGATCGTCCCTCTACAAGATGCACAGCGGGCTATGATCTTGGTCAAAGAAAATGCATCGAAATGGAGTATAAATCCTGATCGGATCGGCATCCTAGGCTCATCGGCCGGTGGTCATCTCGCAGCTACCGCAGCCACCCACTTCAATCAAGTAGAAACGGATAATCCCAAAAAAGTGAGCCTGCGTCCGGCCTTTGCCATTTTAAATTATCCGGTGATCAGTTTTATAGATGGAGTCGGGCACAATGGATCACGAGATAATCTCATAGGCCCATTGGCACCAGATCAAATAAATGGTGACCTGGTACATTTATATTCCAATGAACATCACGTGACCTCAGCCACACCACCGATATTCATCACCCATGCTCAAGATGATAATGTAGTACCCATATCCAACTCGATTTTATTTATAGCATCCTGTCAACAGTATGGCGTGCCTATGCAATCTTTTTTTTATGCTAAAGGAGGTCACGGGTATGGATTGGATAATCCGATAGATCAGAAGGAATGGATTGATGTGTGTATTGGGTGGTTGAAGCAAACCATATTAAAGAAATAATCAATAAAATTCCACTGCTTAATGCTGCCTAAAATTGATTTTCAGTATGCAATCTATAATTCACTATATCAAATAGAAAAGTGCAGCAAACAATGTTCACTGCACTCCTCAATTATATATAACTATTATTTGGTTTCTTGCAGTTCTGCTGCTTCTACATTTATGGCTGAAACAGCCACCTTTGTCAATTTTGCGTCAGCTGCCTTTTCCTCATGCAGTGTAGTTTCAAGCAATTTTACAGCTTCTGACAACCCCAAAGTTTCTGCAAACTGGCGCAGTGTTCCGTAAGTGGCTATTTCATAATGCTCTGCTTTTTGTGCTGCTGAGATAATTCCTGCGTCACACATTGAGCCTCCTTCACACTCTTCCATGATGTCTTCTGCTTCTTTTATTAAGCCCATCATAGCTTCACATTTTACAGCTTCGGCTTTTTTGCCAATTGTTACAAACACATCTTCAATACGGCTTACATGCTCCTCCGTTTCAGCAAGATGAATTGTCAATGCTTCAATCAGTTCTTCGGAGGTAGCCTTTTTAATCATTTTTGGGATAGCATTGGTCAAAGCCTTTTCTGCCCAATAAATGTCTTTCAACTCATCTTCAAATAATTTCATGAGCTGTGAAGATTGCATGGTGCTCTTCTTGGGTGCTTTTTTGTGTGAGCCATTTGTCTGGCTTTCTTGATTTGCTGTTTTGTTTTCCATTTTATTATCTTTTTGTGATTAGATTATTTACGTTCTATTTTTTTATTTTTTGCTTTTTTGGCCTGAGTAGGCTTAGTAGTTATATTTTGCTCGCTTTGCAAAACGTACATCAGGCTTGGGAACTCTTCTGTTGAATTGTAATTCTTTTGCATGATGGAACATAGTATTCATTTTATCTAATTGATTCTGCAAAGCTGATTGCGATTCGTACTTTTAGTATTACATATTTACTGGAATTTATTACATTATTCCTACATTGATAATGGATTTATGGAGATAACCACCATAAAGAAGATCAGCTTGTACTATTACGTAGTTATACATCACTCATGCTCAAGATGATGATGTGGTTCTTATTACCAAATCACGCTTGTTTATAGCCGCTTGTCAGCAACATGGAGTGCTGGTACAATCTTTTTTTATGCTAAGGACGGTCAGGGGTATGGATTTGTTTATCCGCAATGGTCTGAAGGAGAGGATTACTGGGTCTGCCTTTTTGCAAGCTAGGCAAATCTGCCATTTTAAACCTCGAAATCAATCCTCGACATGTAGGTTACAAAAAGTTACAAAACCGAATAGGCTAGAGGTTACGTGTTGGTAATTTTAGAATAATCTATGACATAAATGATACTCTCTTAAAGGTTATAATACTTGATGCTGGTCATCGCAAGTCAATATATTTGAGATAAATATCATTATCTTATGGGGACCTTGCAATATCACCAAACATATTAAAAAAATAACTAATATAATCTCCGTCCTTTCTTTAACTTTGCCACCGTATGACTACAGGCCCAATAGGCGTTTTTGATTCGGGGTATGGTGGCCTCACGATCTTGAAGGAGATCATCCAAAAACTGCCTCAATACGACTACATCTACCTAGGTGACAATGCCCGTGCACCATATGGTCAGCGATCTTTTGATACCATATATCAATATACGTTGGAGTGTGTGCAATGGTTTTTTCAACAAGGCTGCCCGATAGTGATCTTAGCTTGCAATACGGCTTCAGCCAAAGCATTAAAAAATATCCAACATCATGCATTGCCTTACCTGGCACCGGATCGACGAGTATTGGGGGTGATACGGCCTACTGCTGAAGTCATCCGACAGTATACCACTACAGGAGAAGTGGGGATCTTAGCTACGACAGGTACAGTGGTGTCAGAGTCCTATTTGATAGAGATCCATCGCTCGTCGCCTGAGTTGAAGGTGTACCAGCAGTCTTGCCCCATGTGGGTGCCGATGATTGAAAACAATGAGTATGAAAATGCCGGAGCGGATTATTATATCTATAAGTATATCGATCAATTAAGAGCGCAATCGCCCAATATTGATACCGTATTATTGGCTTGTACCCATTATCCGTTGCTCACTCAAAAGATTAAAGCGTATTGGCCAGAGGTCAATATCCTGAGTCAGGGTCCAATCATAGCCCATAGTCTTCTAGATTATCTGCATCGCCATCCTGAAATGGAGGCTCGAATCGATCGAAACAGCAATTATCGGTTTTTCACGACAGATTCAGAAAACGATTTTGATAGCAGAGCAAGTGTATTTTTTGGCGAATCCATTCAAGCCAAACATGCTGAACTGGATCATACAATCCACTTTTCAGAAGCGGCACTATTAAATTTGATTACACCCGCGCATAAATAAGTCCATTTTTACCCATGTCTACGTTTGCAATTAACCTATTTTTGTCCCAGTGAAAAAGACTGATGTATTGATCATTGGCTCCGGTGTAGCTGGTATGTCAGCTGCTATACAGATAGCTATGCAAAGGCCGGACCTTGACATTACGATATTGACCAAGACCATTCAATTCGAGAGCAATACCCGCTACGCACAAGGCGGCATAGCTGCGGTGTGGGATGAAACTCAAGACAATTTTGATAAACATATCGAAGATACACTCGATGCAGGGGATGGTCTGTGCAATAGAAATGCAGTGTATAATGTAGTGACTGAAGGCCCGGCAAGAGTGCAAGAAATCATCGACTGGGGCACTCGATTTGACAAGACAAAATCCGATCTCGACTATGACCTAGGTAAGGAAGGTGGTCACAGCGTAAATAGAATATTACATTATAAAGATCTCAGCGGTGCTGAGATGCAACGTGCACTCATCGAAAAAGTAAAGACCTATCCCAATATCACTGTCAAAGAGCACTATTACGCGATCAACCTGCTTACTCAGCATCATTTGGGTTATTCTCTCACTCGCGTGTCCCCCAACATAGAATGTTATGGTGCTTACGTGCTCAATAAATCTACCAATGAGATAGAGACTTGGCTTGCCCGGATCACCATCCTCGCAACTGGAGGAGCCGGCCAGATCTATAGAAATACTACTAACCCACAGATCGCGACAGGTGATGGGGTAGCGATGGTCTACAGGGCTAAAGGAAGAGTGGAGAACATGGAATTTGTTCAATTTCACCCTACTGCGTTATATAATCCAGCCGGAGAAAACCCTGACTTTTTGGTATCTGAAGCGGTACGCGGTTTTGGCGGTATATTAAAGACTAAGGATGGTCTGGAGTTCATGCATAAATATGATCCTCGAAAATCGTTGGCCCCCAGAGATATCGTAGCCAGAGCGATAGATAATGAATTGAAGATCAGAGGGGATGATTTTGTATACCTTGATTGCCGCCATCTGGACCATGAAGCCTTCATGGCCCATTTCCCTACCATATATGATAAATGTGTCTCCATCGGCATAGATCCTTTTAAATCCATGATCCCGGTAGTACCAGCCTGCCACTATATGTGTGGGGGTATAGAAGTCAATCAAACAGGTCAGTCTACGATCAATCAACTCTATGCGGTAGGGGAATGCAGCAGCACCGGTCTGCATGGAGCTAATCGGCTTGCTTCCAATTCACTTTTAGAGGCCTTGGTTTATGCTAAAAGAATAGCGCACCATCTGGTCGACACCATCGATGCTATTGATTATACCACCGGACTGCCGGAATGGAATGACAGTGGTACCACCGAACCAAAAGAGATGGTATTGATCACTCAAAGCTGGAAAGAACTCAAAGAGATCATGAGCAGCTATGTCGGTATAGTGCGGTCTAATGTCCGTCTTAAACGAGCTATGGACAGACTGCATCTGATCTATACAGAGACCGAAGATCTATACAATACTACAGTGCTTTCACCTCAATTATGCGAACTCCGTAATTTGATTTCTATCGGGTATCTGATCACGCGGTCTGCAGCATTACGCAAAGAAAGTCGAGGCTTACATTATACCACTGATTTCCCAGAGGAGCAAGGTTTTTTGGAGAATACCTTATTGTGAAAATCTTATTGATTTCTATTGGGACGCGAGGTGATATAGAGCCTTTTTTGGCGATAGCCCAGCAATTCCAAAATGCCCATTACGAGGTGTGTTGCGCATTTCCAGAGCAGTTCAGGGCTGCGACCGAAGATGCCGGTTTGCCTTTCAAAGGAATTCCTATAGACCTATTATCATTATCCAGATCAGACGCGAGTACATTGATCACGAGTGGTACCGGGCATCTTTTTAAACGGATCAGAGCCTATTGGACCTTATTGAATGCATTGAAAGCTACTTTACTGCCTTTATGGCAAAGCGAAAAGAAAATTTTAGAAGAATTCAGACCGGATAAAATCATTTTTCATCCTTTGTGTGATTACACGGTAGGTTGGAGCATCGCTTATGATGTGAAAGCGATTATGGTACCCATTTATCCTTTTTCAATGCATTCGGTAGATGACCATTCCTACATGACACCCAGGGGATCGAAGGATAGGGGAGTCATTTTAAACCGACTTAGTTTTGGACTGATGCATCATTTCAAAGCCGAACAAATCTATAAAAGTTGTAAAAAATTAGGTATTCATAATGACTCTTCTCTGACTATAAAAAAGATTAAACACCATTTGCTGCACAAGATGCCTGCCAGGTATTGTATCTCCCCCTCTTTGTTTGAAAAACCGAAAGAATGGCAAAGTAATATTCAGATCATTGGTCATCGGGAACTGCAATGTCGTAGCTCCGCTAGTCTGACGGACCAGATCAAACAATTTATAAGCAGTCATCAGAATATAGTTTTGATTAGTTTTGGAAGTATGGTGAATAATCGACCGCTACACTATACTCAGACGATCCTTGATGTGCTGGCTACTCACCAGATAGCAGCTATCATCAGTACGGGCATGGGCGGCTTACAATTGGTGCAACCGCATCCGGAGCATGTCTTGTTTGTAAATTTTATTCCATATGAGTCTGTATTGCCAAAGATGTATGCCATGGTCCATCATGGTGGCGTAGGTTCTACGCATTCAGGTGTAAAATACGGGTGTGTGAGTATTGTTATTCCTCATATTTTAGATCAGTTGTATTGGGGTGAGTTGATCTTTCAAAAAGAATTGGGACCCAAACCAATTCATATTTCAAAATTATCCAGGACTCTTTTTGAATCTACCTTCTTGGATGCACTTCACAATAAAAAGTATAAAGTCAATGCAGAGCGTATGATTCTTCAAATGGCGCAGGAGTCGGATCCGGAGGACATCTTATCGTATTTTGAATAAAAATTATAGTATGAAACCATTGTTTTCATGAAAGTCTTATTGATCGCTTTAGGATCCAGAGGGGATATCGAACCATTTTTGGCTTTAGGTCAAATGCTAAAAAAGCATGATCACGAAGTCATGGGTGTATTTCCAGCACAGTTTGAAAAAGACACTAAAGCTCTCGGATTGATCTCGCAACCATTTTCAGCAGAATTTTTAAACATTGCTCAAACTGAATCGTGCAAAAAGATTTTAGCCGGATCGGGATCTTTCGTACAAAGATTAATGGCTTATTGGCATGTAATCAATGCTTTGAAAAAGGCAATTCGCGCCACTGCAGTTCATGAGCGCGCAATGATCGAGCAATTCAAGCCAGATAAAGTCATCTTTAATGCGTTGTGTTATTTTTCGATGTACTGGAGTTATTTTCATCCAAAGCAGGCTATCCAGGTTTTATCCTTTCCATTTATCGTCCACGCCGATAAAGCGCATCATTTTCTGACGATGCGTGGCACCGGAGATCGAGGACCTCGGATGAATCTTCTCAGCTATACCATTATGAATGCACTTAAAATAAATCAAATACAGAAAATAGGACAACGATTTCCATTAAGCACTTTATACAAGTCCGTCTCGAATAAAAAACTTAAACACCATTTTCTGCACACATTACCTTCTTGGTACCCTATTTCAAAACATATTTTTACTAAACCTGATGTATGGGGAGATCATGTACAGATCACCGGGTATTTAGAAAGAGAACCACCTACAGAATGGAACATGTCGGACGATCTCAAACAATTTTTGGCTCGTTTTGATAAAATTATTATGGTAAGTTTTGGCAGTATGACCAATGATAAACCTGAACATTTTACGCAGATGATTTTGCAGCTCGCACAAAAACATGCTTGGGCAGTTATTTTTAATACCGCTTCAGGTGGGTTTAATGCGACAGGTGCTTATCCAGATCATATTCGATTTGTAGAATATATCCCATATAAATTAATTTTGCCCAGAATCTATCTTGTCATCCATCATGGGGGTACTGGCACGACGCATTTAAGTATCAAATACGGATGTGTGAGCATCGTGATACCTCATATTCTCGATCAATTTTTTTGGGCAGATACCATACATCAGAAAAAATTGGGACCTAAAGGAATACCTATCTTTAAACTGACTTCTGCCTCGTTAGAAACAGCCATCTTAGAGGCCTTAGCGTCCAGAGAATATAAAATCAATGCTGAGCAGATTGCACTTCAGATGCAATCGGAACCTGTTTATTCAGAACTCATACAAATGATCACACAAGTCGTTTAAAAATCAAACCACATTGCACTTAAAAAACTGAAAACTTTCTTAAACGGAAATGGTGCCCTTTCAGGGCGTATTATTTTTGCCAAAAGCCAAACCGAAGAAGTATAAGTTTAAGTTTGATGAACTGCTATCAGATACGAGCTTTCCCCCTTAGGACGGGTCAGGGGGTGGAATGTTTATTGTTGAAGCCTAACTTTCGATGCCTAAAATACGTTGCATGACATCATTAGAGAGATTAACTCTCACGAAGGAATTGGTGCGCAATTACTTCGTCAGCTTCTATGCTTCGATTGGAGTCTGACCGAAAGCGTCAGACCTGGAGAGCAGAAATTCCAGTCCAATCGAATTTCTTGGATTTATTTTCTAAGCCGTTTTTGATGTAAATAAACTGGAATCAAAGTGAGCAAGCTTACGACCAATCCCAAAAACTCCCGCATGTTTTCTATATATGGGGACTCTGCTTTCATACTACTCGCTATACCCGGCATCCCTTCTTTCCACCAGGAGATGACATCAGGGATATACGATGCTGCCCAAGCGACTGTGAGTCCAAGCATAGCGATGACCAGCCACGATTGTACCAGATCCTTATATCTAAAAAAACAAACTAAAGCTATGCACAAGTAATACGGTGCCCAGATCCATGGATCAGGATCATTGTATTGTACCGCTGCAAACGAGATAAAGATCAGACAAAGAACCAGGTATAGGTATTTCATAATTAGTATTCAATAGTGAAGGAAAGATTGGGGAGAATACCCAATTGGTAATTGATGACGGTTGATTTTTGCACTTGATCAAAATAAGAAAAGGCAAAGTTTTTTTGGCTCGTCAGATTTTGAATATCAAGGGCTAAAAGGGTATTGATGTGCTTATAAAATTTTCGCCGATATACTCTCATATCCAATCGATAGAGCCCGGGCCGGGTAATCGTATTCAATGCATTTGCTCGCAGGATTACATCCGTACCATTAAAATCAATAGGTGTATCCCTCAATGCACCCCCGGCTTGCAATGCCGTATACCAACCTATCATTTTCCTAGATTTGGATTTGGATTTTTCCCACTCTCGGCCGATGCTACCATGGAACAGATACCGCTGATCAAATCGACTAGAATAAGTATCGTCATCCGTATCCTTAAATTGAGAATTAAATAGCGCAAGATTTCCATTCCAGCGCCATGCACCCAAAACACCGGAAGCCTCAGATTCTACTCCGATTACTTTTCCTTTGGTATCGTCTTTAGGTATGAAAAATCCGGAAGTTGGGGATTCATTGACCAAGGAACTAATACCGCTACCAGGTATGCCATAGTGATATTGATAGTAGCCTGCTATACTCCAACTGGTCTTATTCACCCGATGTAAATAACCCAATTGACCTTGTAAGGAACGCATCAAAAAAACCTCATCGATAGCAGGGAGTGAGAATGCCTGAGAATATTTGCCTAACATCAACTGAAAGGAACCTGTGGCTGAGGCACGATACGAAAACTGAGCTCTGGGCTCGATCGAGTGCGCCCCTTTGGTGATCATGCTGTGCAATCCACCTTGGAAGGTCCATTTGTTCACTTCGAGTGAAACATTGGAGTATGGTTGAATGGTGGAATAATTGATTTTGCCAGTGCCACCCACAACTGGATTGTTGTTTTCCACTAGGATTTGCCGATCTTGATTTATCTGAATTTGAGCCCCGGTGGTCCAGATACTACTTCGATTAAATGTGACAATCTGTCTTGGGTGAATATTAATTTTTTGAAGGTTTATCTCATTGCCATCGCTCAGAGTAGCTCGATCAATCCACTGCGTATTGCGCGAAGTATGATTGCGGGTATATATAAAGTCCGTCAGCCATCTGCTATTAGAACTGGTTTTATATTCATAGAGCATTCCCGCTATAGTTTGATTCCCTTTAAAAAAGATATCATATTGTTCTTTTTGTATTTTTCTTGCAGCACTGTCCCGATTTCCTTTATATTCATTCATATTGTTCCCGGTGAATAGAAAAAAGGACAACTCTCTTTTGGAGGTAGGGAAGCTTGCATGGACCATTACATCCTGATAATTAATATTTTCATCGCCAAACTGGGCTCCTAACAGACTCAACAAGCCGACCGTAGAATATCTATAGCGGGCCAAAAAAGAGGCCCCTTTTTTTGACAACGGACCTTCCAAACCTAACTCCATGCCCAACAAACTGATCTGAGCTTCTGTAGTTAGTTTATCTGCATTGCCTTTTCTAAGGTTTAGATCGAGCACTCCCGCGAGCGCATTGCCTCGAGTAGCATCATAGGGTCCTTTAAATAAATTAGTATTGTCCAATATAGATGCGCTGATCATATTTACACCACCACCGCTGGGACTGGACTGATCACTGAAGGTGCCGGCATTGCTGAGATGATTGGGATTGAGGATTTCTGTACCATGTAACGACCACTTTACAAAAAGAGGATTATTGCCACGGATGATAAGATGATTGGCGCCATCATTAGCAGAAGACACCCCTGCCTGATTAGTAAATAATCGCGCAGGATCAAAAAACCCAGCTGGAAGTTTTTCGGTTTCCTCCCGGGTGACGACCAATGCATTGGATAATGGATGGACAAAACTTCCAGATTTACGATCTGAGATCACTACCTCCGGTATATCCGAATGGATCGGTTTTAACTCTACCGTCAACGGAATATTGGTCCTTCCGACCAAGTGATTTGCGAGCCGTTCGGTTTGAAATCCGGTGGCCTGCACCAACACTTCATATCGCCCAGGGACTAGCTGATCGATAGTGAACTTGCCCAGACTATCAGTAACTACAGTATATGAAGGTTCTGAGCCACGTTTAAACTCAACCTCAGCTCCTTCAATATTTGCATAGGAATAGGCGTTTCTAACTACTCCTTGTACTTTCACGACTTGAGCGATACTAGTAAAAGTGATGACAAGGAAAAAACTCAAAAGCCAACAACGATAGATCATAAGAGTGTAAAAATACTGCAATGTTAGCACTCTGTTTGATTGAATACCATCCTGCTCCTACCTTTCAGTTAGACCGCAGTCATTCCCCCCCAATAGGTCCATAAAACAGCACCCACGTATAAAAATCGTCTGTAAAATCAATAAATCGGTGATCCACCCCTGCAGCTACGAATAGAAAATCATGCGGCACGAATGTGATCAGTTGATCGCCATTTTTGAAGGTCCCTGTGCCGGACACGATGATATATACTTCATCTCTATCATGGGCCTGCTGATGGTCGATGCGATCTGGTTTATACAATTCGACAGTAAGGGTACCGTGTTGAAATAATTCAATGAACGGTTTGGTAGATTTGGTCAGCAGCTCTTGAGCCTGGGCTATAGGTAAATGCATAAAAGAAAATAAAACAAATGTAGCTAATGATAATATTTATATGGTTTTAAAATCGGTTACTCCCACCTTACAATTTTTTTTCACAATTTGCCCGAGCTTTGATATCTTTATACAATCATGAAAACAAACAATCGTTCCGCTGCTCGGCGCAGGTTTCTCAAGCAATCAGCCAATGCAGCTATAGCCATCTCTATCCCTACTATTATTCCATCTTATGTGCTGGGCAAATACGCCCCAAGCAATCGAATCAATATAGGAGCGATAGGCAATGGCCGGATCTCACGTACCCACGACATGCCCGGGGTATGGAAACATGATTTTGCAAAAATCATGGCGGTTTGTGATCTGGATATGAATCGTGCTGCTGACGCAAAAAAATTAGTGAATGAGACCTACTCCAAAAAGCTCAATCAACCATATGATGGTGTACAAGTCTACCACGATTATCAGGAGCTCTTACAAAATAAAGATATTGATGCGGTGATTATTTCTACACCAGACCATTGGCACGCGCGTATTGGAATAGATGCCGCTAAAGCCGGCAAACATATCTATATGCAAAAACCAGCTTCACTGACCATTGTTGAAGGTCGTAAAATGGCGGATGCCGTAGAGAAAAGCGGTGTTAAATTCCAAATAGGATCCCAACAACGGTCTTCGCGGCAGTTTCGCTATGCAGCAGAATTGGTGAGCAATGGGCGCATAGGTCAATTGAAAAAAGTATATGTCGGCCTGCCCGGTGATCCATCCGGACCCGAACAAGCAGAAATGCCAATCCCGTCAAATCTCAATTACAATTATTGGGTAGGTAGTACCCCGGAAGCATACTATACAGAGACAAGAGTCCATCCTCAGGTAGGGTATGATAGACCCGGATGGTTGCGTTGCGAGCAATTTGGTGCGGGTATGATCACAGGTTGGGGAGCTCATCATATAGATTCAGCGCATTGGGGTATGGGTACTGAGCGTACCGGACCTTTGGAAATTTGGGGTCACGCTGACTTTCCTAAAAGTGGACTGTGGGATGTACACGGGATATTTCGTACCGAAGCGATGTATGCCAACGGCGTGCATATGATCGTAAGCAATGAATTACCGAACGGGGTCAAGTTTGAAGGCACTAATGGTTGGATCTGGGTGACTCGAGGTAATTATCGGGCTACTGAATCAGATCCTATCAATTCGGACGGCACTAAACCACTGGATGCCAGCGATCCCAAAATACTGACCTCAGTGATCGGCGCTGCTGAGCATCATTTTATCGTAAGTACCGATCATCATGGCAATTGGCTGGAAAGTATCCGCGATAATATAGCGCCGATAGCGCCAGTAGAAGAAGCGCATCGATCTTGCTCCGCTTGTCTATTACACCATATAGCGATGAAACTCGATCGTAAGATCAAATGGGATCCGACGACAGAGACCTTTGCCAATGATCCTGAAGCCAGTCAGCTTTTGGCTAGATATCAACGACAACCGTACGGTATCTAAATCTGAGCTTGTCTTTATACCTCCATTTTTAACTCGCCAAATCTCCATAAAAAGTGCACTTTTGGCGAGATTAAATTTATTTTAAATTCGCCAAATCTCAAAAAATAAAGTACTTTTGGCTAATTAAAATTATGCAATTAACAGGCCGCAGCGATCAAATAGAGTCTTTAGAGTTATCCATAAAGTCCTCAAAATCAGACCTTATAGCTATTATAGGAAGAAGGCGTGTCGGAAAAACCTTTTTTGTCAAAACCGTTCTTGGTAAACGAATTTTTTTCCAATTCACAGGTCTACATAAGAGCTCACTAGGAGAACATTTGGATCGATTTTCAAAAGCTCTGAAAGAGCAGTTTAATTTAAGTACTGTTCCACAATTAAATACTTGGTTTGATGCCTTCGATGTCTTGAAAGAACATATTCAACGATCAAGGATCAGAAAAAAGAAAATAATTTTCCTAGATGAATTTCCATGGATGGCAACCCATAAATCTAGATTCCTCACCGCATTTACTGATTTTTGGAATTCATTTGCTTCTGCTCGAAATGATATTTCAATAATCATCTGTGGGTCCGCTGCATCCTGGATGATAAAAAATGTGTTTAGAAATAAAGGAGGGCTTTATAATAGAGTCACGGAAAGAATTGAATTACATCCGTTCACGCTTAAAGAAACGGAATTGTTTTTTTTGCATAAAGGGCTAGATCTAAAAAGAGATTCCTTGGCGAAATTGTACTTGGTCATGGGTGGGATACCTTTTTATCTGGAGCAATTGCGGACAAATGAGAGTGTAGATCAAGCAATAGATCGTCTTTATTTTACTAAAGGATCTTTATTAAGAATAGAATACAAAGAATTGTTTTCTTCACTATTCGACGAGAGCAAATTACACGAAACCATCGTACAAATGCTCAGCGACCATCCAAGAGGACTTGATCGAAATCAACTGCTGAATAGGACCAAAATTACAAGTGGAGGCGGTTTTACAAACATTCTGGAAGAATTAGAAATGTCTGGGTTCATTACAGCCTATACTCCATTCGGTAAAAAATCAAAAGACTCTATCTATAAATTAACGGATCCATTCACTTTATTCTATATGAAATATGTGCTCAACAGCAATCTCCGATCTACCGTACATTGGAGTTACTTGTCACAATCCGCCTCTTGGAACAGTTGGAGTGGGTTAGCATTTGAAAACTTATGTATGATGCATATTCCAGAGATTAAACGCAAACTAAAAATAGAAGGCATACATGCGTCGGCATCTATTTGGCAACATCGGGGCGGTCCTGAAATGCAAGGCGCACAAATAGATCTGATCATCGACCGGGCCGATAAAACGATTAATCTATGTGAAATTAAATACAGACAATTGCCTTATGTCATCACCCGAGATGATCATGCTGCTTTATTGCTAAAAATGGCTTCATTTCAATATTATACCAAAACAAATAAAGCTATTTTTGTGACTTGTATCACCTCAAATGGTCTTGTAAAAAACCAATACAGTCTAGACCTGGTCAAGAACGAAGTCGTATTAGATGATTTTTTTTAAGATCATACATCAAAAACAGACTATACATCAACCAATTACGATAAATGTCCGCTCATCTGCAACTCGTTCAGGGCTTTCAATCTAGAACCCTGGATAAAACACACTGGACTCATCAAGCCCACCAAGTCGTAGCGATCTGGTATCTGGTCAATTATGAAGCTGACGATGCCCTTTGTCGCATCAGATCTGGGATCATCGCCTATAATCTGGCCTCTGGCGGAGAAAACACCGGGCAAAATGGCTATCACGAAACGATCACAATATTCTGGTGGCGGCTGATAGATTTATTTATTGAAAAACACCAAGGACTATCCTTTGACGAGCTCTGTAATCTTTTTCTTCAATCAGCCTACTGCGATCGATCTGCACCCTTGAGTTTTTATTCTAAAGAACGATTGTTATCTTCCACCGCCCGATCGAGATATTTAGAACCCGATTTGGCAGAAATCAAACTCTAATGAAATCAATAAATTGCCTCTTATTGGCCGCTCTGCTCATCGGAGCTTGTAACCCCACTATGGAATCCATCAAACCACCTATCAGAATATTGACTGTGGATCCAGGCCATTTTCATGCAGCCTTGGTGCAGAAGTCGATGTACCCATCTGTAGACTCTATGGTCTACGTGTATTCTCCGGGCGGGCCTGATCTGGATATGCACGATGGGAGAATCAAAAACTATAACAACAGAGCGGACCAGCCGACTCATTGGAATCAAATCAACTATATCGGGCCGGATTTTTTTGAGAAAATGATCTCAGAAAAAAAGGGAAACCTGGTGGTCTTGTCCGGGAATAATCGAATCAAAGCGGATTATATATACCAAGCACTCCAGGCAGGGCTAAACGTATTTGCCGATAAACCGATGATCATTCAATACGATGATTTTGATAAATTAAAGGCATCCTTCGAGCTGGCTAAACAAAATAAGGTCCTACTGTATGATATCATGACAGAGCGCTATGAAATCAGTACCATGTTGCAGCGAGCCTTATCCATGGATAGGGAGATTTTTGGCACGCTAGTGGATGGCACCCTAGAAGAACCGGCGATCACCAAAGAAAGTGTTCATCATTTTTATAAGTTTGTATCGGGCAATGTATTGGTCAGGCCGCAATGGTTTATGGATATAAAACAACAAGGTGAGGGTCTGGTAGATGTCACCACTCATCTGGTAGATCTGGTACAGTGGGAGAGCTTTCCGGATCAGATCATTGATACTACGGATATTCAGATCCATTCGGCGACACGACGGCCTACGCTCATGAGCCTAGAGCAATTCAAAACGATCACCAAAGCGAATGATTTCCCCGAGTATTTAAAACCATTTATCCAACTCGACACGATGTTGAACGTGTATTGCAACGGGGTGATTAATTATACTATCAAAGGTAAACATGCCAAAACCTCAGTGATTTGGAATTATAAAGCCCCCGATGGCACTGGGGACACACATTATTCGATCATGCGGGGTACCAAATGCAATCTTATTATCCGACAAGGCGTGGCTGAAAAATTTAAGCCGACTTTATACATCGAACCCCTCGTACCTCAAGATACGATTGCAATAAAAAAGGCAACTGAAATGTTGCTGCAAGCCCGGTCTTTAGAATGGCCTGGCATCCAAGTATTGCCATATAATAACGGATGGAAACTGGACATCCCAGCTGAAGTACAAGAAGGTCATGAAGCCCATTTTGCCAGAGTGATGGAAAAATATCTTGATTATCTAGCGAAGGGTGCTCTACCGGTATGGGAAGTCCCCAATATGCTCACCAAATATTTTACGACGACTAAAGCACTGCAATCAGCCCTACGCTCAGATCCCCATTAGAAATTAAGATTAATTTCCTGTAATTTTGTTAACCTAAACGTACTTACCTGTTTCAACCACACTTATTTTTAAACTATAGCTAAACATTTAGAATCATGAAACGACTTATATTGTTCCAATTGGCCTTTATTTTATTCGTGAATATTCAGGCTCAAAGCAAGACTTCAATTTTTGATTGTATATATAGTACTCCGGGGGTGCCGGTCATCAAACTAGAGACCAGCTGGAATAAAGTGATCAATAATAAAATGGAAGAAGAATACATACCTGGTACGATCCAATTGCCGTGTAACAATAAAGTCCTGGATTTTACGATTAAAGTGCGAGCCAGGGGTAATATGCGCAAACAAGTGTGTTTTTTCCCACCGGTGAAGGTAAATTTTAAAGACAAAGAGCTTTATAAACAACAACTTGATTCGTCCATCGATAAGTTAAAGGTCGTATTCCAGTGCAGAGCCGGAGACCAAAATAGCGAATTTTTGATTCGTGAAAAATTGGGGTATGAGCTATACCAAGTCATCAACCCTGATTTTTATGTCCTGCATAAGCAGGTCAAATTTGAATGTATGGATGGTGGTAAATTAAAATATACACTCGATGCATTGATCGTGGAGGATGAAGGCGAAATCGCAGATCGTATGACTGCCAAGGTCATCGAGACCGGAAGGATCATGCCTGCTGCGCTAGAAAAAGACATGTATTTGCGTATGACTTTTTTTCAATACATGATAGGCAATACAGATTGGTCTATCCCTAATAAGCACAATATTGAAATGATCAAAGTACCAGGTACGGCTAAAGTGATTCCCATGCCCTACGATTTTGATTATGCTGCCTTGGTCGGTACATCATATGCGGTACCTCATGAGACTTTGCCTATCAAATCTATATTCGAGCGTTATTTTATGGGCCATGGATTGATGGAGGCCGACGCTTTGAAAACAGCACAATATTTTATGGAAAAAAAGGATGCACTCCTCAAGGTGGTTGATGCTTGTGAAGGACTATCAGATAAAGCAAAAGGTAATGTCAAAAAATTTCTGGAGCCTTTTTTTGAAATTGTAGCCAACGAAAAACAGACTTTAAGAACTTTCGTCAAAGCTTAGGAATGAGAATGTGAATGGGCGCAGTGGAGTGAAATGAAGCGAAGACTCATTCGTCAATCATCATTCGACATTCGAATTATTCGAATTTCTACGTTCAACCAAATGTTTATTAAAATATATTTTTATACGTAATTATTCAACTTTACATATGGCGTTCCACGATGAATTGTTGAAAAAACTCTAGTTACTAACTTGTTTTTAATATTGTTATAGACTAATCCTTCTGGTTTCCCTTCTTCAATTTTCCTGTAATAATAAGCCCGAATTTGGGGGTCATACCGGATGGCCGATATGATACCATTTGATACGATAGCCTTAACTTGTTGATTTGCCATCTTACTCGTTTTATCCTTTCTTTTTATGGAGATTCCTGATTGATATGGATGAGGCGCTATTCCAATATAGTTGGCAAATTTTCTGCTATCTTTTACCGTAGAAAAATTGTCAGTATAAGCGATCATATACCAGGAAATAATCGGCCCAACACCGCCAACACTTTGGGCTAAGTTGTCGTTTTTGGTCAAGGCTTCTTTTGATTTGATGATATCCCGGATTAGATCCTCAACTTTCTCAATGTTAACCTGAAATTGGATGATTAGTAGTTGGATTTGATGTTCTAGTTGTTCAAATAATTTTGGAAAAAATTCAGATTTATGCTCTTTAAGACTGACGGCTATCGCTTTTTTATTCTTAACTAAGAGTTCGCGTTGAGATAAAAGCTTTTTAAGCGCTATAATTTCTGGTTTTGCCAATGTAGATGGTACCAGTCGATCACGATTCGTAAAAGCATAATCACAAATGATCTCTGAGTCAATTCTGTCATTTTTTCCTCTACTCAATCCTTTTTTGAAGTAAATCTTCATAGCATTCTCTTCCAAACAAGGAATACCCTGAGAAAGCAACCAATACAACAAAGCTTTAGAATACGTGCCGGTATTTTCAAAACAAATAAACCACTCAGATTCTTGAACTGAAGTGTGTTTTGAAAGCGCAACAATCATTTTTTTAAACCCTGGAATGGTATTGGCAAAATGATTTAAGTAAGATGGTTTAGGACCATCAGTCCATGATACATCTATCGTTTTTTTAGATGTGTCTACTCCAACATAAAACTTGTACATTTAAACTGCATTTTAAATTGTTAAAAAATGTGATTAAATACCAACACCTTTCGTAGGCCCAGACGCCTAAATTTCTACTTGGTTATTAATCAATAATAGCGGAGGACTGACTCGAATTATAGGCCCCAAACCTAGTCATTCGCCTAGTTCACCTCCGCTATTTATTTTCAATTTCCACATTTTTCTTGTTTTTCAACAAAGAAAAAAGTAGCAAAAAAGAAACACATTAATAATAACTGTAATATGATTAAAAAATCATATTACAAAGCTAAAGGTCATTCGATTCCTCGTTAATCATCTACTTTCCAGATTGCGCCGTACTTGGTCACCAATTGATCATCAAAATAGTCGGCCGACTCCATTAGGCTTTTTATTTGGAGATAGCCTTGCTGCACATCCAGCTGTCGATCGATCATAATCATGGAGAGTATGATCTCATTGCCTCTCAAGCTGAGGCTACTTTGCTTCATGATATAATTTTGACGCAGCAGATATTCGTATAGCTCTTTAATCTGAGTTTTGGGTAAGTAACACAGCGTAGCGTCACATAATATCAATCCACTCTGGTCATGATAAGCGATTTCTATCGTCGCACTACCATGGATGAGTTCCCAATTATTTGGTCCACGACGGCACAGATTGACCGGATAGCCTAGCCGAATCAGGATATCTTCTATCGTCCGCTGGATACCGACGGCTTCATAGGCCACCGCATCTGAAGGGAATTTTATTTTAGCGCCGCAATGAATACAATAATGTGCTTTGTCAGATAAACCAAATACGATATTAGCACAGGAATCACATCGGGTGGCTTCAACACCCTGACCCAATAGAAAAGCTTTTACCGTATCGTTCAGATAATTGGCTGGCAAGGAAAAACCAATACTATTACCATTTTGAATCACAAATGTATTGACACCTACTACCCGTCCCGCTTCATTGATCAGTGGTCCTCCGCTATTGCCGGGATTGAGCGCCGCATCATGTTGGATATATTGAATATCGTTTTGCATGTGCATGGTATTGGATACGATGCCTTGAGTAGCCGTATATTTTAAACCAAAAGGGTGACCTACGGCAATCACCAAATCCCCTTCCCGCAATATTTGCAGATGTTCGATTTCTATGTTTTGATGCGATGGTGCTCTGGGAGGTACTTTGATAAATGCCAGGTCAAATTTTTGATCTAAAAAAATCACGGTGGCCATTTGTTTAGTGATTAATTTTCCTTCGATCACTACTTCATGATTATCTCGTACCACATGCTCATTAGTGACGATAAGATTTTCTTGTGGCAATAGAAAGCCTGTACCTGTACTGTATGGGGTGGCTATCTGGACCACGTAATCTTTATAAATCTCGATGATTCCTTTCATTTGTTTTTATTCAATTGAAGTGGCTGAATCATTTGAATAAGACTATATACAAAAGAACTGACCTGATCGTAAGCCAGAGATCTCGCATCAAGGCGTAATGAAGGATACTCTTTTAGATACTTTTTTTCAATCATATTTAATTCTTGACGAATTGCAGATCGATCAGGCAGACCAGCCTCATTTAAGAGTGAACCATAACCTTCGACGGGGACAAAATATTCCGGTTCGGTCACCCGATAGATCATCGTAAAAAGCTCTTTGATCGGTGGTGGTAATGCAAAGTTGAATAGACAGATGCCGGCGGCATATTCGATGATGGCGATCACATACTCAGGATATTGATTATCCATATACCATCGGCAATTTTGAATTTCGCGATCCAGGACCTCAATGACCATAGCGGTGTTGGCAGGAGAGGTGATGCCAAATGTAAACGTGGTCACATATAGGTCGTGGAGGATGTCCTGATCACTCAATAGTCCAATCTTCGAAAGATCCAGTCGCATCTGTTTTAGCTTCTGGAGCAAATTTTTATTATCCTGCGAAAAGTAAGACTTATGGATCAATTCTATTTTATCCATCAACGATCCTTCCGGCCTGATGAGATAATCCAACTTATACAATAAGGCCAATAAGATGTACCCCCCAGCAGCAGGGTATTGTTCTATTTTTAATCGGCCTTTGTCAATGATATCAATCGCTTTTGCAATACTTTTTTTAATAAAATCAAGTTTATGAGCTTGTTCTATAGCCGGTAGTGCTTCCACGCGTCCTGCCTGAATCGGTTTTAAAAATCCAAATTCATTGACCAACAGTTCATCTTGTTTGTCAGCATGAATCGAAAGTTCTTTGAGTGCAAAATATAGTTTGTAAGGCGAGGCATCATCTAAGGCGGTATCAAAAAGTAAAGTGACGATTTGCTCATCCGATAGGCCATACCGCACATACTTCAATTCGTAATTAAGGTCTAATAATCGTCTCATGAATCCAATATGCAATTGTTCCGCGATAGCAACATGACATTGTACTTGGAGATGGCCGTTTTTTACTTGGACCTCGATCGTCTTTGATCCTTGCAAGATTTGAAATGAGTTGGTTGAATTGTCTTTTCTAATGATATTTGATTTAGCCGGATCCTGGATATAATATATAAATCGATCCAAAGCCAATGGATAATCTCGCTGTTCAAAATGGGACATGGCTGCATCCCAGGCCTCATGTTGATCCGGAGTCTTGTTGGCATCTGTAAATCGTCCAAAATGGGCTTGAAACCGCTCTATGGGAGGGCTTAGATCGACAGGTTTAAATAATTTATTCCACAGACTCATGTTACACGAATAATCGCACAAAATAAGCAAGTATAGGGTGCTAATCAAATGGCTGGGTTTATGGCTGACTATGTCCATAAATAGTACCTTAGAGCTTGTATACATGGATAAATTCCGAACTCCGATTCACATCGCCTCGTCAGCATTCAAGTTGGCCTATCCTCATGCTATCTTTAACATTGGGTCCTGCTTCTCTGAACACCTACATGTTAAATTTAGGGAGGTGTATTTTAATTCCTATTGCAATCCATGCGGCATCGTATACAATCCCATAAGTATTGGCCATCAACTCATGACATTGATCGAAGGAAAGCAGTGGTCGTCATCAGATTTGGTTTATCAAAATGGGCTGTTTCATGGCCTTCACCATCATGGATCTTTTTCTGATATGGATAAAGAGAATGTCTTGCAAAGGATGAACGAACAAATGTTTTCCGCTCTTGAACATTTTAAAAAATCAGCCTTGCTGATCTGTACATTAGGTACTGCATTAGTTTATCGGCATCGATTGAGTGGTGAGATTGTAGCAAACTGTCATAAAATACCTTCCAGCCATTTTGATCGGACGATGTTGAGCGTAGAAGAGATTGTTGCCGCAAGCGAACAATGGATTAAATCTTTATGTGATTGGAGGCCGGACCTGAACATTATACTTACGATCAGCCCGATTAGATATTTAAAAGAAGGATTTACAGATAACAGTCGCAGCAAAGCACGATTGATACTCGCGACAGAGACATTGACGGCTAAATACGATCGATTGCATTATTTTCCGTCGTATGAGATCTTACTGGATGACTTGAGAGATTATCGATTTTATAAAAGCGATATGATACATCCAAATGATCTGGCGATTGACTACATCTGGGATTTATTTTGTAAAACGTATATGTCCAAAGCTACTATCGTATTGATGGATCGGCTGCATCAGATCAAAAAGTCCAGAAATCATAAGCCTTTACACAACAACTCTCCTGAGTATATTGATTTTTTAAAACAGCTTGATCGGTCTGTACAAGAGATCCGGTTAAATCATCCTGATATTATCCTTGATGACTTTTAGATCCTTTAGGAAGCTGATCGTTCAGGAAAAATAAAACAGACCAATATTACTATAAAAAAACCCAGCCATGCTTCCCGTTTAGAATCATGCTGGGTATATGAAAAGACTCACTCTAAATCAATACTAAGCTCTTCGGATGACCGGAAGTTACACGGTGTGTACCATTCAAATCATTCACAAATTTATTATCAACTCTTCATGCAGCTATCACCCGCTACGGGTGATCGGTGCAGTTTAGTTCATTAAAAAAACGTTAAACTGTTATTATAATCGTCTGAGTATAATGTAAACTCTTCCTTCTGAATTAAGTTACACGAATGAACCTTAAAATTTTTATAAGCACAGAAGGATTACCACTGAAAATGTAGTTATTTTTTTCTTAGATAAACATTGCCATACTTAGATTCAAAACTATATTTAGTCCCTTTGCCGGGTTTAGCATTGACTTCTGTATGAAAATCGCGTTGTTTTAAACCTTCGCCGGAAAATTTAACATCCAGATTTGTATATATTTCTCCATAATCTGTGGAGGCAAACAATTCGCCAACACTCGAAGAATTTAAAGCCGCATCTACTCCGCCATACGTAGATTCAGCAGTGAGCGGCATCGTCGGGGTCAGATCTTTGAGTTCGATAAAGCCATAGATCGATTTGATGCATACGGTAGAGTTCAATGGTACCTTTATATCTAGGACAATGTCGACATCGTGCCCCCAAGAAGTCATTTCAAATTGGGCACCATGTTCCTTTTTATAGTTTTCCAATTCTTTTTTATTTTTAAACACCATTTTCACCCCATTGTGTTTTACAGTTATACGCTGGGGAAGGTCTTTGATTGCTGGGATTTCTCCTTCGATGATCAAAGTCCCATCAGTCACTGTAGAGGTAAGTTTAAACGCCTCATCACTCTCACCGCCATTGATGCTCACGGTACCAGTGATTGATACTTCATTTTTTGCCCAATTGCTCACCCGGATAAGATTGGGATAATCAAAATGCATGTCTATTTTTTGACCGTTGGCTAGTGGTATGGATTTTGAGATCGTACTTTGAGCCAGGACTGATAAAGTGCAAACGGTACAGATGCATATATAGAATAGTTTCATAATTTATTTTTTGAATGGTTGTACCAAAGATTATCGATGATTTTTATTTCAGAGCTTATTTTTTTCTAAGATAGATCTTGCTATAATCTGATCTGAGATCCAGTTTTAAGCCGCCACCATTTATTTTGCCGAGTACTTTATTGGCTGACATATTGACCAGCTCGCCCTCTTTGTCAGTCGTACGATCCATTTCGATTTTAAACTCAGGAGCTACGAACATCTCGCCATAGGAGGTCTTCATACTCAAATCGGCCTTGAGTGTAATTGGAAGAGCAACATCTACGGTGCTGTAGATCGATATTAATGAAATTGGTCCTTTGACATTGGCTGCAAATTGAGCATCGATCGAACTGTAAATTGTTTTTACGGTCACCGGTCCTGTTACATTGGTTAACTCCACACCATTATAGGTAGCTGAAATCTCCAATTCATTTTCCAGGTTATTAAATTTAGCTTCCGAGCCATACTGAGATTCATAATCATAGGATATGATTACTCCTTTAGGTACAAGTACTTTTATTTCGGGAGATTTTGTTTTTTTAAGCTGGTTGACCACTACAGCATCGCCTTTGGTAGTCACATGGATGCCCAACCCTGTATTGTCTTGTAGTCCGGAGCCATTGATAGCGACCAATCCGGTGGCACGATCATCTTTACCGTTGGTGCCATCTTTGGATGTAAAAATAATTTCGTTACCTGTCGTACCTTCTACTGTGACACTTCCGATATGAAGTTCCAATCGTCCTGAGGTTTTAGGTACTTTATATTCTTGTGCCTGACTGTTGAACATGGCCAAAAGCGCTATGGTACCTAAACTTAATCTAATAATTTTCATGTGATTTAATTTTTTAAAATGATAGTGTAATAAGTAATTGTTTAATGTAGATATCTATTAAGTTAACTTGAATATTCCTTTATAAGCCTCGTCTTTGACGGCTTTGATGAGTCCCGGTTGTTGGGTTATAGCTTCCAGATCTTTAAGGATTACTTTTTCTTTCATTTGTACCAGCAGTTGTATTAAGGCTATTTGTACTACAGGATCTTTTTGATAAGCCATGGATGTGATGAGAGCAGTCCGCACTTCAGGCTGTAAATAATATTTACTCAGTGACTCTAACGCGACCATTCTGACATTAGAGTTAGGGTCTTCATTCATCGTTTTGATCAACAGATTTATAATATCTGCATCGGGATGCGTAATCTCCTGAGCGGTGTAGACTGCATTCATCCGTTGACTAGCTGACTGGCGGTTGGTAAGGTCAGCGATGACGAGTTGTTTGGTTTTCTCCAGCTCTTGTTGGATCAGCGCAAGTTCTTTTCGTTGGTTATTCAGCGTGCGGATAGAGACCAGGATGGCTACAGAACCGACAAGAACCAAAAGACTAGCCGCTATGCGATACCATAGGGTGAGTTGCATGGTTTTTTTATGTTGCCCTTTTTGAACTGTATCTAGCCATTGATCATATCTCGCCTCCATCCGCTCAGAAGGCACTTCACCGGGTGTACTATTCATAGCGTTAGATATATTCAGTAATTGATGATAATGTGCCTGCAACTCTTTGTCTTCAGCCAGCCATTGTCGCACTTCTTCCATACGATCAGGTGCAAGCTGATGATCGATGTATTGTAGCAGTAATGCGGTGAGTCTCTCTTGTTCCATAATCTTTACTTATAATGATTCCAATTGGAAAAAATGGGTCCTTAATTTTTCTACAGCTCGATATACTTTTACTTTAATATTGTTCTCCGTCGTTTGTTGCATAGCAGCTACCTCATGATATTTCATTTTTTTGAACCGGGTCAAAATCAATAACTCCCGATCATCTTCTGATAAAGCGGCCATCGCTCTAGACAATTTAGCATCTTCTTCCTCTTCACGTTGGCCATCTATCATAGCTGGCATTGTTTCCAAGGATTCAAGCCCAGAGCGTACGGGCAATTTTTTATGCTGAGTCACATGATCGATGAATGTGTTTTTTGCTATCCGGTAGACCCACCCTTCAAAATTTTGAGCCGAATCAAAACTTTTCCGATATTGAATCAATTTTTCAAAAACATTCTGCGTAAGATCTTCAGCCAGATGATAGTCGCCTGACATCTTGCCTAGGTAATGGTATATCTTCTTGTGATGCCGGTGAAACAATAGTGCAGCATGAGAGAGATCTCCCTCTTTAACTTTCTGCATTAGTACTTCATCGGTCAGACCCACGCGTTTTATTTTTGCGGCTTTGATTTAAATACTGGAATTTAACATAAAGGTTACAGAGCTATGTAAAAATATTTGGTAGGAAGGAAGATTATAGATTGGAAGTGTAGTTCTACTTCAACCCACTATTCATTGATATCTTCTTCACCCTCTGCTTGTTGAGGATTAGGCCGTTGGGACTCATCGAGCTGCAAGATCCAATGATTATGACTAAATTCGGAAAAATGTTGTTTGGAAATGTCAACATTAGAAGCAATGAATGGTTGGAATGCCCTATAATTCAGTTGCGCGCTGGCTTCTACCCTGATTTCAATTTTTTTGCCTCTGTTACCGAATAAATTTTGAAGATATTGTGCAAATTGTAAAATCATATAGGGCCTCGATTTCATTTTAGCGATTTGCCAAGGCTCCAATATTTTATTGAGATCGACATGTTGTTTCTGTTTAGTGGCAGGATCATACACAAAAAAATTAATCTTACAATTTTTACTCCTCAACTTCATATGCCATGAAAATCGATGCCCCTCTTCTGTCCAACTCACATTACCCGGTATAAAATAATGTCGGAGTGGAAAGATGATTTGTATCAGGCACCATAAGCCAATCAACCCGACCGTGACACTGTGAACGGTAAACGCTGGGATGACTCTTTTACTATTTTTTGGAAGAGGTACAATCGTGGGGTGGCGCAAATCTAAAAACAACCAGGTCAGCAGGCTGCCGGCTATACCCCCGATCACTATAGGTACCCAATCAAACGGACGGTGAAAATAATAGCAGATAAACATAAAAATAATAGCGCCAGCCAGAATATAAAATCTATGATGTAGTGTTTTGTTTTTAATGGCGGCTCGAAATTTTATAAACCAATCGTGCGGAAAGAACAAGATCGTGGCCAATATCATAAACCATGGAAAAATGCCAATTGAAAATAGTCGGTCATTGATCAAATGAAAGAGAAATAAGGCAGCAAACATAAACGGTCTTGTACGGCGAAAACATAATAAGATCGGCGCTAAAAGATCCAGAAGTAGTCCGCTCCAGGACATGCCATAAGCTACCCAAGCTTGATCAAATAGATGCCCAATAAGTGGAAAATCAGTCTTAGGTCTTATCCAGTGTTTCATAGGTTCTGCATAAATCAGCCAATCGGCATTCAGCTTTGCAACACCACCTAGAAAGTATGCTATACCAATCTGGAAGGCCATGAGATAAATGGTCCATGCTGGAACATAATCAGTTTTGATTCCTTTCCAAATGCGTGCATCTAAGGAATAATTTTTGTTTGCTGGTATAAAAATCATTAAAAAACTTACCAGACATACTAAGTAAAGGTGATTAAGATATTTGGCTTGCTCTAATAGGAAGGTGTAGGTGAAAAACAGGAAGAATAGTGCAGCAGCTACACGATAAAATAAGCCTACAATGATTAAAATGGCTAGCAGGCCAATAAAATACATGTGCCAATACATCCAATCACCAGACCAAGGTTGTACCCAATCAAAGCCCTCATACGTAAAATGATATATTGGCTTTAACCAATATCGGTAGATCCTCTTATCGGCCACATATCGATAGACCTCCCATAGCATGATGCACCCAAACGCTATTCTGAATAATGCAAGGTTCAGAATGCTTTTAGGCGTTGTGAGTAAAGACATTGTTTTTGTCCAGATCGACCTCATGAATACTGAATCTACTAGCTATTTAAGACTTAAAAATAATAAAAGCTGGTCAAATTTTAATATTCAAATCAAGTGATAAGCTAAAATGGTCGCGTCAAAAAATTTTAAATAAATATTAATGTCGAATAGATTATTTACATAAGATAATTCTAGTGCAAGACCTGAACCTGTTGCAGGACTAAGGCTGAAGTCATCACTATCCAACTATAATCTGTAGTTCAAAATTTAGTCAAAACACGATTCTTCGTCGATGAATCCTTTATATTAAATCAAATCGCTTGACAAATACGCAACCTTTCCACTAACATTGCCTCATTATTATAAACTGACTCACCTAAATACGAAGTCCCGTCCATTCAACGTGTGATGTGAAATCGGGACGAGTTAGTGAAAGACTCCTTTAATTTGTTTTTAACCGTGTATACGGGATGATGTAAACACTTTGTTCGCAGGGTGTCCCTTCATGCTTTATTTCACGATGTACCTATTGATTTGTTATAAAGATCTGTAGGGCTAGAAAGTATTGTATAAAATTTTTAAACTCTATAATTATGACAAAGTTAATTTTAATGTTCCTTTTTACCGCGGCAGGAGCCGGGTTATTTGCTGCTAACAGCCCTGAACCAGTGCATATTTCTCCCATGAACAAATGGATCATCGTAGAAAAAGAAGCTTGGAAGGCACCGAAAATAGATGTGCTGATTCGCCACGCAGATGGGAGTGTGCTCATACGGGAAAGCATAAAAAAGTCTACCAAATACAATCTAAAATATGTACCCGATGGAAACTATTTATTGGAATTGGAGGACGGCCAAAAACAAATCGTGCAGCAGATCTCTGTCACCAATGGAATACTCCAGGGTAAAGAGATCACCACGACCTTCAAACCCAGAATAATTTTAAGTAAAGATTATTTGAATTTAAATCTAATGACCCAAGGTATGCCGGCGACCATTACGATCCGACATAGTTCCGGCAAAATCGCGCACACAGAAGACACAAATGGTGAAGTGAGCGTCTGCCGTAAGTATAATATCAAAGAACTTGAAGCAAATGAATACATGTTGGATGTAGCTATCAATGGTCAGGTATTTTCTCAGCCTATCCACAATAACTAAAGCAACCATCAGATCAGATTGTCCTATCTTATTGCAAAAGAGGTCCTGATGATGTAGTCATCAGGACCTCTCTGTATTGGATGGCGTTGAATACACCTTTAGTTTCGTTTGCGACTTACCGTTGTTTTAGTTTTTGTTCCTTGTACTTTGCCTTTACGACCGGATACTGAGGTAGTGGTGCGCTGAGCCTTCACTTGTTTATTGCCCCGTTGTGCGTGCACCGTAGTTTTTGTTCGATTGACTCGATAATTATTGACCGCGGTGTGATTTCTGGTTCTTACGGTCACAGAAGTCACGCGGACCGGAGTATACACTTTATGCGCTCGGACTACCCGATGCATCGGTGCGACTACATATCCTATTCGATGTCTGGCTCTGAAGGGATGATACACCGACCAGGCGAGTGGTCGCCATGGTCGCCACCAAGCAGGGTGTACTCGCCATCGCCATGGGGAGACCCACGGTCGATAGGCAGGAGCGTATACATATCTTACGCTCGGCCAACCCCATACATTGATGACGATGATATCATCTTCCATGCGGTATATATTGGGACCTTTGTTTTTAGATTTATTTTTTGCATCTCCTTCTTCGGCATTTGGTTCTATGATGAGAGATTCGCCATAGATTTCTTCATCGCCGATGATTTGAAGTAGAGCAGATTCTTTACCATCTTTTTCGATTTCGATCACCGCGATATCTTGATTTTCATGATCAGATACTGCTACTTGTAAGACCAGAGCATGCATCTCCCCATCCATATGGTCGATGACCCGGATATAGTCGATGTCGCCGTCGCCATCGAGATCAAGGTTATTGACATGATTATCCTCCGTGTTGAGCATTTTCTCAAAATCTTCCGGCGAACTAGCCTTTTTGAAGAGATCTAACGCTCCCTCCAGACTAAATTGATCCCCGGGCAATCCTGTCGGCTCGTCAGACTGACCTTTTACAGTGGATACCATGCCCAAGAGCACGATCAGCATACCATATTGAATTAAATTTTTCATAATGAATTGGAATTTTAAGGTTTGTACATAGACCTTGATTTGGGTTCAGGGTTTAAATGAACGACATAAAATTATTTTTATTCCGGCAGCACTAGATCACCCTTAGGGGTAGTATTTTTAGCACTGGGCAGTTATTTTGGCCGAGATAGCTCAGTTGGTAGAGCAGCTGATTCGTAATCAGCAGGTCGTGGGTTCAAGTCCCATTCTCGGCTCTTGATAGTAGGTAGTTACTGATTAATAAAACTCGATTATAGTTTGATATTACCAACTAATTGCCGAAAAATCTCATCAAAATGGCATGTTATACCGATATTTATACTTATATAATATTTGTACGCAAAATGAAAACAACATTCCTTTTATTTTTCTGCTTGTTAGCTATCGGTGCAACCGGACAATCTGACTCCGTTTTCCATTTGACCGTAAAACGTTCGATTTGGTTTTATCCAAAAGTGGTTTCTCTGAAACGCTTCACTCTTGCACCAGGAAGTCAAATATCTTTTGTAAACGAATACCCAAGTGATTATTATCCTGCAGTTTTTGAACGGCAAAAGGGATATGTGGAAGCTAGTCAGATAGCTGATGAATTCCAAATGCCTGACATTTTCAAGGTACAAAACGAAGTAAAACGTGATTCATCTCTTAAATGGGAATCGGCTAATGTAATTGGGTCTGATCCTATGCATAAAGATTGGATCTATTGCGAAATTGTTGGAATGGGTAAAATCCTATCAAATAAGTTGAACGTAATAATTGACTATGGGCAGAATAACCGGTGGGGTCGAGATAATCGAATTGTGGGAGACGATGGAAAAGCTATGAATTTTAATTCTATGGTAGATGCTATGAATTTCTTGGGTAATCTGGGCTGGGAATTTGTGCAAGCTTATGTTGTTTCAATGCCAGATCCTTTGGGGGGAACTCAGCATGTCTACAGGTGGCTACTCAAGATTAGAGCCTCTGAAGATGAAAAAGGCATTCTTATTCCAATAACCAAATATGAAAGGAGACAAGCAATGAAAAATTAGAATTATTCAGTCAGGTTCTTCTTATAACCACAAGAAGGCATCGGATCAATGACTTGAATCAAGTAACTATACTGCAAGAATACCTCGCCAATATTAGTTCTGATGCTGATTCGTAATTTGCAGGTAGTGGGTCAAGCGAAGTTTATCCATTATGCTAAGTGGCTAAGACAGATCAGGGGACGCCGAGATAGTTCGCTCTTACAAATAAGGTTCTTGCTTTATATCATGTACCCTGAAGTCAGATTTCTTGACACTAAATTTGTTGGATGTACGTTGGCAAAAAAATTAGATTTGAAACAAACAAAAATAAAACCTACATTTATTGGCTGTCCAAAGAATTATGAACTGTAAATCAATTACTTATGTTAGTTGACAAAGTGGAAATTTACACATTGAGTTTAGTCTTCATTGGTGATTTTAATCCTGTCATTCTTCAACCCTTTTGGCTGGCAAATAAGAAATTAATAAGAGAACAAGAAGCTGAATCGGCCAAAATAGAGATTATACATAATGATATCGTTAAATTCAGCCTTGATTGGGCTGAAATCCAAATCTCAAATAGTAGATTTGAGATTAAATCTTCAAAGGAACCATATTTTGAAGCAATTAAAGATCTTGCTATTAGTATATTTCGTCATTTAAAGGAAACCCCAATTAGGCAGCTAGGTATTAATCATTTAAAGCATTTTAACCTGAATGAAGATGAGATTTTGAAATTAGAAAGAATTCTAACCCCAATGAATAACTGGTCTTCATTAATTCGCCATCCGAAGTTGGCACGTATTGAAATTGTGGAAGCTCCACGAGAAGATGAATTTAAAGGCAATAAAAGACTAGCCATCCAAAGATCAGATCAATTAAGTTCTGGTATTTTGATTAATTTAAATGATCACTATACTGTTAAAGAATCAGAATCAGGAAGGGATGGTGAAATATTCAGGATACTAGCAAGTGTATGGGAATCCTCAAAATTTTTATCAAATGAAATAACAAATAATTTTGAAACAATGTATAAATTATCATGACTACAACTGAATTAAAAAAATCTGATCTATCTAATTCGGAATCTTTAGAAAACATTTCATCATATCTTAAGCATACCAACATTCAAAATAATTTTGAACAAAAATTTGAAAGTAGTATGAGTAATGTTATTCAAAATAAAGACTTGAGTAACTTGATAGAAATGGCTCGTCTCAAATATGCTCCAAATGTAAGTTATTTTAAAAAAACTCAAAAGTGGTTAGGACACGTAACTGAAATTAAAAGCGATGAATTTATAGCCGAATTAAAAGATTTAACCAACCCAGGCACTATAGAAATCGGTGAATTTGAAATCAATGAAATTTCGGCTGAGGACAAAGAACTTTTGACAATAGGTTCTGCATTTTACTGGAGTGTAGGTTATGCAGTTGAAAAAGGCCAAGTAAAAAAAGAGTCAATAATAAGATTTCAGAGAATTTATTGGGAACAAGACGAACTTGATAGTGCATTTGATCGAGCAAGGATTCTTGAAGAAAACTTGAATTGGGATTAATGCCTGAGTTAGATTTACCAAAAGGCGATATAGCTGAAATTACACTGATTGGCACAGGAGGTGGGTATGGAGAATCATGCGTTATTCACCTTGGAAATAAGAACTGGATTGTAATTGATTCTTGCCAGGATCCAGTTACTAAGACTTCTCTTCCTTTAAAATATTTAACTGATATTGGAGTAGATTTGGAATTTGATGTAAAATTAATTTTGTGTACACATTGGGATGATGATCATATCCGAGGAATTTCCGAATTATTTGAAGCCTGCAAAAAAGCTGAATTCGCTTTTGCACGGACTTTAGATACAATGAAATTCTTGAGAATGGTTAGCATGGATTATCAAAAATTCCTTAATGGAAATGATAACTCGTCTACAATAGAGTTTAGTAAATGCCTTGATATATTGATAAAGAGAGGTTTAACGCCTATTCAAGCTGTGAAGGACAGGATACTTAAAAGTTTTAATTTATTATCTAACTTTCGAAGTGAAGTAGTTTCTTTATCCCCCTCCGATTACGCTATTAACAATTATGATCTAGAAATTTCTACTTTAATTAAGGAGCTTCAGCCTCGAAGGAAAATTATAATTAAAAACCCTAATTCAAAATCTATTGCCTTGTTTCTTAAGATTGGATTGCATCGAGTAATTCTTGGAGGAGATCTCATCAATAGTAAAAACCAAAATGAAGGATGGTTAGATATTATTTCTAACAATCAGGTCATAGATAAAAAATCTTCACTATTTAAAATTCCGCATCATGGTTCATACAATAGTTTTCATGATGATGTCTGGCAGGATCTTCTTTCTGTTAAACCAACGAGCATCTTAACCCCATTTAGTAGAGGTTTAAAACTGCCGGAATCTGGAATGATACGATTGTTTTCAGAAAGGAGTTCAAATTTTTATATGACATCTAATCTTATGAGAACAAGTGGTAAAAGACGGGATAGATCCATTGAAAAAATGCTTAATAAATGGGGTTATAAGTTGGAAGAAATTAAATATAATGAAGGAAAAATTAGATGCAGGATAGCAATAAATATTGAAGATGCTATATGGGATGTTTCTCTATTTGGAAGGGCAATCATGATTTGAACAAAAATCCCCAATTGTTGGTCATGATATTAGGAATGTTTCTTTAATAGGGGTTAAAGGATTTAGAATTAGCTGAGGTTCCAAGCCTTTGGCACTAATGGTTATAATTTTTCAAGTTCGTACAAGTCATATATCATATCCTCCTTCATTCGAATCCGACTGCTGGATTAGTACTTCGCAGACATTTCATAGACAAATATTTTTCCCATATACTGTTTACAGTCGGCAATAATCCCTACTTCTGATAATGCGTCTTAAAAAAAGACTTGTACGAATCCACATCTTTGGAGGCATATAACTTCCGATAGTTAGATTGTGAAATCGCAAATAATTCATGATTGATCTCCGGAGCTATAAATTGTTTAGGATTATTTTTTACGATGTCATAATATCGAATAGCCTGATCGGCTTGATCAAATTTGCGCACCATGATGATCGGAATAGTCGCGTCCTGATCCAAAAAGATATTGGAGATCTTGAGGTCATCATTTTGGAAGTAGCGTTGATTAAAATCTGAAATAGAGATTTTAATATCGGACAATGTAGACTCTTTTTTGTCGTAGACGATGGCGATCACATAATGCAATTCATCTGCCAGATAGTCAAATGCATTGACACTGACATTGGTTTTTATGATATCAGCAGTCTCGAAAGCCTTATCATCACCCATAAGATACCTCAACATATCTTTGGCTTTGTCCCGCTCCTCGGATTGGGGATATCGGGCTATAAAATCTTTCAACGCATTGACATAGGCATCTTTACCCTGCATCTTACCGATACAGAATACATCCAGCAAGGCAAACTTACCACGCAGCGGGTTTTCTGTAAATAGACTATCGGCCTGGCGAATTCGTTCTTGTACAACATCACAGTGGCTTGATGTAAATAAACTATATGTTTCATTATAGAAGGCTCGCAGCATAGCCGCTTTGTCTTCATTTTTGAGCATCCAGTTGGGGTCATTTAATAGTTGGGCGTATTTACTGCTTGGATATTCTGCGAGCAATCTGCTTTTATATTTTGTTGTTCTCAGCTGATCCCCTGATTGTACACTGGCTAGATAGATCTGATATAAAACATCCTGTTCGATCATAGAAGCGGGATATTTTATGAGCAAATCTTCGAGGACTTTGATGGCTTTGGTATAATTTTCTAATTTTTCACGATAGAGCACTCCGAGCTCATACATGCTGTTTTTTATTTTTTCATTCGCACCATCCTTGGCACCCGGTGTGTTGGGGATTTCTTTTAAGATCGATGCAATGTCTTCTGTAGATTCGGCAGCTTGATCCGGAGTGACTCCTGCATCGGGACTATTAAAGTTTGTATTAGCAGTAAAACCTCCTTGTTTTTGACTCAATCTCCAATTATCTTGGAGTTTGGTGGCACCCCATATTTTTTCAAAATCTTTGATTCCCTTTTTCAATATTTTGTCATCGTAAGCAAAAAACGTGCTGACAGCTTTATTACCCCCCTGTGGCGTAAGATCAATATTGCTTCTTGTAAATGCAGACGGGTCAAACGAAGCTGGTGTAGGACTGAGTACTTTAGACCCTTGCGTTTTTTCTCGATCTTTCAAAAGTTTCCGGGCCCATTGTTTTTGGTCTTTTTCCGCCCAACTGCTGATCAAGAGGAGACTGTCCTGCAATTCGATAATGGCAATATTTTTAGCAATGTCTGTCAAGGAAGCACTATACCGAGCCACTTCCTCTTTGCGGATATCTTTTTCGCCCATGACGGCCAGCGTGCTGTCAAAATAGTTTTTAGCTCTTAGATAATCTTCATCATCATTATACAAGGAGGCCAACAAATAAAAGCTTTCCGTCTTTTGATGTTCATCTCCACCTAAAGCAAGGCCTTTGATGAGGTAGTCCTTAGCCTCCGCACGATGTTTGTCCGCTAAACTCACCATAGCCATAGTATGATAGATCGCCGTACCAAAGTCAGCATTCTTATCGTCTTTGGTCATTTTGCGAAGCTCCTCCAACAATTGAGCTTTATCTTTTTTACCTGCACTCATGCCTTTCTGGGCGCTCATGAGCCTTGCAAAAAACTCCATCTCATAGTTGGGATTATAATCTAACACGTTTGTAAATGCATCATAAGAAGCTGCATCCTGATGCAGTCGATCTTGAAGCTGGCCCAAGACAAATGATAATTTTGCCTTGCGAGCATTGGATAATCCCCGCTCTGCTAATGCTTCCTGCAGATATGGCACGGCATCCTCATGTTCACCCTCACGGATATGATTGTAGGCTAACAGGATGGGCACTTCAGGCCGGAGATGGTCATACAGATCAGGGTCAGACTTTAATTGTTTGAGCAATATACCAGCAGCGATGCTGTTTTTACGCATGATATAGGTTTTGGCCAGCCATAGTTGAGCGTCCTGAAGAACAGGTTTATGCTTGCCATTCTTTTTTGATTTTGGCGGATCTTCTTTCTTCTTTTCTTCTTCTTCTTTTTTTGGTTTATCTACTGGCTTGGTTGGTACACTAGTTTTTATGCCGGAGGAGTCAGACTTGGGTTTAGTGGCCACGGTGGGTTTTTTAGTCGCCGGTGATGTCTTAATTCCCTTTTTTCGATCTTTGATGAGTTGTTTTCGAGCCTTTTCTTTTTCCTTATTTTGTTGTTCGCGTGTTTTTAATTTTACTTTTCGCTCTTTCTCTTGGGTTTTTTTGAGGTCTTCTTTCACCTTTATAGCCTCCTCTCGTTTTTCCAGGTGTACAGCGGCTTTGGCTGCACGCTCTTTGGCTGCTTTTTCTTTGGGGTTTGCCTTAGTATTGACATGAAGCTTTTGATAGTTTTGTACCATATACTTAAAAGTCTCTTCAGCCGTGACATAGTCTTGCTTAAAATATTGAGCTTGCCCTATGAGTAGATAACTATCTGGTATCCAATGACTGGGTCGGTGAAGATTGATGACGGTACTGGCTTTTTTGACCGCTATATCCAGATTGGCTGTTGCAGTAGCCGCATTTTCAACACCATTGTATTCATATAATTCAAGGATCCTGGTGTAATTGTCCCGATATTGCTCCACTAAGGCATCTTCTGACAAGTCTAATAGTTCTTTAGCATTAAAATAGCCGTTATATTTGGCCGTTAGATTATGATAGAAAAGCCCCGTCTTAGATACATCATTCCTGCTTTTTTGCACAGAACAGGCCTGCCCTAAAAACACGAGTGTGATAAGAAATAAACGGGTAAAAACGTTAAGATTCATTGAATTGCATTATATCGTTGGCTTAGTAAATAACCAATATTCTGCAAATTTATTTTATTTTATTCAGGAAATCAAATCATAAATGCAAAAGACACTGATACAAAGGATTTTATATAGAATAAAAACTCCTTATAGGTTGGTTATTTTGAATCATGAGACCTATAAAGAGATCGGCTCCTACCAGCTCAATCTGCTCAATGTGTATACTTTACTCAGTATGATGATGGTCATCGGTGCCTTATTAGTGACCTTGTTATTATTTTTTACGCCGGTTAAACGCTTGATTCCAGGCTATGGCAATAACAATAGTGAGGACTATCTGGAGTTGTATAAAAAAGTTGAAGTCATGGAAAAAGAGATGAATGCCCAGACACTCTATATTCAGAAAATGCAGAAACTGATCAATGGGGATGTAGAAATCGAAACCCCGAAAATTAATAAAGAAGCCGCGCCAAAGCAGATCAATTCAGACCCGGTACCTAAAAGCGAAGAAGAGATCGCATTGGAGGACGAACAATTGCTGCAAAAACAATTGGCAAATGTCAAAAATCCAACCCTCTCAAATGTCGTACGAGGTCAGCCTATCGAGCAATTGTACTTTGTAAGCCCGATCCATGGCGAAATCAGTGAAAAAATGTCTAAACAACGCGACCATCTCGGCATCGATATCATTGTACCCAAAAATACGGAGGTCAAATCGATCATGGATGGCAATATCATATCGGCAGATTGGACGCAAGAGACGGGCAATAGCCTGGTCATCCAACATAAAAACGACATCATCAGTGTGTACCGGCATAACTCTAAATTGGTTAAAAAAGCAGGGGATTATGTCAGAGCAGGTGAAGTCGTCGCCATCGCTGGCAATAGTGGGACCCTGACTAGCGGCCCTCATCTGCATTTCGAACTCTGGTATCAGGGTAAAGCAGTCAATCCTGAAGAATACATTCGATTTTAATCATTAACTATTATGGGCTTTTAGTTTTATTTATTTGTGCTTTAAGGAGTTAAAAACAAAAACTACCTTTGCACTCTTATTTTTAAAAAATTCAATCTGCAATTACATGGAACTCAAGCCGATCTATGATGACCAAGGCAACCAACTCAGCCCAATATTACCGGAAGGAGTTAAAAATTTTCTCATCGATATAGATGGTACGATCTGTGATGATGTACCCAATGAACAACCTGAACGCATGCGTTTTATCGAACCATACGCAGATGCATTGGAGACTATCAATAAGTGGTATGAGCAAGGCCATATCATCTATTATTTTACATCGCGTACAGAGGAGCATCGTCAGATCACCGAAGAATGGTTGCGCAAGCATGGTTTTAAATATCATGGTATGTTGATGGGTAAACCTCGTGGGGGCAACTATCATTGGATCGATAATCATATCGTACGTGCAACCCGATTTAAGGGTAAGTTTACAGAATTGGTGATGGAGACTAAAGAAATCGAAGTCTTTAAGGATTAGATTTCAAGGGACTAAAGTCCTGTAGTGTGATACTTCTAGCGAAGCCAAAGAATTTTATAATTCTACTTTCAATTGCTTTTGCATTGTCTTAATTTGACGGCCACATGGCTTGAGATTTGAGTCCACATTTTTCATTCTGAAGTATGTTCTTTTAATGTATACTTAAGCCAAAAAAAACCAAGCATACCTGCAATCAGCGAAGCGATAAGGATTGCAATTTTTGTTTGTGTGATTAGTGTTGAGTCGTCGTACGCAAGCAGTGTGATGAAGATGGACATCGTAAATCCAATACCACCGAGAAGCCCAACCCCAATTATTTGTTTCCATTTCAAGTCTGCTGGCAAAGCACAGAGTCCGAGCAGAGCGGCAGTGAAACTGAATAGAAAAATCCCAATAGGCTTTCCTATGATAAGTCCAGCAAAAATCCCAATGCTGTTGGATTGCGTTAAACCTGCCTGCCATCCGCTATCAATGGTGATGCAAGTGTTGGCCAAAGCGAACAAAGGTAGAATAACAAATGCCACTGGTCTGTGTAACCAATGCTGTAAAATGTAAGAAGGCGATTTTTCACCACCGTCACCAAATGGAATAGCAAACGCCAATAAAACTCCTGTGATGGTCGGATGTACTCCTGACTGCTGCATAAAATACCACATTACCACTCCGCCTATGAGATAAGGAATTAAATTGTGAACTTTTAGACGGTTTAAAATGAGCAGCAATCCGAAAATGCCAAGTGCTAAAAACAAATTTGTAAACGCTAATGAACTGGTGTAGAAAATCGCAATCACGATGATTGCTCCTAGGTCATCAATAACGGCTAATGCGGTCAACAATACTTTAAGAGACGCTGGCACACGGCTACCCAAAAGGGATAGTATTCCAATCGCAAAGGCAATATCAGTAGCCATTGGAATGCCTGCCCCTGCTTGGGTCGGTGTGCCGAAGTTGAATAGCAAAAATAGTCCTGCCGGAACAAACATCCCACCAAGTGCCGCAAAAATCGGAAGTGAAGCATTTTTTAAACTAGAAAGCTCGCCGATATAAATTTCTCGTTCAAGTTCTAATCCGATGAGCAAAAAGAAGATGGTCATCAGGCCATCATTGATCCAATGTGTTGAACTATGTCCGGCAAATTGAAAATGCCATATTTGTAAATAACTATCTTGAAGAAAAGAGTTGGCCAGCCAAAGCGAAAGGACGGTGCAGGTCATTAATAGGATGCCGCCAGCTTTTTCACTTTCAAAAAAGTCGTTGAATAATTTAGTGAGCTTCATTTTTCTTTGCTGTCATCAGACCGAACATCATAACGAGATCTCGACTATATTAGTTTTGTAAGGAGAGAGATTTGTTAACATTGCAAAATATGACCATCGTATAAATGCAAAGGGATGTCAATGCCGTTATTGCTCAATTTAAATTCTGCAATCACTTTTACTTTTGGGTCAATGTCCAAACCTTCTAAATTCGCTTTTGAATTCATCTTGTGCACCAAAAGTAAATTTTGACCAGTGCCAAAAACAAATTCCAAAACTCGTTCATCCGATTTTGGGTTGATTTCATCGACTAACAGTTTTCTGAACTTCTTTTCAGGCATGGTGATTTTATTGCCATATCGTAGTAGGCAGTCAAGAAATCGTAGCCTAATGCAGGGATGTATTTTTTCTGTTCCATTGCTTCAAGATTTTATTCTATTCGCTTTGCAACTTGTACAGCTCATTTCCGTAATTTGAGAATGGAGTAGCCGAATTCGACTACTCCATTTTTATAATTTACATTTTAAAAGCAATCCCATTTGGTTTTGAGCCTACCGAAATTGTTAGTAAAACTGAATGAGTTGAAACATTAATTACCGAGACATTTCCTGCCCCTTGATTGGTAACATACGCTTTTGTTCCATCGCTGTTGAAAGCAATAGCGTGAGCATCTACACCAGTGGTAATGTTGCCTTTCAAAGTCCAAACACCACCTATCACCGTATAATAAACAACTTTGCCATTGGTTGCATCAGAAACCCAAAGTTCACCACTTGCAGTATGATAGGCTACATAACCAGGTTTGAAACCTAAATTTAAAGTACTTGTTACATTCATACCAGATACAGAAATTTCAGAAATGGATTGGCTCTTTTCATTGTCCACGTACATTTTTCCGTTACTAGCACTCCAGGCACCGACGGGGTCGGCACCAACTGAGAGTGTGGTATGTATCTTTTTTGTATTGGCATCAATGAGCGTAACCGTTCCGTCCATTGTGTTACATGCAAATGCCATAGAGCCATCGTTAGAGAATGTTACCTCTGAAAGGCCTTTACCAACATTTATTGTATTTTGAAGTGTCCAGTCAGAAGTTTTATAAATCAATACTTGACTTTGAATGTTATCCAGTTGTCCTATCCAAAGTTCTGTTCCAGAGCTATTAAAAATGGCGTTATGTGGTAATTTTAATAATGATATTTCTTTTACAAGCTTACCCGCAACAGCATCAACAATCAGCACCTTCAATCCCGCAGTTGCTCCTCCATGCCCTGAATGTCCGCCACTAAGGTCTGTTGCAGTAATGGCTATGGCTACCATGGTTTTGGCAGGGTTTATATAAATATGATGTGGAAATGTGGCACCGTTTAAGCTGATGGTTTCTGAAACAGTATTGGTAGATAATTTGATCACTGAGATATTGTTTGAAGTGCCATTTACCACAAAAGCAGCAGGATAATTGATGTTCAGCATTGTATGACCATTGTCATGTTTTATACAAGAATATATCGAAAGAAAGAGAATGGTACTACCGATAATGGATAGTTTTGAAATTGAATTTTGCATTGTGTATCAAAATTAAAAGTGGTATATAAACCTTTATTGTCATCTTGAATATTAACGTACAAATATACGAAATTGTTTTGTCTGATGAATGTCTGTAAGTTGGGGTGTAGGACAGATTGCACTAAGTTTGGGTATGTGCGCCTGTCCTGTTCCGATACCTATCGGAAGCTATCGGGATTATTCGGGAAGCCGAAAGCAAAATAGATCATGGAGGAAACTATAATCGCTAAGTAGTTTAATTCTGAAAGCATATAATTAAAATTTGATGTCCCTATTGACAACATTTGATTTTACTTATATTGATCTATCTTTCAGAGGTTACAGGATTCGGGAGGATGTGATTTTAATATCAGCATGTTTCCACGCTTCATCAAACCGGGTTTTTGTTTCTTCGTATTTTTTCTTGTCGCCGAGCTGGTGGTATGCATTCATGAGTCCTTTCAATGCCCATCCGTTTTCACGGTATGTTTTTAAATCCTCATCATAAACTTTTATAGCATCCTGAAATTTTCCAGCCTCCATCAAAACGGCTCCCAAATGATGGCGGATAGAAAAAAACCAATCTGGCGGTTCGTCATAATTTAAGGCATCTTCTTTTACAACTGCTTCTTGTAAACGAATAATGGCGGTAGAATAATTTTTTTCTTTTGCATGGATTTCTCCATCCAATGTGATCTCTGCAATCATACAGATATCAAACACACTATTAATACCCCAAATTGTTAATTCCTTTATTGTGGTGTCAGCCATGATCGTCTTCATTTCTGCAAGATGTTTTTTTGCATCTAAGATTTTATGTTGGGCTAACATGGCCATGCCTTGTGCATAATGCCAAATGACCGATGGATACTTTAAATCTTTTTCTGGTGCCGCTGATTGAAGGATATCATACCAGAGACCAAGCTTTGCTTGCACAAACCAAGGGATAGCATAATAATGTTGCAGCGTAGCCCACGCAGGGTCATATAATAGTTTTTTATGAGAATGACTTGAGGTGGCATGTGCTCCTATCATGGCTATTTTACTTTCACCACTAAGTGTGGCACAGGCCGAAATGAAATGGTAATTGTGCGGGTAATAGGCCAGGGGATAGACGCCCTGAGCATGACATGCTTCCATATACAGACTATCGACGAGCACCGCTTTTTGATTGGCAATCACGCCATCGTGATACCTTCCTATACGGATGTAGGTATGCGCAGGCATGTGAACAAGATGGCCTGCACCAGGGACTAAATCCCGAAGCCGGTCGGCACTCGCCAAGGCTGTTTCCGCTTGATGTGACATTTCTGTAGCATGGATGTAAAAATGATTTGCTCCGGCATGATTTGGCTCTTGCTGCAAACATTTTTCAAGTATGGATAAAATCTCTGGTGTCCAGGGTTGAATAGTCCCATCTTTTTTATAAAGATTCCAGGGATTTAAATCCATCAATGATTCAGCAAAAAGAGAAGCCACCGTGACATCAGCAGGATATATTTTGTGGACTTTACGCATGGCATCGGCATACGATGAATCCAGGATTGGGCGGGCAATGGAAGTGTCATTTGAATAACGATGTGATAATGCTGCAATCAAATCTTTTTCTTTCTGTGTGCATCTTGTGGCATAGGTTGTAGCCTTTTGAATCGCATCGAAAGCCCGTTGAAAATTATCTTGCTCCATGCCTGCGTTGTAATTCGGGCCTAACACATACGCAAATCCCCACCAACACATGGCACAAGTGGAGTCCAGTCTTGCAGCTTCAAAAAATGAACGCCCGGCTTCGGCATGATTAAAAGCGAAAGACAACATCAAGCCTTGGTCAAAATACCTCTGCGCTTCTGTATTGGTTGTTGAAATAGGAAAATGAATTCCTTCTAATCCGCTAAAAAGAGGTGCTTTTTTTCCTGATGAATACCAAGTCTTATCCAATACTTCCGGAACACAACAACCATATTGTGCAGCGACGGAATCTGTTTTAGTCGATGTTGTTTTAATTTCCGGCTGCCTATGACATGAGCAGAAAATAATAGTAATGCACAGTAGGTGGAGGAGATGTCGCATCGCTAATTTAGTTTACTAAGGCATTTATTGTAATTTCATTTGTAAAATATTGCAAACTATTAGTGCATTGAATGTAAAGCGATTTTATTTCCTTCTGTGTCTAAAATGTGAGCCATAAACCCATTTGGGCCAATCGCAGTCTTTGGTAAAAGTATTTTGCCACCTGCCATTTCTACTTTTGAAAGTGGCGTAGTTAGATCATCGCCGCCATTCAAATAAACCAATGCACCTTTTGTAGAAGGTTCAAACCCTTCACCTTGCACAATTCCACCACCTACACCGTTTTCCATGTCTGATGGAAGCATACCATATTGTCCATCCGGGAAAGGCATTTCTGTAATTTCGGCATCATACAAAGTTTCATAAAACTTTTTTGCTCTTGCGAAATCAGTTACTGGGATTTCGAACCAATTAAGTGAATTTGTCATTTTTTTATTTTATTGTCTCCAAATATACAAAACTACTTTTGCTAAACAAGCGGATTTTTGTTTAGTCCTAGAAGAATATGTAAAGCGAATAACCAAAAAACTTTGCCTTAGGAATATTGGGCGACACGAGACTTATCTTAGCATTAGTGATTTAAGGCGACCGTACATGATAGCAAAGTAGGAAATTTTTATAATACAATCTATTATGTACGCTTTGAAACTAAAGAAAACCAATTTCCCGAATCGTCTTTAAGTATTGCTTCGATACCATAGAATTCCTCTTTAGGTTGTTTAGTAAATTCTACCCCTTTGGCTTTTAATTCATTATACGTAGCAAAGATATCGTGACATTTAAAAACACCACAACCAAACGTTCCTTTTTTACAAGCTCTGTCATGGCTTTTACCGTTTCTTTGGTAAACATCATGCCTTCCTGAATTGGGATTAAAGTAATTTCAAAATCCGGTTGTTCAGGCGGCGAAACGGTTAGCCTAGCTTGCTTCGATTTCATTACGAATAAAACTTTGGTCGCGATGCTTTTTAAATTGTTGTCCAACTTGATATTTATAAAACCTAAATAATTCGTTCAGTCCAATGGCTTTGCTATTCCCAAATTGTGTTGGTACGAAAGATTTTAAATTTTGCCATATTTTGCCATCAAGGATATTGTCGCAGTACATAACTCTGTCGTTGCTCCTTACTTCTTTGACTAGTTTTTGTCCTTTCTCCGTAGTAATTGTTGCTGGTTCATAGCCAATTGTTTCAGTTTTAGAAATGAAGTCTTCACACTCTAGTTTAGTCCAAAAGTTGTCAATCGTATAAATGTCCTTTGTATGGTTAATTATGTTCACAGCTTTTGCTAAGGTTTAATTTTCACTATTTTGTTGTCTCTCATCACAACAAGTTCACTATTTTTTTGTCGCTTGAACTCAATCAATTTTTCATAGGCTTTTTCAAGTCCTAATAAAATTTTTTTTCTAAGTTCTATTTGCTCTTCAACTGTGATCATAAATTTTTTTTAGTTCTTTAAACTTTGGTTCGTCAATAAGATTTAGTTGTCCGTCAGTGGTTTTTTCTGCTATTAGTTCGTGTTTTCCATTTGAATTATCGAAGATTAATGCTCCGTCAACAATAGGGAGGTAAATCTCGAAAAGGTTTTTAATTCCTCTATAATATCGTCTTTCAATAACTTTTGTTTCAACATTATGTCCTCCTTCGGAAACTCGAATTTTAACCCGCTCTTTCGCTAGTTCAGTATTGACAAGCCAAAAAAATAGCAAGGTTGTTGTATAGCCATTTTTATTCGCCTCAATGATTTTATGCTTGTAACTTTTAGTAGCTAGGGTAGTTTCAAATGCAAAGCTTTCATTTTCTTTCAATAACTGATTAATTCTTTTTAACATTATTCTACCTGATTCAAAAGCTACTTTTTCAGGCTGGAATGGTGAAAGCCCTCTAGCGATTTCGTCAGCATTTACAAACTCTTTACAGTTGATAATTTCTGGCAAAATAGTAAACGAAGCAGTTGTTTTTCCTGCGCCGTTACAACCAGCAATTATATATAGATTTTTATCTACCATCTATTGCAAAATTACAAAATAATTATGTTAAGTACTCCATGTTTTAATTTCTTGGAATGTAAGTTTTGTGGATAGCATATCATTCAACTGTAACGCCACCGACTATTGAAGAATTACCTCAATCTACATCCAAAATTGGAGCTATCCTTTTGAGGCTAAATGGCTATTTCTTTCATGGACCGTTTACTATATGATCAAACTATGACTTGTTGAATTGCCGTAAAATAAGACTTGCTTGTATTGTGAAGTAAGAGGCATTTGTTGTCAATAAATGGCAAGACCATTTACTTGATTAGTCGCATCAATTGCTGTCTTCTGCATCAGTAGTTTGGTTTGTGGTCATATTCTAAATTTCCTTTAGCAAGATATGGCCCTGACAAAGCACATGCAAATTTTCTAAAACTGTCTCTCCATTTTTTGACCAAGCTTGAATGTGGTCAAAGTGAATATTGTTTCCTTTAACAGTGATATCGCAAAGTTTACATATGTTTCTGTCTCGCACAAAATCTTGAGCTTTCAGTCTATCACTTGGCATTCTCTTAGTCTTATGCTTATACTCTATCTTCTTTTCTATAGTCTCTGTGAAGGCTTCTTGAATTGAAATGCTCCCTTTTTCATCAACTGTTGAGTTTAAAAATTCGACAAATAACAAGGTATTTACTTAACCATCTCAAAACGGATTTTTCTATTTAACTGTCATTAGATCATTAACAAAAATCTATCCATCCCCGTTTTATTTGCCACTCCACTCCTCCACATAATACCGCATAGCCTCTCGAATCACGCCATATGCTACCTCTTTTGATTCGAACTTTTTAGTAGTCACTTTTTTATGCTCTAACAAAGTATAGGACTCAAAAAAATGCATAAACTCTTGCTCGATATGAGGCGGCAGATCTGATATATCGTAGATATAATTGACACTGGTATCTTGCAGCGCTACAGCGATGATCTTATCGTCCATCACCCCCTGATCCGTCATACGCATCACTCCGATCACCCGGCATTGTACCAGACAGTGCGGGGTGATATCGACTTGTGAAATGACGAGCACATCCAGTGGATCGCCGTCTTGCTGCATGGTCTGCGGTAGAAATCCATAATTGACCGGATAGTAGACAGCAGAGTGTAGCACCCGATCTAGTTTTAAGAGCCCGGAGGTTTTATCAATCTCGTACTTGGCTCTGGAGCCGCGGGAGATTTCGATAAAGCCACAACAGATATCAGGACAGTGATCCCCAAGACTGACTTCATGCCATGGATGTAAGACCATATAGTTTATTTTTGAGGTGAAGGTAATTGATTATTAAAGGGCAGTATCCATGGGGCACCCCGACCAGGCCGCGGTGCAGCGATCAGATCTACATTAGGATCTATAAAAGGGTGATATGGTCGGCCATTAAGGGAAACACTGATCTGGCCATATAAGGCTACATCGACTCCATTGGCTTTATATTTATTATTCACTAGTTGAGCAAATTGCCAGATCATATCGGGCTTAAAAAGCATAATGGCCTGTTGGCGACGAGTAATGTAGTTGGCGATCGGCAAGTCTCTTTTTTCGCCAGATTTTTTATTCATAATCGTAAATGTACCGGTCGCTCTTTTATCTTTAAGTTTCATAGACCAGGAGTAGAGCTCGCCTTCCTCTGTCCAAAGCACATGGCCTGGTATAACAAAATGCCGTAATGGTATGATGCATTGGATCAGAAACCACAATACGACACAGCTAAGGATCATTTTTTGCCGGCTAGATAAAGGTTGACCCGATTGAGTTTTTGAAATGGGCTTTACTGATACTGGTTTTTGGCCGGTTACTTTATTCCAGACCGAAACAAAAAAATCTGGTGGGAAAAACAATAAGGATGAGCCCAACATCAGCCAGGGAAAAATCCCAATGGCAAACAACTTTGCATTCATCAAGTGGAAAAGAGTGATCAACATAAAAGCGGGCATTCTGGTTTTTTTCCAGAGCAATGCAGGTACGATCAATAGATCTAGCAATAAGCTGCTATACGACATAAAGAGGCCGGTGAAGTCATGCTGAAACAAACCACCCAGGAGCGGAAAGTCTGCTTCTTTTTGAATCCATAGCGTCATAGGTTGACCGCGTAACCAATCAGCATTGATTTTGGCGATCCCTCCAAAAAAATAGGGTATTGCAATCATACCTCGCAGTACCCACAGGCACCATATCGGCGCCATAGGGAGCGGTCGTCGCAGTCCCAATCGATTATCCAATGAACCGTACTGATGCAACGGAAGGAAGATCATCACAAAGGACAATAAACTAATGAGATAAAAGTGATTTAAATAATAAGCTTGTTCGATTAAAAAAACATAAGTAAACAATATAAAAAAAGCAATAATGCTGAGTCTGTACCACAAACCCAACATAATAAACACGGCTAACATGCCGAGGATCACAAACAGGATGATCATGCCCTGACCCTCCAGGGGTCGAATAAAATCAAATGGCTTTAATGTAAAATTGTGTACCGGGATCATCCAATGTGATTTCACATAACCTTTGGCGAGATACACGAAGGTCTCCATGAATAGCAGAAAGCCAAAAAGGATTCTAAAAAAAACCAGAGGTAATACACTACATTCGGAAAACAGGGCTTGGAGGGCCTTAAGCCGAAGGGGAGCTGATGTGGACATGATCTAAAGGCGCGTTTTTGTATACATACAACCGATGCCTTAAAAATATATATAACTCGCCACTTTTTACAAACCTCCGAATAATTTAGCTAAACCAAAGGCAGCTGCTGCTGCAGCGGCACCGATCGCCATGACTTTAAGCGCTCCATTGAGTGGATGGATACCGGTGATTTTACTTTTGAAATAACCAAATACAAAAAGGCAAATTAAGGTAGCTACTGCAGAATACTTTAATGCATCGATCGTATCCTCTATAAAAAAGTATGGGCTCAATGGGATGACACCGCCTACCACGTATGATAGTCCGATGTTCAGGGCACTTTTAGTAGCCCGTCGGGGATCGGGTTCATCTAATCCAAGCTCATATTTCATCATAAAGTCTACCCATCGATCCGGATTTTGAGCAATCTGTGTAGTGGCTTGATCTTGAAGGTCTTTACTCAATCCCAGTCCAGCAAAAAATTCTTTGGTTTCTTCTAACTCGCGATCTCGCAAATGCTCTACTTCGTGATACTCCCTGGCACGCTCACTTTGGTAGTGGTCTTGAGCCGTACGACCAGAGAGATAGCCACCTAAGCCCATAGCGATAGACCCCGCCGCAATCTCTGCAACACCTGCTATCAATATAATCTTGCTCGAGTCAACAGCCCCACTCAATCCTGCAGCAAGGGCAAAAGGTACGGTGAGCCCATCGCTCATACCGATCACGATATCGGAGAGACTTTGGGAGCTTTTGAGATGGGACTCGATGTGATGGTCATGATGTAGGTGGGTATCCATGACCCAAAGGTATCATATGGCTAGCAGGTCTGGATGACCTCTAATAAGTCTATAGCTTATCTCTAATAAGACTAATTAAAGCCGGGCCAAGGGTCGGAAACGCAAATTCAAAACCCTCCAGAATTAATTTTTCAGGCATAACCATCTGAGACTCATACAAAGCATCAGCGAATTCTCCTAAAACCAACTGCAGCATCCATCGGGGTGCCGGTATCGGAAGAGCAGGTCTATCCAGCGTCTTACAAATCGATTGGGTGAATATCTTTTGAGTCACAGGATGTGGGGCAGTGCCATTATATACCCCGTGTGAATCCCTATACTTAATAATATGGTGAAATATCCGGGCCAGATCGCTGATGTGGATCCAGGAATAAGTCTGATCTCCAGACCCGAACAGTGGAGCAAGTCCCCAGCGAGCCGGACTAATGGATTGGGCCAGGATACCATCTTTTATACTCAAGACCAGTCCGATCCTGATGATCGATTGCCTTACGGTAGCATGCAGGCGGACCATTTCTGCCTCCCACTCAAGGCATAATTGGGCTAGAAAACCTTGATGAGAAGGTTCAGAGGACTCCACTAGCGTCTCCTTCGGTCTATGCCCATATATACCTATAGCTGAACTCGATATAAACACCTTAGGTTTGATGACGAGATCATTGACCTGGTCTACTAAAAAGCGCAAGGACTGAATCCGACTATTTTTTAATACTTGTTTGCGGTCAACAGTCCATCTCTTGGTAGCAATGGATGCACCTGCCAGATGGATGACCCCAAAGATCTGATCCAAAGCCTCAGCCTGCAGGTATTGTTTCTCCGGATTCCAAAGAAATTGATCCCAGGGTACTTGGATATTTTTTTTTCGTGTCAGTAATCGGATGCCATAGCCGCGTTCCGAAAGCAATTGAGCCACTTTCAGACCGATCATACCACTACCGCCACTGATCAAAATTGTTTTTTTCATTCTTTTTCGATCTGCCGAAATCGTTTACCTTTAACAACGAATTATCCTTGCTGGTTTAACCATTTTATGAATAATACCGTGCGTAACATTTTCCTATGTTTAGGGATCGCTATTGTTTTAGCCCATTGTAAACAGGACCTTCCAACACAACAAGATAGTCTATCTGTACGAATACCCCGTGAACCCGATCAACTTAATCCGGTATTGTCGAATACAGCTATAGCCGCTACCGTACAGAATCTACTCTTTTTGCCCCTCATGGATTTTGATCCGTATACGCAGGATTATAAAAATATCCTGACGGACAAAGCAGCTACCATCTTGACTAATGGGAATATGATCGGTTATAAAATACGGATCAGGGATATAGCCCGTTGGGATGATGGTAGTCCAGTGCTGGCATCAGATGTATCATTTACATTAAAATCAATCCTCAATCCATATGTCAAAGCGGAGGGCAAACGCGGTGTGATCTTCCCTATAGACAGTATAGAGCTGACTTCCGATCCAAAAGAGCTTATATTCTGGACGGATGATAATTACTTTTTGGACGAACAATCCTTTACTAATAATTTTGTACTACAAGAGTCCGTCTACGACTCCACCCACCTTTTAAAATCGTTGTCTTGGTCTGCTTTAAAACATTTGCAACCAGAAGATACTCAATCCACCACTGCTAAAAATGCCATGCAGTTTGCAACTAACTTTGCGGATCCTTCTTTTGGGAGAGAGCGAGCCTCAGGTTGCGGTCCTTATATCATAGATCAATGGGTGACGAATCAATACATCCGTATCAAACGAAAGTCTAACTGGTGGGGCGCAACATTGAAAGATAGTGCAGTCAACTTTGCGAGTTATCCTGACGAAATCGTGTATCGCATTATACCCGAAGAAGCCAATGCGGTATCAGCACTTAAGGAGGGACTGCTGGATGTGATCTCCACGGATATCAGCCCGGCTATCTTCAAATCACTTACCGAAGACAGTGTGTTACAATCCAAAGTCCAATTTATGTCCGGACCGGCTTTTAGATACCTATACCTAACTATGAATAATAAAAGCCCCTTGCTGCAGGATAAAAGGACTCGACGGGCCATTGCTCATCTGCTTGATCTGGATCAATTAAAAAATGGTTTGTTCCAAGGTTATGCTGATCGAATCACCACACCATTCCAACCATCAAAATCCTATTATGATCATACGCTTGCTCCTTTATCCTTTGACCCCGAGCAAGCCAATATACTCCTGGAGGAAAGTGGCTGGAAGGATGCCAATAAAAATGGAATTAGAGATCAAACAGTAGCCGGCAAAAAAAGAGAATTAAAACTGAGGATATTGGTCACCCCGGGTGGCCTCGCCCAACGGATCGCAATACATCTGCAAGAGCAGGCTAAAAAAGCTGGCGTTGCTATAGAAATCATTGCAAAACCGATCCATCTTATTTTGGAACAATTGCGTGCACATGATTTTGAATTGGCGGCTTTAGCAGATAGCCAATATCCAGGTCCCGATGATCCCTATGCGTATTGGCACAGCGAAAGCTACTCTAATGATGGACAAAACTATACTGGATTTGGCAATCCGGCTACCGATAGCATCATCCATAACATCCGACATAGCGAGCCTGGAGCTAGGCGGATGGATTTGTACAAACAATTGCAACAAAAGATATATGAAGAGCAACCAGCGGTATTTCTTTTTGCACCTCAAAATCTAATGGCTGTCAATAGAAGGTGGATTGGAAAGCCGGCTTCAGTAAGGCCTGGTTATTTTGTGAATGATTTTCGCAGAGCTGGTAAGTAACGCCATTTTTGATTATGTATTCCTATCAGAGTCGGTACCATGATTTCGTGCGGCTGTCCCTTTCACCATTTTCGGACCCAAGCCGGGTTCTGTTGGGCTTCTCCGAAGCCCGTGATTCCTAGGTGTGTTGCGGTTACAAAGGTTAGGCTTCTCTGAAGCCGATTCCTCAAAACAGATTGTTCCACTCACAACTAAATCTTGCAGCTTTTGAATATAAATAGATCCTTGTAAAAACAGAGATTCTTTATTCACCTACCCTAGCTTCTGAGAAATTTAATGTTTTCCTGGGATAAGACTTCGCAGAAGTTTAACACAGGTGAAATGAATTCAAATACACAAAAATGTACTCTAAAAAAGACTGGTTCGATATTCATGGTCATTGCTTCGGAGAAGCTTAACGTTTGTAACTGTATATCTACACTTAGTCAGGACTTCGGAGAAGTCCAACTAGGGTGAAAAGAGTTCAACAACACGATAACGTACTCTAAAAAACTGATTCGCTATTCATGGTCATTGCTACGGAGAAGCTTACCGTTTGTAAGTACATAACCATCCGATATAAAACTTCGGGGAAGCATAAAGCTTCGGAGGTTACTAGACTCAAACTCGCTCAACTATAGCGCAGATTACTTTAAAAAACAAATGACTCTTTTTTCACCTAACCCAGCTTCTGAGAAGCTTAATATTTGTAAGTCCATATCCATCCATGGTCATGACTTCGGAGAAGTTTAACTGATTATTCAAGCTTGAGGAAAACTACTAGCTCTAAACCCCTTTAGCAACCAGCGGTATTTCTTTGTGCACCTCAAAATCTAATGGCTGTCAATAGAAGGGGACTGGAAAGCCGGCTTCTGTAAGGCCTGGTTATTTTGTGAATGATTTTCGTAGGGCAGCTAAGTAACGCCGTTTTTGTTTTTGTATTCCTATCAGCCTCGGTAGCATGATTTCGTGCGGCTGGCCCTTACACCATTTTCGGGCCCAAGCCGGGTTCTGTTGAGCTTCTCCGAAGCCCGTGATTCCTGGGTGTTTTTTGGTTACAAAGGTTAGGCATCTCCGATGCCGATTCCTCAAAACAGATTGTTCCATCCACAACTAAATCTTGAAGCTTTTAAATAGATATGGATCATTGTAAAAAAAGAGATTCTTTATTCACCTACCCTAGCTCCTGAGAAATTTAATGTTTTCCTGGGATAAGACTTCGCAGAAGTTTAACACAGGTGAAATGAATTCAAATACACAAAAATGTACTCTAAAAAAGACTGGTTCGATATTCATGGTCATTGCTTCGGAGAAGCTTATCGTTTTTAACTGTATTTCTACACTTTGTCTGGACTTCGGATATGTCAAACTAGGGTGAAAAGAGTTCAACTACACGATAACGTACTCTAAAAATCTGATTCGCTATTCATGGTCATTGCTTCG
>JANOWJ010000204.1:0-2884 GCA_031417835.1 Saprospiraceae bacterium | reverse complement strand
CCAGGGAGGTACCCTATTTTATATATCGAGCTATGCTTTATTGGCTTATACAAGGTTATATCCTAATTCCTTCATACAAGTTTGCTAGGTCCTAAAAATTATCCAAATGCCAATAAGTCGTGACTTATTAAGCAGGCCCTAAATAGAAGCTGCTCAATCCAACGATTTTTCCAATTTTCTCGTTCTAATGATGATATAACTGCATTCAAATATGAAATTTCTGATTTTCTTTCCGATCATGCTCTTTATAGCACTCTGCTCCAAGGAAGACACCACCTTCAAAAGCAATGGTACTATTACCGGTCGAGATTATCGCAAATGCGCTTGTCGTGGTGAGCGCTGCGGCTGTTGCGGTGACTGGGTGATTCAGATCGACAGTACAGCATATATCTTTAAGACCCTGCCTAAGGAGGCGGAGATCAACCTTGGGCAATTAGAGCAAACACAAGGTTTTCCGATCAACGTAGCTGTAGATTGGAAGCAAGACCCTGATTCCTGCGCCGTGAGTTGGGGCTATATCGTCATAGAGCGGATCAGATTGGATAAATAGGGCCAGAGCTCTAGATCATCCCACCGGGTACCAAGAGTAATCGGTTGAGTTTAATAAACTAGCAGAAGCCTCATCTAAATAAATTTCGCAGGAGGGATGGGATTGCAAAATCGTTGCGGGTACACTTGGGTGGATCTCCATTTGCAATGAGTTACATACTGCATTGGCTTTTCGCAGATCCGGAACGGAACAGATGATATGTTTTGACTTTAGAATTTGTCGGATAGACATGCTGATCGCTTGCTTGGGCACCAGCTCGATCGTATCAAACCAATCTTCGTTGACTTGTTGTTGTCGGCAGGCTTCATCAAGTGTCACCACCAGATATGGCGCCTCAGTCTCAAAATCTGCCGGTGGATCGTTAAAGGCAAGATGGCCATTTTCACCTATACCGATCAACGCGACATCAATAGGGTGCGTGATGATCTGATGAGATAAATAGTTTATGACCTCATCTATATCTCCATCGGCTGCTATCAAGTGTACACTGTGGAGCGCAGGTACTTTAGATAAAAATCGCTCGGTTAGATATTTTCTAAAACTAGCTTTATGGGTGACCGGGATACCAATATATTCATCCAGGTGAAACAGAGTGACTTTCGTCCAATCGATGGTAGGATCACCCACTAAATAATTTAATGTTTCATATTGACTGGTGCCAGTGGCTAATATGATATTGGCAAAACCATTTTGTGAAATGGCGGATTTTATTTTTTCGGCAGCACTATTCCCTGCGTTCTGACCTAACGAATAGGCAGAGTCATTGATTTTGATTTTTAAAGTTGATTTAAGATACATGCCGAAGGCTACAATAATAATTAATTTTTACTAAAGTATTTTGGTCACCTAACTGTAATGCAGCAAAGTTTAGCGGGAATATGATAGTTTAATGAAAACCAAAAACGAAGTTTCTTTATGGCATTAAACACAATTAGTGCCCAGTGCGATGTACCGTAAGATTAGCGAAGCTACCATCAGATCCATTCCCCACCCATAGTCCGAATCCTCCGGTCGTGACACCGGATAACTTTTCTACTACTAGAGATGGCCAAGTGGATTGATTGACATACACTTTTATAGTGCCATTCAGGATGACTACTTTGGCATGAAACCATTCCTCTGGGTCAGGTACGGGATTTACTTTGTTTTCATATTTTCCGGGATGCTCTTCTCTTAATCTCGGCCAGTCGTACTTTGGTAAGGATATATACTGTACCGATCGTGGTCTTCTCAGGGTATCTGCGTTTTTAAAGTTAAAGGGCCTGAAATAAATGGCATCGTAGGTAGTATCATTTTGAATATGAAAAGCGATGCCTACAAAACTTTTTTGCGGGATGTTGCGACCTTTTACATCAAATTCTATAGTGCCATCCGACAAATTAGAATTATTTAATCTGAGTAGGCCGGCTCCCGGTTGATCATCAAATTGAATGCCTTTGTACCCTGGTTGATTTATTGTACGAATTGTCCTGGCAGTGAGCGACCACAAAGCCCTGTTTTGGAGGTCCGGTGTTTCAGACTGGGCTGCACTATCTATGATGCCATGGCAAGCAATAAAAATACAAAAGCTCTGTAGCAAAGTTGTTTTGATTTTATTCATGAATCCAAATATCCTAAATTTTCGGGTTTGGTTGCAATCTAAGTGATTGGACTCAAGTGAGCATATCTTGAATTGAAAGTAGGAAGAGCATCTTTGTCCATGGCAAAAAAGCTTATACCCTCACAGTGCCCATTGATCCCACAAGTATAGGATGTGTGCAGGATCACTTCAATAGAGTTTGATCATGTAATACTATAGTGGTTTATGTTATACATAATTTCCTTCGGGTATAAATAGATCTGGATTCACCATTATCCTCGCCAATGGGAAATGGCTCCTATATAATTTAGTAAGTTTGGACTTAAAGTATTTGACATTTAATAAATTAAATATTATAATTTAATGTAATATATAAATCAACCAATTCAGATTGTATTTCCATAGTCCATATTACTAGTTTTCCTACCTTTGCTCATACATCAACCAATATTCCTATATGGTTTTCTTAGATTTTGAAAAGCCGATTGAAGACTTAATTTCAGAATTAACCAAGCTTCAAAAAATTCAAGAAAAAAATGAAATCGATGTATCGGAGCCTATAAAAGAGCTCGAACAAAAAATAAAGACGACCAAGAAGGAGGTTTATTCCAATCTTACTGGCTGGCAAAAAGTGCAGGTATCCAGGCACCCGGAGCGACCATATACATTGTACTACATCGATCAAATTTGTAAAAACTTTGTTGAATTGCATGGAGATCGAAATATTCGCGATGACAAAGCCATGGTCGGCGGCA
>JANOWJ010000203.1:0-2393 GCA_031417835.1 Saprospiraceae bacterium | reverse complement strand
CAGCGACTGAAGTCGCCGCTACTAAAAAATACAATGACTATGGGCTGCTGGCAAACGGAATTCCTGTAGCGGCGACTTCAGTCGCTGTAGTTTAAGAGAGCTGCTATATTGTGCGATCACATGGGTGATCTTTCAGCGACTGATCCCGATTGCTATCGGGACGCCGCTACTAAAAACGCAAAAAAGGCACGACTAAACCTTTACCCAAGCCTGCTTTCGATTACTCTCCAATATCCGCTCACAGATCAATAACTCCCGATAGCCATCTGCAAATGTCGGATAAGACGGATGCTCCGGTTGTTTGTTAGCTTCGATCGCGGCATATACTTCTTTAAACAATTGTTTTGAAGTATCCGGAAAGCCTTCATTGTGCCCTCCGGGGAATGACATGATCGCGCGCGCTTCTGCAGATGCCAGTGATGGATCTCGCATAAAAGATTCGTTGCCTTTATTCCGATTGCCGATCCACATTTCATTGGGAGCTTCAGAGTTCCATGCAAATGTTTTATTGGAGCCTGCGATCTCCAGTTTTAATTGATTTTTACGACCTGCTGATACCTGAGATACCGTCACCGATCCACGATTGCCATTGTCAAATCGCAGCAATACATTGGCGTGATCTTCTGTATTGATCGGCACATCGGCATAATCTTCTGCACTCAACATTTTGCCGGAGTAAGTCTCGATCGCCTTGAGTGGTTTTTTGCGGACTTTATGTATGGTATTAAAGTCAGCCATCACTTCCACAGTTTTTAAACCGGTGATGTATTCGATGATATCCATCAGATGTGACCCGATATCTGCGATAGCCCTTGAGTCTCCGGACTTATCCGGCTCCAGCCGCCAATTGTAATCCGTATTATAAAACAACCAATCTTGTAGATAAGATCCCAGGATAGAGTATACCTCGCCCAGCTCACCTTTTTCACGCATGGTCTTCATCTCTCGTACCAGGGGATAATAGCGTAGATTAAAGTGAACTGCATTGACCAGCCCTGTGGATTTGGCTATAGCGACTAACTCTTCCGCTTCATGCAGATCTTTAGCCAACGGCTTTTCGCAGACCACATGTTTGCCAGCCAACAGAGCCGCTTTAGCTTGTGAAAAATGCAAAAAATTGGGGGTACAGATATGCACTGCCGTGATATCATCCATGGCCATCAATTGATCGAATGTACAAGGGCGCTCTATACCCAATTGCGCTGCTTTGGAAGTAGCCAAATCAAGGTTGACTTCACACAAGGCAGTCACATCGATATTGGGTAGTCTGCGTAATGCTTCGATGTGCGCAGGGCCAATAAACCCGGTACCCACTACGCCAACTTTTATTTTTTTCATACTATACTATTTAAGGTTTAAGGCTATACTTATCTGCTCACAGCATCATCGCCTGAACATCCGACAAAGTAACATAAAGTTGAGCGCATAATCATGATAGGATGAGGATAAATATTAGTACGATTCTATCAGAACCGTTTTTTGTAATAATTTATCTTTTTAGTTTGTTATTATTGTAGCTGGTCAAGTCGGTTTTAGTAGAAATCGATCCTGGTTTTATAATCGCTGGTATATCGTTTTTGTTTTTATTCCTTAAAATTTAATCTAAAAGCTGTATGAAAAACTCATTTCTGATCATCCTAGCGATATGCTGTGCCGGGACCCTGATGGCCCAAATAAAAAAGACTTCCGAATGGATCACCTTGTTTGATGGTAAAAACACAGATGCTTTACGCGGTTACAAAATCGATAAATTTCCGGAAGGGGTCTGGATCGTACAAAAAGGTGCACTGGTGGCAGTGCCTAAGACCCAAAATGTAGATCTCATCACCAAAGAACGATTTCAAAATTTTGAACTAGAACTGGAATGGTCCGTAGATCCTGCCGCCAACTCCGGCATTTACTTTCACATCCAGGAAGACAAAGCGATGGTTTCCAATCATGGTAATAGCCCCAATTGGCTGGATAATTTTGAGATCCAGGTATTGGATGACAAATATTTTCCCGACACCGCCATCATTCGATCTGCCGGCTCCCTGTACGATCTGATGCGACCTATCAACAAAACGCTGATGCCCATCGGTCAGTTTAATAAAGCCCGGGTGATTCATAACAATGGTCATGTGGAGCATTGGCTCAATGGGGCAAAGGTACTCGACTTCGAGATCGGCAGCCAGGCCATCCAAGAATTGATCAAACGCAGCAAATTTAAAAATCATCCACACTTTCATGCCTACAGTGAAGGGCATATCATGTTGCAACATCATGGCCAGCGAGTGTATTATCGGAATATGAGGGTGAAAAGATTGTAAGATGACGGTGATGTTGTCGAATTTAATTTAAGGTCGATTTATTTCAACAAGATTGGCATTTCCACATCTTGAATGAACTGGTTG
>JANOWJ010000202.1:0-38044 GCA_031417835.1 Saprospiraceae bacterium | reverse complement strand
GGTGGAGCTTTCGGAGGCGAAAAAGAAACCGGCGGAGGCAGAGAGAGCGGCTCCGATGCCTGGAAAGCTTATATGAGAAGACAAACGAATACCATCAATTATTCAACCGTATTGCCTCTAGCCCAAGGCATCAAATTTGAGCTATAACATTAAAAAAGCCGATTTCAACACGTTGAATCGGCTTTAGTATACGTTGATTTTGAGTCAATCAATATTCCCAAAGATCATGCTCAAAATTGAAAAGTTTGTTTTTGATTTTTTCGCTTTCGCGTAATCGAGCTAAGCCATCTTCAGGAAAATAGTCTTTCAACCTAAGGTCCTGAACATTCGTTTCTTTATAAATATAGCTAGAAAACCGTCTCATTTCGAAAACATCATCCCAGCTAATCGGAGCAGCATCATTAAAGTCATTGTAGGCGCGTTGTCTAGCCAGAATCTCTCTTATCTGAGCATAGTACAACCAATACATCGGTTGATCTTCAGCCTTACCCCCTATAATCCGTTCACGGACTGGAGCTATTCCAAGAATTCTCACTTTCATTCTGGATGATTCCCGGTCAAAAAACCATAACTCTTTAATTCTGAAGTACTTAATATCTTGTATTCCCACTTCACTCTTAGTGATTGCCACTTTCGTCTCGAAGGTTTCAGGATCCATGACTTGAGTACTGTCTACTCTCAGGAGCATACCTTCTAGCTCTGCGGTCGGAATCAATTGTTTAAAATCTTCATCTTTAAATGCCGCCACTAATCCGGTGCTAGCTGCATTATGCAAGAGTGTGAATAATGGGGCCTTAGGATATATAAAAGCCTGATTGATTTTCTCTCTGACATCGATGACTTGCCATACTCTTTTTTCCCACGGAATATCAGCCTCTCGCAGCGGCTCCCATGGCAATACCCGTTGGTCCAAGATCGTCCGACGGACTACAATGTCATCCATAAATATGCTGCTATCCCCAGGCTCGCTGGACTCGGTAATTACGTTTTCAGGTCGCTGGGCTACCAGGCCAGAAAAAGAGGCAAGGAAAATGCCTAAAATCAATTTTACCGTTTTCATCATGTCAGATTATTGAATTTGAATAAAAATATCACTTAGGGGCCTTGAAATCTCGTCGCCGGGACATTTAGTCCTAATATTTGTAAACACGTAGGTATTGCCCGGTCTTGCCATACCTATGATTCTTGCAGCTTCACCACCAAATCTAGCTCCGGCGTTCACTACTTCCATAAGGTCTTCACCTTTGGCAGTACGGATTAAATTAAATCCTACAATATCACATTTGGCATCGAAGTCAAAATTTTCTAATATAGCTGCCACACCGAGCTGGGCTTTAAATTCTCCATTGCCCAATTTGTTTGTTTTGACCCCGCCTAATCTTGGTATAGGGTCAGGTATAGCCTTGATTCTAAATTCTTTTCTAGTACCTCCTGCACCACCGGCACTTACGATGACGGTACCTTTAGTACCATGTCTTGCCGCATTTTGAAGATTGACGGTGTACGTGCCATCAGAATTTCTTTTAATCGTACCTGGTCCGTCAAAAGAGACATTGATTTGATTGCTGGAGATACCGGCTGCAGATACTTCAATCGGATTATCGACACCTTTATACAATACATTCATTTTCGATGCAGAGACAGTAACAGAACGTTCACCCACTTCATATTCAAATTCGCCTTCTGAGGTTGTGGTTTGTCCGGTGACCGGATTGACCACTGAAAATCGTGCAGTATACTTTTTAAGTCCCACTCCACTGGGTACAATAGAATATTTAGCTACTCCACCTATGACAGGTATACTTGCCCCATTGACCTGAGCAGACATATTAGTACCCACATTGGAAGAAGATGCGCTTAGATACAGGTCGGACTCATATTTTTCACCATTGATGATGTAGCTCTTTTTTGGGGCAGATACTACCTGGTATTTATCAAACTTGATATCCTCACCGCCTACTTTACCCATTAAGTAATTTAATACTGCAGACTCCGTGCTCTTTGCATCATTTTGCAGTTTATTGAGTATCGGTAAAGTTGCACCGAGTGGCATTTGATAAAAGTTATAATGTGCCCAGTTTTTCTTTCTGGTCGCTTTCCATGCAGTATCCACGCGCATAGAAATTTTATTTAAAAAATCAGCCCGATCTGCCGTATCGATGAGCTCTAAAAATTTAGCTTTGGTCGCTTCAATATTTTTTTCAATTTCGGCGCCTATACCGCTATTCGTTTTTGGGTCCTTTCCGACCAATAGACGCGTAGTGACATCCTTGTTTTTTTCGCCTTTGAGATGCGTAACTCCAGTATTAGTAACCGTCTCATAACCGCCGGTTTCGTTGACCATCGTATCAAGAATCTGTTGAATATACTCCGTAAATTCTTTGCTGATGGCTCTCGCAGGATTGGCCCGGTCTGCATAGGTCCGTAATTTTACTTCATCCTTCCTAGCTAATTTATCAACTTCTCCGGGTATTTTGGTATTGGATTCGTCCAATACTATATTACTCTTTTTGAGGCCATCTGTGACCACTCTAAAAGCATTGAAGATCTCTGCAGATACGTTGAGTGCTAACAAAGCGGTGAGGACCAGATACATCAGGTTGATCATCAATTGCCGCGGCTCCTTTGGTATAGACATGACTCAGTTATATTGGCTTAAAATATTTGTTTGTAAAAAAATTAACGTGTTAACTTTATTTGGTACTCATCGCGGAAAGCATATTTCCATACACTTTATTCATAGAAGCAAGATTCTGAGCCAAAGCATGCAATTGGTCCTGAGTACGCTTAGCATCATCTGCTGAGCTTTGCAATGAATGAAACGCCTCATTCATTTTACCATACGTGCCATTCATAGCAGCTAGGCTTTTGGATAATGTACCCAATTCATGTTGGGTCTTTTTAGCGTCATCAGCTGACGCTTGCATAGATCCAAATGCTTCATTCATTTTTGAATAAGATCCATTCATAGAATTCAGACTCTTAGATAATACACCAAGCTCATGTTGAGTCTTTTTAGCGTCATCCGCTGATGCTTGCATAGATCCAAATGCTTCATTCATTTTAGCATAAGAACCATTCATGGTACTCAAACTCTTGGACAATATGCCAAGTTCTTGTTGAGTCTTTTTTGCATCTTCCACTGATCCTTGGAGGGCCATGAACGCTTCATTCATTTTACTATAAAAATCACCCACAGATTTTAATTGATCTTTTGTTTTGCTAAAATCAACTTCCTGAAGAGCTTTTAACGACCCCATACTTTTACTCATGCCTTGAAGTTCAGTCAGCATGCCACCAAGTTGGGATTCTACGACTTCGCCATCCAAAGGCCGAGTTGCTTTTTTATTTTTAGCGTCGATCGCTCCGACCCCGGGCAATATGGCAGGCACATCGGCATGATAATCTTCGATGCCGGGATATAATTTTTCCCAATAATAATCTTTTTCAGGAGGTAAAAGCCCTAACATTAAAAACAGAAGTGCCTCAGTAATCAGTCCAACCATGAGAAATTCGCTTGCATACGGAAGGCTCTCGATTTTGAAGAGTGCTCCAATCATAACTAACGAAGCTCCGACACCGATTACAAAGTTTTTAAGGTATTTGAATTGAGTTGTTTTATACCAAGTTGCCATAAGAAAAAAAATATTAGATTAATTAGTTGAATATTAATTAAATAGAGTGAGAATAGTCGATAAAATAAAATGTGTAAAAATTGGTTGCGTCAGCGCAATTCCCTTCCAATCCCATCCTATTTAAAGTCGTTTATAGAACGACCAAGGAAGGTCAGAACATTTCTAAATCCTACATAAGACTTAGTGGTATCCTGATATTCGTAAGTCCGGGTACCATTCTGGAGATAATATGAGATATCCTTCCAAGAACCACCGCGGATGACTTTGCGTTTGTACACTTCAGGATCTTCAGGTTTAGCTTCATATTTGATATCTGGATTCATATCGTGTGTAAAATTATTTGCATTGTCAAAATAGGCTGTGATCGTCCATTCTGCGGCATTACCGGCCATATTAAACAATCCATATTCATTTGGAAAATAAGAATGTACTTCTACTGTATATTGGCCACCATCTTCGGGATAATTGCCTCGACCTGGTTTGAAATTGGCCAACAAACAACCTTTAGTGTTTCTGATATAATAACCTCCCCATGGAAATGGAGCAAGTTCTTTTTTACCTCTGGCTGCATATTCCCATTCATACTCTGTAGGTAATCGGAAACCTTCGGAGTTGATCTCATCAGGTCTATTTTTATTCCACATGGATGTACGCCAATTACTAAATGCATTAGCCATCGGCCAATTGACTCCGACGACCGGATAATCATCATAAGCCGGATGCCAAAAATAATTACGAGCCATAGGATCGTTATAGGAATAGGCAAAATCTCTGATCCACGCTAGCGTATCAGGATAAATCGCTGTAGATTCTTTTCGGATAAAACTTTTCCGTGGCGTTCCTCTTTTGGCACCTGCAGCACCGCGAAGATCAAACCAACTGTGCGTGTAAATCAATTTACGAACATCGATTTCACCATCTGTGAGTTTTTCATCTCCTTGGTAAAATAATTCACTTAATTCCTCCATGGTCCAATCGATTTCTAATTCCCAATCGATTGAAGTGCTTCCATCTTCATTTTCGATGATATCACCCATCAAGGTGTGCGCTAGGGAGTCTTTCACATATTCTACAAATTCTCGATACTCATTGTTGGTAATTTCGGTATCGTCCATATAAAACCCTGAAATGGAGATCGCTTTAGGTTTTTGAATATATGCACTAAAAATATCCTGATCACTTTGACCGGTATGCAAGGTTCCGGATGGGATATAAACCATACCAAAAGGATTGATGCCCTTCCATTTAGGTCTATCTTGTACACCCGTCAAATAACCAGACTGCTTGTTTCCACCGCAAGCACCCAAAACCAATAGAAATAGAGTACTTACACTCCATTGAAAGGCTTTTCTTTTCATGTCGTTCTTTTTCAATTTTTGGCTCAAATAAAAATGCGCGTAAAGATAGTTCGTTGTTTTCTAATTGTTTATAAAAAAAGACTCACTTTCTCATTTTGGCAACAAACATAGTGCTGATCTCAAAGTTTCAGTTATAACGCTGAGGTCGATATCAAATTACATAAATCGTGCCCAACAGCATTAAACTTTAGTTAAAAAATTATTATTTTAATATCTGGGATTGAATAATATGGGTTCTCTCTCGATGGCACCAATTTTTTTATTGAGATTGTAATTAAGCACCAATTCATGTGTGCCCTGATGGGCTGTATTAAGGCTGGAAATGGTAAAATCAAGGCCATAAAAAATTTTTATGTTTTCATTAATTTTTAAACCTCCAAACACCGAAATGGCGTCAAAAGTGGTACCAGAGTAGCCCCGGAGCCCTAAACCTGCAAAAACTTTGTTGTTGATCTCTGCCATGGCTGACAGATCGAGTTGCACATTTTGAAAGTCCGATTTAAGCAGGACCGAAGGGGTCAACAGGATTAACTCAGCGAGTTCAATTTTGTACTCACCATTCAGATTGATGCGAGGGCCAATGTGATAACTGGTTTTGCCATGATTATATCGAATCGTAGGTGAGTGAATGTTTTCTACCGCCAGACCAATTTCCAACTTGTCTTGTGCAAAATACAATCCAGCTATAATTTGCGGAGTTAAACCACTTAAAGTATTTTCGAATAGAATATCATCTTGATGAAACAGGATACCGCCTTCGTATTTACCTTGAGGCGTCCTGAGTAAGGAGCCATCCAGGGATTTATGAATAAATCCAAGCCCAAGTCCTGCCGAAAACAAGCCAATAGGACTTTCATAAACATAATTGTAGGAAGCCGAAACTCGGACATTGTTTTCGATTCCAAAAGACTCTTGTTCTATCTTGATACCACCGGCCCCTTTTAAGTAATACAAAGGCATATGCGCGTGGACAATTTTGCTGGTCGGCGATCCAGGCAACTCTTGCCACTGGGACCTGAATCCGGTCGTAATGCTTAAGGTAGACTCCAAGCCGGCGTAGGCTGGATTAAGCGCATACTTATGATTCATATATAATGAATATTGACTACTTTCCTGGCCAGTGACCAACGTGGTAATCATAAACACACCCAATAAAACACTATAAAATTTCATGTGTATAGTAATGCCTGCCTAAAAGTAAACGAAATTCCTGGATCGAATTTACCGGCATTTCGCAAGAATGTTTGTGGCACAATGAAATGCCACCTTCAGATTCCTGATGACCTTTGATCCAGAGCGGCAGATAAACATGTCCTATACCATTCAAATCTGAAGCGTCGGCTTTCAATTCCAACCATCCGCCTGATTTATTCATAAGTAGACTTGCCCAATGACTCAAAGACTCCGGATAGCGGTAGATAGCGCCTTGCAAATCATCTATTATCTTAGCCCCTTGGCTTTCCATCGCAAGATCATGAGTCATGCGGCCTAATTGTACCAGATTATAAGCTATCATGCCTATAGCCGAAGGCATAGTATTATCATAAAAGTCTGAGACTGGGGCGATAAGATCAGATCCAGTGATAGAATAATCGAATCTATGGGTGGACGAATCGTAATACGTGGTCATCACGACATGAAGCAGATCCTTGGCCTTCTGAAGGTAGGTCAGCGTGCCCATCAATCTATGCGCATGAATGTAAGCGGTGATGCTGTATGCAATATCATCCAACATCGCCGGAATCTCGGAATCGAATTGGTGCAAATAATTTGGTCCTTTGAGCACGGAGCTTTCAAAGAATGAGAGGATTTGTTTTGCTTCAGCCAGATATTTTTGTTCACCAAATGCATCGAAAGCATCTAACCAACCGATACACAGTAATGCATTCCAGGCGGTGATGACCTTAGTATCTAATAATGGAGGAACTCTCAGGACTCTATGTTTGAGAAGTTTATCATTGATGGATCGCAAGGCTGGTGAGCACAAAGTCTCATGGTCTTTAAAATCGTGGTGGACCCAGATGATGTTTCTTGGACGATCTACAGGGTGATATGGATCATCCCAATTGCCTTCGGGCTGGATCGCATACACTGTACAAAACAAGTCAAATTCGACACCATCTAAGATAGCCTGAATCTCTTGGTAGGTCCACACATAATATTTGCCCTCTTCATGCTCGCTATCAGCATCTCGTGCACTATAAAACCCGCCCTGTGGCGATTTCATATCCTCCATCAACCAACCAGCAGTCTCTTGAACCACTTTTTTATAGAGGGGATGCGGGGCTAATTTGTAAGCCTGGCTATAAAGAGACAAGAGCTGAGCATTATCATACAGCATTTTTTCAAAATGGGGCACATTCCACTCTTTATCGGTAGCATACCGTGCAAAGCCACCACCGAGCTGATCATAGATCCCTGCGCGCGCCATTACATTCAACGATTTGAGGACCTGATGCAAGGCTTGATGGTCCCCGGAAAAAAAATAATAATCCAATAAAAACTTCTGAGTCATCGATGCAGGAAATTTGGGCGCAGCACCAAAGCCACCCCAAGTCCTATCGAATCTATTTTTTAATTGATCGAAAAGCTTTGCTCCGATTTCTTTAGCAGTACCTGATATCGGGGCACTCTGACTGGCTACTTGCAACAATGTGTTACCAGAGTTTTCTATATAGCCAGTCAATCGCTGTGCTTGCGATTCGACTTCTGCTCGCTTTTCCTTATAAATTTGAACTATAAATTGTAAGATCTGTGACCAAGAGGGTTTTTGATGCATCGCGGTGGGTGGAAAGTAGGTGCCTCCATAAAACGGCCGCTTATCTGGCAACAAAAAACAATTTAGGGGCCAGCCCCCAGCTCCTGACAAGGCCATCACCGCATCCATATATATTTTATCAAGGTCAGGTCGCTCTTCCCGATCAATTTTAATGTTGACAAAGTGTTCATTCATAAAGGCTGCGACAGTGGCATCATTGAACGATTCATGCTCCATCACATGACACCAATGACAACTGCTGTATCCGATGCTTACCAAGATTGGTTTATCTTCAGAGATAGCTTTGTTGAGGGCGGCAGGCCCCCACGCATACCATTCTACCGGATTGGTCTTATGTTGCTGGAGATATGGACTTTTTTCAAATTGAAGTCGATTCATACGTTCGATAAGGTTAAAGAGGGCTACTTGGATATAAAATGGCAAATGTAATCGTATAGTTGCATTCTATGTCGCCGGGATCTCCACCGTAAGGGTGTCATAGGCTAAAAAGACATTAGGCGGCAAGGTGGCTTGTACTAATTCGTTTAATCCCATATAATGGCTCATATGAATCAAGTATGCAGTGCCTGGTTGAATATGTTGGATCTGACTAAGCGTCTGGTCTAAGGTATAATGAGAGTGATGTGGCCGCTGATGCAGCGCATTAATCACTAGCACTGGCACTTTAAGGATCGTATGAAGTGTGGTTTCATTCAAGCCATTAGAATCGGTAATGTAAGCCAGGTGGTCATTAAACTTATAACCCAATATGTCCAAATCTCCATGTTTTACTTTGAAGGGGTACACTTTTAAATCGTGTATAAAAAATGGCTCGCCGCTTTTGGCTTCTATCAAATCGAATTTGGGTGCACCCGGATAAGATTGTGGTACAAATGCATAGTGATATTTTATCTTGATTTGTTGGATGACATCGATTTGTGCATATATTTTGGCAGGTTGATGTTGCTTAAATATAATAGGTCTCAAATCATCCAGTCCACCGATATGGTCATAATGCTCGTGTGTCAGGACCACGCCATCCAATCGGCTGATATTGGCCTTCAATAACTGCTGTCGAATATCAGGCCCGCAATCAATTAAAAATTTGATATCATGATGCTCAACTAAAGCGGCACATCGCAACCGTTTATTTTTGATATCTGCAGAGGTACATACGGTGCAAGTGCATCCGATCACCGGGACTCCCTGGGATGTACCTGTCCCTAAAAAGGTAAGTTTCACACCATTTCCTCTTTTTCGACTTCCATTTTGAGGCTATGGTAGAAAGCAACTGAATTTTCTGGTAGCTTCTCTACATCGATCAGGAGCTGTTGTAGTATTTCTAAAAAAGCGATGATTCGCCCTTCGGTCTCATAAAATCTATTTACAATTACTAATTTTCTATTTTCCAACACACAAGCACCAGATTGGAAATTGCCTTTTTCATACCTTACCGTGTATCCGGCATCAGATAATAATGTTTCAATCTTTTCCAGTGTATTTTTGGTATATCTTAATTTTGAGTTCATGCTTTCTTATGTTATTCTTAGTATGATGAGAAGCTTTCTTTAACCCACTAAAGGGTATATAATTAACAAATGGGTGTCGTAAATCGTTTTTTTAATAATTTAATGGACAAAAGTCAGAAATTCACAGGTGGAAGTGAAATTTCCAATCAATTTTTTTTTAATATGTTTCGTTTAGCCTGGATCATAATCTGCATTGCATGTTGTTTTGCACATCAGGGGAAGGCTCAAACAAAAAGATTTGGCACAGGTATTTTTGCAGGTTTAGGTCTATCGCAGATCGATGGCGACGATATGCAAGGATATGATAAACCGGGCATACACTTTGGGTTGAGAGGTATCGCATACATTCTTCCAAAATTTGAATTCCATACTGAATTGTCCTATTCTCAGCGTGGTAGCCAATCCAAAGGCTACAAGGCGACCAACAATCAGGGTAGAAGATTGGAGTTGGATTATGGTTCGATCACAGCATTAGCCGTAGCCAATGATTGGTTTCATCCTTTAAAAGAATATTTCAGGCTGCAATTTTATGGAGGAGTATCATTGGGTCGTTTGATTCGAATTCAAGCGATAGATCCTTCTATTTCGGATAATAGGAGGACCAACTTTAATGAATTGATCCCCTATTATAATACAACTGATTTTTCGATGGTGATCGGAGCTAATATAAAAACTACCCGTTTCTCAGGATTGACTTTTAGGTACAATCGCAGCATGAATAAAATCATCGATGCAGAGCTAGTGCAACCATTTTTCCAAAAAAGAAGTATCCTTTCAATGAAAGGATACTATATCAGTTTGGGCGCTTTCTACCTTTTCTGACTAAATTTGGCTCATGAAATATATTATATGGTGTGTTGGGCTCTTATTATTGACAACAAATGCATGTAAAAATACGAGTAGCACTACCCCAAAGAATGTAGCACAGCAAGCTGAGTTGGTTGCAGGGCTTTCCGGAATCGATATTAATAACTTAGTCCAACAAGCAGATTTCGTAGATTTTTTGTTTTATCACCTGGATATCAGTGTCAGTCAAGAGGACATCGCTTCTATCCAGACTTCAGCAAAGTTTTTTAGTGCAGAAGTCAAACCTGCAAATATGCAATGTGCGGCTATTGGAAGGATCTCGTTTTTATCTATGGGCAAAATTATAAGAGAAGCAGATATCCACCTGAATGGGGCTTGCAGTTATTTTACCATTATTGAAAATAAGCTTGCTAAGGGTACCAATCGTATTTCACCGGAGGGAGTTAATTTTTTGCAGACACTTATGAATAGCTACCAAAAGCCTAAGTAGTAGGGCTAAACTACATCACAAGTTACCCTTTGATTTTAATTTAGATCAATCTAAATTATTTATTATATTTGCCTAATTATGGATTTGATCGAAGTACTTAGCTCTGCTTGGGCTCAGAGAGCATTGATAGCAGGTAGCCTTGTAGGCATAAGTTGTGGCATATTAGGCTGTTTTATTGTTTTGAGGAATATGTCTCTGATCGGCGATGCCTTATCCCATTCTATCCTTCCTGGCGTAGTAGTAGCTTATGTTTTAGTTGGACAGAACCTATTGGGTGTGTTCATAGGATCATTAGTAGCAGGACTCATCACAGTGGTGATCATGACCTGGCTTCAACAGAATGTAAAAACCAAAAATGATGCCGTTATAGGAATAGTATTTACGGCCATGTTTTCTATAGGCGTAATGGGCATTTCATATCTATCCCACACCCCGGGGTTCCACCTTGATCTGAAAGACTTTTTATTTGGTAATATCCTGGGCATCAACGACTCAGACCTCCGGCTGACGGTCATTATATCTGCGATTGTAATTCTTTCTTTGATTGCATTATTCCGACCGTTGTTTATCACGACTTTCCAACCTACGATTGCTTTTACACTGGGCATCCCTGTAAAATGGATCCACTACGCTCTGATGATCTTATTATCTATAGTAGTAGTATCTGCATTACAGACCGTTGGGGTCATACTGGTCGTGGCGATGTTAATTACGCCGGCCAGTACTGCACTACTGCTCTCAACCCAGCTTAAAAATGTAGTTTTTTTAGCAGGCCTTATTGGTCTACTTTCAGCCATCTTAGGCCTGATATTGTCTATATATCTGCAGACTACTCCAGGGCCTGCCATGGCTGTAGTCGCTACCTTATTTTATTTTTTAGCCGTTTTTTTTGCACCCAGTACAGGCTTGGTAAACCAATGGAGGCGGAAAAGATCAGAGAAGGTCAAAATAGACCTTGAAGATATCCTCAAGGAATCATTTAAATTGACCCATTCTAAATCGCTCACCCTCGAGGTACTGGCTTCAAAACTCAATATTGCACCGGGGCGGTTGAAGCAGTTACTACGACAACTCCAAGTGTCAAATTTAATCAGATTAGGCCCGCTCGAATTGTCTCAAACTGGATCACAAAAGGCACAGGCACTGGTCAGAGCTCACCGCCTATGGGAAACTTATCTAGTGGATCAAATAGGGCTCACCGAAGATCAAATCCATGATGAAGCTGAACACCAAGAGCATCACAGTCCAGACGAATTGCTCGATGAGATAGATGCATCACTGGGATATCCATTAAAAGATCCCCATGGCTCCCCTATTCCACCAAAACAAAATTGAACCCAAATCTTTAATCTTCTGTGGATGGCTTGGTAGAATCCGATGGTTTGTTTTCTAATTTTTGAAACAAAGCTTCCACTCGGTACATTTCATCTAATGTGTCGTCTATAAAAAACTCAAGGGAAGGCATCCTCCTAAGGTGTTTTCTAAGCCGGTGATACATAGCTTGTTTTAGTTTGAACGACGCTTCCCGTATGGCCGCCAATACGGCCATTTTATCTTCAAAATTGTATACGCTCACATATATCCTGGCCAACTGAAGATCAGCTGCCACTTTGACCTGGGTCACTGTCACCAAGGGCTCTTTGCCATAGATATAGGTGCCCTCCTGTTGAAGTACAAAAGAAAAATTACGCAGTATAAGTTCTGCGACCTGTTGTTGTCTTTTTGAATCCATGATCAGCTTCTACGTAAGGTGCCACCTGAATAAGGGGCAGCAGATACAAAGATACAAGTATTGTCAATATGGGATTATCCCTAGCCGGATGCCACTAACCATCAAAGCAAATTAAATGGTGTGATAATACAGATACTAATGTCAAACTTCCAATAGTTGGAAGATTGAGAGTATACTTGCAGCTATAAAATCTTAGACCCCTGAAAAGTGGGAACAGACTATTTATCCAGCCCAATAGAATATCTCAAAGGAATAGGTCCGGCCAAAGCTGCCTTACTCCAAACCGAGTTAGGCATATTTACATTTTTTGATCTTTTGATGGCCTTTCCTTTTAGACACATCGATCGGTCAGTAATCATACCTATCGGTCAAATCAAAGATGACGCTGTACCAGTACAAGTGCGGGGTAAGTTGGGCAAATTGATAATATCCGGTACCAAGTTTCAGAAACGGATCAATACAACCATCACAGATGCGACAGGTGCTCTAAGTTTAGTATGGTTTCAGGGGGCAAGCTGGTTGGAAAAATCGCTGATACCGGGTGAAGAATACCTTATCTATGGTAAAATCCAAGAAATGGGCCACAAATATTCTATGGCTCATCCTGAGATGGAACTCATGCAGGAAATAAAGCGTCAGCTTGGTCTGGAGCCCGTCTATCACAGCACAGAAAAACTAAACAGCAAAGGCTTAGACATCAAAGCAAGAAGAAAATGTATCGCAACATTGTTTGAGCGGCTCCAGCCCTCATCTATTCCCGAAAACTTACCAGGTTACATTTTGGAAAGGATGAGACTTTGTACTAGATATGAGGCTTTGAAATGGATCCACATCCCGGCCAATCCAGGAGAATTAGAGCGAGCCACTCTACGGATCAAGTTTGAAGAACTTTTTTTCCAGCAACTGAAATTATTAAGTGGCAAAAACCATCGTCAAAAATTTGTAGCCGGCCCTGAGTTTAAACTTGTAGGCCATTATTTTAATCAGTTTTTCCATCACCATCTCAAGTTCAAGCTCACTGATGCGCAAAAAAAAGTAATTAAAGAAATCCGATTGGATACTGGCTCTGGTACACAAATGAATCGATTATTGCAAGGTGATGTGGGAGCCGGGAAAACTATAGTGGCACTTATGATCATGTTGCTCGCCATAGATAATGGCTATCAGGCATGTCTGATGGCACCTACTGAAATCCTTGCGCAACAGCATTATGCATCGGTGACTAAAGCATTAGAAGGACTGGGCGTGCAGGTAGGACTGCTCACCGGTAGTATCAAAGGGACCAAACGCAAAACACTTTTAAGTCAATTGGAGCTAAATGAAATCCAATTCTTAATCGGCACCCATGCACTGCTGGAAGAACCTGTTCAATTTAATAATCTAGGCTTGGCAATCATCGATGAGCAGCACCGATTTGGCGTAGCTCAGCGAGCCAATCTGTGGCAAAAGAATCAAACCGTAGCTCCGCATATTTTGGTCATGACAGCTACGCCTATACCCCGTACACTAAGTATGGTCTATTATGGAGATCTGGATATCAGCATTATAGATCAATTACCTCCCGGGAGAAAGCCGATCAAGACGATGCATTTTTATGAAAAAAGCAGGCCACAGCTGCATTCGTTTTTGAAAGAACAAATCAATCAAGGCCGGCAAGTCTACATCGTATATCCATTGATCGAAGAATCGGAAAAGTTGGATTTAAAAGACCTGGAAAATGGCTATGAAATCTTGTTGCAACATTTTCCTAAACCTAAATATCAAATCAGTGTACTGCATGGGAGGATGAAATCAGCGATCAAAGATGAAGAGATGCAGCGATTTAGTCAGGGTAAGACCCAGATGCTTGTAGCGACTACCGTGATCGAAGTCGGTGTGGATGTACCGAATGCCAGTGTGATGGTGATCGAAAATGCCGAACGATTTGGTTTGTCTCAATTGCATCAATTGAGAGGACGAGTCGGTAGAGGAGCCGATCAATCTTATTGTATGCTGATGACGGGTTTTAAATTATCAGAACATGCTCGCACCAGGCTGCGCACCATGTGTGAGACCACAGATGGGTTTAAAATCGCAGAAGTCGATCTTGAGCTTCGTGGTCCGGGAGATATAGAAGGTACCCGACAAAGCGGTGGTGTAGAGTTTAAGCTGGTCAACCTATCAGCTGATCTTCCCCTTTTGGAAGTTGTGCAAGAATTGGTCATGAAAATATTGGCGCGCGACTCAAACCTGACACATCCTGAAAATATATTGTTAGCCAATCAGCTCAAGTCGGAGCAAAATGCTCGGCCTATCTGGTCTAAAATATCCTGATGTCGGGTCTTCTGTCGTTTATTTCTTCTTATTGATATATATTATGCCTTAAATCGAGCGGATAGCTTTTAATTTTGGAAGTATAAAAATTTATTTATCATGGCCACTAGCAGACCTTATAAAACTACCGGATGCTTCAGATTTGCACTATTTATGATCATTTTGGCTCCCTTGGCTTACCTGGGCGCATCCTACTATAATGGTCAAGATGGCTTGCAAAATGTAAAAAACTTATTCCAAAAAGCCAAAAATGCTGTTAGCATATCTACTCCCACCCAAAAAAATACGAAGCCTACATCCAGCTCAACAGATCAAGTGAATACTGATGAAAATCAAGAAAAAATAATAGATCTTCAATCCGCTATTGGCATTAAAGACAAAGAGATCAATGCACTCATCGAAGAAAATCTTGAGCTCAAAATGAAGCTTAAAGTGTGTGAAACTAAGTCTGCACCTGCTCCAAAAAACAATTAGGACTACGCCCCAGTTGGAGACTAATCTTTTGAATGATTTATGGTTATTGGAATTGCCCAAATAAGCCTTTATTTGCAGTCCCAATGGAAAAAATAATGTACAAAAGAATTTTGGCTAATGACGGCATTGAATCTGATGGCAAGATCGCCCTGGAAGCTGCCGGGTTTTATGTAGAGACTAAAAAAGTAGAGCAGGTAGACTTGATCGAAGCCCTCAAAGATTATGAGGTCCTTATCGTACGCAGTGCGACCAAGGTGCGAAAAGACCTTATCGACGCGTGCCCACATCTAAAAATCATAGCCCGCGGTGGTGTAGGTATGGATAATATCGATGTGGACTATGCCAAAGATAAAGGTATCACCGTCATCAATACGCCCAATGCGTCATCCAGGGCAGTAGCCGAACTGGCTATGGCTCATATGTTTTCGCTTTCTCGGATGCTTCAAATGTCAAATGACCAGATGCGAAAAGAAGGGGCTGATTTTAATGGGTTGAAGAAAAAATATTCAGGAGGCTTCCAATTATATGGCAAGACTTTGGGCATCATAGGATTTGGTCGGATCGGTCAAGAACTGGCAAAAATGGCCTTAGGAATAGGTATGGAAGTCGTCGCAGTGGATCCGATGATCTCAACTGCCAAACTCAAGATGAATATCCTTGATCAAGAACTGTCGATAGAGATCGCGACTGTCTCAATGGATCATCTGTTAGCTACATCCGATTATATCTCGCTGCATGTGCCTTCGCGTCAAAAGCCGATACTAGGAACAGATGAAATGGCACAAATGAAAAAAGGTGCTTGTATCATCAATACCGCCAGAGGAGGAGTAATAGATGAAGTTGCATTGATCGAAGCGCTCAACGATGGCCGTCTGGGCGGTGCAGGTATAGATGCATTTATCAATGAACCTACCCCAGATCCTAGATTACTGGCTCATGCAAAAATTTCTTTATCCCCGCATATAGGAGGATCATCAGCAGAGGCTCAAGCCGCTATAGGACTTGAGTTGGCAGAAAAGATCGCAGCGGCTTATAAATGAATAATATTTGAAGAAGGACTCAAAGACTTTTTGCATTTCATTCCTAGTTAGGATCAGAGGCGTCACAAAGCCTGACGAAAACCGCTCTTACGAGCAGTGCTTCTGTCTGGTAGTTAATTAGGCGTAGTTATTTATACTCTTTTTTTATTTCATACCATAATTCAACCATGCCGTTTTTGTGGGCTGACATATCTTTCAGATGCAATGCTTGTTCTAGTCCAATGTAGTCAAAAAATAGTGTCCCATCCCCTAACATGATTGGCAAAATGGATACTCGGATTTCGTCTGCCAATTTTAACTGAATGAAAGCTTTAGCAAGAACTGAACCGCCAACAACCCAAACATTTTTATAGTAAGGCTTTAGTCGTTCGTTTACAAGTAAGTTCAAATCTCCTGAAAAAAAGTCAATAGTCTTTCTGACATTAGGTAAGTTTCTGTGAGTTACGATAGTCGGCTTCTCTCCGTATGCCCAACCATAAGATTTTGAGAGTTCTAAGGCAAGCTCATATGTCCGTGCTCCCATTACATAGCAGTCTATTTTTTTAAGAAATTCTTCAGGATCTTGTTCAATAATTCCGTTGTCGTAGTTGTCCTTTGTTTCAAACCACGAAACGCTATTGTCTTTTTTTGCGATAAAGCCGTCAAGACTCGAAACCATATGTATCGTTACTCTAAATTCGTCTGGTATCATTGCTAGTTTGTATTGTTGAACAGGTGTTGGATAATACTTCGGTGATTTACAAACTGTAGGTTAGAATCAAATTACTCGAGCAATAACTTTTATAATTATAAAGGTGATGAATCTCATGCTAATTCACTTATAAATTGATATAAAAAAAAAACCTGAAGTAGTCACTTCAGGTTTTTTTACCACAGTGGGATTTAATCTTACTGTACTATTTTCACCAGCTCCATATCAAAAGCGGTCACTGTATTAGGTCCGATAGGTCCACCGGGAGTACCGCCTTGGCCCCATCCGAGTATAGACGGAATCAGCAGTTTTACCTTACCTCCTGGTTTCATCATAAGAAGAGCTTCAGTCCAGCCAGGCACTACCTCAGTAACTCCGAAATCTGCTGGTTTGCCTCTTTTATGACTGCTGTCAAATTCTGTTCCATCCAATAGGTAACCTTTGTAATGAGTAGATACTCTATTTTCAGGTTTTGGTGATGTACCTTTTCCTTCTTTTTCTAGGACATAGTAAAGTCCAGAAGCAGTGCGTTTTACATCAAGATTGTTTTTGAGTGCATATTCGATGATGATGTTTTGGTCTTTAGCGGCTTGACTGACGGGATTAGGGTTAAAGTCGGCCTTTAATTTGGCTCCTAGAGGAGTTGAGAAAAGGGCTTCATCTATCGTAGCTACAGGAGCCGCGGGAGCAGGAGTTGCCTCTACTGCAGGAGCGGATTCAGTCACGACTACTTGCTCAGCCTTTTTATTCTGGCATGCAGCGGCTAAAAGAGTCATTATTACTATAAAAATCGCTTTGTTCATGTTGTTTTTTAAATTTAGCCGCAAAAATCTTCTTTTATTTTATAGAACCAGTTGCATTAAATAGGTGTTGACATATCATTATGCAATTTTCTAAATTAATAGACCAGGATACACCGGTCCTCATTGACTTTCATGCACTGTGGTGTGGGCCATGTAAGATGATGGCTCCTATGATCGAACAACTCAAAGAAGACTATGATGACCGGTTAAAAATATATAAAATCGACATTGATAAAAACAAGACGCTCGCTGAAAAGTATCAGGTCAATGCTGTCCCTACTATCTTGCTCTTTAAAAAAAGCAAACTGTACTGGAGAGTAGCTGGGGTGCCCAGTAGTCATGAACTTAAGACTCAGATCAATAAACTGATCGACCCATCATAATCCTTAATTGGATTTTTAATCGTATTTACTTTTCAAAAACCAACTGTCATCGTTGAGTGTAAATCCGAGCTTAATCTGTACAAATTTATTATTCAATTTATTTTTTATACCCACATTGCCCATTTCGACAGCCACGTTGGCAAAAGATACTTTGCGTTGAAATATAAAAGGCATGGCTATACCCAGACTGATCAAGTTACTACTGATTTGTTTGGAATCAAAAGACCTTGGATCATTGCCAAATTTTGCGCCTAGCCGATAAGTCACTCGTTCTAAAAAGCTATTAATCGACTCAATATCAGGGCAATACGCTACCCCCATTGAAAACTGAGAAGAGTTTTTTAAAAGCTCCGGTTTGGCGGTATTATTATAGTTAGACCATGAGATCAAACTCATTTGAGCACCAAACTGCAATTTGTATTTATGATTATAATAAAATCCAGCATGAATTTCACCGGGCAAAGTACCCGTACCAGAAAGATCTGTTTCGTTCCGCAAGGTATCGATGATACCGGTCTGACTAGAGGTGAGCAGCTGCCTGCGGGCTGCATGGCTACTGATAGTCTTAAAAGATTGATTACCCTGGCCATATATACCAATAGTCAAATACTTTGACGATTCTATTTCACCCGGGGCGAGCTTCTCTAAATTAAATTTATATTGTACACCGGTATTCCATCGCAAGCCTTTCATGGAGATTTCGTCTAACAATACCGTACTATAAGGCAGCGGTACGGATAATAGGTCAAGCGTACGCCGGTAAGACATTTTACCAAAAAGGTAGCCTAATCCAACTCCAACAGAAAAATTATTATACTCAAAGCCATTAGACCATTTAAATTCATAGGTACCCCCATTGCCAGTAAATCGACTATCGTATAGACCTGTTCCGGGTAGACTGTCACGCTGAGATATATCATAGCCCACGTGACTATATGGCTTGAGTGCAAACATAGTACCGATATGGACTTTGCGTTGGACTCGGTCCAATGCTTCATTGATCGAATTATATATAGGTAGACCTAGAGCCAAATAATCCAAGCCACCGCCAAAAAATGGTGAACGCAGGGTACCATCTGTAAGCGTGGTAAATTTTGTACTGACACCCACCTCAAAAGCGGCATTTCTCAAAGCACCTAATGAGGCAGGATTGGCGGGATTAAGGATATTTCGATCAGAAAATCCTGCAGCTATACCTCCTAATTGGCTGATTGTGACAAAATTAGGATCTGCTAAATCGCCAATTCCAAATCTTGTATAGGGCGAGTATTCTCTGGGTTTTTCCTGAGCATGGGCCGTGACTGAACAAGCCACAATCAGGACAAATAGGATGCTAAATAGTCTGTACATTGAATGAAAGGATCTCTTTTAAGCCCAGAATCACCAAATTTGGGTGCGCAAATATCGCTTTTTTAAGCCTATTTTTATAAAATTCCGACCCTCCTCCAAATAGGATTACTTTGAGTTTAGGATATTGGGGCTGGTAAAGCTTGATCATACCACTGATCTCTGCTTGTATACCCCATAGTGCTCCGGCTTGCAGTGCTGCCACTGTGTTTTTACCCGTCAGGCTTACCCTTAGGTTTTTTTGTACTTCAGGCAATCTGGCTGTAAACTGATGCATCGATTTTAATCTCATGTCTAATCCCGGAGATATACTTCCGCCGATAAAATGGTGATCTGAGGTGACTAGGTCATATGTGATACAAGTACCAATGCCGATGACCAGTAAGTCAAATCCTGAATGTAAACGCACAGCTCCACAAACTGCTGCGAGTCTATCCTTACCCAAAGTAGAGGGAGTATGGTACTTGATTTTGACTGGGAGCCTGAGCGTCAGGCTCATCTCCCGATATTCGGAATTTTTCTTTAAGTAATTTTTAATACTATTCTTAATGGATTTAACCTGGCACAGGATCGTATGTTGAATAGGAAATTGAATAAAAAGTGTCTTTACAAGAGTAAGATTGAGATCAGGCAGGCTTTTTGACAAAACCAATCGATTATTATAAAACACAGCGAGCTTGCACAGGCTATTCCCTACATCGATACAAAGGAAATAATTCATCGCGGCAGGACCGTTCAATGTTTGAAATGACGGATATCACTGAGATACATCGCCATTTGATGATTTTCACAATAGGCAATACTTTCTTTATCTTTTACAGATCCTCCTGGTTGAATGACCGATTGGATGCCGGCTTCATAAGCGATTTGAACACAATCCGGGAATGGAAAAAATGCTTCAGAGGCCATAGCGGCACCTTTCAGTAAAGATGTGAAGCCAAAATGTTTTGCTTTGGCAATAGCTTGTAATAATGCATCTACCCTGCTAGTCTGACCGCACCCCATCCCTATCAATTGAGTATGGTGGACCAGAGCTATAGCGTTGGACTTAAGGTGTTTAGCTAATATATTGGCATAGATCAGATCTTGGATACCAGGGGCATCACATTGTGTCGAAGTGACACTTTTCATCTGAGCCTGGGTGACGACCTGCAGATCTCTATCCTGGCGAATAATACCTTGCAAAAGACTTTTAAACTGAAATTGCTCTTCAGGCCATCGATTGAGTTTTAATACGATTCTATTTTTCTTTTTTTGCAAGATTTCTAAAGCATTTTCTGCAAAATCAGGTGCTATCAATACTTCATAAAATAGTTTATCAATCTCTGCCGCAGTCTCGAGGTCAATGGGTGTATTGGATATGATCACACCTCCAAATGCGGAGATTGGATCACCGGCCAGAGCGTCTTTCCAGGCATCAAGGAGTGTAGAGCGGCTAGCCATGCCACACACATTGGTATGTTTGAGGATAGCGACTCCCGGCCCAAATGCGGTCATATCTTTCATGAGCCAGATCGCAGCATCGATGTCAACTAGATTGTTGTAGGATAATTCTTTTCCCTGGATCTGATGGACGAGCTGATCTAATTTTCCAAAGAAAGCTGCCGTCTGATGTGGGTTTTCGCCATATCTCAAGTTAAAATCCAATAATGCTGATTCTTGAAAACTAGCCACAAGCCCTGCTTCATTAAAATATTTAAAGATCTGAGTATCATAGTGCGATGAAACCTGAAAAGCTCGAGTCGCGAGATATTTTCTATCGATCAATTCCGAGTGGCCTTCTTTGGAAGCCAATAATTCGGCCAGAAAGCCATAATCAGATTGCGATGGAACGATAACTACATCTTTAAAATTTTTGGCCGCCGCGCGTACGAGCGATATACCGCCAATGTCAATTTTTTCAATAATTTCTGACTCGTTTTTGGTTGTGCTGACCGTTTTTTCAAATGGATAAAGGTCCACAATCACGAGGTCGATCTCAGGGATCTCTTGAGCCTCTAATTGGGCGAGATGGCTTTCATCTCTTTTGGCCAGTATACCGCCAAATATTTTGGGGTGTAATGTCTTTACTCTTCCATCCAAGATCGAAGCAAAACCGGTCAGCTCCTCCACACTGATGACTTCGATGCCCAGGCTTTGGATAAACTGGTGGGTCCCTCCTGTGGAGTATAATACTACACCCAGATCTGACAATTTATGAAGAATTGCATCTAATCCTTCTTTATGGAACACTGAAATGAGGGCTGAACGGATACGAATTTTTGACATGATCGAATTCTACAGATTGAGGGCACAAAATTAGGAAATAAAAGGAGAGTACATCCGATAAACGAGTCTATGTGTCCCGCTTTATCCTTTTTGGAAATTTAAAATATTGCCCATATGGTAACATGTGCGGCATCTTGGTTCATATTTGTCTTTTTCACCAAGCACCACGGTATCGGTTTCATCAGTCAGTCGATAGGAATGCGTCGCAAGATTGCCACAATGAGGGCAAATAGCATGTACCTTGGTGATATACTCTGATGTGGCTAAAAGCTGCGGGACCGGACCAAATGGTCGACCCATATAATCCATATCTAAGCCTGCAATGATGACCCGGATACCTCTCAATGCAATCTGTTGACAGACATCCGGCAGATCCATATCAAAAAACTGAGCTTCGTCTATGCCGATTACATCAAACCCAGGGCTCAGCTTAATGATATCCTTGGAAGATCGGATCGGACATGAATCAATCGCATTTTGATCATGTGAAACGACTTTTTTCTCATCATATCGGATATCTGTGGAGGGTTTGAAGATTATAACTTTTTGGTTGGCTATTTTAGCTCGGCGCACACGCCGGATAAGTTCCTCCGTTTTACCTGAGAACATCGAACCGCAGATCACCTCGATCCATCCACTGCGTTGGCTTTTAAAACCTGGCTCTAAAAACATGGCTGCCAAAGGTAAGTCAGAAATATCGATCAGAGAGTAAGATCCACTTCCAGGATGTTAGAAATTACAATATGATTATAATTTTTGCACCGAGTAAGTTTCTTCTGTCGAATGACTGAACCGTGAAGATCAGGTCAAATAGTAGTAAATTTGCCAACTATTTTAATAACTCTATGGATCTGATCAAAGCCAAAACAATTTTAAGCAGGCTGCAATCCATGCACCAGTCACTGGAATCAAATGCCCTGTTAAGCACATTGGAGCGGGATCTTATATTGCATTATTTAAGAGAGCTCTATGAGATTTATCTGACTACCGAGGTTCAGGCCCTTCCCGTTTTAAAATCGACTGTGGCTAGTCCATCGGTACAGCCAATAGAGAAAGAGCCAGTCCAAAAAACATTAGAATTTAAGTTTGAATCACCCGAGGAGCCTAGGCAAGAAGCCTCTCCGATAGTCGAAATTCCTCCTATAAGAATATACGGAGAAGGTATCAAGTCGATTACTCCCGAACCAATCATAGAAAAACCAGCGGTACCTTATCCACAACCTTCCGTTCTAGAGGCTATAGCCACATATCCTTCGCCACCGATCATAGGCAAACTAAATACACTGCCTGTGTCAATTCAGGAATTATTTGAGATTAAAAAAAGTACTGAATTATCAGATAAATTAAACGAACTACCACTGCGGGATATCAATCGCGCAATTGGGCTGAATGACCGATTGGAGATCATAAACAATTTGTTTGGCACCCAAAAAAGTTTATTTGATCAAATCATCAGCGACCTCAATACTTTTAAGACTTTTGAAGAAGCCCAGGAACTATTAGGGTTGGGACCCGCTATACAATACAAATGGGATCATGAAGATCGCAGAGAAAAAGCAATCGAATTTATACGGCTTATCAGAAGACGCTATTTATAAAATCCATCATGAAAAGAATAGGAGTATTTACATCAGGAGGTGATGCACCCGGCATGAATGCCTGCATCCGAGCCGTTGTGCGTACAGCGCTTTATTACAACATAGAAGTATTTGGCATCCATAGAGGCTACTCTGGTATGATCAGAGGAGAAATCTTTAAAATGGAATCTAAAGATGTGAGCAATATTCTACAATTGGGTGGCACCATCTTACAAAGTGCACGCAGTGAAACTTTTCGCACACCTGCAGGTCGTGCAGAAGCTTTTGCTCAACTCACCAATATAGGTATAGAAGGCCTGGTAGCCATAGGCGGTGATGGTACGTTCGGGGGTGCAGCTATATTTGGAGAAGAGCATCCAATAGCCATCATAGGAGTACCCGGTACCATTGACAATGATTTATATGGTTCTGATTTTACTTTAGGCTATGATACTGCTGTAAATACGGCTATGACTTGTATAGATAATATAAAAGATACTGCCAACTCGCATAATCGATTATTTTTTGTCGAAGTGATGGGCCGAGATGCCGGATTCATAGCCCTCAGAAGTGGCATCGCTTCCGGAGCAGAAGCTGTTTTGATACCCGAAAACAAGACCGACATCGATGAGCTGATCAATACTTTAGCTGCAAACTATGAGCGAAAAAAATCCTCCAGCATTGTGGTCGTAGCAGAAGGTGAAAAATCCGGTGGCGCATTTGAAATAGCAGAGATGGTCAAGAAAAAATTCGCACACTATGATATGAGGGTCACCGTACTAGGGCATCTGCAACGAGGTGGCCGACCTACTGCCTTTGATCGAGTCCTTGCCTCAAGGTTGGGTATGGAGGCCGTCCAGGCCCTCATAGATGGCAAAAAAGGTGTCATGGTAGGCCAGATTCATCATCGGATTGAGTTTACACCCTTTGAGAAAGCCTGCAAACACAATCTGAAGATCAATCCGATCATGCTTGATATGGTAAAAATCCTTTCTTAACAGCTTCTGAGTCGTCTGTTGTCTTTTATTTGTCTAATAAAGCATACTTGGATGCCAATTTTCTTTTTACTTTGAAATATGAAATCCAGCAGACTCGGCTTTAGTATTCGCAATACCTTATATCTTTTGGGTGCGATGTGGGTTGGCTTTTTATTTCAAGCGTTACCTTTTTTTTATACGCCCAATTGGGGCATTATACCACGCTATACTCAAAGCTTAAAAGGGATCTTGACTGCTCCATTTATGCATGGCAGTTGGTCACATATCATATCCAATAGTGCGCCGATGGCGGTGTTGAGTATGATGTTGTTCTATTTTTATAGAAAAATAGCATGGACTTCCTATATCCTGATTCATCTTTTGTGTGGCTTGGCAGTCTGGGCCTTGGCCAGAGGCAGTTCAGTCCACATCGGAGCCAGTGGAGTCATTTACGGCCTAGTTGCCTTTATTTTTTGGAATGGTATATTCAGAAAAGATTTAAAATCGATCATCTTATTATTAGTCGTCACTGTATTATATAGTGGTATGTTATATGGTATTGTACCTAATCAGCCGGGTATCTCCTGGGAAAGTCATTTGTTCGGTGGTATCGTAGGTATATTCGTGGCCTATATGATGCGGCGATACGACATCAAGGAATATGATGATATTGAAATGCAGACCGCCAAACCACAATCTGAAGCTGATAAAGAGTACTATTTTGATAAAGATGTATTTGACAGATCATTAAGAGAGCGGGATGAACTCGAAAGACGAAGATAACAACATCCTTTTTTTGATTATCGATTATTTGCCGGCTTCCAAAACACCTCGTACACTACCATATTTTTCTAATAATCTCGACGCCTCATCATACGAAATATTCAATTGCTCAATCACCATTTTGGCTGCCCGATCCCTCAACTTCGTATTACTCATTTGCATATCTACCATTTTGTTGTCTTTGACCCGGCCTAATTTGATCATGACTGAAGTACTAATCATGTTGAGGATCAATTTTTGAGCAGTGCCTGATTTCATTCGAGTGCTCCCGGTCACAAATTCCGGACCTACCACTGCTACTATTGAATGTTCTGCTTCAATAGTGACTGGCGATTCCGGATTGCAGGTGATGCATCCGGTGAGAATACCTTGGGCTCTACAGGTTTTTAAGCCATTGACTACATAGGGTGTGGTTCCCGAAGCGGCTATGCCGATCACCGAGTCCAGGGTATTGATCTTATGAGCCATCATATCCTGCCAGGCTTGGTCTGGATCATCTTCTGCATGCTCTACTGATCGGCGGATAGCACGATCCCCTCCTGCCATGATGCCAATCACTAAATCAAAAGGCACACCATAGGTGGGTGGACATTCAGAGGCATCCAGGACACCCAGACGACCGCTGGTGCCGGCGCCAAAATAAAACAATCTGCCACCTGCTTTCATGTTTTCAAATATAGCATCTACCAGTTTTTCAATGTGAGGAATACAAAGCGTAATCGCTTCAGCAACTTTTTTGTCCTCTTGATTGATACTCTGCAATAAAGTGATAGTAGACATTTTCTCCAGATCATGATATTCTGAAGATCGCTCTGTGATTCGGTCAATCATACGTTATTATTTTTTTTGGTATCCTAGAAGTTGAGGATCTACAAAAGCCTTATATGAAATAGCCCATAGGCCTAAAAAAGTCAATAAACCATTCATTATCAGCAATTCGAAACTAAATTTGTAGCCCCAAAATAATTGGACAGAAAATTTATTCAATAAAAAAGTTATAATCGGAGATAAAACGCAGATGATCGGTACTAAACGATCCTTGACTTGTCGCTTAATAAAAAACCCAAAAGAGTAAAGTCCCAACAGAGGTCCGTAGGTATATCCTGCTACAGTAAGGACGGTTGAGATTACACTGCGATCGTTCATAAACCAAAGGATCCACACTAAAACAAACAACAGCATACTAAAACCAAAATGTACCAGTGTCCGAGTCTTTACCATTTGGTCCTGTGGAACTTTGGATCGTTCGAAACCCAAAAAATCGATACAAAATGCAGTCGTTAGAGAAGCTAATGCTGAATCGGCACTTGCATAATTGGCTGCAATCAGGCCCAACATAAAAAATATGGCTATCAGCCCGCCAAAATGATTGATGGCCAGAGAAGGAAATAATAAATCGGGTTGAGCTTTTAGTACTCCAGCCACCTCACGCGTGGGGATTGCTATCCCATTTTCTGCAGAATACAAATAAAGTAAAGCCCCTAAGACCAGAAATAAGGCATTGACAATCACCAAAGTCACAGTAAACCATAACATGTTTTTTTGCGCATCTTTTATATTCTTGCAGGCCAGATTTTTTTGCATCAGATCCTGATCTAGGCCCGTCATCACAATAGCAATGAACATGCCACCGAGAAACTGTTTGATAAAATGTTTATTATCAGACCAGCCACCGTCAAAAAAGAAAATTTTAGAATATTCTGAAGATTTGACTTGTTTCACCAACTCTGAAGCATCCCACCCCATCTTATCACTAATTAAATAAATAGATATCACTAAGGAAGAAAGTAAAAAGAAGGTCTGAAAAGCGTCTGTATATACTATAGTTTTAATCCCACCTTTGAAGGTATACACCCAGATTAAAAAAATTGTAATTAAAGTGGCCAACCAAAAAGGCAGACCCATTGGGCCAAAAACAAACTGGAATAAGACTAGTGCCACTAAATACAATCGACAAGCAGAACCTATTGAGCGGGATAAAAGAAAAAAGGCAGAACCTGTTTTATAAGTATTCCAGCCAAATCTTTTATTAAGATATCCATATATCGAAGTCAGATTGAGTCGATAATACATTGGCATTAAAATCAAAGCGATAACTATATACCCAAAGATGTAACCGATGACAACCTGGAAATAGGAGAACTTATCTGCGGCTACAAACCCGGGTACAGATATAAAGGTGACCCCGCTGATCGATGTGCCGATCATACCGATGGCCACCAGATACCAAGGTGCATTTCTACCGGCCAGGAAAAAGCTTTCATTTGTGTTTTCGCCCCGGGTAGTCCAATACGCGATACCGATCAACATAGCGAAGTATCCCAAGATCAATATCAAAATCCAATGAGGCGCAATAGCTTGAGTAGATTCGATCATAAAGCAGAATTAATAATCGGACTAAGGTAAGATCAATTATCCTTGGTAAGAAGGTCCCGAGTCATAAAAGAAAGATTTATTCTCTGGCCATTCCATTAGTCCAACTTTATGCTCATTTAAAATTCACATAAATGACTATTTGTCTTAAGCCATTTTTCATGCTGTTCATACTCTGGCATCGCATGCCTGACGATCGTCCAAAATCGATCGCTGTGATTATGCTCAATGAGATGTGCAAGCTCGTGGATGATGACATAATCTATGACGGGTTGCGGGGCAAACAATAGTCTGGCGGATAGATTAATATTGCCTTGTGTACTGCACGAGCCCCAATTAGTTTGACTTAGTTTAAGTTTTATCTCGTTGATCTTCTTATTAAAATGTAAGGCATTCAATTCCTCTACTCTTTGAGCGATCATCGAGTAACAGTCATTAGCGATAGTCCTACTGATCAGATATCGCAGCATCTCTGGTTTTTGATCATCTGCAACTTCAGAGGATAGATGGATCTCCAATAATTGACCTTTGACAACTGCCTTATTCATCTTGCGGTCATGATATTGGATATACAGGATATACTTTCGTCCGGCTATAGCCAATAGCTGGCCATCAGCGTAGTGTTTAACAACAAAATTAGAAATCAGGCCTGGCTTGACTTTGAGCTGATCTACTGCCCATCGTTTACTTCGCTCAATGTGCTTAAATTTATTGTCAGAGCTCATCAACCATGGCAATCTAAGGGTGACCGACTTACTACCAAATGCAACACGGACACTCCGACGCAATTCATAAATAATTACAAACGGAATTCTACGACCGGTATATTCGATGAAGGTTTCTTCTTTTTTTGAGAACATGGAGGGATATGAATCAAATAAAGCATTAAAATCGAAGAAATAAAACCAGATACACTTTAGCCTTTTCTTCTAGCAAATTCACGCATCGTGTCCACGAGTACTTGAACACTTTCTATAGGCATTGCATTGTAGATAGAAGCTCTAAATCCACCTACTGACCGATGACCTTTAAGATTCACACAACCTGCATTCTTTGCATCGACCGCAAATTCGTTTTCCAATTCTTCCTGATCGCACACAAAACAAACGTTCATTAAAGATCGATCTTCGACAGCCACGGTACCTTTAAAATATGGATTAGCATCGATTTCATCATACAATAATTTAGCTTTGGCTTCATTGATTTTTTGCATGGCGTCGAGCCCACCTAGATTTTTTATCCAACGCAAAGTCAACATGCTCCCATAGATCGAGAATACTGGAGGCGTATTATATAATGAATTTTCAGCAATAAATGTTTTATAATCCAACATTGGTGGCAAGTGATGAGTCAGATCCGTACGCACCATATCCTTACGTATAATCACCATAGTGACCCCGGATGGACCCAGGTTTTTTTGAGCCCCGGCGTAAATCAGACCAAATTTTTCAATTGGTATAGGTCTGCTAAAAATATCTGAAGACATGTCGCTCACTATAGGAACGGGCACATCAGGCCAATCATGAAGTTGGGTACCAAAAATTGTATTATTACTGGTCAGATGCAAAAATCGGGACTCAGCAGGCAACGCACTGAGATCTTTGGGAATGAAAGAATAGTTTTTGTCTTTTGAGGAAGCAATGACTTTAATATTAGCAAATGCTTTAGCTTCTTTTATAGCTTTGTTGGCCCAGGTACCTGTATCCGTATACGCAGCTGTATCCTGTGTATTGAGTAGATTTTGCGCCAACATAAAAAATTGTGTACTTGCTCCACCAGTAGTAAACAATACATGATGGTCATCCGTGAGGCCCAATAAATCTTTAGTCAGGCTGATTGTTTCATCCATAATAGCAGTGAATTCACTGCCGCGATGGGAGATTTCCAATATTGAAAGTCCGGTGCCATTAAAATCCAAGATGGCTTGGGAAGCCTCTTGCAATACAGAAATTGGAAAAATCGCCGGTCCAGGGTTAAAATTGTGTTTTTTCATACGATTTGAAATCCTTAATTTTTAGAGCCGCAAAGGTATAGATAATACTGTTTAAAATGTGGGTTGCGAGAAATAAAAAGATTGGCAATACCTGTCATTTTGAACATCGTGCATTCTTTGCGAGGTTGTCCAAAATTAAATCAAAGAGTTATCCAAGTAGGTTGCACTGTGCGGCGGATATTCAGAATCAATACTAGATTAAAAACATTAGATTTAATATATGTTTAGGCCAGTTTATCATCAATCTATTCATTTTATTTTTGTGTTGCTCAGTATGTTGGTGATCGGTGGTGCAGGTTGCAAATATGATAGCAAAGAATACCCAACTTGGCATATATATCGGGGGGATGCCTCGGCAACTCAGTTTTCAGCGTTGAAACAAATCGATACGACCAATGTCCATTTACTAAAACCAGTGTGGATATTTCACACTGGAGACTCCGGATCACGCACCACTATAGAATGCAATCCAATCATAATCGGTGATATGATGTATATCACATCACCCAGACTACATCTAATTGCCTTGAATGCAGTATCTGGTCAAGAAATATGGAGATTCAAACCGATGGGGCAGGAAGGTAGTTCTGGCATAAATCGTGGAGTTACATATTGGCCGGATCAAAAAGAAGAACAGATTTTTTATTCAGCAGGACATTACTTATATGCTGTGCATGCTCGTACCGGAGCCCAAATTCAAGAGTTTGGGCATCAAGGGCGAATAGATCTAAGGGCAGATTTGGATAGGGACACCACTACGATTTCCATTTCATTGACTTCTCCGGCCATATTATATGATAGCATCCTTATAATAGGGTCCGCTACTGGAGAAGGTTATGACGCCTCGCCCGGCCATATCCGAGCGTATCATGCCAGGACTGGGGCACTTAAATGGACATTTCATACCATACCGTATCCTGGAGAATATGGTTATTCAACCTGGAATTGGATCAAAAATGAAAACTATGGCGGCACCAATAACTGGGGTGGTCTGAGTCTAGACGAAAAGAAAGGAATAGTATATGTAGCTACTGGGTCTCCTACCTATGATTTTTATGGTGGTAATCGGAAAGGAGATAATCTATTCGCTAATTGTGTGATTGCCTTAGATGCTCACAATGGTCAAAGGATATGGCATTATCAAACCGTAAAACATGATATCTGGGACTATGACCTGCCATGCGCTCCTACCCTGGCTACTATACCATGGAGTGGTGGTATGCGGGATATCCTTATCCAACCTACTAAAATGGGGGAATTGATCCTATTGGATCGCAATACCGGCATACCCTTATTAAAGCCGGATGAACTATCAGTACCTCCATCTGACATCCCGGGTGAACAAGCAAGCAAGACCCAATCATTTAATCAAGGGATCACTTTGGTAAAACAAGGTTGGGATACTTCATTGGTGACAGATATTTCAGACAGTGCTAAGGCATATGTGCTCGCACAATCCCGTAAGTATAAGTTCTACGGCATGTATACTCCGCCCAGTGAAATCGGTACTATCACACAACCCGGCACCAGAGGCGGTATGGGATGGGGCGGCATATCCTATGATCCTAAAAACAATATAGTTTATACTACCTGCAATGATTTTCCCATGTTATTTCAATTAGAAAAAGTAGGAAATAAAGGAGGAAGAACAAATGATTATCATGAAGGAGAAAGAACGTATTTATTGAATTGCTCCAATTGTCACGGTGGAGATCGCAAAGGTACTGTCGGCATACCTGGATTGTTACAGCTTCAAAAAAAGAATAATGCCATTGAAACCAGGAAAATAATCACCCAAGGGAAGGGGCTAATGCCAGCTCATACGCAGTTTTCAAATCAAGTGCTTGATCAATTGATCCATTATTTGTATAACGATCATGTGGAAGTTAAAAGCAGGTCAGAAGGTGTTGATACAACATTAGATAAATATGTACTCAAGGGATTTAAAATATTTACCGACAAGGAGGGATATCCCGGGAGTAAACCGCCTTGGGGAACATTGAATGCAGTAGATATCGGATCGGGTCAAACTAAATGGAGTGTACCATTGGGCTATTATCCAAAACTTAAGGCCAGAGGCATCTCAAATACTGGTACACAAAATTTTGGCGGTTGTGTAGCTACTTCGGGAGGTCTGGTTTTTGTAGGTTCTACTGCAGATGAACTTTTCAGAGCATATCATATGGATAGTGGTCGTGAATTATGGTCCTATCAGCTGCCTGCTGGTGGTTATGCGACTCCGTCTGTGTATAGCGTACATGGAAAACAGTATATCGTCATCGCTGCAGGTGGGGGCAATCGTAATGCAACTCCGTCTAACGATATATACATTACTTTTGCGCTACCAGATTAGGAATTCCTTTACCATTGGTTTAAAGAATTATAAGTAGGATCTAATTATTTCTACTATTCAACAGTTTATATAATTTACCATCTGCTTTAGTCAAAAGATACAATTCACCTTTAGCATCCCTTCCCAGATGGAGCTCTACTCGATCATTTGGATTCAAGTCCTTTAGTTTTATTATCTCGCCATTCAATGATATTTGGAGTTCATAGATTTTAGCTGATGTACGTGGATGGATATCTCGAGTAAACACATAATATAAATTACCTACAGGTATATCGCCAAAGATAAACTTACCTTTCAAAAGTGGCATTGCTCCGAGATATTCATAACCACCTGCTATGGCCTTGCTTTCATCGTGATCCAATTGAACTACCGGCATGCTCACCTGATGTGCTATAGTATCTGTCAAGGTCGGTTCATATATTTTTCCCAAATCGCCATATGGGTCTATCATAAATCTACCCTCCATATAAGGCCACCCATAATCCTGACCAGGCTCAATCAAATCAAGTGCTTCAATATCTCCATGACCTATATTGCTTAGTAACAACTGCCCCTTTTGAGTCCAGGTGATCCGATGCGGATTGCGAAAGCCATAAGCATAAATTTCTCCGATGGCACTTGGGTCGTTAATAAAAGGGTTAGTAAGTGGAATACCATATTGGCCATTTTTACTCGGTCGTGATCTTGGATTGTTACGACTAGGGTCGATCCTAAACAAGGTACCCCACGCACGATTCGTATGATGCAACAATTGCGGATACCGATTTTCTCCGGCGCCTGCATCGCCAATAGCGATATACAATAGGCCATAATCTTCGTGTGTTTTCCTTACCGTATTATTGAATGCTATTTCCTGTACGCCATGCGCTTTACTGACCATATCCATTCTGAACAATTCTCTACCATGACCTTCAAATGTGGCCTGATCAGGATGGTCGACTTTCCACTCTGAAATGACAAATTGCAATGCAGACTCTAAGGTATCTTCAAATGCAAAATCAGCCTTTTTGGTATCGGCTGGTTCTGTATGTGCTGTGAAAAGTAATCCATTGCTCTGAAAATCCGGATGAAACGCAAAATTTGCAAAACCGGAGCTTAATCCAGGCTGAGGAATAAATCGATTCATCAATTTGCTCATATCCATATACACCACAGGTTGATCATTGATCAATTTGTATAAGATGCCATTCATATCTAATACAAAGACCTGTCCGGAATGTGGAGCAAAGTCTAATTTAGTGATTCTAGCCAATGGCGCAACTCCCGGGGTGCCCGTCGTAGGAAATTGAGTGATCAATTTTAGTTCAACGATAAGGTCAGACATTTCTATAGTATCCGGTATCGGATCTTTGACTTCCTCGCGGTCGCTATAGATATTGGAGAGCACTATCGGCTTACGGGTATGAATATAGGCTAGGATATTATTTAAGGAGGAATCTGCTAGACCTTGAAAAGCGGGCATGATCGTTTTAAATTTAGTGAATAGCTTTGTGGCGCGGGCATCAGCTCCATCGATCTGCTGCTTGGGGTTCCGGATAAAATCTTTGAGCCACGATAAGGTCACACTGTCCGTGATGCCGCCGAGTTTTGGTCCAATACCATCGAAATTAAAATTATGACAAGCACTGCAATATTGATTAAAGAGTACTTTGCCCTTGGATATAGAAGTCACATCTGTTGCAATTCTTTCATTCGCTTGTGAACTGTCAGACTTACACCCTGATGCCAAGATCATCAACAAAAAAACTACACTAATGAAAATTTTTGCCATAGTTTATTCGACAGCATTTACCATTTTATACAATTTGCCATCCGGTTTGGTCATAATATATAGTTCGCCCAAAGCATCCCGGCCAAAATGAAGATCAACTTTGTTGCATCCGCATAATTGTTTAAGTGTCTTTATGACTCCATCGATGCGGAGTCGGCCTTCATAGATGGGAGCGGTCTTACCCAGTTCAATATCAGATGTATTGACATAAAACAATCGTCCTCTTACTATATCTCCAAACATAAATTTACTGTTCAACACCGGAATAGTCTTGCCTTGATATTCATAGCCACCACAGATAGCGAGGCCTTCATCATGATCATAGGCAGCTACAGGATAGGTAAAATTATATTTATTATAATAGGCAGGCAGTTTGTACACTTTTTTCATATCCCCAAAGACATCAATCATAAATGGTCCTTCCGTCACTGGCCACCCATAATCGTGACCGGCCAAGATGAGATTGAGCGATTCAATATTAAAGTGTCCGATATTACTTACTAACATTTTGCCATTACTAGTCCACGTAATTCGATGGGGATTCCTAAATCCACGTGCGTAAATTTCTCCTAAAGCGCCACTATCTCGAAGATGAATGAATGGATTTGAAGCTGGGATGCCATATTGTTGGTTCATACTGATGAGCGAACCAACATTCTTGCCTAATGGATCTATTCGCAAGACATTGCCCCAAATCCGAGTAAGATCATGCGCCAAAAAAGGGAATCCGTGCTCTACTGCGCCACCATCTCCTAGCCCGATGTATAATAATCCATAATCTTCAGTTCCTTTTTTAGCATTAGGATTAAATATGATCTCCTGCATGCCATGGATCACGCTTTCAACATTTATGCGCATTATCTCTCTACTTTGACCTGAAAAATTTTGAGCACTTGGAGTATTGGTTTTCCATTCGGTCAATACCCATTGGAGCATGACCCGGATAGAATCGTGATATTTAAAATCTGCTGTATCAGATCCCGGAGGTTCTGTATGCGTAGTGTACAACAATCCATTTTTATTGAATTCAGGATGAAAAGCAAAACTACCAAAGCCGGTAGCTAATCCAGGCCGATGAATAAATTTTGGTTTCAATAAGGACATGTCCATGTAAGTAGTTACACGATCATTGAACAGCCGATATAATTTACCTCGTAAGTCCAAAAGGAAAAGATTCTTGGAATTTGGCTCAACATCCATTTTCGTAATTCTGGTTAATAATGCTTTCGTCGTATCGCTCGGCGGCAGTTGAGTGATTAATTTTAAGTCAACAATTAAATCAGACATAGGGATGGTATCGGACCATGGATTGAGCAAGGGCATTAACGTATCACTAATGGACTTGAACATGGGTTTACCTTGCGTATGCAGATATGCCACAATACTATTCAATGCAGTATCGCTCAAAAATGCAAAGGGTATCATATACGATTTGAACTTATCGTACGATTGTACAGCTCTTTTATCCCCGGCATCGATCATTTTTTTGGGATTACGTATAAATTCCATTATCCAATTTGCTGACATATCCTGGGTTATACCACCGAGATGTGGGCCTATACCTGCTTGTCTGAAGCTATGACATACGACACAATGCTGATTAAAAAGTGATTTCCCATGGGCTATACTTACAGAATCTTTGGCGATAACCGATACATCGATATGATTATCGGTTTTACAAAAATTTAAAGTTATCAGGCATATGATGCAAATAAAGGCAACAAAAAGTGATTTTTTCACGATAGGTATCTAATTGGAATAAAATGACAAAACTAATACTTTATGCGATTTCTGGCAGAATACTACATCGTTGTACCAATAACTGCGTTTTAAGCATTGAACCTAAAATTTAAAGAGAATAAAATTTATCTTTAGCTGGCAAGTTTTAAAATTAAAAGCATTCTAATGAAACGTAGAGAACTTATAAAGAAGTGGACGGTCCTTCCATTAGCTGGGGCTTTTTTCCCATTGCATGCATCGTCAATGGGTGATGAGGATGATAAAAAAACAACCGGGCCCTTGGTCGTAGGTCCCAATATCTATGAATCCATAGGCGTGGATCCTATCATTAATTGTCGAGGCACATTCACAATTATAGGAGGTTCGGTTGAGCTGCCTGTGGTAGTTGACGCAATGAAAGCTGCTTCCGGTTATTTTGTTCAATACGATGAGTTAGCATATGGTATTGGAAAAAGATTAGGGGAGATTACGGGTGCTGAATGGGGCATGGTGTCTGCGGGATGTGCTGCTGGCATGAAACATGTCACTGCTGCCTGTGTCACCGGAGGAGATCCGGAGAAATTAATTCGAATCCCTGATTTGAGAGGTTTTGAAAAAACGGAAGTGATCGTACCTGCACATTCAAGAAATGCATACGACCATGCTTTACGCAATATAGGTGTCACATTAATAACTGTGCACTCCCTGGATGAACTGACTAAAGCTATCAACCCAAAAACGGCTTTAATTTACTTGATGGCTTATGGGGCCACGGAACCTGGCCAACCACTTTCGCTAGAAGCTATAGCCCAAGTAGCAAAAGTTAAAAATATTCCTGTATTGGTAGATGCAGCGGCAGAAGTACTGACTATACCTAATATCCACTTACAGCGTGGAGCCACTATAGTCGCTTATAGTGGAGGTAAAGCTATTTGTGGACCTCAATGTGCAGGTTTGCTAATTGGCGACAAAAAAATTCTGTTGTCTGCGTGGCAAGCTAGCTCGCCACATCACGGACCCGGCAGAGATAATAAAGTAGGTAAAGAAGAAATGATGGGCATGCTGGCAGCAGTGGAGGCGTGGCCAAAAAGAGATCATGCCGCAGAATGGAAGACCTGGTTATCTTATTTAAATGCTATATCAAATCAAGTCAAGAAAATAGACGGTGTTCAAACTTCAATATTTGAACCGACAGAACTATCTAATAGGTCTCCTGTACTGACCATTGCATGGGACCCCAGTAAATTATTTATCACAGGTGATGAAATAGCTGAAGAATTCGCTAGGAATAAACCAAGGATAGCTGTCGGATCGGGACAAGTAGATGGAAAAACTCATATCAAAATCACCACTGGTCAGATGCAACCCGGCAATGATAAAGTCGTTGCTGATCGAATATTTAATTTGCTTTCTCAAAAAAGAGCGCCAGTCTCGACTGCAATGCAAGCACCATCCATCCATCTTAAAGGTCAATGGGATATGACAGTAGAGTTTTTTAGCAGTAAAAGCCAACACAAATTATACCTTGAACAAGATGGCAATTGGATACAAGGCATGCATACCACTGAATTTGTCACTCAGGAAATCATGGGTATGGTGGAGGGCAATAAATTTAAGCTTCGAAGCAACCTCCGCATGCCCGGAGATCAAATAACGTATTTGTTTTCAGGTGAAGTGACAGATCTGATGATGTCAGGCTCAGTTTATTTAGGTGAATATCAAACAGCTACATTCACGGCTAAAAAAAGTATTTTCAAAATGGATCGTAAACGAGTAGTCATCCCTGGTGGTCCGCCACTAGCTACCTGAGCGTTAAATTTAAACTAAAAATACGAGCTATAAAATTATTAAAACCAGTGTATGATTCATAAAACTTTCCAACGGCTAATAGTTTATCTTAATGTTTATATTTTTTCTTTTATTGTATTCATTCCTTCTATCACAATTCAGGAGATAGACCTATTATTAAAAGGAGGTCGAGTTATAGATCCTAAAAACAATATTGATGCCATTCTGGATGTTGCTATAGCCAATGGCAAAATTTATAAGGTTGCTAAAGACATATCTATACTGAGCGCAAAGAAGGTCATATCCGTAGCAGGGCTATATGTGACTCCCGGCCTCATCGACATGCACGTGCATGTGTATGCAGGCAATGATCTGGAGGCGTATATCGCCAATGGCCCTACGAGTGTCATGCCGGATGGATTTACATTTAGGGCCGGAGTGACTACAGTAGTTGATGCAGGATCATCCGGATGGAGAAACTTTAGGCAATTCAAAGAACAGACTATCGACAAAGCACAAACCAGAGTCTTAGCTCTATTGAATATAGTTGGGACGGGTATGATAGGCAGATTTGAAGAACAAGATATCAGCGATATGAACCCTGAGATGACCGCACACATGATTACCAAGCTTTATCCCAATCTACTTGTAGGCATCAAAGCAGCCCATTATTGGGGAGAGTTTACACAAGTAGACAAAGCAGTAGAAGCAGGTAAATTGGCCAATGTGCCTGTCATGGTAGATTTTGGCGAACACGATCCTCCTAACTCTATTGAAGCCTTGTTTATGCAGCACCTCAGACCTGGAGATATGTTTACACACACTTATGCTTATGGTCCCACCAAACGTGAAACGGTGGTGGATGAACTGGGCAACGTAAAACCATTTGTATTTGCTGCTCAAAAGCGAGGTATCATCTTTGATGTTGGTCACGGTGGCGGTGCTTTTTCCTGGAGACAAGCTGTGCCTTCGATACTACAAGGATTTAAGCCTAACGTGATTAGTTCTGATTTGCATACCCAAAGCATGAATAGTGGCATGAAAGATTTTACCAATTTGATGTCAAAGTTTTTGGCCCTCGG
>JANOWJ010000201.1:0-44529 GCA_031417835.1 Saprospiraceae bacterium | reverse complement strand
CGTTTCTAATCTGGAGATCTGGATGAGTTTGACGACCGGTGGATGCACGATACCTGTGACGATAAACGAACCAAAATCTTTCCATAACCGGTTTGCCGTAAGGATCGATGAAAGTCCTGAGGAGTCGACATACTTTACATTATTCAAGTCAAGAATGAGATTACGTACCCCTTCATTGCGTAAAAATATAAATTCAGATTTTAAATCTGGTGCGATCAACGAATTCAGGTTTTCCTCATTCAATCTAAAAATGGCATATCTATCTTCTTTATCTATGGAGTACTTCATGTCATTTCGTCATTTAATGTTGGCAAAATTAGATCTTTTTGACCACAAAAACCGATTGGGCTCAAATTTGATAGATTAATTTGATTTTGAACAGCTTTTTATCTTAAATGTTAGAATTAACTTAATTCTTCCTAAAAAATGATATTTATCTGTTTTTGATTGTTTATTTTAAATATAATTGCACACAAAGATCATAGAAATAAGATTTGTGCATCTCTATTGAAAATCGTATACTTGTTAGACCATTAAAATATACCAATGAGTAATAAAAGATCACCACAATTTCAAGATGTCATCCGTAAAAGTCGCGAAGAAGCTAATCGGCTTCGACACGACTTTGTAGGTACAGAACATTTTCTACTGGGGTTGCTCAAAGATCGTGACAATCTGGTAGTCAAAGTGTTAGAAAGCCTCGAAGTCGACTGTACCGAATTAAAATACAAACTGGAAAAAGTATTGCAAAAAGAACTGGCAAATAATCCTCCCGCCGCTTCGATTCGCGAAGATTTGCCCTTAAGTAAACATGCCGAGAGGATCTATAGACTCAGCCATCTGGAAGCCAAAGAAATGAAACAAGACACGGTAGCCCCTGAGCATCTTATGCTTTCTATCTTAAAACATAAAGACAGCGAAGCAACCCGGATTCTTGGGGAATTAGATGTAGACTATGAAACTTTCCGATCAGAATTACAATATGTTATTCAGGAACAAGACCTGGCCAACACCGATTATTTTGCACAAGCGCAGTCCGAGTCAGAATCTAATTATGAAGAAGAAGGAGCTTCCAAATTCCCAAGAAAAGGGAATGCAAAGTCACGTACCCCTGTTTTGGATAACTTTGGTCGAGACATTACCCGATTGGCTGAAGAGGACAAATTGGACCCAATTGTGGGCCGAGAAAATGAAATAGAGCGCGTATCTCAAATATTGAGCCGACGCAAGAAAAACAATCCGATCCTGATAGGAGAGCCTGGTGTAGGCAAAACCGCCATCGTAGAAGGTCTTGCCTTGAGGATTATACAGAAAAAAGTAAGCCGTACCCTTTTTAATAAACGCATCGTCATGTTAGACCTCGCCGCCCTAGTAGCGGGGACCAAATACAGAGGCCAATTTGAAGAGCGGATGAAGGCTATCATGAATGAACTCGAAAAGTCCAGAGATGTGATTTTATTTATTGACGAGATTCACACGATCGTGGGTGCTGGAGGTGCTACAGGCTCGCTCGATGCATCCAATATCTTTAAACCGGCGCTCGCACGCGGCGAACTTCAATGTATCGGGGCTTCTACCTTAGATGAATACAGGCAATATATAGAAAAAGATGGCGCTTTGGATCGACGATTCCAAAAAGTAATGGTAGATCCACCTTCCGCAGATGAAGCCATTTCCATCCTCCACAATATAAAATCGAAGTACGAAGAATATCATAATGTGTCCTACTCTGATGATGCGATCAAAGCATGTGTAAAGCTCAGTGATCGATACATTACCGACCGTTTTTTACCCGACAAAGCTATTGATGTATTGGATGAGGTAGGAGCACGGGTTCATTTAAAAAATATTCATGTTCCAAAGCACATCGAAGAAATAGAGCAGAAAATTGAAAGCATCAAGGAACTGAAAAATGCTGCTGTCAAAAATCAACAGTATGAAAAAGCTGCAGAATATCGAGATACAGAATCCAAACTTCAAGCAAAATTAGAAACTGCTAAAGAGCAATGGGAGGAGGAATCTAAAGTAAAAAAATATCCTGTAGATGCAGATGATATCGCTGAGATCGTAGCTATGATGACCGGTATACCTGTCAAGCGGGTAGCTCAAAGTGAGAGCAAGCGCCTTATTTTTATGAAAGATGACATGAAAAAAGTCATTATAGGGCAGGATGAGGCTATTGAAAAAATCACTAAAGCCATACAGCGGAATCGAGTAGGGTTAAAAGATCCTAAAAAACCTATAGGCACATTTATATTCCTTGGCCCTACCGGAGTAGGTAAAACAGAACTAGCCAAAGCCCTGGCTCGCTACTTGTTTGATAATGACGAATCTCTCATTCGCATTGATATGAGTGAATACATGGAAAAATTTTCCATCAGCAGATTGATAGGTGCCCCTCCTGGATATGTTGGTTACGAAGAAGGTGGTCAACTTACAGAAAAGGTCAGAAGAAAACCTTACTCTGTCATTTTGCTGGATGAAATTGAAAAAGCGCATCCTGATGTGTACAATATCCTGTTACAAGTATTGGACGATGGTCAACTTACAGATGGGCTGGGCCGGAAAGTAGACTTTAAAAACACCCTGATTATCATGACTTCTAACATAGGAGTCCGCCAATTGAAAGATTTTGGTCAGGGGGTAGGTTTTGCGACGAAAGCACGCCAGGATTCAGCTGAAGACAATACCAAATCTGTTATTCAAAGTGCTCTCAAAAAAACATTCTCTCCAGAATTTCTCAATCGTATAGATGATGTAGTCATTTTCAATAGTTTAGATGAAGACCAGATCTATAGAATCATCGACCTGTCTCTGGCCAGTCTCACTAAACGGTTGAGCAATATGAATTACGAGTTAAAAATGACTGAAGAAGCTAAAAAATTTGTTGCAGAAAAGGGTTTTGACCCACAATTTGGAGCCCGACCGTTGAACAGAGCCATTCAGAAATATATAGAAGATCCTCTCGCAGAGTTTATCCTCAATGAGTCTCCCGAAGAAGGTGCATTATTAGAAGCGGTGCTCAATGAAGACAAGACAGGCCTTCGCATTTTGGTGACCAAAGCAGCAGCAGAATCCTGAACCAGTGACATTGGCTAAAATATTCTTAGTTTTGCTTCCCTATAATCCAGATTTAAAGTTTTATCTTTCTGGATTATAGGGATTTTATTAATTTAATTTTATCATTTAAAATATACCACTTGCAGCAAAAGCCACCTTTCAAACCCAGATATCCTAACCAAAGGGGTCTACCCTATAAAAAAGATTATGGATTCAGAATAAATGCAGAGATCAAAGTACCTGAAATCAGGCTGGTAGGTGATAATCTCAATGAACTCGTAATAGAAGGTGAGCCGCCGATAGAACCAGGCGTATATTCGATCCGACAAGCATTGCGGTGGGCTGAACAGTTAGCGCTCGATTTGGTCGAAATCTCCCCTACCGCTGTCCCACCGGTGTGTAGAATAATAGATGTCAATAAATTCCTTTTTCAGAAGGAGAAAAAAGAAAAAGAGCTCAAAGCCAAAGCGATCAAAGCCGAAATAAAAGAAATCAGATTTGGTCCTAATACGGACGATCACGACTTCGAGTTTAAATTAAAACATGCTCAAAACTTTCTTCAAGAAGGCTCTAAAGTGCGAGCATATGTCTTTTTTAAAGGAAGAAGTGTGGTTTTTAAAGACCGTGGTGAGTTGCTCTTATTAAAATTTATCAAAGAACTAGACGATATCGCAGCATGTGAAGCTTTGCCAAAATTGGAGGGGAAAAAAATGTTTATTCTCCTAGCTCCCCGAAAAGGTGTGGTCAAGAAATAAGCCAGATCTATTCTTTGGGTGCCCTAGTTGAACCAAAACACATATTTTAAATGACCATCTTTTACTTTTATTTGCCTACCTAGTCAGGACTTTGTATATTTGCCCCACTTTTAAAACAGGATTATGCCAAAAATGAAAACTCATTCCACTGCGAAAAAGAAATTTCGCATCACGGGATCCGGGAAAGTCAAGAGATTTCAAGCGAATACTTCACATAGACTTAGACAAAAGTCTAGGAAAGCCAAATTAGCCAATCGCGATATGGCCCTCGTCAGCCAAGCTGATGAAAAAAGAGTATTACGTATGTTATGCCTTAGATAATCCACTAGAAAATATTTTTTTTAACCAGTCTACAGGTGCAAAGCATCGTAAAAGATCCCTGGAAAGCTGAAAATTAAGTCCAAATGTCACGTTCAGTCAATCACGTTGCTTCTCGTGCGAGAAGAAAAAAATTACTCAAAGCCACCAAAGGATTTTGGGGCGCCCGTAGAAACATCCTCACAGCTGCTAAGCATACGCTCGAGCGAGCTTGGAAATATGCATATCGGGATCGAAAAGCCAAAAAAAGAGCATTTAGAGCTCTTTGGATCGCAAGGATCAATGCAGCTGCCAGAATCGAAGGTTTGTCTTACTCTAAATTGATTCACTTGCTTTCATCCAGCAATATTACTTTGAATAGAAAAGTATTGGCTGATTTGGCTATGAATCATGCAGAGGCTTTCAAAGCTTTGGTCGCCAAAGTAAAATAACCCCTTCTCAAGTTATGTCCTTCCGACTCTGGAAGGTTTAAATCAATCTTTGTATCAAAGGTGAGATATCCGGGTGCTTATGTCTGCCTCTAGAGTCTTTACCTTAACTTAAGCTACAGATGCTAAGAATGGATTGGCTATTTGGTTTATACCATATCAATCCCTGAACAATTTACTACTTCCTGATAGCTTCCACAGGGTCTAATCTTGCCGCTTGGAATGCTGGGATCATACCAGCTAGTATCCCGGTGATGATTGAAATACTTACCCCAATCATAATATTTTGGCCGGAAAGAAACATCGTATAGCCAAAAGCGGAGGATAATAGTTTGAGGATAAGGTAGACCAGCCCTAAACCAATCAAACCTCCGATGACACAAAGGATCACGGACTCTATTAAAAACTCCAATAGAATAAAGTATTGTCTGGCTCCAAGAGCTTTTTTAATACCTATAATACTGGTCCGCTCCTTGACACTTACGAACATGATATTGGCTACACTAAACATCCCAACCAACATGGCAAATGCACCTATGACGATCCCAACCAAATTGAGTACCCCAAAAAAATTATCCAGAATATCCGTCAGGATAGACATTTCATTGATGGAAAAATTAGCGGCTTCATAGGGCTTTTGTCGACGAGATGACTTAATGACAGAGGTCACCTCAGCTTTTAAGTCATCTAGATTGGCTCCATCAGCAGCTTTGACCATAAGATTTGTGCCCCACAGTCGGTTATTGCGCAACGGGACCATTTTTTTAGCCGTATTATACCCTACCAATACGGCGCGGTCAAAATCAGCGATATTGATAAGGCTTTTACCTGATTTTTTGATGACTCCGACCACCTCCATATGGCGATCCTTCATTTTGATGCTCTTGCCGATAGGGTCCAATGTATTAAAAAGATTCGCTGCCAATTCAGCTCCTATCACTACCTTATCTACTCCAGATTCGTATTCAAACGGAGTAAGAAACCGACCTTTTTCGTATTCGATCTTGTACATGTCGTTATAATCATAACTCACTGCAATCACGAATGCACCATTGATACTATTCCTTTGATATTTTATGCTTGCACTTCCTATGATAACTTGTAGAGCAGCGAGCGACGCCGATTTTACTTTGGTTTTTACTGCGTCGAGTTCGCGATAGGTGGCATTCGGACGCCGGAGGTATTTAAAATAATTTTCATCCGGGTCTTCATTCCAAGGCATTTTGGTGATGTAGAGGACATCATTACCCAGTTTTTCAAAACTGCCTTTTATATTATCTTCTAGTGAATCTACCGCTGATAATACTGCGATGATACAAAAGATGCCTATCGTAATGCCCAGGAGAGATAAAAAGGTCCTCAGTTTATTAGAGACCAATTGGCCCAGCGATTGTAGGATACCTTCGTAGAATAATCTTAGAAACATGTATAGGTCAGTATGAATGCTAAAGATACTCATAACCACCCTGCCTCATCAAAAACATTCGATTAACCGCTGGTTTTTGTCTTTTAAGGTCTTAGAAAACCAGATACAAATTAATTCTATCGGTATTTATTCACAATTCATTTTGTAAAAACCTTGACAATGGGGCCTCGATTGTAGTATCTTTGCAAATCTTTTTCCGTAAAAAAAGACTACATGCGAACTAAACTTTCTCAATTTAATTTTGCTCTCCCAAAAGACGCCATTGCTCAATATCCATCCAAAGAACGGGATGGAAGCAAATTGATGGTGGTACATCGTGATTCTGGTAAGATCGAGCACAAATCTTTTAAAGACATCCTTGGCATCTTTGGCGACGGGGACACCATTATTTTTAATAACACCAAAGTATTTCCTGCCCGAATGTATGGCAAGAAAGAAAAAACCGGCGCCAAGATTGAAGTCTTCTTGTTGCGTGAACTAAATAAAGAAGCCAGATTATGGGATGTGTTGGTGGATCCTGCTCGTAAAATCCGAGTAGGCAACAAGCTTTATTTCAACGATAAAAAGGGGAATGAAATTTTAGTCGCTGAAGTTGTGGATAATACCACTAGCCGAGGCAGGACTATCCGATTTTTCCATGAAGGCGGTGACGATGATTTTCAAGCTCATCTAAAAATACTGGGTCACACTCCTTTGCCTAAGTATATCAAAAGGAATGCTGAAGCACTCGATGAAGAACGCTATCAAACCGTATATGCCAAAGAAATTGGCGCAGTGGCTGCACCCACGGCGGGCTTACACTTTACCCGTGAGATCATGAAGCGTCTGGAGATCAAAGGGGCTCATTTTGCAGAGGTGACTTTGCACGTTGGCTTAGGTACTTTCAGAAGCATAGATGTCGAGGATCTCTCCAAACATAAGATGGAAGCTGAGTATTTTAGAGTGCCTGAATCTGCTGTCAAAGCGGTCAACTTAGCTAAAGAAAATAACAAAAAGATCTGTGCGGTAGGTACTACTGTGATGCGGGCTATCGAGACTGCTGTATCAGCTCACGGCTTGATGAAACCCCAAGAAGGTTGGACAAATAAATTCATCTTCCCACCGTATGATTTTAGTATTGCCAACTGTATGTTGACTAATTTTCATTTACCTAAATCTAGCCTTTTGATTATGGCGGCAGCCTTTGGCGGACAAGAGTTAATCATGGAAGCTTATCAACAAGCCATAAAGAAAAAGTATCGATTTTTTAGTTATGGCGATGCTATGCTAATTATGTAAATCCAGAGGCGAAGGTATTTAATTCTAATATAGACTTTTATCCCCCCATTGATGCCAATACTCAAAGGGGCTGGGCACTCCTGGTAGTTGCAACTGTTTTGTCGATATGAGCCGCTGTTCATATGAGATGCCTATTTGGTCATAAATCAATGAATCATCAAATCCAGCTCGGGCTGCATCTTCGCGGGAGGCATGGTAGTACAATTTTAAAGGCCTTGCCCAATAAATTGCTCCCAGACACATAGGACATGGCTCACAGGACGCATAAAGTACACATTGATTTAATTGATGGGTTTTTAATTTTAGACAAGCCTCTCGAATGGCCTCTATTTCAGCATGAGCAGTCGGGTCGTTGGTCAGTAATACCCTATTATTGGTACAAGCTAAAACTTGACCCTGATGGACTATCACCGCACCAAAAGGCCCTCCTTCTCTTTTTCTAACCCCTTCGATGGCTTGCGTGATCGCCATTTTCATAAAATATTCATCTTCGGACATATCGATTATATTTTGAAATAAACTACCTGTAACATACTTCAGGGAAAACTCAAAATTTTGTTACCTCACGTATTTGCATTCCTTCGAAAAAGGCTTGATACAGGCTGAATAAATTATATTGCATATTAATACATTTCTTTGATACATTTGTGCAAATTTTTTGGAACTCTTATTCTCATTTCATAGTTAAAACATAAAAAATATAAGCTTATGTATTGGACACTAGAATTGGCTCATCACCTGGAAGATGCCCCTTGGCCTGCAACCCGGGATGAATTGATCGATTTCGCGATTCGTTCAGGAGCCCCGTTAGAAGTAATCGAAAATCTGCAACAAATGGAAGACGAAGGCGAAATCTATGAAAACATAGAAGACATTTGGCCGGACTATCCTCGAAAAGACGACTTTTTGTTCAATGAAGATGAATATTGATCAAAAACCTTCTTGTACTGAACCTACCACATTCCTTAATAAAATCTAGGCTATATCGGATCCGTTATAGCCTTTTTTTATTGAAAGACCATGGCTCCAAAGATTAATATTGCGATAGACGGGTACTCCGCTTGCGGCAAAAGCACGTTAGCTCAGGGTCTCGCTCGTCATCTGGCATACCATTATATCGATACCGGAGCCATGTATCGTGCAGTCACACTCTATGCGCTCCGCAAGGGCCTTAATAATACCTCGTTAGTAAAAATAAAAGACCTTTTACCTGAGATCCACATCGTGTGCAAATGGACAGAAGCAGGCAATGCTACGTTAGTAAATGGTGAAGATGTATCAGAAAAAATTAGATCGATGGAGGTTCAGTATTTTGTCAGTCCAGTCAGTACGATCCCTGAAGTTAGGAGATTTCTTGTCGCTCAACAGCAATCAATGGCAAAGGAAAAAGGCATCGTCATGGATGGTAGGGACATCGGCACTAAAGTGATGCCTGACGCTGAGCTTAAAATATTTATGAAGGCAGATTTGGCGGTAAGGGTCGAACGCAGATGGGCTGAGTTAAATCATAAAGCAATAAAAAGTACGAGAGAAGAAATCGCTTACAATTTGAGTGAACGAGATGCCATTGACTCTAGTAGAAAAGATTCGCCGCTTACCCTGGCACAGGACGCTATAGTTTTAGATAACACATATATCAATCCACAGGAACAATTTGAACTGGCGTTGGGTTGGGTACATAACATATTGAATCAATAATTCTAATTTTGTTTTAAATTAAATCAGTGGAAACAATGACAATGAATCGAGTCCGACTTATCAGTTTTTTATTACTTATGACGCTCGGCGTACAATCTATCTTGGCTCAGGTATCCAGTCGATCCAGAAGGCCAGTCGCAACAAAGGAGAAATCAAATTCATTCACTGATCGACTTTGGTATGGTGGTGGATTTGGCATTTCATTTTCAGGTGGATTGGCCGGGCTAAATGGCAATAGTTTTAGTGTTGGTCTTTCGCCAATGATGGCATATAAAATAAACAATATATTTTCAATTGGACCCAGAGTTGAATTTCAGTATACGAATGGCAGATTCCGCCCCCAATTTAATGGCCCTATTGTAAAATTCAATGGGCTAGACTATGGTGCTGGTATATTTGCACGAGCTAAAATTATGAGGATTTTATTCGCTCATACTGAGCTCAGTTATATCAACAGAGTTTATCCTGTAGGTTTCGATGCCTCGGGCACCAAATTAATTTCTGAGCGATTTGGTGACAATCAATTTTTGGTCGGACTTGGCTACACCAGCGGTGGACTATTTAGCTCTGAGATTTATTTATTATATGATCTCATGGCAGATAGTCAGAGTACGGAATTGCCTCTGGTATATCGATTGGGTTTTACGTATAAGTTTTAGAAACCAATTTTACAAGAAAATTCTAAGCCCTATAAAAGCATGTCTTCCAGCTTGAGGAAACAATCCTTTTTGATGGTATTGGTCCCCACCTTCTAACGCAGTATAAGGATCATCCGGTAATGGATTGTAGCCCGGAGACTTAAATCGATAGATCCATCCATTGGATTCATATTGGTTGTTCCATAGATTATTGACTTGCAATCTGATGTCAAATATTGGTTTGTTTTTTTTGGATACTGTATAGTACAACTGAGTATTGATCACTTGATACCCTTTAAGTTGGGAATACTTAGACCCTGTGCCATCCAAATACTGACTACCTATGCTTTGGCCTTGCATCTCAAAGTCCAGACGATGCTGGTGAGAAGTTATAGCTTGGTTTAAAATATTGATTTGCGCACTCATGTTAATTATTTGATTTGGTGAATAAGCAATCGGTTTATCAAATAGAATCATGGACTCTTGTGTTCCGGTGTCCCAATCGTCTATAAATTCTGTCAACGACCTTGTTCTGTTTTGAGACAAATTTATATTGCCGCTGATCGAGCCTATTTTATGTACTTTCCATTGAATGGAAGTTTCAGAGCCCAATCGATAAGAAGACGCAACATTGCTACGAATGTAGGCGCCGACATCATTCAGTTGGCCAGTAGGGACCAATTGATTACGGTAAGACATATAATATAAATTTTGTTCAAATGTAAGTTGCGAGCTCAGCCACCTCCAGCCAAGTTCATTATCCCAGACCTTTTCTACTTTAGGAAAAATGTTACCCGCTTTGATATAATCCTCTCTCCCGGGTTCTCGATGTGCTAGACCGCTGAACAGATACAATTGGTTATTGCCATCCATCTGCATCGCTAGTCCTACCTTGGGATTTAAAAATTCATGGTTGACCGTTTCGGTGGTATTAGCTTGAATATGTTCTGGTACGTATTGATACCTAAGTGTACGATATTGTATATCCCCTATGACTTGCAACAACCCTAACTGATACTCCAATTTACCAAATGCCATGGCTGACCGTTTGGAAGCCTTATGGTCATAATATCGCGTGGGCACCTGGAGTTTGGTCAGATCTGTTTCTATTACTTCACCAAAGTGTCTACCCAAGTATGTATTCCACGATACTCCAAATTGAATATCAAACGGGGCACCTGTATAGTGTGCTGAATGGATAGTGCCAAAAAAATCGTTATTCAAATTCCTTCTTCGTACCAGATCTATGGGGTCTATGCCTTTTAATAGGTAGTCTATGGGCAATTGATCTGATTTGTATTCTTCAAAGTAGCCTTGACCAGGCGTGTAGTGGACAATGTTTTGCATAGACCATGACCTAGCTATCATTTCATTATGAATGAATTGAAGATGAGTCTGTCGATATCGATCTATTTGATTGGCATGTGGACTGCCTGATTTTTCGGTCCCTGCTGCATTATAAGTCCTATTATTCGACTCGATATATTGTATAGGTACACCATACCAGGCCTGGTATGTTTTTTCTAGCCCATCAAACAGATGCCATCTCAAAGATCGTTTCGCAGTGATATTGGATATAGACATACTGCCAGACCATAGCTGAGTACTGGCTCGGTCGATATATCCTGCGGAGCGCAACATGGACAATCGGCCTTGAATATTCCAATTATTTTTTATGTTGCCAGTGCCGAATGCTAAGCTAGATTTATAGGTATTGAAGCTGCCTGCGCCTAACTCTACAGTCATAAAGGGTTTAAGACTAAATTTATTGGTGTTGATTAGTATGGAAGACCCAAACGCTACTTGTCCAGAACCTGATAATCCTATGCCCCGTTGCACCTGCACAGCAGATGCTGATGCGATCAAATCTGGAAGGTCTACCCAAAATACGTTTTGAGATTCTGCATCGTTGAGCGGTACACCATTGATCAGTACATTGATTTGTGTCGGGTCCAACCCTCTGATGCGTATGCCAGTATAACCTATGCCATTACCTGCATCCGATGTGGATACAGTGGAGGGAAGATGCTGCAGGAGATAAGGGACATCTAATGCCATATTCTTTTGCATTAATGTGCTTTCATGGAGTGTAGTATGTACGATGATAGAATTTGGCTTTGTCCACGTAGAGCTGATCTCTGCGGCTTTTAATATGTTTTCGTGAGGCGTCAACCGGACTTGAAGAACAGTTTGACTTTGCTCAACCACGATCGTTTTATCAACATAATTTAAATGCATCAGGATCATGGTGTCCTGAGCCGTGTTGTATACCCAGCGCAGTTTACCATTTACATCTGTGGTACTCGATCTTTTTTGATCTTTAGATACAGCTATCACCCCTTCAATGGGCTGACCAATCGGGTCTTTCAGCAATAAATGTATAGTACCTTGACTCAATAATTGATTTGTCAAGAACATCAAAAAATAGAAAATAAATAAGTAGAATCTCATAAAGCATTAGAAATAAAACCATTAATTCCGGAGCTTGGTCAGCAATCTTCCCTTTCTGGCATTACCCAGCAGGTTCGACGGGTATAATCTCAGCCTTTGATCCTATTAATAAATGGACTATTGGGCACCCCGGTTATCGTGAGATAGTACAAAGATACTACGCTTTTAGGAGCTGAGTTATTGATTTTTCTGCCAACTGTTTTCTTTGTCCTTCATCACCTTTGATCTCTACAAATAGGCGGCCCATTTTTATAAGTTCGGCCTTATACAAGTTAAAAAGTCTTGCTCGATCTAGAGGATTCACTCGGTATGGATCTGCTATCCAAGGGATATCAGGTACGCACAGCATGGTCAGGTCATAGGCATGGTGCTTGACGAGCGCCGAGAGTGCGGGAGGTACTTTGATAAATTTATCCGTACACCAGATATACAATACCAGCATGTCCGAATCACAGATCAATACCTTATGATTGTCTCCTGCTGCTGCATAGTCCTCAGCGGCCACTTGTGCTTTGGCTATATTGATCAAAGCTTTTGCATCCTGGATATCGCCATGATGCTCAAGGTAGTGACGGGCGTATTCTTCCGCTAGTGGCCATCCATAATGGGATGATAGCCATTTAGCCAAAGTGGTTTTGCCACTTGATTCTGGTCCGGTGATGCTGATTTTAAGGATAATAAAAGAGATGAGTTAAAAAATAAAAATAATCAGGAAGAGAATATATTTTAGCTCAATTTTACGATTTATTACAGTATGCAGGATATCGAACCTTATTTTAAGTGGCGCGATCAATATGTGGCTTCAGATGATACCAGGTCGCCATATTATGGTCAACAATACAGTGAATTTCATTATTCGCATGCCATTTATAATTACTATATCCATCCTCAGTGGGATGATATGGATTCTGAAACCCTTTATCTCAAAATCCTACTAGTGGATTATCTGGAAGGTTTTGCAATCATTGAGTTTATCGGTGAGTGGAATGATGCTATTCAGAATGATATCATGTATTTAAAACGTAAAGTGATAGAAAAAATGCAGAAACATGGCATTTTTCGATTTGTATTGATCATGGATAATGTATTGAATTTTCATAGCTCAGATGATTGTTATTATGAAGAATGGCATGAAGATGTGATCGAGGAAGGTGGTTGGGTCGCCATGATAGGCGTGATGGATCATATGCAAGAAGAGCTAAAACAGTCCGGCATCCAATATTATGTTCAGTTTGGTGAAGAACTCAATAATATAGATTGGCGACGACTGGAACCCGCGACCATTATCCAAGCTATTGAAAACGTAATACACACCCAGAAAAAGAGGCTTAGGAATTAATCCGGTACTGGAATGAATGAATGTCTTGGATCAGGGGGGTAAACCGTATCTTTACGCCCCATGTCAGCGAAACACCATTCCGGCTTTGTTCATTTATTCGGACAACCTAATGTAGGCAAATCGAGCCTTGTCAAAGCCTTATGCGGACATAAATTAGCCATCATCACGGATAGACCACAAACTACCCGACATCGCATATTTATCATTCATAACGACGCCGAGCACCAGGTAGTATTTTCTGATGCTCCGGGCATGATCAAAGAGCCTCAATATAAGCTCCAGGAGCGCATGAATATGCTCGCGCATTCGGGTGTACACGACGCAGATCTGATCCTTTGTTGTACTTCCCCTGATGCAACAGTAGATGCAGAGGCCATAAATGCTTTGAGTAAAACCAAAACCCCGGTAATGCTGATTGTGAACAAATCAGATCTTTTTGGTAAAGCAAAATGTGAAAAAGCGGCATCAGAATGGGGTGAAAAATTTGAGTTTAAAGCAAAATTTATTGTTTCTGCCTTAACCTCCAAGGGTATCCCTGAATTAATGCAGGCTATATTAGAAACACTCCCAGAAGGTCCTGCATACTTTCCAAAAGAAGATTTAAGCGATCGTCATGACCGCTTTTTTATAGCTGAACTGATCCGGGAGACCATTTTTGAAAGTTATTATGATGAGATCCCTTACTCGTGTGAAGTGCAAGTTCAAGACTTTAAAGACACGATCAATGATGACAAACCATTTGCAAAAATTCACGTATATATCATTGTAGAACGGGACAGTCAGAAGGCTATTTTACTAGGTCAACAGGGAAAGAATATCAAAGATTTAGGAATTCAGGCTCGACAAAAAATTGAAGATTTTTTAGGCCACCAAGTCTATCTTGATCTACAGATAAAAACAGAAAAGAACTGGCGCAACAATCCTGAAGTGCTTAAAAAATACGGTTATTAACCTTAGTCCACCCCTCATGAGTAATATAGTAGCAATTGTCGGCAGGCCCAATGTGGGTAAATCAACCTTGTTTAATCGTTTATTTGGCGAAAGACAAGCCATCATAGATGACACTAGTGGTGTCACTCGCGATCGTATCTACGGCACAAGTGAATGGAATGGAAAATCATTTACGATCGTTGATACGGGTGGATTTGTTAAAAACTCTGAGGATGTTTTTGAAAAGGCCATTCGCCAACAAGTGAAATTAGCTATTGATGAAGCCAGTGTCATTATTTTTATGGTTGATGTCCTCACTGGGATCACTGATTTGGATGAACAAGTAGCTGATTTACTTCGGAGATCCAAAAAAAAGGTTTACCTGGCAGTCAATAAAGTGGATAACCACCAAAGAATGTTATTGGCAAATGAGTTTTATGGACTTGGGTTTGAAAACACCTACTTTCTCTCGTCTATCAGCGGCACTGGAGTCGGTGAGATTCTGGATGATATCGTGGAAGTACTGGAGGTACCTGTCAGCGAAGAATTCGTCAATGAATTACCTCAAATCGCCATCATAGGCCAACCCAATGTGGGTAAGTCTACTCTATTAAATTCGCTGATCGGGGAAGATCGCAATATCGTGACTGATATCCCGGGCACGACCAGAGATGCCATCCATACTGAATATAATAAATTTGGTAAGCACTTCTTATTGGTCGATACGGCTGGAATCCGACGCAAGACCAAAGTGCATGAAGACTTAGAGTTTTATTCTGTCATTCGGGCCATTCGAAGCCTTGAAGAATGTGATGTCTGTTTACTGATGATAGATGCTCAGACTGGGGTTGAAGCTCAAGATTCAAATTTATTTAATCTGGCGATTAAAAAACATAAGGGTGTGGTGATTTTGGTCAACAAATGGGACTTGGTAGAAAAAGAGACCAATACCATGCATCAATATGAAAAAGTATTGAAACATAAATTTGCACCATTTAATGACATTCCGATTTTATTTATTTCAGCTCAAAATAAACAAAGGATTTTTCAAGTAGTCGAAACGGCCATGGATGTATGTGAGCGTAGAAAACAAAAATTCAAAACATCCGATCTCAATGAATTTTTAGCGGAGGTCACGGCAAAAAATCCACCCCAACCATATAGGGGGAAACTAGTTAAAATTAAGTTTTTGACCCAAATACCTAAGACTTATCCCGCGTTTGGATTTTTTTGCAATAATCCTGATTACGTACAAAGTAATTACAAACAATATCTGGAAAATCAACTTCGTGAGCGATATAATTTAACAGGATTACCTATTTCATTATTTTTTAAGGAATAATAACTTTATGGTTTTTGACGCGACGCGGTTTGGAATCGAAGGACCTCTTCTGATAACACCCAAACTGTTTACGGATAGCCGGGGGTATTTTTTTGAGTCCTATTCAAAAAAAGATTTATGCGAGGCTGGTATTACTTGTGATTTTGTGCAAGATAATCAGGCCTTTTCCAATAAAGGCACCCTGAGGGGCCTACATTTCCAACACCCCCCATACGCACAATCCAAATTGGTCAGAGTGACCCAAGGAAACGTATTAGATATCGCAGTGGATGTACGACGACAATCACCCACTTTTGGTCAATATGTCGCCGTTGAGCTTACTGCAACGCGCTGCGAGTTATTTTTTGTTCCTGCTGGATTTGCTCACGGTTACCTGGTCTTAAGCGAATCTGCCATTTTTATTTATAAATGCGATCAATATTATCATCCTTCAGCTGAGGGCGGAGTTAGATATGATGATTTGGACATCAATATTCAATGGCCAACATTAGATGTGCCAATCCAGATTTCCACCAAAGATCTTGTATTGCCTTCATTGCGTGATCTGAATCATTTATGGTAGTCAAATTTCGAATTTTGGTAACGGGAGCTTCTGGACAAGTAGGCCAACAACTCGTAAAATCATTAAATGATCGTCAAGATTTTGTCGCTATCGCCAAAAGTCACCAAGACCTCGATATCTGCGATTCCACTGAAGTTTTAAAGGTCATGACCGCTGGTGTGGATGCCGTGGTAAATTGTGCCGCGTACACCGCCGTAGACCTCGCCCAATCTAATGCTCCAGCAGCTTGGTCTATCAATGTAGACGGTCCAAAACAACTCGCCAAAGCATGTGCTTTGGCCAACATTCCCCTACTCCACTATTCATCAGATTATGTCTACGATAATGGGCAGACTACACCCTACTCTGAGGCAGACCCATGCAATCCAAAAAGCATATACGCCATTTCAAAGTACCTGGGCGAGCAAGTGGCTTTATATCATCACGCTCGAACTGTAGTCATCAGGACTTCGTGGGTATATGCAGATCAAGGTCAGAATTTTGTCAACACGATCCTGAAATTGGCTAAGGAAAAATCAAATATAAAAGTGGTTAATGATCAAATTGGCGCTCCTACCTATACCCCTGATCTCGTCCAAGCTACGATAAAGATATTGTCATCCATATTAGAACCTTCAGAAATCCAAGCTCAATATGGTATATATAATTTTGCTAATCAAGGAGTTATATCATGGTTTGATTTTGCATCTGAAATAATAAAAATCAGCGGGTTAGCTTGTGTTGTTGAGCCAGTGCCGAGCACTGCGTATCCGAGGCCAGCCCCGCGGCCACAATACAGTGTATTTAACTTGGCTAAAATTAAACACTCGTTTGATCCTCAGATTCCATTTTGGCAGGACTCGCTGGCAGTTAGTCTTCGATCTCCTAGATAAGTACGAAGGAGTTTAAAAAAAAACGGGTAGTTTTGTTATTATCTAATATTTATCATCGTTTACTACTTCGTGACCTTTTCGTTTAAAACATTAATTTTTATTGTTTTTCTTCTACCATGGAGTGGAAAAATTTGGGCTACCCATAATCGCGCCGGGGATATCACGTATGTTCAAATTGGGCCCTTGAAAATTAGATTGACCGTGACTACCTATACTAAAACAAGCTCTGGTGGAGCAGATAGAGATAGCGTAGATGTCTTCTGGGGCGATGGTCAACGGCATTGGATCTATCGGGTTAATGGCCCTCTAAATAATGGGGAAAGACTTGAAAATGATATTAAACGAAATTTTTATGTAGCTGAACATACGTACCCCGGAGTAGGCACCTATACTGTTTCGATGACAGACCCGAATCGGGTAGGTAATATATTAAATTTAAATTTTCCAAATTCTGTTGGGATTCAATTTCATTTAGCAACTACGCTTACCCTGCTCAATTCTACGATCCAAGGTTATAACAATTCTGTAGTATTGCTTCAGCCGCCGATTGATTTTGGATGCATTGGTAAAAAGTTTATTCATAACTTAAATGCCTATGATCCTGACGGAGATTCACTATCTTTTGATCTTATAGTGCCATTTCAAGCAAGAGGGTCTGAAGTACCTAATTATCGATTTCCGGATCAAATCATAGCGGGACCTGACAACAAGATTTCGCTGGATAGAGCAACTGGTAATTTCACTTGGGAGTCACCTCAACGCGAAGGTGAATATAATATCGCATTCCTCATCAAAGAGTATCGCAATGGTATATTACTCAACAGCATTATCCGGGATATGCAGATTACAATTGAAAATTGCAGTAATGATCCTCCTGAGATCACCATTCCTAAGGATTTTTGCGTCGTAGCCGGTACCCGAATAGAATTTAATGTAGAAGCTCGGGATAAAAACTTAAACCAAAAAATCGCAATTAGTGCTTTGGGAGGGCCTTTTAATGTGGGTGTCAATAAAGCTCAGTTTATTGCTGCGGCTGGTTTTCAAAATCAAGTTGCTTCAGGCAAGTTAATTTGGCAGACTAGCTGTGAGCACATTTCAGAAGTTTCGTATGCTATCGTTTTCCGAGCCATTGATAACTTTAAAGACAGCACTGGACTTGCTGATCTCAAAACAATTCGAATAAAAATAGTGGGGCCACCTCCACGAAATGTAACTGCAATCCCAAATGGAAATAATGTAGTAAGAGTCAATTGGACTTATCCCAATTTTTGTGTCGCTACCACTAATAATTTTTTCAAGGGTTTTTCGATTTGGAGACGCATAAATAGCAATCAATTTAAAGTTGACTCTTGTACTACCGGACTATCTGGTAGAGGTTATCAGAGAATAACTTCCAATGTCGTGACGCGTGCAGGTGATGTTTTTTATTTTGATGACGATATGCTTGAGCCCGGCAAGACCCATTGTTACAGAATACTAGCAGAATTTGCATTAACATCCCCTGGCGGTAATTCATATAATCGTGTAGCAAGTCTACCGTCAGAAGAAGCTTGCATTCAACTCAAAAGGGACCTTCCATTTATTACTAAGGCCAGTATTCAAACCACAAATACTTCAAATGGCTCGGTATTATTAAAATGGGTGGTGCCCCTAGCACATGATCTTGATACGATCAAAAATACAGGACCATACAAAATTGTAATACAAAGGGCTAATGGGTTCATCAGCCAAAACAATCCTTTTATGCCCATTCCCGGCGGTACTTTTACAGCCAATAGTTTGGCCGCTTTTAATGATACGATGCATATTGATAACAATCTGAACACGAGTGACAGACCATACAGTTATCAAATCCAATTTTTTACGGGACCTGCCGGGTCTTTATACGGAGTTTCTTCATCAGCCAGCACAGTATATTTAAAGTCAACCTCGGCAGACCGCACGGTCAATCTTTCGTGGACTTCCGAAACGCCTTGGAATAATTTTTCATATGAAATATATCGGAAGACAGGTGCAGAGCCATTGCAATTCGTCGGAACTTCAAATGTAACAAGCTTCAAAGACAAGACGGTCAGGAACGGATTAAACTATTGTTATGTTATAGAGACGATTGGCACCTATGGGATCAATGGATTACCAACCCCAATTCAAAATTTTTCTCAGGAAGTTTGTATTACGCCTGTTGACAACACTCCTCCTTGTGTACCAAAACTAGCGGTCATAAGAAATTGTATATTAAAAAATGCTCAAGGAAACACAGTCAATGAACTCAGTTGGAGTATAAGTGCAATGGATACTTGTTTTGTAGATGATTTGAAATCAATACAGGTATATTTCAAAAAAACTCTTTCGTCAGTGGACCTACTAAAAATCCAAACCTTCACTGATTTATCTATTACCAAATTGAGTCATACACCTGATTCAGGTTTTACGGGCTGCTATATCATTACGGCTACCGATCAAAATGGAAATGAATCTTTAAAGAGCGGCGAGATTTGTCCACAAAATTGTAATCTCTCTTATGAATTGCCAAATAGTTTTACTCCCAATAGTGATGGATCTAATGACTTGTTCACGCCGAGGTTAAATTCAGGTGTCATTAAAGTTCGATTTGAAGTTTTCAACCGATGGGGAGAAATGTTATTTACTACAGAAGATCCTGCTTTGAATTGGGATGGTCACGACAGAAACGATAAAGAGGTAGGTGATGGCACGTATTATTACACATGTGCCGTAGTTGGATTTCAACAAAACAATGCTCAGGTGATAGAGCAACGCAAAGGCTACATTCAAATCTTACGATAATCTATGTTTACTGGGATTATTGAGCAAATCGGAATTATCCGGCATATTGATCTGGTCTTATCAAATAAGGAGATTTATATACAATCCTCTTTAGCCCCAGAATTACAGATAGATCAAAGCATAGCGCATAATGGGGTTTGCCTTACCGTAGAAACCGTAGGCCATGACTGGCATCGATGTACCGTGATCGCAGAAACATTGTCATTGACCACTTTTAGTGATGCTCAGATTGGAGATCAAATCAATCTCGAACGATGTATTCAGGCTCATTCAAGATTGGATGGTCATTTTGTCCAGGGCCATGTAGATCATACTGCAAAGTGTATTTCGGTAGTAGAGTTGAATGGCAGTTGGACCTATCGATTTGAATTGCCATGGGTCAATCGCAATTTAATTGTTTCCAAAGGCTCTATTTGCATCCATGGAGTTAGTCTTACCGTATCCGGCCTGACAGGTGATTACTTTGAGGTATCCATAATACCATATACATTTCATCATACCAATTTTAAGTTTATTCGACCTGGATCAAGTGTCAATATTGAATATGACATATTGGGGAAATACATTCAGAGAATGATGGCTACCAGGACCATTTAAGATCTGCTACGGTAAAATTTTAACCTGTAGTCAGCTTCAATTTGTCCCTTTTTGATGGCATCCAATCGTCTTTGGACCATTCGTTTTTTAAGTGGTTTGAGATGATCTATAAACAATACGCCCATCGTATGATCATACTCATGTTGTATCACTCGGGCATTTAATCCAGTGTACGTTTCAGTGTGTTTTTCTCCATTGATATCCACATATTCTATGATCAGATCGGAGGATCGTTCTATATCCGCTCTAATATCAGGGATACTGAGACAACCTTCCTCAAAATCCCAAAAATCACCGCTCTCTTCTAAAATCAGAGCATTTATAAACACTTGTTTCAAACCCCTAAATTCCTTGCCTTCTTCCTGATAAGGCAAAGTGTCAATAACAAATAATTTTAATGCCAAGCCAATTTGCGGAGCCGCCAGTCCTACGCCTTTAGCTGCATACATCGTTTCCCACATATTGGTCACTAATTGATCAAGCTCTGGATAGTTCATGGGATCAATTCGCTCCCCTTCTTGTTTAAGTACTGGCTGCCCATAGGCATAGATAGGCAATATCATTTGTTTAAAAATGGTTTAAGTATTTTTGCAATATTAATACGGCAGCCATTTTATCAATGGCTTCCTTATTTCTTTTTTGTTTAGGCGTTCCTTTACGAATTAATAGTTGGACAGCCTCATGACTTGTCCCATGTTCATTTTGATAATCCACTTTCACATTAGGATAGATTTCGGTGATTTTAAACCCCAAGGCATGAATTTCAGGATGGAGATCGGTGGGTGTACCATCTCGATGATAAGGATCGCCTAATACAATAAGGTCCACATTTTCTTTTGTTAAATAGAGCTGAATAAAACTCCAAAGATCATTTGTAGCAATGGTCTCTAATGGATTTACGCTGATGCGCAACGGATCAGTCACTGATAATCCGCTTCGCTTCAATCCATAATCGATACCCAAGGCCCGTCCCATGCGGCTGCAAAATTAACCCCATTTATAGAAAACTTATACCTATTTTTTAAGATTTGTGCGAAGAGGTTTTTTATCCCTACAGTGCCCAGAGGCATAAACTTAATGGCACCAAAAAAAAAGACCCCCTCCACCCTTTGGTGGAGAGGGGTCCCATCCCAAAAACAGTATATTTTACGCTTACTTTTATTCCAGAACAATCATTTTACGAGTTGCGGTATATCCATCAGCTTGCAATTGATAGTAAAATACACCACCTGTATGTACATCTTGCTTTTGTATTTGTACTTCGTTATAGCCTTTATTGTATTTAGTAACGATTTGTTTTATGATCCGACCATTTAAGTCAAATAAAGTGATCTGAGCTTGTCCAGTTTGATTCATTACAAAACCAATCCTGGTTTGATCGCGAAACGGGTTAGGCGTATTTTGGAGTAATGCAGTCTGGCCTGCAAAGGATGAGGCGGTAAAAGCTAATTTGACATTGATTACCTCAAGAGCTGTATTATATGCTTCCGCTTTAGTCACTTTTGAATTGAATTGGATCAATTCACTGAGCTTGCCACCTTTGGTTGCCTTAAATTGAAGGCTAAACAATGCTTTATCGGTACTATTGAATGCTTTAGTACTTGTAAAACTTGTGGTGATGACACCCTCACTCTTTTTGTTTGTTCCAAAATTAGCTGCCGTCATGTCCATGATACCAGGGGCGATATTGATCAACTCTAAAGCTGATGGATCAAATGCTGCCGTAAATTGATATCCTAACAGATCACTCGAAGCACTCAAGTTTACTGGTACAGTTACCAGTTCTCCAGATTTAAAGATTTGTTCTTTAGTACTAAACACCAATTCTTTACCGGGAGCTCGTAGCTCTGATCCCATCAATTGATTTGGTGTAACCGTGCCATTTACATCACCCACTTTTACACCCACAAAATTGATCAATGAGCTCGAATTAAATGCAGGAATGACATGATGTTCAGGGAAGCCGCCATCAAATGGATTGAGAGCATTCTTAAACTTATAATCAGCAGGTATAAATCTCCAGGATTCATTCCCTTGGAAATTTTCATATACCCCTAAGATTAATTTTCTCAATTCTACCAAATCGACAGATGATACATCATTTGATTTGTTGATATCTGCTGCGATTAATTTATACGGCGAGGTGATGGTTTGTACACCTAAGATGTGCTTTTGAATCATCAGGAGGTCCAAGGAGGATACACCATTCATAGCATTGATATTTTTCTTCGGCATCACTGTATATGATCCACCCACTCTCATATTGTTGAAGGCATAGATACCGTCGGCTTTTGTAACTGAAGGGATAGCACTGCTACCACTCAGAGACACGTTGACTTTCTCAATTTCCAACTTATCTTCGGTTTTGATCACACCATTGATATTGGCCGCGATCGGTTGAATACCCCCTGTGCATGCCTTATTGTTGTCTTGCACTAGGATGTAGGTCTGCGCAAAGTCTTTATTTCCATAGGTGTCTGTCACCCAAATATTTACTAATCGGAGGCCAACACTGTCACAAGTATATGTGATGGATTTTTTAGTAGTATCACTTGAAAAAGAATAAACCTGTATCTTCTGTCCACAGCCTGCAGTACTTCCGGCATTAAAATCACTGGCCCATATCGTCAACATACCACTTTCTGGGATCCCATTCCTATTGTTGTCTATCGGCATGAGGTTGGCTGCGATACCGTTGAGTACATAAGGTGTAGGTTTTTTACACAACCTCACATCTACTATACTAGTTCTTGCACTTTCATTGCCACATAAATCTCGTAGTACGAATGTAATTTTGTGTATACCTACTGGAAAATCACCATCTATGGTTGCCATTGAACCGGTGACATCGACGATTTTGTTGATAGACCCATCATTAAATGAATCGATCTGAATGATCCACCTAAGATCACCAATCGGAGTACAATCGTCAGAGCCGTTCATTTTCAACCGAATGCGCCCTTGGCACGTGATCCCGTTATCAGCGCACGCTACTATACTGTCGGATTTAGTGATTATAGGTAATACGGTATTGATGACTTTGATGACTTGGGTATAATAGATATAGCCATCGCCATTATCTTTTAACCATCTGTAGGTGCAGTATCGGCTATCGTTAGCATTTAAAGTCGCTCTAAATTCGGCAGTAGTGTCTGCAATAAAATCTCTATTTCGATCATGCAGTTCAGGATTATATGCACACCAGTCGATGAGTTTCCAAGTCCTCAGTATTTTGAAACAAGCATTCGCTGCAATTTCATACCGAGTGTCTTCAAAAGAAACTCCGATTTGCTCACAATCATTATCAAATATCTTAGGATAATTTTCACCTGTAGGATTATTTAATTGGCCTAAATTGCTCAAGCAGGTGGTTTCGATATCTTTTGGGAATACTACTTCAAAATCAGATCGATGAAACATTTTTAATTTTTGAGCGCATGTCGTAGACAGTTGACCACATTGGTCCTTACCCGTCCAAGTCTTGGTCAATATGCCAGCTCCACAATTATTGACTGCTCCTTCTATTTTAGATGTTACTAATACGGATCCACAATTATCTTTGAAAAATGCAGAATCAAATAATAATTTTGGATTGACTTTAGACCCTACATCAAAACTATCCAATAACAAATATGCTGGGTCATATATACCGTTTGCTCCATTGCAAATAGGAGAGATTTCTAACTCATCGAAATAATTAAATTCTAACTGATTTTCATATGGTACACCATCACAATAAGCGTATTTTTCAGAAGCTACAGTACAAGTAGGAGCTTGTTTATCAGCCACATTCACCCATACCATACAGTCATTATAGTTTTTAGGAGCAAGAATAAAATTTAGATCGGCTGGATTGACTGGCGTGGTCCCTAGTAATCTTTTGACTACGATAAAATCATAAAGGTAAAGTTCATCTCTATCTACATAAGGAGAATCTCCATTGCCATACGGAAATTCTGCATTGCCGTACGCTGCTTTGCAATAAAAGTCATGTCTAGAATCTCCGTGTACATGTGGATCATATTGAGGTAGGTTACATGCCTCATATACGCGCATGACCAATTGTTTATTACCACATTGTCCCAGGTCAATGTAATCATTAAATATAGCGCAATTGATATATTTATCAATCAATAAATCAAAAAACGCTCTCCTACTGATATACACATCGAGTCCATACTTTGATTTAATCTTAGCTATCAAAAGTTCCTGATACTTTACAATCGTATCCATTGATGCCACTGAAAAATACAAGGTGTTACAGCAATTGTCATGACTGCCATTGTCAAGATCTGCAGCATAGATTCTAGACCAACAAGATTGAGGGTCGAGCGTAGTAGCTGTCCGTTCATCACATACAGGGGTTGGGGGGACTTGGTCATTGATCGTAACAACCTGTATAGCTTCCAATGTATTATCACAGGAATCAAGAATATAATATGTTATTTGATGGGTTCCAGAAGGGAGATACACTCTAGTAGTAGCACCTTTGAAAGATCCCGAAATCACAGTAGGGATGGCAGCATTTTTACCTGCATGGATAATTGTAGCAAAATAATTTATCGCCTTTATTCCTGAACAATCACTGACCTTTGGCCTTGGTAAATCCACTGGTGCATTACAATCATGAGCCCCAGCACTCTTAGTGATCAGAGCTAATGGCACAGTTAAAGTAGGATCTGTAGTATCAATTATTTTTATCCATTGTAAGACCACTGTGTCTTGTCTCGTACACCAGTCGGTCACAGTCCACTCGCGTCTGATTTTTCGACTGCGTCCACAGATTGGAAAAACTTTATCGGTATACCTACTGATGATTTTACAAGTGCTAAAATTTGGCCACACCGGATTTCCTTTTATCGTAGGTACACCCACTTTTTGAGGTAGCGGATTTCCAAATTGGTCTTTACCCAATGAATCTGCAACTGAACAATCTACCATCGTATCTCTTGCTGCAATTAAATTAGATAAGGTGTCTCGGGAAATCCATAGACTGTCCCTACAAGTTGAAGTCAAACCCCACTTGTCTGTAGCGATAACTGTACGTTGACAGATCGCGACAAAAAGAGTATTCGAACAAGGAAATTCAGTACACACCACGGCAATAGATACAGGGGCACTAGCTCCACAATTATCTGTTGCTCTACCTAAAGGAAATCTATCCAACCCTTTACTATATTCATTGAGCTCAAGGCAAGAAATGGTGTCCTTAACACAATTAAGATTAGGTCCGGCTTTGTCTTCTACTTTTACTTTGGCCCAACAATTGTTTCTACTGATCTGGTCAGTTACTTTTACAATCAATGTATAGCCTGCCCATTGACAATCCACCATATTAGCGATAGAGTTGCCATACGGGTCAAATAATTCTACGACAAAAACACCCCCGGGACAGGATGCAGGATTGGTGAGAATATTTTCAGGTAAGATCGTCGTTTTACCACCAGTGATGGTATCTAACGACAGGTTTACATTATGGCACACCATTGGGCATTGACTGTAAGTCAGTTGTGTACTGCCAATAATTACAAAAAGTAAAATTGCACTTTTTTTGCAGAAGGTTACCAATCTCCGTACAGCGGTGCGTTGAGTTTTCTCCATGAGACTTAGTTTTAGTTTTAATTAAATGAATTGGGATGGGATGCCTTTGCAGCCCGTTTGTCCTAAAATCAGATCAAACCGGTAATGGGGGAACCGTTCTGACCAAATCAGAGGTATACTTATCACTTTTTTCTCTCAGGAAGGCCGATGCCTTGTCGAAGGCATTCTAGTACTAGGTTTTGTTCAAAAATTAAATATTAGATAATTCCAATATTCAATTCATTCTCATTCTCTGTATTAGATATATTATCATATTATATAATATATTAATATGTCACAAATATATTTTAGGTTCTGACTGTTGATATACCCTTTTTTGGGTATTTTTAATATTATATTATTATATAATATATATTCATATAATAAACTGCATATTACAATTATAATATATTTGTAATATGTTAAATCCTGATTAAAATAAGTTTATAGGTTACTATAATTTATTATATAAAAAAGACCCTGACTGAATGAACAGCCAGGGTCGTGGTATTTAAACAATGAATATACTTAGTTTACTATTCTAAAAGGATCAGTTTCCGTACATCAGAATAGCCATTGAAATCCATTTTGTAATAGTATATACCTCCAACGCCTAGATCTTTTTTATCCAACATGATTTGATGATCTCCTACTGGTTGATATCTGGACCAGGTGGTTATGACCCGTCCAGTCAAATCTGATATAGTCCAAGTCACTTGACCTGGTTGAGGCAAACTATAGCGTACTGCCGTTCGATCATGAAAAGGATTAGGATTATTTTGCCACAATACCATTCTATCCAATACTTGCGGTATCACCCCGATGGTATTAAATCGCAGCTTCAAGTCTCGGATGATATTGACGCTTTCATACGCTTCTGCCTTCATGACCTTATGATTGATTTGCATAAAATCAGCAAGCTTCCCGGAACGATTTGCTCTGATCAATAGCTTGGTCAAAAGTTGTTGTCCTTCCGATTTATACCCCATCGTTCTGATCCAGGAAAAATTAAATTGACCAGATTTCATTACAGTTTCTTGATACTGACCAGGCAATAACATAGCCTGATCAGAAGTCACGCCAAGTATAGATATATGATCAAATCTTAAACTACCTTGCAATCCTTCGATTCCCGTAGCATCAACATATAGTGGTAGTTCAATAATATTCCCAGCTGTCAGCGTTATGTCTGCTGCCAGAATATCAAGTGATTTGATGCTCCTGGACTCCAAGGTGGCCCACCCAAGTACAGCGCTACGGTTGACATCACCAATTTTTATACCTGTAAAGTTCTGCTTGCTTATTCCTTTATCTACAGCTTCCACATATGGATTTTCAAATTCTGCCATCGTATGGTGATCGGTGGTTCTGGCCATCAACGATTGATCAAAGAACCTCCAAGAGGTGTTTTGCGGAAACTGACTGTATATGCCCAAAACCAATTTTCTCAATTCGATCAAATCGACACTTGTAATATCGCCATCCTTATTGATATCCGCTGCAATAAACTGATCCATTTGTGTGAATCGATCGACGCCCATGATATGCTTTTGAATATTCAGTAAATCTATTGTGCTAACTCCTAATGTCGGATCATCATTTTTATATGGAAATACTTTATACATCCCAGGCAAAATACGATCCAAAGCAAACGCCCCTTCCGTATTGGAATTACTCTGATACTGTTCATCGCCGATAGCAGAGAAGATGACATTTGGTATGGATTTACCATTCATTGTGCTCACTTTACCAGCTATAGCAGAGGTATTTCTGATTGCATTTTTACCACAAAGGTTTAAGGTATCAAAGAATGCAAGGAATCGATTACCTAAACAGGTATCCTGGTTACCACTTGCATCAGTAACCCAAAGATTAAAATTTCGTTCGAAAGGAAATACTCTGACCGTATCAAATTTAAATGGCCCGTTCGCACGTAATATCTTGATAGAATCACAATCTACCTCCAAGATGGTATCATTCACATTTTGAGTCCATGAAAATCTCAATTGTGATGGCGGAGTACAATTATCCTTGCTACCGCCGTCAAATAATCTAGCATTGACACGAACAAAACCTTGATCATTGAGGAAGTTATTCGATTTTTTACACGCGGCGACTGGTCTTACGGTATCTTTTACCATGATGATGACCGTATCTTTTGTAAGATTTCCACATGCATCTCGAGCCAATACCAATACTCTGGTTTCACCTAAACCATACCGTCGGATTAAGGATGCTCCGGCCGTATCTGTTCGTCCCAAGATTACATTTTTAATGTTGACATTAGGATCACAATCCATGGCAGTAGCACTACCCAAGAAATTCAATAAAGTATCACAAAGAGTAGGGAATTTTAAAAATACACAGGTATCCTTTGGTACTTTTAAGATCGGTTTAGTGATGTCTACTACCATGATCAACTGCGTATCTCTACAGATCAAAGGCACTAGGGGGCACGTATCTTGTACAGTCCATATGCGCCTTGTCGTATTCGCACAGCTTGGCCCGTTTGAAACGGCAATGGTTGTATCTTTAAATGATACCACTACACGCGCACATACTCCCTGTATAAAATTAAATATAGGCTTTAAATTTATACTATCTGGATGAATACTTTTAGCACAGTTTGCAAGTGTAGTATCTTTAGGCCAGGAGATTTGGTTACAAAATAAGGTATCTGCTGCTCTAAAGGTGACCATAAACGTACACGAGTCTTTCCGGCCAGATGTATCGGTGACAATTCTTTTAAAGTTAATTTTAGTAATAGAGCATCTACTTCGGATAGTATCTGATCGAAGTACATTGGATGATATCTGATTACACGAAGCGATAATCGTAGCGGCTCTAGGTGTAAAGTTGGCTCCACAAGGAATAATCGTGTCATTCTGACAAATGACCCTGAGTTTAGCCGTGTCAGTCACAGTTACTTTGATTGTAATTGAATCTCGATTCCCACATTTATCGATTGCCCGATATTTTATCAATGTCATCCCCTTAGGAAAAACCACCGGGCCGATATTTGCTCCTTGAGCATTCAAGGTATTGGTGATTATTACATTGGGATCACAATCCATGGCTATCATCGGTGGGAGATCTACGATTGCATTACATGCCAGCGAAGCAATGACGGTCGTATCGCGCACGCCAGTGAGTTTGGGCCTGACCGTGTCAATGATATTGATATTTTGAACACAGATGACATTGATGGCTGGCTGCAGGGCATCCTTTACAGTCCAGGTTCGTCTGATTCTAAGACAAGGGGTGCCTAGGTTGGTAAAAGTATCTAGTTTTAAGTTTATCGTGATTTGTGCACATGGTCTGGCAGTATCTTTGAGAAACAAACCAGGTATAGCATTAATATTAGGAAACATACATCCGATCACATCTACATTTCCATTAGGGCAAATAATATCATCTATACCAAACGCATTCGTACCTAAACCCACTGTAAATACGGTTTGGCAAGAATCTTTAAGGCCACTCTCTGCAGTCACAATATATCTTCTGATCAAGGTGCCTATACCCCCTGCATTCCGATTATCAAATACTACTTTAGTCTCTATGGTATAATCTCCGCAGAAATTAATAGCAGGGATAATATCAGGAATTGGCATACCACAGGTCAATTTGACACTATCCTGACATATAATTTGCACAGGGAGTTTACTGGTCACATTGACTTCAGTGATACAATAGGCTGTATTACCTGCTTGATCTTTTGCTTCAATCTCTACCAATACTAGGTTTCCGTCGTCGCGTGCGCAACAAATCGTAACACTATCTTTAAATACTAAATCGTCTAATGGATCACCACAATTATCTTCAAGTTTTCTGATTTTTAAAGTGACTTTACTCAATCCCGAACAATCATCCCAATACTCTTCTACCATTTGTTTTACTCCAATTCGGACAGAATCAGTCAAAAGGCATACTTCAATAGGATGGCAACTGAGTAAAGGTGGCGTGCCATCATTCACTTGGACGGGCACATTGCAAATAGCAATATTGCCACAAGCATCTGTCACCTGGTATTGAAAAGTATGTGCACCCAAAGACAATATGGCTCGTTGTCCTGGCCTCAATTTGGTAAAACCATCTACTATAACAAATATATCTAACCCCAGCGGATCGCATAAATCTGAAGCCACTATAGAAGGTATGATTTGATGAGAATAACATTCCTTTACATTCGTACTATAGATTAAAGGAGCTGGGCAAATAATCACTGGTTTAGTAGTGTCGTGATAATATATGTCCTGATCATGATTGAGAGCATATAGGGTACAACAATCGGTCACCGTCCAATGGCGTCTGATATTTACTGACTTGCCACACACTTTAGTCGGTATGTCTTTATAACTTACTGTAATACCGCAATAATGGTGGACCGGCTCGCCAAGGTATGTTGGTACACCGGTGATCGTTTCACTGGTATTATGTATCGCAGGGCAATAAGCATGATAGGTATCAGGGAATTTTATTTGATTAAGTTGAGCTCTGTTTGTATACAACGGTTGCGTAACAACGGCTACATTTCCTGCTAGATCTGTCACTCGCCATGTGCGATATGTAATAATTTCTGATCCACTGCAATTTTGAACCGTAGAATCAGAATAATATATTTTCAATCGATGACCAGGTGTACAGTTATCTGACACTTCGATAAATGCACTCCACGGTAAACTTGGGAACGAAGTACAATTGTAGATAGTTGTCATCAATGGAAAAACCGAAGGTGCACTCTTATCTACTGCACAAGGCGCCTCCCAATAGGTTATAATTGTTGGATTGACTGCATAATACGAATAGCCTCCAGCCTGGTCTCCCAAGGTAGGTGCAGCATAAAGGTCCACCTTAGAAAAGGCGCACATCGAAAAAATCATCCAAAGAGCATAGCTCGAAATAGTCTTGAATGATACAGATGTAGTTTTCATTGTTTAGTGTTTTATTTTCAACAAAATTTTTCCAATACAATACATATTAAATAAAATCTTAATGCGAATATATTACAATTTTTCATAATATATTATATTCACTCGCTTTTTTATTCGATTTTGACCAATTTTTTTCTCAAGGATGTCCCATCAGCAAAATGAAGTTCCAAAATGAACACACCAGCAGGCCAAGTTGCAGCGTCAATGGTGTGTTGTAAGATGCCTGCGCTACCTATGCCATGATCTATGGATTGACCAGCTTGGTTTAACACCCTCCATTTTAGAGCCCCATGCTGGGCAGAGTGCCAATCCAATTGCACCGCATGCGTCACTGGATTGGGGTAAGCCGTCAACTTGAGTTCATTACCGAGACTCCATTTGCCTGCATACTTAAGACCTATAGGGTGTCCTTCATAGTTCAAATTATACCACTGACCTGCCAATGAGCCTGTTTTTATTTTGGGATGGGCCCCTCTTATGGTAATGATAGGCATGCCAGGTGGTATATTTAAAGGTGTCAAACTTGTCCAGGTGATTCTGAGTTCTTCTCCTACGATGCTATATTGAAATCCTTTCATCACACTTGATTCCAGGCTGATATTTTGAATATTCGTCAGATCACTCAGGCTCATTTGGAATCCATACAATTGCATCGGCTGGTCAAAAACTAAGCTTGTTTGATCAATCTCTTGTACGACATTAAGGAGTTTATTGGTTTGATTTCTTGATTCGAGTGAGATAATTGAATTCACGATTGCATCATGATTGACATCTCCGATTCGAATACCAATAAACTGGGATTTAGATTGGCCGGCAATAACATATTCTGATGGCAAAATATCACCTGGCTCTATTTGTGTCGTACCGACTTCTTGACTCACAAATACCCACGGCAAATAAGTTGCATCTGTATTTAAACCTAAGATAATCTTACGCAAAGCTATCAGGTCAAGGATATTGATATTGCCATTCTTATCTACATCTGCCGCATACTCTTGTAATGGAGAAGCAAACCGCTGAATACCGGCTATGTGATGTTGGATTTTAAGCACATCCAGTGTACTTATTCCATTAAGAATATCATCCTCTGTCTTATCTAATTTGATTGCGGAGATGACTTGAGTCTGAAGATCCTTAAATTTACCATGACGATCTGTCATCGTAGAATAGATCCATTGCAAATGTTGATTTCTGCCTTCTACATGCACCTCTTCGATGGGCATGGATTGCAGATTCATCACTCGTCCTAGCTCAGGAGATGCTAAAGGCGAAAAGGCCGTCGTATCCTGAATTATAATTTGTACCAATGTCTTAATCGGGCTCGCGTATAGGCAAGAATCACCAACACTCCAAGTACGTTTGGTTATTCTACAGCGACTGGTGCCAGTAGTATTGCGCAAGGAATCACTAAACCGAATAAATATCTTATGACATTCAGTCTGTACAATATCCACTAAAGGAGGTACATACCCTACACTATCTTTCATAATCAACCCAAGAGAACACCCAATTACCGTGATTGTATCACCTTCAATAGGTAATTCAATGTCATCAGCTGTCAAGGTATCTGACGCCAGGTGAGTGATAGATTGAAAACAGGTATCTCGATTATTAGCAGGATCGATAGCAATGATTCTTCTTTTAAGTGTCCCTAATCCGCACAGGTTGATGGTATTGATAATGGTGTCAATTTTTATTTTTACGCTGTCAAGGCAATTATCTGTCAAGTCGGTGGATGGATCGAGCCAATTAAAGTCTACCCCATCAATGCACACTATGGTATCTGATTGCTCACAATGTAGGACCGGTGCACTTTTATCCACCACAGAAGCTCGCACACTACACGAATCAGTATTGCCGTAAATATCGGTCGCTAAAAACACGATATCAAACGATTTATTGATATCATCACAACACACTGCGATACTATCGCTGAATTTAGTATCGTCTATACCATCAGGACAAAAATCGTTTGTCCTTCTGAATTTAATACTTAATAAACCGCAATTGTCAAATGCTTCAATTGCAGAAAAATTTTCAGGCTTAATGTGTACAAGATCGGTAGGCAAACTGATCTGTATGCTATCCATACACAATAGAGCAGGTTTTTGCTTGTCCTTTACCGTTATTATAGATGTACAAGTAGCTACATTCCCGCAAGGATCATAAACATCATATCTTAAGGAATGAAACCCTATCGGCAATAATACATAAGCACCAGGCACTGATAATGTAAATGAATCAATAGTCACAAGAGTGGTCAGTGCAGAACCATGGCATGCATCCGAAGCAGACAATACAGTGGGTATTTTAAAATGTTTTTCGCATAGATCCGGTGAAGTCGAGACTGAATCAATCAGCTTACAGCTTACAATAGGTCGAGTAGTATCTGATATATGTATAAACTGAGTTACAATTGTATCTGACAATGCACAACAATCGAAAATGGACCAATTGCGTAAGATTTTTTTAGTCAATCCGCATTTAACATAAGTCTGATCTTCGTACGACACGATCCATCCACAAAATTTATCCAAAGGTCTACCACCGATAGTAGGTTGCCCCAATAAAGCTGGAGATAGACTGGTGCGAGGACAGTAGACCGTAGTGTCAGATGGAAAAACTATATCTGCGCGAGATGGTCTTAATAAAGATATTTTCTGAGTACACGAGCCAATTCTCCCCCATAGATCAGTAGCATTCCAGGTCCTGGTAACCATTACAAAAGTATCATTTGCACAATCCATCATTTTTATCTTGTCGATGTGCGAGATCTTTAAGGAAGAATATTTATTACAATTATCTTGGATCATCACTATACCCGGTATGCTATCAATATCAGATAAGGTGCCAGTGCATAGCACGGTAGTATCCCGACATATTACCGTAGGTGCCAATTTATCTTCAACCAAAACAAAACTCCAACATGAATTTCCTGTTGCGATTTCTTTAACTTCAATTTTTATTTTTTGATTTGAATAAGCACACGTTACTGTGTCTGTGTTTTTACCTATGATATTGACTACATACAAAGCAGGTGCACCTACAGGTGGTGCCAATAGCATATTGGCAGTCACCTTAACTTTCCCTGAGGCATCCAGAGATAATTGGACGCCTTCCAAACACATCATACCATTGTATTGATTCGCGCTGTGATAAATCGGCGACCAGGAGGTTAGATTATAATATTGTGCAGTATTCTTAGCCCCTTGAAGATCCAATTGTGCGAGGAAGTATAAACCTGCCATCAGGCATATCCTATAGCAATGGTGATGGACTCTCTCTCTAAAATGTTTCATGATTATTTTGTTTTTTGATAACTGAATTAACCCTAAACTATTGATTCATTAGGATCATTTTACTTGCATCGGTACCAAAAGGAGATTCCACTTTATAATAATAGATTCCGTTACTTCTAAATATAGATTGGTCTATTTTCCAATTATTTTGTCCTTTTCCGGCTTGTACTTGTTGATGGTACAAAAGTCGACCATTGACATCCATGATCTTTAAAGTCACTTTAGCTGCTTGTGGCAAGTAATAATTGACCATAGTAAATTCAACAAATGGATTTGGCCTATTTTGTTCCAGTACTAATTTATCTGAGCCAAGAGAGTGCCACTTAAACTGAATCGGCGAGGCTTGAAGACCGGCATCATACACTTCTGATACCAATTGAACATTTGATTTTAATTCGACGGACTGCATCAGGTGACCTGACTTTTTAGCTTTGAATATCAAGGTGTACCAAGGCCTATCTGTACGATGCTGGATTACGACAGATTCAGCTGCTGTTAACTTTATATATTGACCTTCGATATGAGTGTGGATATTATTTCGATTTAATACACCACTTTCTATATCGATTAAATCCAACTGATCTAATGTCATGGATAGTTGCATCCCATGAATAAAATCAAGTGTGCCTGTAATATCCATTCGTACGATATCGCCTGAATTATAATATTGATCCTTAAGATTTAATACGATTGGAGATTTTTGTTCTCGAGATTCTAAATTTTGTAATTCACTACCGAGGCTGGATTCATTGACATCTCCAATTTTGACGCCAACGAAATGGATGGCCATCGCATGTTGCAGGTCGACAATAGAATATTTTTCTTTAAACGATTCATGCAATGCAGATGTAATCGAATTGAATTTATAAGACCCATCTACAAATCGCCAAGATTCGTTTTTGGTGAAAGTCTTATCGAGCCCCAATATCAATTTTCTAAGCTCTACGAGATCTGCTGCATCGACTTCCCCACTACGATCGATATCTGCAGCAATCATTTTATAAGCGGTGGGTAACGATTGAATGCCCAGGATATGCTTTTGCATCATGATCATATCGATCGTGCTCACCCCATTCATAGGGTTTATATCTTTTTTGGGTATTATATTATAGGCTTGGCCTATTATGAGTTCTTTTGCAGAAAATTTTCCTGCAGCTATAAAGGCATCGGGCATAGCGATCTCACCATTCATTATTTTGACATTGACCTGATCTATAGATTTACCCGCCTCAGTCATAATTTCTCCTTGGATGCCTACTGTACGAAGACTTGGAGCGGGGCCAGGGCTGGTACAAGCTCCCATATTATTTTGTATCAGTATGTACGTGTTGACGACATCTTGATTGCCCGCAAGGTCAGTCACCCAAAGTCGTACGTTGCGAGTCCCGACACTATCACATGTATATGTCCTTACCGTGTCCGCAGTATTGGCTGAATACGAAAACTTTAAATTGGCAAATGGAGTGCAGTTGTCAAATGCGCTACCAGGTAAAAAGAATAATCTTGCCCAAACTCTTACCATTGCTACCCCATTCATCAATCCAACATCAGTAGCCAAGCCATGTATAGCTACAGGCGTAGGCTTTTTGGCATCTTTCACGGTGATGATCGTCGTACCTTTTGAAATGTTGCCACATTTGTCATTCACTGAAAATACCAACTTGTGGATACCATTCGGCATCATTTGGCTTGCATTTCTTCCTTGACCCTGTATAATATTCAAGCCATCACTTAATAAGTCTAATGTAAAAGTCCACTCCAAAGAAGGTCCTGGTGTACAATCTGTCGCAGATGGTAAAGGTACTGTCACCAATGCAGGGCCACAGACTGAGTCAAAATTGTTTACCATAAAATTAGCAGGTACTGTTATTACCGGCTTGGCAGTATCCATGACTACTATTTTTTGACTTTTTGACCATCGACCACTATTCGATACATATGGATCGATTTGACACCAATCAGCCACCGTCCATTTCCTTACTATTTTTTTACATGCACCTGGTGCAAACTCATACACCTCATCTGTATAATTATAAGTGACTTTGGCACAAGAAGGGTCTTTGAGTATTGGTAGTCCTGTGACGGCAGGTAGTGTAGACGCCGAACAAATAAAGAAAGTGGTATCCTTTGGCCAGACCCAATCACTCGTATCTGTTGCATCGAAGGGATCAGAATTACTCACTCGTATGATCTGGTCGCAGTAGGTGGTATTTCCAGCGTCATCCCTTGCATAAATACGGCGAGTGATATCACCTACTAGGCATTGATCCAACCTAGAAATGCTGTCTATCCATACGGTATCAAGGCACATATCCGTGACCACAGGGGCTCCGTAGTCCGTCAAGCTTTTGACTCTTTTAAGGCTAAGTTCCCTACAGTCAATATTATATAATTCAGGGCACGTAATCGTAGGGCCGACTTTGTCTAATACTTTTACAGAGGTCATACAATCCGTATGAGGCAACCCCATATATGTAGCATCAAGACTGACTGGGCCACCAGGTACTATACCTTGATATACCCGCATGATGACCATGACATCTGTACCATGGTCGGCGCAACAAAATTTCACATTATCCGCAAAATGATTAAATGGGTTATTTAATAATGCATCACTCGGCGCAATCACTACACATTTCGGCAGGTCATTCATACGTTTCACCTTTATAGATACAGGTGGACTACATCGGTCAAAACTGCCATCGTTAAAAGCAGAGGAGGGTAAAGTGACCATGCCCGATTCATTGATCTGCACGATTTTATTGCCTTTGCAAAATGCTAATGGACCTACTCCGTCATAGATTTCAATGACTCCAGTATCAGCACTGCTGTTCGGCATGCCATCTGCACCTGTACACTTATCTTCGACGGTATATATTACTTGATGAATGCCAATCGGGATACCATAGATATAGCCACCATTACCAATCAGCACTTGCCCTGCTACCGAAATGGTTACTTTCAATTGAAGGGATGGCGTACAATTATCATTGATACTTGCGGGAGGAAATTTATAATCAGCAGTACATTGATCACCTTTTATATTGAGTCTGCCGAAATCTTCCTGAGCATCTATCACAGGATCTATCGTATCAACTATTTCTATAAATTGCCTACATACGCGAGGGGTAGCCATATTGTCACACCAATCTATCAATGTCCATTCTCTGGAAATCTTGTAACATCCCGGACCGCTGTAGTTCCAAAGAGTTCTTACCGGGCCTGATTGTAAAATATTACATACACCTCCGCTTTTCAACGGGCTGCCAAGAGCAGCTATACTCGTATCAATAACTACATTTATACCGGGAGGACAGAATATAACAGTATCTCTTGGGCATACGACATCATCTAGTGTAATCGCAGTATAACAAATAGTATCCTTGTATGCCAGATTAGCCATACCTGTCCGTACAATCGTCCAAGTTCGTATCTGTTTAGAAAAACATACTGAATCACATGCGGCGGCGGCTGTTGGACCATTCATAAATGGTGGTTGTGCCGGGAGTACCTGGGTCACTGAGGTCACCGTACCACATCCTTCCATATTTGAGATGTTGGGCTTAGGAATAGAATCAGGATGGATATTACATGGCACCGTAATTGTGGTGCCAATCGAGGAAATACATTGGCTAAAAGCCTGGGGGATAGCCACAGCTCCAAACATGAGCGCCATCGCGAGTACTTTAACCAGAATTGCATTTTTCATATCAAACAGTTTAGATAAAAAATTAAATACATTAAATGTTGGTTGACAGCCCTGAAGGACCGATAACCACTTTTAATACTGTCTGAATTGATTGAAACTTCGGCAGGGCCTACCAAGCTATATTCGCAAAATACTTTATAGCGTGAGCCTCCAAGCCATTGGAGTTAAATCAAAAATTTTGGGATGGGAGCTTATCTTTTAAAATACATATTACAAAATAATACACTTTATAAAAGTCTGTATTTATTATTAATAAACATTACAAAAATATGTAATATGTATGGAGTTGACATACCTATAAAAAGGTATATCATGCATTTTTATTTAACATATTATTTATTTATTACATTTGTATATAATTGATAATCAAAATAATAAATAAAAAAGCCCGCCATAAATATGGCAGGCTTGGTATAAAAATTAACTTTATAGACTAATTTATGGCTTATAGACCAATTTACCTGAAAATGACTTGAAGTTATCTTGCAGGGTATAAAAATAGATACCTGGTAGATTGAATGCTGTAGCACTTAACTCAAATTGATTTAGGCCTGAAGTACTATATAAACTTTGAGCGAATACTTTTTGTCCCTGGATATTGTACAAGGAGAAATCGAAATTCCCTTCGTCAGCTACATGAAAGAGAATGCTAACTTTTTGATGGAATGGATTAGGAAATACTTTATGATCCAAAATGGTACCAGCTATAGTAGCAGGCTGTCTTGTTTCCAGTTGATTTTTGGATTTGGTCGATACAGTAGATACTGTATCGTAAATACTCAAATCGAGGTCTCCAATCTTTATTCCTACAAAGTCACCATTAATGTCAATAGAATCTAGTTTTTTGTAGAGTATTTGTTTCGGTACGATCGCGATAGACTTAGAGTCTAAATCCAAAAGGGAAAGATCAAAAGATTTAGAAGCAAATCTCCAGGATGGCTGAGTACCCGGCACTCCAGCATTTCCTTTTAAAAGGTAATAACCCAATAAAAAGGCATCATCCATGTCTATGGTATCATTGCCATCAATATCAGCAGCTAATAATTGATAGGGATTAAATAAAATTTCCCGGCCCTGGATATAATTAATTAATAAATTATAATCTTCATTTGTTACGCCATCTAGAAAATCCTTGCCTTTAAATGGTTTTACTGTATATGATTTACCCTTGTATAAAGAGGTGAATTTATACTTACCACTGGTCATTATATTTTTTGAAGAACTACTATCGATCAGTTGCATAGCTACACTATCCAATGGGTTGTTTTCAATAGTCAAAAGAAGTCCTGCAATCAACAAGGTTCCTGATTGAGGCGGAGCGGGTTCCACCTTCTTAGGGCACATCCCTTGATTATCCTGTAAGCTCAATTTTACGATACAAAAGTCTTTATTACCGGCTTCATCTATGACCCATATTTTTAAAGTTCTGATACCTATACTATCGCAGTTGTACCTGAAAGGCTGGGCCTCAAATCTTAATTTTTCTCTAGGTGTACAATTGTCAAACGAACCGGCATCAAATTTTTTGGGATCGATGATCGTATATATGCCGTCTGAATGCCATCCGATACCCGCTACCAGGTGAGCTATACAATAGGGGGTCGGAAGCGTTTTATCCAAAACAATCACTTTAGTCGTGCAAGAAGAAAAGTTGCTACATGGGTCTTTGACTGTAAATATGACATCTGTAGTCCCGATCGGATATTGGCCGCTCGCGTCAGCTCCAGGGCGCGTAGCATATTTTGAGTTGTGGCTTATTATGGCAGCACCATTGCACGTAGATGTAGCTTTAGGAATTGGTATGTCCACCCACGCTGTTTTGCCGTAAAGCTCTTGATTGACTTTGACTTCCGGAGTACAGATGATAGTAGGTGCGGACTTGTTGATGATTTTTATCAACTGTACATGCTCCCATCGACCAGATTGACTGTGGCCATATGAGTTTGGATTATAATTGCACCAATCTATGACTGACCATCGTCTGACAATCTTGCGACATATGCCTGGATCATTTGGAAACGTATATTCTTCATCTTTATAACTGATACCATACTTAGCACATTTATTGTATGAGCTGATCTCTGGATACCCAAATGGATATGGAAGAAATCGCGGATCAGTAACATCTTTGCATGGATCAGCTTCAAAATCTTTTGGCCACCATATATTGGGGTAACCAGATCTGGCTTTTACCCATATAGCCGTTTTACAATAAGTGGTCTTACCACAGCCATCTATAATCTTCCATTCTACCCAAAGACTTCCGGTACCACAATCATTGATAGACTTGGAGATATATGGTCCATACAATTTATAATTATAACCACTGATTTCAGGTTTTAAATATTGCACATAATCGACTTCATCACAATAAATGGTCTGTTCTTTGGGGCACCAAACAGATACCGGCGAACCCCCATATGCATTTTCAACCCAAATAGTCTGTGTACAATAATATGTCCTGGCATAATGATCTACTATCTCCCATTTAACAGTTACATATCCTGCACCACAATTGAGATTTGTTTTAATCCATGGGCCATACAAAGTATGCGCACCCCATATGACAGGTCTATCGTAATAATTTCCATTGAGATACTGTTGATAGGTTATTGATTTTTCCTTAGGGCAAAAAATCTCAAGGTTAGCAGCAGCCTTGAAAGAAAAACTAATAAATACAATTCCAGCAAAAAACGACATCCATTTTTTCATAGTCAAAAGGGTTCATACAGGTGATGAATGATGGGGGGACTTAAAAGTATGAAATTAAAGACCATGCTAGTCAAGTTTTTAAGTTAAAAATAAAACGAACTTTAGTCGCAGAGCTATGATTAATATTTGCATCTGTTATCGTATGAATTTACCGAGATTAGATATAAGATTCATCGTTAATATCTTATAACCACAAATAAAAAAGCCCGGAGATCCTCCAGGCCAAAAGCGCAGTACGCTAAGATATAAGTTAAAATTTGAATACTTATTTGTTCATGCCTTTAAAACTAGCATTGATATCAAAGGATAACGAAATTTCATGAGCTCCATTATTGTATTTTTGAAATTCATCCAGTGAAATATCATAGGAATAAAACAATTTGAATTTATTGATTCTGGTCCCTAACAAAAACGAAGTCTTACTAAATCCGCCTACTGAGTAGGAAATGCCTCCAAACAATTGGTCTTCTAAGAATCCCATTTTAACATTAAAGTCTGTCTGGAATGGCACATACCGCAATCGCTTAATCATGATCGAGGGCTCTATTGTAAAATTATAATTAGCTACATCGTATTTATAACCTACCCATGCATTAAAAAATTCAAATAATGAATTAGATGAAGTCGGTGTCTGAATATCGTCAATCCGAGTCCGTACCAAATCCACCACTGCAATCCCAAATTTAAATTTACCATTTTGTTCACCATAAATGCCCATAGATGAACTAAAGAATTTACTACCATTGGCAGCCTCCAATAAGTACGGGTCAATAGGATTAATCAAAGGATCTAAAACTGCCCCATTGGCTAATTGCCGTCTAGAATATTGCGCAGCCAATCCTGCATTTAATTTCACTGATCCCAAGTCAAACTTATAAGTCACTGCTGCTTGTGCTTTGAATTTACTCAAATCCCCTTCTACATCATTGAATACCAGTCCACCAAATCCAAGTTTTGGTGCAACCGGACCATTAAAACTTAACGTATAAGTCTTAGGCGATCCTGGAAATGAAGCATGAGTGTTTTTATAATTCAATAACAACTCATGGTGATCTTGAAATCCAGCATACGCAGGATTGACCAGAATAGGGTGAAACAAATACTGAGAATAAATGGCTTCATCCTGTGCCTTAAGACATATAGTAAGTGCTACAAAGAATGAAACCGAAAGTAGAATTTTTTTCATAACCGGATGTTTACTATGAGAGGTATGGTATTATTTAATTGAGAGATCTTATGAGAGCTACGTGGCCTTTATGTAATGTATTATCGCTATTGTTTCTCAATATCCAATAGTATGTACCATCAGGCAATAATAAACCTTTATTATCAATGCCATTCCAATCGTTGCGATAGTTATTAGCTGTATAAACCAATTGGTTCCAACGATTGTAAATGCTCAATTGGGTCGAATTGACATCTGCACAATTGATGATAAATAACTCATTGAGCCCATCGCCATTGGGTGTAAATGCACGAATAGAAGTGAAACAAGCACTTGATGAGCCAGTCAGTGTCACGTTGGTCGTCGCTGTACAGCCTCTAGCATCCGTAGCAGTGACATTATAGTTTCCTTTGGGTAATGAAGTCAGACAACAACTTGTCGAACCTGTATTCCATCTATATGTGACCGGTGCCGTACCACCGACAGGTGATGCACTTATCTCACCATCATTATTAAGACTGGAAGGTTCTTTTTTTCTGATGGTCAATGAAAGCGGAGTACCTGAACCTGCTACCAGAACAATATCTGCAGAGACCTTTGTAGCATTGGCTGCATCCTTCACTGTCAATTTATAAGTACCAACTGCCAAGGCAGAGATGTCTTCTGCAGTAGAGACGAAACCAGAAGGCCCTGTCCAAGCATATGTATAAGGTGACCTACCGCCCACGATCGTGACGCTGATCGTACCTGTAGATTGACCGGAACATCCAGGTCCTGCTGAAATGATATTAGTAATATCTAAAGCTACCGTAGCTCCGCCAAGATTGACTGTCCCTGTAGCTTTACAATTGCTAGCATCGGTGATGGTATACGTATAGGCACCTGCGGGCAGATTATTAATATCCTTCGAGGTAGCATTGTTGCTCCAAAGATAAGTCAAGGGATTATTTCCACCTGCTACTGTCAGTGCTATCGATCCATTGCTGAGTCCTCCAGTAGGATCTGTCCCTTGCGGCGTAGCGGTTAGTGTGGTTAACACAATCGCACTACTTAAGGTGATTGTATTGTTTGCTCCGTCCTTGACGGTTACATTATAGGTGCCTGTACCCAGATTACTCACATCTTTTGTGGTAGCTCCATTGGACCACAAATAAGTCAAGGTCCCAGTTCCGCCAGATGCAGTGATCTCGATCGCTCCATTGGTCTGGCCTGGGCACGGGTGGGTTACTTTAGTTGAGCTGACGGCCAATGAAGTTCCAGCAGCGCAAGTAATAGACCCAGATTCTTTTGCTACTACCAATTTACCACCAGTGGTCACGACATCTAATCTAGTCGGGTCATCGGTAAAATTTATGGCAGCCGCTGCAGTACTTGGGCAGGTTCCGGTGTATCTAAAACAGATTTCAAAAATCGCAACTCCATCTGCCACAGTTTGGCCAGTAGTATTTGGATCAAACCAAACACTCGAAATTTTCCCTCCGGGTGCTAAAACTGTTCCAAAATTGCCAGCGTCAAAATTGGTAAAGCCTGCAAACTTTTGAAGTTTAACAAATTTGATTTTAGAAGTATCCCAACCCATTGAAAATTGCATAGCTGTCACACTTTTAAATCCAGACACTGCGACAGGAATACAAACCTCTTGTTCCTTAGAAGCAGATGCTGTACCAGCTTTAATGGCAACACCTACTGGTGGTTGAACTACGGTACCGATATCGACTTTACCGGGAACAAAAGTAGCCAACTTACATTCATTACCATCCTTATCACCGATCTCAAACTTTAGTGGTGTATTCGAAAAAGAAACTGCACTGGTTTTACCATCAGCTCCAATCAATTTAAATTTTATTCCGAAAATGGCTGCACCGTTTGGTTTTGTGGCCCCTTGTTGATAATTCCAAGTCACTGTAATTTGACCTTCAGATGCCTTTGTTACATTAAAGGAAGAAGACTTGGTTAAATCAGGAAGGTCAAGATCAACGATATCAAGATATTGTAGAACTGCCTTGTCAAATTTTATGGTCCATTGGAGACTCGCTATCTCCGTAAAATTATCAACAGTGTATTTGACGACGACTTCATCGTTTGTTTTTCCAGTGATGGAAGAGGCAGTAAACTTTGCATTGCATTGAGCCATACTTTTAGATACAGGAAATAAAGCCAAAGCAAAGATGAAAAGGCAGGGTACAAATATTCTAATTAAATTCATGGATAAGAATTTTAACACTATTTTATTATAATTTATCTATTAGGGTCGCAAAGATACTTTCTCTGACTTTCCCCGACAAATAAACGATTCAGATTAGCCATTAATTGTTAATAACCCCTTGATTTTGAATTATTTCGTTGTTTTTCAAGTTGGCTATTCCTTCTTCTACTCCCAAAATCGTTCCAATTTTTTATGCCTTTAGTTAATCAATAGCAAAAGGGCTTTCAGATCGAATCTGAAAGCCCTTTTTAAGTAATTATTTATAAGTGACCCGTCTAATCTTAGTCTACCAGAATCATTTTCTTTGTAGCAGTGTAGTCTTTGGTTTCGATCGTGTAATACAACACCCCGGCTCCACCTACATCTGTACGGTTGATCATCATTTGGTTGTACCCTTTTTGACCGTTTTGGCTATATTCTCTGAC
>JANOWJ010000200.1:0-1799 GCA_031417835.1 Saprospiraceae bacterium | reverse complement strand
GGATGTTTACCGGAAACAAATTCACAAGAGCTTGGTGAGTAAATGGAAAAGGGAATCGCCAGAGAAATACACTGGTTATGAACTCAACGACAACATTGAGGAACTCTATGAGTTGATGAAGAAGATTTCGGAAGACCAACGGTTGTTGAGAACAATCCGAGCATTTTACAGAATCAATAAAACGCTGAAGGACATTATAGGAACCGGAAAGGATTACCTGAAGAAAATTCGGACGTACAAACATCAAATCGTTGACACCATTCAGCGTGGAAAGAAAACCATCGGAATCAAAAGAGGAATTAAACTTTTCGGAATCAGTCCAAGCACTTATAGGATTTGGGCAATGGAATCCTATTTCCGTTGTGGACAATCATTGAGTAAGCTTTGTAATTCAGCTTATCCACAACAACTGACTGCAAAGGAAGTCCATAAAATGCACAGAATATTATCAAGTCAAGAGTTTCAGCATTGGCCAATTATTTCAGTGGCTTATCACGGAATGAGAGAATCCATTTTAAAAGCCCATCCGAACACTTGGTATAAGTACGCGAGACTGATGAGATTAAATCGAAGGAAATTTAAGAAACCAAAAAAGAACTATGACGAGGGACTAAGAGCAAATGCACCCGATGAGAAATGGCACGCGGACATAACAGAACTTAAAACGGCAGACGGAAGGACTTCTTACATCTATCTGGTCATGGACAATTTTTCGCGTTACATTACCTCATGGCGCGTGGCGGACAAAGTTTGTGCTAAAGTGAGAATAGAAACGTTTGAAGAAACTATTCTTAACGCAGGACTAAAACCAAAACAGAAGGAGAAAACGGAATTGATTGTTGACGGAGGAACAGAGAACAATAACAAAAGTGTGGAAACACTTCTTGAAAAATATCCCGTGGACAAATTGATTGCCCTGAAAGACATTTTGAAATCAAACTCAATGATTGAGTCCTTAAACAAAATAATCAAATACGACTATCTCTACCCGAGAAATATTCACGACCAAGAGGAACTTGTAAAAATTATGAGAAAGATTGTCGTCCCAGACTACAATGACAAGAGGCCACACGGACAACTATTCGGACTCACACCAGCAGAGGCTTACGGGAGAAAGACTGTGAACTTTAAAAAGATAAGAGAGAAAATGATTGACGCCCACCATAAAAGAATATCGTACAACCAGACTCATGCGTGTTTGGGTTGCCCATTCGGTTGCAAACAAAACTAACAGGGACAAGAACGACCTAAAATCTTCGGGACAATTTTCAAACGAGCGACAAAATACCTATCATTGACTATTGACTTAGAAGTTTCTTATAAGAAACCGAAAGTGTTGTAAGACCTTGTGAAATGACAGCACCTAAGTCGCACACACATTGCCTGGCCGCACATGCAGCCCACATCCAAAGCCAGTCAAAGAGTGTGCTCAGTGTAGTGTAAGTGGAGAAAGTAGTCAATGAAAAAAGCCCCACCGCACCTCTACTAATTAAGATTGGTGTAAATTAGCGGGTGAAAGGAATTCAGGCTACGAATGAAGTGAGGAGAATGACCCTACGTCTGGCAACAAAATGTTTATGCAATGCGGGGGTTCAGTGTAGGTATTAAAAGTAATTTCTTAATTTAGTTCAGTAACGGGGGACAGTTCGGAGCAGGTCGGGCTTAACATTTCGCTGCGCTTCATTTTTAAGCCCTCCTATTCCCCGCACTGCATAAACACAAACGTTGCCGGCAATTCCCTCCATTTCCGAGACGAAAATCAATTTCGAAAGCTAACGTTAGCCCATCCGGACGATTAC
>JANOWJ010000199.1:0-24402 GCA_031417835.1 Saprospiraceae bacterium | reverse complement strand
GTATGCCGGAAGCATGCTACCGGAGCATTCGGGTAATGGCTTGCTGCGTGGTTTGGATAATTGGTATTACAATGTCAAATCAAAACTGAAGTATAGCTTGAATGCTGGACGATGGGTAAAAGATACTACGGAATTCAGAGGCCAGTGGGGGCTTAGTCAGGATGATGAGGGGCGATTATATTACAATTACAATTGGTCACAGTTGCACGCAGACCTCGTCCCACCCAACTATTTATCGCGAAATAAAAATCATACGGCTACTACAGGCATAGACCAGGGTCTCACGCTAGATAGGCGAGTATATCCGATCCGAGCCAATCCTGCGGTCAATCGGGGTTATATCCCGGGTACATTAGATGGCCAAGGTCGACTGTTAGAGTTTACCGCCGCTTGTTCTCCATTCTTTTATAGGAGTAGGACCTTGCCTACCCAATACTATGGAAATGTATTTGTGTGTGAGCCTTCAGGCAATTTGATTAAAAGGAATGTTACTCATGAAGCAGGCATCTCATTGACTGCTACAGATCCTCATCCAGGCAAAGAGTTTTTAGCCTCTACAGATGAGCGATTCCGCCCTGTGCATTTGACCACAGGACCCGATGGGGCATTGTATATCGTCGATATGTATAGAGGGCTCATCCAGCATGGTGCTTATGTGACTCCCTATCTTCGAGAGCAAACGATCAAACGAAATCTTGTACTCCCGGTGCATCGCGGTCGGATCTGGAGGGTCGTATCGGATGATTATCAGCAACTCAATTTGGAGAAGCTATCCAAAATAACCGCAAGTGAGTTGATCCCATACCTGGCTCATTCCAATGGCTGGTATCGCGATATGGCACAAAAATTATTGATTGAAAAAAACGCTAAGACCTCTGCTCCTCAGATCATGGAGCTAGCTCAGCACAGTAAAATACCATTGGGGCGATTGCATGCATTGTGGACCTTAGAAGGCTTGGGAATGTTGACGGCTGATTTTTTATTCAATCAACTCATGGATTCAAATGCCATCATCAGGGCGCATATTGTTCGATTATTAGAGCCTTTTGCCAATAAAGAGAATTTGGTAAGAGCACGATTGGGTTTGGAATTGAATAAACGATGGTCTCACGCCGAGGAGAAAGAATTGTTGCAATACATTTTGACAGCGGGGTTTATAGATAAAAAAAGTGCTTTGGCATTGCTTTCTGATATCATCCTGATACGAGATACTTCGGCCATCATGAGAGATGCTGTGCTCAGCAGTCTCTATGGTAGGGAATATGATTTTTTGAGAACATTATGGAATACTTCCTGGCGAGAAAATGCCACGCCGTCAAAAGAAATTTTTCTGGAAATGTTGACCACCGCGATATTGAGACATCGGAATTCCAATGAGTTGGCTGGACTATTTTCGTTGCTACCGGTGGATCGGCCTTTGCATTGGGTCACTAAAACAATTTTGAATGGAATCGTTATTCAGGGTTATGATCAAAAATTCAAACCGATTCCGCTGACGGCTAAGCCCAAAATATTTCAAGCTGATGTGGCATTCGATACTACTCGTTTAAAAATAATGAACAATATGTTTGAATGGCCGGGGCATAAAGTTCAAAAGTCCGATCTGGTGAATAATTCATTGTATGCAGCGACAGATCAAAAACAATATGCTTTGGGTAGACAACAATATCTTTCGACTTGTGCAGGATGTCATGGTACAGATGGTACAGGTGTGCCTCGGTATGCACCTACATTGATCGGTTCTGAATGGGTTTTGGGCAATGAAAAAAGACTCGCGCTCCTGATATTGCATGGTATAGAAGGCCCTATCGAAGTGAATGGAAAAATGTACGATGCTCCTGAGATATTACCAGTCATGCCAGCACATTCTCCACTGGATGATAGCAAGATCACCGCGATCATCAATTACATCAGAAATGAATGGGGCAATGCAGCAGCGCCTATCAGCAATCGTATCGTAGGAGGTACCAGGCACAGCACGCAAGGCAGAGTCATGCCCTGGACAGCTATTGAATTAAATAAACACATAAGTGACACCTTACCCAAATAATTTAATTTTAAGATTAAATCACCACTAGAAAATAAACTTACCGAATGAAAAACTATCTTTCAAGTACAGCACCAGAGCCTTCCGGTATGGACCGAAGAGGTTTTTTATATCAGTCTTCTATATTGGCCATGACTTTAGCTAGCCCGCATTGGTCCGACCTATTCAAAGATTCTCGCATGGGGATCGTCGTCCACTCTTATGGCAATAGATGGAATTCGAAAACAGAAAGTAAAGAGTTTCCAGGATTTATGAATGCAATAGACCTTTTGGAACACAGTGCTGCAATAGGTGCCGGAGGTATTCAGGTCGTCGTACGAGATTGGTCAGAAGAGTTGGTAAAAAAATTGAGAACGAGGACAGAAAGCCTTGGGATGTTTTTAGAAGGCTCTATCGGTGTGCCGGCTAGCAACACTGAAGTGCCTAGATTTGAACGTGAACTTTTACGAGCTAAAGAAGCTGGGGTCACCATTTTGAGGACGGTCTGTTCATCAGGTAGGCGCTACGAAACCTACCATAGTATAGGAGAATTTAAAGCCGCCCGCCTAAAGGCTTTAAATAGTTTACAATTAGCGGTACCGATTCTTAAAAAACATAAAATGAAATTGGCCGTCGAAAATCATAAGGATTGGCGAGCGGATGAATTGGTAGCGATGATCAAACAAGTCCAAAGTGAATGGGTGGGAGTGACCCTTGATTTTGGCAACAGCATAGCATTGATGGAAGATCCGATGCAAGTAGTGCGATCATTGGCACCTTACGTTTTTACGACCCATGTCAAGGATATGGGACTAGACGAGTATCCTGATGGATTTTTATTATCAGAAGTGCCGATGGGTCTAGGGATGCTCGATTTGCCAGAGATGGTAGCTATATGCAAAAAACATAATCCCGATGTAAAGTTTAATCTCGAGATGATCACCCGTGATCCTCTAGAAATACCTTGCTTGAAGGAATCGTATTGGGCATCATTTGAAAAAAAGGAAGCTACTGAATTGGCCAGAAGCCTACGCATGGTGAAACAAAATAAATTCAAGACGGAATTACCGAGAACATCCCAATTGGATAATGAAGCTAAACTAAAGCTTGAAGAAAAAAACATTTTAGAATGTCTGTCGTATAGTAAAAACACTTTAGCACTTAAATAAAATCATCTTATGGCATTACAACCTTTGCCGGGTATCAACCTATTTAATCTCCGGGGGAAATCAGCGATCATTACGGGTGGCTCCAAAGGATTGGGTCTTGCTATGGCAGCAGGTCTGGCCTCGGCAGGAGCAGATATCTTATTGGTAAATCGCAATGCTGAGGAAGGCGCTCAAGCTGCCCAAGAGCTTATAGATCAATATTCGATCAAGGCAATTTCTTTTGCCGCCGACATCACGGATCAAGTCCAGACGGAGGCTATGGCCAGATTTGCTATGGACACTTTTGGTAAAATTGACATTCTGATCAATAGTGCCGGTATCAATATCCGAGGAAGTATTGAAGATATCAGTCCCGAGGATTTTAATAAGGTAATGACTGTCAATGTGACGGGCACCTGGCTTGCATGTAGAGCTGTCACCCCTTTCATGAAAAAACAAGGGAATGGTAAGATCATAAACCTGGCAAGTACGCTAGGCTTAGTCGGGTTATCCAACAGGACTCCCTATACTTCAAGCAAAGGAGCAGTCGTGCAGATGACCAGAGCATTGGGACTGGAGCTTGCCTCGTATCAAATCAATGTCAATGCCATATGCCCCGGACCTTTTCTCACTGAAATGAACTTGAGCATAGCAGGATCAGATGAGGTCAAAAATTTTATTTTAGGTGCTACAGCATTGGCTCGATGGGCAAGACTTGAAGAAATACAAGGGGCAGCTATATTTTTAGCCAGCGACGCTTCTAGTTATATGGTTGGATCGATGGTAGTGGTGGATGGGGGTTGGACTGCCAGATGAGAAACTATATCGGATTTGGGATTTCGGATTTCGGAGGAACATATTCCGAAATCCGAAATCCCAAATCCCAAATCCGAAATCCGAAATCACGTAGCCTTGATCAACTTCTTAATAACAGGTATTTTCATGATCGCACCCTCATAGCCTGCATCATACAATTGCTCAGCCTGATTAAAATTGAATCGACTGTAAAGATGGATGTCGATAGGCTCGATGACGATGTCACACAAGGCCAATTCAGGCTTGACATTATTATACACCGATAGATCAAATACTCTGGACATTATTTCTTTCCAACTGCTGAGATATTTGTCGGGTAAAAAATGGTGATTGACGAGATTGACCCCGATGATGATATCACACTTGCCTACCAGACAGCGGACCGGCATATTCATTCCAATACCCCCGTCCAGATAGTGGCTACCCTCCATTTCGATCGGTTTGAATAGTAAAGGTACTGAGCTGGATGCGCAGACTACATCATATAACTTGCCTTTGTTTTTGATTTCTACTTGTCCGGAGTTGATATTCATGACGGATACATACAGCGGCTTTTTTAAGGCATCGAAATCATCTTCTTTGATCAGTCTGGTCATGAGCTGCTTGAGGTAAGCCATATTACCTAATCCACGATTCGGCCACTGCAAACCAAAAATGCGTAAAAAACTGGTGTTGCGGATTGCATCCATCATATCCACCGCAGGTATGCCTGCAGCAAACAATGCACCAACGATAGCCCCTGCACTAGTACCTGCTACCACATCTATCTCTATACCATGGTCCAGGAGGGCTTGCAATACCCCTACATGCGCTATGCCTTTAGCTCCACCTCCGCTGAGCGATATCCCTATTTTCATATTTTTTTATTGGACCTGCTTTAGTTTGTTCAGTATAAATATGTTCTTATATTTTGAATTGCGTTCATATGGTGAATAAGGACTTCGTTGTACGGATGAAACGATATTTGAAATAAAAAGTTCGCAAACTCGTGCGAATAAATCTCAAAATTTGGGACAGAAAAAACCATCATTATCCTGTTGGCCTATCAGAGAAATGGATAACTCAAATACGCTTTGTTGGAAATAGGATGGTGCAAACCTCCTGAGATTGGCATCGTAACTCAGCCCAATATTTAGATTTCCTAATTCTAATCCCAATTGCGGAATTAAAGATTCCAGACTCATCGATTTTTGATTTTTTACGATACGCATAAAACCACCAAAATTAAATGCATTTGAATTGTCATTATTTAAAGGCAATCTGATCAGTGATCCTAGATTGGCTTGAAGGTGTGGGCCTTGGTTAACGATCCAGACTCGCGGCAGTATCGTATAAGATTCGATCACCGGCACAGATCCACTGGCATGAAAATTATACGTTCTGAACAGCGCATGTTTGATAGGTGTGGTATTGGGAGGAGGGGATAAATTAAAATAAGAAAAATCCGGTTGAGTGATATGCCCCATGGAAAATCCAACATTTATACCAGCTTGGTCTCGACTAGTCCACGTGTAGTTGATACCGAGGCCAAGTTCCATGCCGGAGACATTGTTTTCTGGTAATACTTCGCCACTATTGAGAGCATACCCAGAGCCTTCTACATATTGATCTTCAAACGATAGGTTTTCATAATTGACTCCGCGCTGCAGTAGGCCCCATTTGATGCCGGCACTTAGATATTGATTTAGTCCCAGTGACTTATGATAAGCACCATTAAAAGCTACCTCTATCGTATTGAAGTTAAATCCTGAAGATTTATCAGAATAAAAAGATATACCAAGACCTACCAAGTCTTGTTGAGCGGATTTGAACGGTCCCTTGATGTTCATATCTCCAGAGGCAGCTGATGTGGTGAAATGTTGCCCTTCGATTTGATTCCATTGGTTGCGATAATTGATGTTGACTCGATACGATCCATTGATCAACCCGGATAAGGCAGGATTGAGTTGTAACGGGGAAGCATGGTATTGGGAAAAATGTCTATCCTGAGCTGTTAGAAAAAGGGATGCCACGAGCAGGCCAAGAATCAAACAAAATGTTTTATGGTCGAGATTCGATTTCACGTAACTCAAAGGTAAGGTGATTATTTTGTTAACCTCTTATAGATCGGATGATGTCATATTGTGTGAGCACATGCCATGATCCAGCGGTGTCTTGGGTCATGACGGCAGGTATTTTACGATCAAAATATCGACTCATCGCTTGGATGCCCATATCCAAAGGCACATGAGGTAATGGAACATCCATAATCGCCTCGATTTTGCTTTCAAGATGAGCTACTGGATTCTCTAGTACATAAGATAAAACTCTGCTTTCTGTAACGGAGCCGATAAAACTGTCACCATCGGCTATAGGCAATTGTGAGATATCATTTTCTTTCATGAGATGTAGAGCCTCGCGCACAGTATTAGTGGCTTGGAGGCTGAGAAAACGTTTATCTCCTTTAGCTCTGACCAGATCTTTTACCTTGATCTCTGTTTCCAGAAATCCACGTTCCCGCATCCAGTCATCATTAAATATTTTGCCGACATAGCGACTGCCATGATCATGAAATATCACGACGACGACATCATCAGCAGTCAGTTTATCTTTCATTTGTAAAAGCCCAGCCAAAGCAGACCCTGCTGAATAACCCATTAAAAGACCTTCTTCACGAGCCAGACGGCGTGCAGCCAAAGCAGCATCTTTATCAGATACTTTTTCAAAATGATCTATGATCGAAAAATCAATATTTTTAGGGATGATGTCTTCACCGATACCCTCGGTGATATAAGGATATATTTCCTTCGGGTCAAAAATGCCGGTTTCGTGAAATTTTTTAAGGGCAGAACCGTAGGTATCTATACCCCAGATCTTAATGTTGGGGTTTTGGGATTTAAGATATTGCCCGGCACCAGAGATAGTCCCCCCAGTCCCTACACCTGCGATCAGGTGAGTGATGCGGCCTTCCAGTTGCGACCAGATCTCCGGACCAGTACTTTCAAAGTGAGCCTGGGTGTTGGATAGATTATCATATTGATTGCACCAAAATGAATTTGGTATCTGTTGTGACAGTCTGGATGCTACCGAGTAATACGATCGTGGATCATGTGACTCCACATTGGTAGGACAGACGATGACTTCAGCGCCAAATGCTTTTAGCAAATTGATCTTTTCAGATGATTGTTTGTCTGTAGTGGTGAAAATACATTTGTAGCCCTTGACAGCGGCTATGATTGCTAATCCCATGCCGGTATTGCCGGAAGTGCATTCGATGATCGTACCACCTGGAGTCAATTTTCGAGATTCCTCTGCATCCTGGACCATTTTCATAGCCATACGATCTTTGATGGAATGGCCGGGATTGAAGGTTTCTACTTTGGCATAGACTGTAGCCGGGATTTCATCGCAGACTTTTTTGAGCAGAATCATCGGTGTATCACCTATGGTCTGCAGGACGGATTCAAAAACTTTCATGAGGAAGGAGTATGAGTGTTTAAAATGATCAGATCTATGATTACGCTGATATCAACGTTTAAAACGCACAAAGAAATAAAGATGTATTATTATTTTATTTTAATTCTCAGCGGTCACCCAGGTTCAGTGGCCAAATCAGCATGGTTCCGATGATCATACCTGATGGTTTTAGTACAATTACTGAATCGTTTCTTCTATAAATCGCAGTTTAATGTAAAACCGACTATCGATGGCACCCAGGAGATTGGCCACCCCGGGAGATACGACTACGCTGATATCGTCGGGATACAGTTTGGCCGGCATATTGGACAATACTTTTGCATAAATTTTACGATGGGTCATCGGATTCGTCAGCTCAACTACGGAATTGATCGGTGCCGATGGGTGGAGCACATAGAGTTCGTTGGTCTGATAGACAGTCTTGGCCCATTGGGCGATACCATTTTGAGTGATCATCCTGCGCTTTAGCACTTTAGTCTTTGAGTCGGATTTGTTCGTCACATTTGGATTATTAAGGATAGAGTTAGACTCTGACCTCACTTTAGGCGCAGCGGCTACATCTCCTGTTGATTCCACTTTGGGCTCAGTTTTGCGCTCATGCCATGGAATGGTTGATATATTTGGCTTTAGATCTATGATTTTATCAGAATTATTTTCTTTTTGACCATACTTTTTCTTCCATTCTGGAGCCACGAGATCCAGTGCCTTGTATTCAATAGTGAAACCGGAAGGATTGGCATCGGTCCACTTTTGCTCCAGTTTAGTTTGTTCGTTTTTAGCCAGATTGGGTTTATAATCAGGTGTTCCGTCACTTTTTTTCTCAGGATCAAACCAACCAATCAAAAGTTTTTGGCCCACTTTGACCGATTGGGAGTGGAGATTATTGCGGGTCATCAGATCTTCAAAAGCCATGTTAAAATACACTTTGGCGATGCGGTAAAGATTATCTTTTGGTTTTACAAAATAATAGACTGGCCTGTTCTTTTTAGCTGGATTGAGTTGTTGTTCGTCGACTATGATATGGTCATTAGATAAAGGGATGCGGATGTTATCGCCGGCGAATAAGATCCTTGATTTGAGGATGGGGTTATAATCGTACACATCAAATAGATCTATCACGTAAGCATTGGCCAAAGAAAACAAAGTTTGTTTTTTCTCAACCCGATGGTTGATGTACTTGCCATAGGTCTCGTCCAGGTCTACGAAGATGGTATCTTTAATCCATGAGTCGTTCGCCTGGCTCTGTGCGACCAACAAATTGATCCAAATAGTAAAAATAATTTTAACCCTAGACTTTAGCATGCAACTCATTTGTTATTAAGCGCAAAAATATTAAAATTTATTATAATATGTTTAACAAATTACATAAATTTATAATATGAATATTCTAGCTGTCATACCAGCTCGCTATGATTCCAGCAGATTTCCGGGGAAACCGCTAGCCCTCATTGGGGGCAAGCCTATGATCCAACATGTATACCAGGGGAGCCGTGAAAGTACAAAAATTTCTGATCTGGTGGTAGCTACTGATGATCAACGAATTGTGGAGGTAGTCCATCGCTTTGGAGGAAAGGCAATCCTCACCGGCGCTCACCATCAGACTGGTACTAGCCGCTGTATAGAGGTAGCCGGCCATTACCCTGAAGCTCAATGGCTGATTAATATCCAGGGAGACGAACCGCTGATCCACGGAAAATTGCTGGATCAAATGGTAGAAATGATTGAAAGTAGGCCCCAAGCGACGATTATCACGATGGTCCGGAAGATTACCGACCCTGACGCTATCGACAATGCAAATGTGGTCAAATGTGTATTTGACGAGCAGGGCAAAGCCCTTTATTTTAGCAGAAGTCCTATACCATTCGATCAGACGAAACAAGCACCCACCTATTATCAACATCTGGGGATATATGCTTTCAAATCAAGTATTCTTAGTGAATTAATCGATTTACCCAGGTCCCCATTAGAGTCCGCCGAGTCGCTTGAACAATTGCGCTGGCTTGAACACGGCTTGCCTATCTATGTTGGTATCACCACATATACTGCTCACGGTGTAGATATCCCCACAGATATCCAGACCATTGAAACCTTAATGAAAGTATTGAAGTGATTATTTCAAGAAACTTGCATCAAATGAATGGGGTAGCAGATCTTTTATACTATTAAATCCTAGCATCGAAGTCAGTTCCGCATTACCCACGATCAGGCGGATGGGGGTGCCCTGAAGATCTTCAAACTCACTGATCACTTGCCTGCAGGCTCCACAAGGGAATCCCGGCTCGTTTAATGTAGTCGTTTCACTTTTGCAGACCACTGCCAGCGCCAGGATATGGTGCAAAGGAGCCGCCATGTGGGCATGGGCTATTGCTGTTCGCTCTGCACATAGGCATAGCGGGTATGCAGCATTTTCAAGATTGGCACCTTGATAAATTTTTCCATCTGATTTCAAGATGGCTACGCCAACTTTAAATTTCGAATAGGGTGAATAGCTCCAAGCCAATGCCTTAATGGCTTGTTTCATTAATTTTAAATCAGAATTTGACTTTAGGAGTTTTAATCGATTTGCTAGCTTATTTGCGATCTTTGTTGCCACGGTTATTAAATGGTCTAGTTGATAAAAATTGAAAAAATACTATCCAATTCAAGGCTTGCTTTTCAAGCCGGATTGGTCTCGCGAGCTTTAGGCCTATTTTTTTTTACGATCTGTATTGCTCGGCGTTGGTCGATAGGGGAGATAGCCCTATTTGAGTCCTTCTCTTTATTCCAATATCTGGTGTTTTTTACATGGTTTCCAGCGTGGGGCATAGTGACCTTGCGCCAGGGAACAAATGAAAATAAAGCAGTGCAAAAATCATTCCTATTTTCTAACCTGGTGTTTTCGGTGGGCTTTTTGTTGATCGCTTTTAGTATCACCCTCTTCGGGCCCAGTTTTTTCTCGATTTGGTCCGAACTATCAAGCATGACTTGGGTAGGCATATTGGTCTATATGATTTTTTATCTCATTGGACAAGGCCATGTATATATGAACTATGCCAATGACAAAACGAGGCAACAATGGCTCTATGCTGTCCTGAATTTTGTGCTTTGGCTTGTTTTAGCGTTTTGCACGGACGATTTTTCGGAGTTTATCACGTATTTTATCATTGTTTCAGGGATCTTGAGTTTTATGCAACTTTTGGAAGGATGGTCTTTCCCATTCAGATTGCACAAAGATTTTTGGAAAGAGGTGGCTGGTTATTCCATATACTTGACAATAGGTGCGGCTACTGTGGTGATAGCCGGATATTATGTATTGCAGCGATATGGATTGAACATGGAGTTGAATTGGTTTAGGTATGGCAGTCGGGAACTTCCAATACTACCCGCAGTGCTTGTCGGTTTTGGTCAATCTTTTTTAATTCAAAAATCGGATTTAAACCCAGCTGCTGCATTAAAGCAAGGACTACCCCGATATTTATTGCTACTCTCTCCATTGATCTTGATTATACTTTGCAGCACACCTCTATATGCATGGTTGTACGGGATAGCCTTCATACCCGCTGCTACATTGATGAGTACCTATCTTCTAATCTACATCCCCAGGGTCATTCAATCCAATATAATACTGCAAGCCCTGGATGACCGTAAAAGCCTATTGTGGATCGGTGTTGTTGAATTCATATTTGTGATGCTGGCCATTCTGCTACTTGCTCCACGGGGTGGGCTTATGCTAGTGATCTGGATCTTGGTATTTGGCACTTTATTCGAAAAAGTCATGCAAATAGTCGTCTTAAAGTACAAGCATCAGGTCAACATGACTTCCTACATTCCAGAGGGTCCATTTATCATTTGGACGATTTTATTGCTACTTGCTTATACCCTGCATCTGCTCTTTGTATGATGAACTGGACTGAGATAAAAAAACAATCATTGGCTTTATTGGTCGATCGATTTGGGGAGCGAGAGGCTGTGGCGATGATCAGAGTATTATCAGAAGACTTACTCATAGGAGGTGCACTGCCCATGCAAGAGCAAGACTTACAGCAATGGTTTCAAGCGTTGGATAGATTATTGTTGGATGAGCCCATCGCCTATATCACTGGCATTTCTTACTTTTTGCATCTTAAATTACAAGTTGGGCCAGGTGTACTTATCCCTAGACCCGAATCGGAGGAATTAGCTTCATTGGTCATCGATTATATTCGCGAGCATAAGCCCCACACCAAGTTAGATGTGTTGGATATAGGTACCGGTAGCGGATGTCTGGCACTGGCGATCAAATCAAAGTGTCCTCAAGCTGAGGTCACAGCCATAGACTTAAGCACTACCGCGCTGCATACTGCTCAGGACAATGCACAGCGGTTAGAGCTGACTATTACTTTTCAGCAGGTCGACATACTTTCAAAAGATACCTGGTCCAATTTACCTGCGCGGCTAGATATTATTATAAGCAATCCGCCTTACATCCAAAACAATGAACGCGATCTAATGTCGCCGACTACATTAAAGTATGAACCAGAAATAGCTTTATTTGCAGAAGGTGATCCATTAAAGTTTTATAAAGCCATTGCACAGTTGGGTAGTCAGCGATTGAATGCTGGTGGGTTTGTTTTCGTAGAGATTAATGAATTTTTGAGTCAGAAGACTGTATCGGTATTCCTCGATGCTGGATTTCATCCGGTCACTTTAATGAAAGATATCAATGGACGCGATAGAATGATATCGGCTGCATGGATACTTTAGGATTAATGATTATTTTCTGGACAGGACTGCTATACTCTGGATCACCGGCGCACTTTCAAGCTATCCCACAATGGTTTTACTGGAGTAGTATTATTGAGTTGGATCGAAGTATCCACATAAGGTTTGATTGGCTTATCTGGTATCATGATCGTATCCAGCAGATAGCGCATGCTCAAGTTCAGAAAAAATGAATCTACAGCTTTCTCCGCTTTTTTGGTAGCCAGACTTTTGCAGATAGAGTCATGTTCCGTTTTGAAAATTAACATCCGATCTTCCGTCAATTTCAATACAGGTTTTGGGATGTTGTTTGAGTTACAACTCATGCATAAAACCAATGCGAAACATGCCATCGTGCAGATATATAATACTGATCGAATCATCTTGGCACAATGGAGTCTAATAAATAATTCATTTCCTCAAGGCGCTTTTGATAGATGCTATCATATGCTATTTTATATAAAGAGTCTGACTTTAGCTGACAAAGGCTGTCCAGGATAGGCTGTAACTCATTTTTTCGACGCTGGACCATGGTATCACTCATGCTGATCCATGTTTTTACTGTACGGGGATTAGCATTCTGACACGAAGGCCAGATCAAAAGGATGAGATACAGTAAGCCCAATTTTTTCATATGCTCGGGCTTTCGATGACTTTTTTTCGCAATTCAAAATTAGCGCCTAAATATACTTTGCGGACTAATGGATCTGCTGCAAGTTGCTCCGCCGTACCTTCGCGCAAGATGCTGCCTTCAAATATTAAATATGCCCGATCTGTGATTGAAAGCGTCTCTTGTACATTGTGATCGGTGATGAGGATGCCGATGTTTTTGAGTTTGAGTGCAGCTACGATGCTTTGTATATCTTCTACGGCTATTGGGTCTATACCTGCAAATGGTTCATCGAGTAATATAAATTTTGGATTAGTAGCCAGAGCTCGCGCTATCTCAGTTCGTCGCCGTTCTCCTCCGGAAAGGGCATCACCCATGTTTTTACGCACCTTGTTTAAGCCAAACTCCGACAACAAGGATTCGAGTTTTTCTTTTTGAGCATCGGGAGTCAACGAAGTCATCTCTAATACTGCACTGATGTTATCTTCTACACTGAGCTTACGGAATACGGAAGGCTCTTGCGGTAGATACCCGATGCCTTTACGTGCCCTGAGGTACATCGGAGTATTGGTGATTTCTTCTTGGTCTAAAAACACTTTTCCATCATTGGGTTTTATAAATCCTACCACCATGTAGAAGGTCGTGGTTTTACCGGCCCCATTAGGACCCAGTAAGCCAACGATCTCGCCTTGCCGCACATTGACACTGACATCTTTTACGACCTCGCGTTGACCATATTTTTTAAACAAATGTTCGCTGCGCAGGGTTAATCTATCTTTGTTCATGGTTTCCAGTTGATTTGTTCTTTGAGTTCCCAATTTGCGCGCACACTATAGTTTTTTTGTGTCATGATCTTTTCTGGTTGTCGATGCTGAAGATAAGCTCCGGAATCCCATCGGCCATTATTATTATTATCTTCTACTATTTGGATAGAATAATTGGACGGAGGTAAAAAATTATAGGTGGTATGAATCGTCGTGATCTGTGACCAGGTATTGTTTTGTATGACCCGCTGATCTTCCATCAATCGTACAATATAGTGTTTGCTGCTATCCAATCCAAGGATGTCTATGGTCAGGCTTCCGCTTTGTTCGGCGATCCCTCCTCTTAATTTGATCACCAGGGTATCGGCTAATAAGCCTTCATTAAAACTTTTTATACCATTCGGCAGTATAGTCAAGGTGTAGGTATTTTTTTCAAGACAAGGACACACGATCGATAATTGATTTTTATACTCATTCAATAAATAGTTGACTGCAATAGTCTGGTGTGTCGTATCATTTGTGAACATCATCCTCGAAGTATCTACAGCCAGTAGTGGCTGATTAAATTGCAACTCAAAGGATTGATTTGCCCCTAAAGTCTTAATGTCTCGGCCCAGCTCCAAGGGTCTGATCGTATCCACAGTGGTTCGTCTGATTTTATTGACAACTATTGTATCCAAAATTTTTGTTTCATAATTGATTTCCAGTGACCAATCTCGTGCACCTGTAGGTGTATAGTATACGAGCAAAGTATCTCTAAAGATCATCGGATAGAGTGTGATCTCGTTTTGTAATGATCTTAGCTTTAAATCCTCTAATGGAGTATTGGCTTGAATTTTTACAATACCCGCAGATTCCGTCGCATACGAGGTGATTCTTGGTCTTACAAAAGCTGGATAATACCGGATGACCAGGGCATTGCTGTCTTCACCCGCCACGATTCGCCTATCTTGAAATCCAATGAGTTCTTTGTCTTGATCATACAAATAGTTGCTGTTAGCATCCTCTAACACCACTATTTTGTAGGTGGAGTCCTTTATGTTTTGAATAATAAAGTTGCCTTCTTTGTTTGTACGGGAAAAGTAGGTGGGTCTTTTTTTATATACGATCGAGTCCTCATCTTGTTTGTATAACATGACGAGGATGTTTTCCTTCGTTTCCCCATCGAGCGCAGCCACAGCTTTGCCTGCTATCCACGCGGTATCGATGATATCACCGGTGCTGAATACAAAACGAAGATCTTTTACGGCATTATTTTCAGTTATATCTTTTATGGCAGTACCAAAGTTGATCGTATACGTAGTCTGAGGCAGGAGCACTTCTCTAGGATCCAGACTGACCTGGACTCCTTTTCCTTTCAGTTCTATCTTAGGGGTATACTGGAGCGGAGGGGATATGACTACTTGTTTAAATGCTTCTTCCAGTTTGATCCATTCATCAAATTTTAAAAGGATAACCGTTTTATTTTGGTCCGGGTGAAAATTGCGTTGAAGATTAGGGGTGGAGGCACTGCTGTCCATAGCCGGCGGAGTCGTATCGCGTTCCCCGCCATCCGGTTGGCCTATACTGGCACATTGTATGGCTAGAAGTGAGACACTACCCCAAAATATTAAATAATTGAAAACCCTCATCTTTTTCGAGGGCGTAAAGGTAAGGTTAATCCGAAATCTCCGTCTAAGGCTAGGTGTGCAAATTCCGAAATTGTTCAATGGAATCTAGGATGATACCGGTGTAGTGTCTCGCGTAAATAGTCAGTATCCAGATGAGTATAGAGCTCCGTGGTCGTGATCGACTCGTGGCCCAGCATATCTTGTACGGCTTTGAGGTCCGCTCCACGTTCTACCAGGTGCGTAGCAAAGGAGTGTCTGAAGGTGTGTGGACTGACTTGTTTATGAATGCCGGCTTTCGCTGCCAGATCTTTGATCAATTGAAATACCATGATCCTCGACAGTTTTTTGCCTCTGAGATTAAGGAAGAGGATGTCTTCAGATCCCTTTATTATGGTTTTCATTCTCCGCCGTACGCCTTCGCGATATAGATGGATGTGTTTTAGAGCTTCAGACCCTATCGGGACTATACGTTCCTTATTGTTTTTACCTATGACTTTTACAAATCCGATATCTTCATAGATCATAGAGATTCTCAATGTAATCAACTCACTCACCCGCAAGCCACAGGCATACAAAGTCTCTAACATGGCACGATTCCGGACCCCACTATCGGTGCTCAGATCTATCAGTCCAAGCAGGACATTGATCTCATCCAGGCTCAATACATCGGGATACTTTTTAGCCAATTTAGGACCCTCCAAGAGTTCGGTGGGGTCTTCTGTACAGAGATCTTCTACGACCAGGTATTTATAAAAGGCTCTGATGCCAGACCGGATGCGGGCCTGGGATCGTTCATCTTGATCAGCACCATCGAGGTATTTCACAAAACCCTCCAAGTGCGATAGTTCTACTTTTTCCGGACCGATAGCTTCATGTTGATCGGTGATATAAAAGGCCAGTTTTTCGGTATCCCGTTCATAGGCTTCTACAGAGTTTAAGGAAAGTCCTCGTTCCATTTTAAGATAGGCGGTGAAACCTTTGATCGTAGAATGCCAATCCATGGTGGCAAAGATATATTAATAATTTTTATAATATGTATAAAGCTTAACATCAGGAAGCCGCACGGCTCAAGCTGGCTATCAGGTTTTTCGGGACTATTTGTCTATATTTCTTCCGGAACGCAGAAATTGGTTCAAGGTTAAAGCCAAGGAACACAATTTGCATTAACCCCAGCCTTAAGGCTGGGGTTAATGCTGTCAGATACCCCGGCTTTAGCTATGATGCTTATCTATATTCTTTCAGGGTAGCAAGAATTTGGTTTAATGCTAAAGGCTTGTCAACAAAATACTTGCTTAAACCCAGCAATAAGGTGGGGGTTAGGGCTGTCTGATCTTGGCAGGTTTCCATACCTTGCGATTTTGGTTAGTTGTTTCCAACCATCAAAAAGAGAAATCTGCAACACCCGATTTTTTGGTTGTTTTATATTTAAAGACAAAAAAGCTTAATTTTGTAAGATGGAAGTTTTGCAGCCATTGACCAGATTTGAAGATTTGGATCTGAATAAACTTTACACCTATGCGGATTATCTGACCTGGTATTTTAAAGAGCGGGTTGAGCTCATCAATGGTAAAATTTTTAAAATGAGTCCCGCCCCGTCTTCTTTCCATCAAGAAATTTCAGGTAATTTATTTTTAGCCTTTGGAAATTTTTTAAACGGCAAATCTTGTAAATTATATTCAGCTCCATTTGATGTTAGGCTTTCAAAGCAAGTTTTGAATGAACAGGTTCTGACTGTAGTCCAGCCCGACCTATGTGTCATCTGTGACAAATCAAAGATCGATAGACGAGGGTGTCTAGGAGCACCTGATCTGATCATCGAGATCTTATCCCAGTCAAATTCACAAATCGAGATCACCAAAAAATATGATTTATACGAATCCAACGGAGTCAAGGAATATTGGATCGTTTATCCATATGAAGGCATTATCCAGGTGTATACCTTAGATGACAAGGGCCAATATGTCACTTCAAAACCATTTACCACAGGCGATACCATTCAATCAGCCCAATTTCCTGGATTAGATCTCCAAGTAGCTTCCATTTTTGAAGGCTTGGATTTTGGACAAATGTGAAAGATTTTACTTTCTCAGACCATCGGAATTCCTATATTTGCGGCCCCGAAAGGGGTATTTTGGCGTGGTAGCTTCCCGATGAAGATCGTGGCTGCTTAATCCAATGAAAACGAAATAGAAATTGAAACTTTGGCTTGGAAATCCCTGAAATGGGACAGGCAGCTCGCAGCTGAGCCACCAAGCCAATTTTTCAAATTGGCGTGGTAGCTCAGCTGGTTAGAGCACGCGATTCATAATCGCGAGGTCGAGAGTTCAAGTCTCTCTCACGCTACTTTTTTTTTCGTAACTTATTGTATATTAATAATTTATACAAATTACCCTTTCAAATTGGTGACTTTTAGGTGACTTTTAAGATGAACTTTGATGTTCCAATACGAACAAATTTGATACATATGTGCTCATAACAACAGAGGTTATTAAATTTTGAAACGATAATCAAAGACACCACCAACTTCAACCCCTACATCTCCTTATAATTTTGTCAATCCTACAGAAGCATGAGATATAATAATATAGCTAAAAATAGTGTTTTTGGAGTTTACCCTGTCGGAGTTTAGTTTAATGGAGTATCACCAGATTAATTAAAAGAGGGTAAAAAAAAATCGGAGAACTTAACTACTCCGATTTGTTTTAAAAAGGTTATTTCTTAGGTGTTCCCTTGAAATCTCGACTTAATAGACTGTAAAAATATATGGTAAATCTGATTTAATTCTTACACGTTTCATGTTAAAATTTATATTCTTCACAGAATACTTAGAAAGGAGCAAATTAACCATGTACATTATTCATTTCAATGAAAATATAAGAGATTAGTTATTGGTGATTTCGACTAATTTCTTAGGGGGGCTCCAGGTTGAGATATAGCCAAGATCAACCAGCTCCATAATACTTTATAATATTGCTAAAACATTACAAAATGAAGGCTTACATTGTTAGACTTTAGAAACGATATTTTGAATTAGTTCGTACTTTTCAAGGTTGTTAGCTTTAGAGTCAATCTATAAATTTATTCCTAATGTCCAGCGAACCCGTCAAAAGAGTTATACCAGGTTTAACGAACCAACTCGATGAAAAATTTGCGCCTGGGAAAAACCATCTCTTCGCCATTGGAATCAACACTTATCAAAATTTTCAACACCTTGCCAATGCCAGAAAAGATATTGAAGATCTAACCGGGATCCTGGAACAAGAATACAATTTTGAGAAGGAAAATATCTGTGTTCTATATGATGCAGACGCAACGAAAGCCAATATCATCGATGAATTAGAAAATTTACGCAAAAAAATCGGAGAAAGGGATAGCTTACTGATCTATTACTCAGGTCATGGATGGATGCAAAAAGATACAGAACGGGGTTTTTGGATACCCGTAGATGCAAAAAAGGATCGTATATCCAGTTTCATTGCTAACGCTGAATTGAAAGACATCATTGCTGCCATCCAGGCGCATCATATATTGCTTATCTCTGACAGTTGCTTTTCTGCATCGTTGCTGACGCGGGATGTTCCAGGTGTGATCGGCAATGCCTTTAAAGATTGGATGCGGTCTCCTTCGAGATGGGCTTTCGTATCGGGTAAAGGTCCTGTGAGTGATGGAGAAAGTGGTGAAAACAGTCCTTTTGCTGAGGGCATCATCAGTCAGTTAAAAAATAATGACATAGATGCAATTAATATTGGCCGGCTTGCTGACGAGGTTACTCAATTGGTACGATATAATAATAAGCAGATGGCAGAGTTGAGTCCGTTGGATATGTCAGGGCATGAGGGAGGCCAATTTGTCTTTATTAAAAAACAATCTGAAAAAGGGGATTGGGAGACAGCGTTGGCTCACAATAACGAAGTAAGTTATAAAGCCTATCTGGATAAATACCCGGCAGGAAAATATGAAGAGCAAGCAAATCAAAAATTAATAGTTTTGACAGATGAGAAAGAATGGAATAAAGTCATGAATGTGGTTAGCCTGATTGGACAACCTCTATTTGCGTTTCGAAAGTACAAAGAAAAATATCCACAGGGGATTTACATCAAAGAAGCTGAAAATAAAATAAAAGCCTTTGAAGAAGAGGAGCGAAAAGAGCAATTGAGACAGGGCAAGATCGTGCATAATGTACCTCTCAAAATGCAGGTAGGAATAGTTACGACCTGCATCGTGAAAATTGCAGGAAAAGAAGAATACTTTTTAAAAGACCAGGATTATAAAGTAAGTGAATATAGCTCTCCGGATCTGCTGGATATTAGTGACAATATGAAAGTCGAGATAAAGGGAGACGAAAATATTAGGGTTGAAGCCTTCAATGACCCGGAACAACTGATTGATGATCATTCTCCTACTACCTGGTTGTTTAAGTTGACTCCATTGACCTTGGGTAAGCATAGCCTTACTTTATTAGCTTACACATTGTATGATAATGGCAAAAAGAAAAATACGAAGTATTATAATAAATTAATTGAAGTTGTAGCTGAGCCGCAACCGGAAAATAATGAGTTTTATGATTTGCCTAAGGCAGGTCATATTGAACAACAAGAACATTTGGTCTTTGGTGGTTTGCCTCATCACGGAATTCCACTGGAGGACATTGGTAGTGCTTCATTTGAATCAATCGATGTTAGTGGTACTGTATCTGATTTATCTGGAAAGCCACTATCCAAGGTGCAAGTGACCAACTTAACCAATAAATATATTCCAAGTGTATACTCCGATATCAATGGAAAATATACCATGCCTGGCATAATGGAAGGCGATGAAATCTTTTTTAACACTGAAAATGAATCGATGACCAATAGATTATTAAAGGTGGGTAAGAGTAATATATTAAATGCTACGATGGATAAATTAGAATTAACTGATATCCATGGAAATGTTACGGATAATAGCGGCAATCCTTTGAAAAACGTTATGATTATGATCCGGTTTAGCAATCCAAAGAGAATAGCCACTTCTGATGCCGACGGCAATTATACCTTACCCAACGTAGGATCTGGTGAAATCCTGGATATAAAATTTATGGGTCATCGGGATACATTTTCCAAATATCCTGGAGGCCAGGAAATATTTAATATTAAATTGGACTTTGTTAAATGACCGGCTAATAAACAAACATTGAAAAAGATACATCTATCCAATATCTACGATAACTCATCCTAACCGATGGAACAGGGTGTATTTGGAAATATGGGTTTAAAATCAATGTCCTCATTGCTTACACCCTACTTTGACATTAGTAGCTATCACATTTGATGGCGACCTCATTAAAGACGGATAGCATGCATTCCTAACTTTACGCTTTTCTTGATCCCCCAATAAGCATAATAGGCTGGTAGATTAATTTGCTCCAAAAGAAATCTTTTAACTAAAACCCTATCCATTACTTTGAAATCAGTAAATTTATTCAAGTTTTCAATACTTATATGAACGACTTCTACTTAATTAAAAGGAACTACACATCGGATATGCTAGGTGAAAATCATATCCCAATCGTTACCTTATACCTTAGAGCACGGCATCAACTGGTCGGTCAACACAAAAGTATACCGCCAGCCGTTGGTGAGCCTATCCAAAGTCTGAGATTTTTTTTGTTTGCACAAAAGAAATCTGCAATCAATACATTATCAGCTGCAATGATTCAGAAAGAGTTAATAGCGGGATTGCTCGCTGATCACTTCTTTCAGGTGCATAGTGATATATTAGTAATAGAATGCTAACAATTTAGAATTTAAATCATGAAAGTACTTTTCTGCACTCGCGAATACCCACCTAATGTTTATGGGGGAGCCGGTGTTCATGTTGAATACCTGGCGAGAGAATTGTCCCGGTTCATGGAAGTAGAAGTACGGTGCTTTGGTGACCAGGATAATAAAGATGAAAACCTGCGCGTTCTTGGGTTCAATTCGGATCTGCCGACTATCAATACTAAAGCTGAATTAGCTCCCATCTTTAAAACCCTCAATACCTGTATTCAAATGAATGGCGGTGTGATTAATGCGGATATCGTACACTGTCATACCTGGTATGCTCAGTTTGCAGGTATCTTGTCCAAGCTCTGCTATGGCACACCCCTGATAGTGACCACGCATTCCCTGGAACCACTCCGACCATGGAAGAGGGAACAATTAGGTAGGGGATATGATGCCTCATCATGGATCGAAAAGACGGCCATTGAAATGGCAGATGCGGTCATCGCCGTTTCTCAAGAAACGAAACAAGATGTGCTCAGTTACTTTGATGTAGATGAAAAGAAGATAAGCGTAATTTATAATGGCATTGACCTGAATGAATACCAAGTCACCACGGATACTTCCGCTCTAGATACATACGGTATTGATCAATCCAGACCATATGTACTTTTTGTAGGACGCATTACCAGGCAAAAGGGTATTATCCATCTTGTTAACGCCATCAAATATATCGACAGTGATACCCAGATTGTTTTATGTGCCGGTGCCCCTGACACAGAAGATATCGGCCGCGAAATGAAAGTTAGTGTGGAAGAGGTTCAGAAATTAAGGAGTAATGTGATTTGGATAGCTGAGATGGTAAGCAAGAAGGAAGTGATCCAATTGTATTCTCATGCTGCAGTGTTCTGTTGTCCTTCCATTTATGAACCTTTTGGTATTATCAACATTGAAGCTATGGCTTGCAAAACAGCGGTAGTAGCGAGTAATGTCGGTGGCATCAAAGAGGTAGTAACCAATGATACAGGGATTCTGGTTCCGCTTGAACAGGAAAAGACAGCCCCTTTTGAAGCTTCTGATCCCGATAAGTTCTCCAGGGATCTGGCTGCTGCCATCAATACATTAATGAGTAATGAAAAATTAAGAGAAACCATGGGAGCCAATGGTAGGGAAAGAGTAGAAAAATATTTTGACTGGAGGGCGATCGCCAGGCAAACGGAAGACTTATATAAAAAAATTTTGAACCATGATAAAAGATGATGTTTTAGCGATTATTCTTGGAGGCGGACAGGGATCGCGTCTTTATCCATTAACGGCTAAGCGATCTAAGCCAGCGGTGCCTATAGCCGGCAAATATCGGTTAGTAGACATTCCTTTATCCAATTGTATTAATTCGAACATTACCAGGATGTTTGTACTCACCCAATTTAATTCAGCGTCGCTTAACCGTCATATCAAGAATAGCTACAATTTTAGTTTATTCAGCAACGCTTTTGTTGATTTACTTGCAGCCGAACAGACCATGTCTAATAAGAATTGGTTTCAGGGTACTGCGGATGCTGTGCGTCAAAGCATGCATCATTTTCTTAGCCATGATTTTAAATATGCCTTAATCCTCTCCGGAGACCAGTTGTATCAAATGGATTTCAACCTTTTGATCGAACGACATGTTGCAAGCGGAGCGAGGATTACCATCGCCACCTTGCCGGTTAAAGCAGAGGAAGGAACCGAATTCGGTATCATGAAGACGGATCAGGAAGGTATGATCACCAGTTTTGTTGAAAAACCAAACGCGTATAAAATCCTTGAATGGAAGTCTGATGTGAGTGATTATATGAAATCCGAAGGTCGATTGTACCTCGCTTCGATGGGTATATATGTCTTTGACAGAGATTTATTGATCGAGCTAATGAACGATCCGCTTACCAATGATTTTGGAAAGGAAATCATTCCCCAATCTATTGGAAAACACAAGGTACTCAGTTATCAGTTTGAAGGATATTGGACTGACATTGGAAATATTCGCTCCTTCTTTGAGGCCAACCTGGCATTTACAGATGCAATTCCGAGCTTTAATCTGTTTGATGCTAAACATCGTATTTTCACTCGGGCCAGGATGCTTCCTACTTCTAAAATATCGGGCACCTTGATTAATGACTCCGTGATTGCTGATGGTTGTATCATCCATGCTTCTAAAATCGAACGTTCCGTGATAGGGATTCGATCCAGAATTGGAAAAGGAAGTACGGTAATCAACACGTATATGATGGGAAATGACGCTTATCAAACGCTTGAAGAAATAGCTCGAAGGCATGGCGACATGTTGATGGGTGTAGGCGAAGGTTGTTATATTAAAAATGTCATTCTTGACAAAAACTGCAAAATTGGAAATCATGTGACCATAATAGGTGGCCCTCATCTCGAAAATAATGAAACAGATTTGTATGTCATTTCAGGTGGAATCGTGGTTGTGAAAAAGGATGTTATGATTCCGCCCGGGTTTGTGATCAAATAAGTAATATTTACATTGACAATTAAAGGTTATAAATGAAGTGTTACCTGGGTTTGCGCTTATAATATTAACTCAGTTTTTCTGCACGCCTTCTCTCTGGAATAATCATCGGGACCCAAGGTCGAGAGTTCTCCAATAGATATCTTCGGAAAAGCCTATAAATTTATTTTTTAACTCTCATATTACCAATGTGATTATTCCTGACTATTTATGTGCTGACATAATATTTATTTTATTTATTCAAAATTGAAAAAAATAATTACGAAATCCTAATTGTATTTATAGTCCAATAACTTGAATACTTATTACTTTTATTTCAGTAGTTGTTCATGGCTATTTTTAATTGCTAACGCTTTCACTTCTGAAGATCCAGCACAATTTAACAAGCACTTGATAGATTGTAAACCGCACAAAAAACCTGAATTATTATTGCAACATATATCATATTCCGTTTGACATTGATTAATGCAATCAACTGTGCCTGTGCCAGAATTATCTGCATTCATAAGTTTCTTAATGTCAGCTCTTAGTTTGGCTTCATCATTGCTTAATTTCAACTGATTCTTTTTAGATATATTTTTAAAAACAATTGATTTTTCATCAAGCTTATTATATCGTTTAACTAATTTGGTAAAATTGGTTTGAGCTTCTAATTCTATGGACAAAAGAAAGAAAAAGAAAATTGATTTAAATAAAAAAAATTTCATTTTGAATTTGTTTGTTAAGGGTTAAATAAATTAATTATTAAATAATAATAACTCAAATTTATTCCCATTCTAAATGAAAAAAACAATTAGATAATAAAACGTATTTTTTAACTTACAGAAATACAACTGCAACTAACGAATAAAGGAAATTGGTTGTAGTTTTATTTTATTTTTCTTCTACTATTTACATTTAATCTTACTCCGGTACTCTGGAAATACTGTGTACAACTTGAATATTCATAATGGAACTCGTTTAGGTTTGCGTATCCTCCCTTTCTGATTATACTGAC
>JANOWJ010000198.1:0-1651 GCA_031417835.1 Saprospiraceae bacterium | reverse complement strand
CGGAGTCTCTGGACAGTTTTCACAGGCAACAGGTCCCAATATTAATACTAGAATTATAATTGTCGCTTTATACATTTTCATAGTCAAGTCGATAATCTAATTTCTATTCTCAGGTTTGTCCAAGCGCATTGCCGGCAACGTGCGTGTATGAAACGTAGCGCGGCATAGGAGCTAAAGCCAAATGACGAAGGAATGGCTTTAGCGACCTGCTCCGTTTTGTCCCACGACACCGGACGAAATTAAAAAACTAAAACTACAATGCAACACCGAACCAGCGCTATGTTTTATACACTTTGTTACCGCCTGTGCCCCTTTCTCTTGTCGGGTGAAAAAATATTGTCAAACGTGTCCAATTTGTTTTGTCTTTTGATTTAATTTCTTTTTGTCGTTCGTCAAACCGTGCGCGGGGGCAACTGTGGCAACACTTGTCGGCATACACGAATTTAACCACCTCGGAGAAATGATATGAGCAGCACTCTTGCCATAGCTTTGGCTGTGTGTGGGCTTCTGCGGCTATGGCATGTGTGCTGCGTGAGCGCTCACTCAATTCTAAAATCTAAGTCGAAAGCCTCCATTAAAAATAAATCCATCAATTGGTGAGTAGATTTCCTTAAACTGTGGGTTTTGAATTGTCCCTGTGTAAATTGGGTCAAACCTTGTTTGTCGAGAGTCTAAGAAATTTTCAGCATTTAAAAATAGACTGAAATGTTCAAATGTCCTTTCGGCTGAAATACCCATTACCCAATAGTCTCTTGTTAACTCGCCTGAAGATAAATTTTGTTCGCCAACGTAAAAGAGTTCATATGCAAGTCGGAGTTTTTCATGTAACTCATACAAAATATTCATATTGATGCGGTTCTTGGCTGTTAGCGGATTAAAAGTTCTCGTGTTGTCAAATTCCCGTTCAGCATCTATGTACGTGTAGCCAAGATATAGCGATAAGTCATCGTAGCTAATCTTAATGTTAGTCTCGAAGCCTTTAGAAGTTAGATTACCATTTGCATTTTGGAATTCATAGTTACCATTTGATAAGGGAACAGTCCCAAGAATTAATGGATTGTTTAGTACTGTATAAAAAAATAATTGATTAATGGTTATGTCCACGTTGTCCGAAATAAAAGCCTTGTAGTTGATGTCAAAATTTCCGCCAATTGATTTTTCCGCTTTTACAACACTTAAATCAAGCGGTTGAATATTTCTGAAACTTTTTGTCTCTGCCTCCTCCGAAAAAAGTGTGGGGGCTTTATATCCAAGACCTCCACCTATTCGTGAAGTGAGTTTGTCTGTGAACTTATACAGAAAAGAAACTCGTGGAAGGATAAAAGCATCCTTCTGGTTATTATAATCTAAGCGCAATCCGGATTCGATAACTAATTTCTGTGATGGCTTATAATTATTTTGAATAAATGCTCCAACTGTATTGAGTTTGTAGTCAAGTGGGAAACTTGATAGATTGTCCTGAACAAAGTTATCTGTCCAAATATTAGCTCCACCGACCCATTCACTTTTCATGCCGGGTTTTAATAGGTTTATTTCTGAGTAGCTCGAAACCTGTGTTCCTGAAAATGTATAATCAGACAAACTTATTTTTCTCGATAAGTATCCAATGCTATTTTTTGCTGTAAGAATTGATTTATTGGTAAATCGTTTG
>JANOWJ010000197.1:0-3633 GCA_031417835.1 Saprospiraceae bacterium | reverse complement strand
AATATAGTTCATGACGCTTTCGCAGTAGTTTCCTTTGATGAAAAGCAAAATAAATTTCGGTGGAGTGCGTGGAGTGTACTAACCCCCTATAAGTTGGACAGAATCGTTGTTTGAAATGTGTAGTACTTGCCGGTTTTCCTGTTCAACTTCTAAGCAAAAATAGGTGTCTGAATCAGCCGAGTCAAGGCTGGTACAAAGCGAATGATTTTGTGTTTGATTTTTAAAGGAATCATTCGGCCTTGACTCGGCTGCTCCAGCCACCTGGCCGCGCTGCTTATCAGTTGAACCGGAAAGACCTGTTGCCCATTTCTGCTGTGGAGTTATCCGTCCAAGCTTTCTGTGTTTGCGTTCATAGTTGTACCATTGCATGTAATTTTCGATGTGCTGCTTTGCTTCGTAAAAGCTGCTAAACTCAAAACGGTCGATGAGTTCACGTTGAAGAATACTGTGGAATGCTTCGATATACGAATTTTCTTCTGGTGTGGCTACGTGAGTAAATTCCTGTTTGGCTTCAAGCTGAACCAAAAAGCTTCGCACCTGATTGGCTAGAAATTGTGAGCCATTGTCATTTCTGATGATTACTCCCTTGAGGTTGTAAACCGTATGTAGCCACCGGAACATATTGATCACATCTACTTGACGAACACTCTTCTGAAAAATCCAATGTAAAATCTTGCGACTGAATACATCCATGATTGATAGCAAGTAATACCATCGGCCTTCACCTTGCACCCATACGTACTTAATATCAAGACAAAGATATTCTAATGGTTGGTTGGCTAGTATTTTCCGGTACTGAACCCAAGTGCGTTTACCACTTGTACGGATCACTTTTCCCAGGAGAAGCTTATGAAAGTCCATAAGCCGATAAGTCTTCTTGTGATTGATCCGATACCCTAATGCTCGTAAATCATCATTGATAGACTGATACCCGTAAGCGTTGTAAGGGCCACTGATCAGTACCTTTATCTTTTCAACCACTTCTTCATTGCTTACCAATGATCCATTGTACAGCGTATGTGTGCTGGGCTTCATACCGCGTTGACCTAGATGAGCCTTATAATAAAATGTACTCCGTGGTAATTGCAACCAACTGGAAAGCACCTGTACAGGCGCACGCTCAGAGAATCGTTTGGTCAACATCACTTTTTCCTGGGTTGGATAGGAGTTTTTTTTAGAAGCTCTGACTTTACTTCTATCTCAAGAGCTTGTCTGGCGATGATGCGTTTCAGCCGTTCATTCTCTTCTTCCAAAGCGCGAACCTCTGGATCCACGCGCTTATAAGCTGGCTTGAGACCTTCTGACCCTTTAGCCAAATACCGCTGCTTCCACTTCGATAATAGCGCTGGTGATAAATTGTACTTGCGACAGGTTTCCATGTAACCCTCCCGCTCTGCTTCTTGTAGAAGGCTTAATCGCTCTTCTGGTGTGAATGATCTTTTTAATCTTGTCATAGTTCCCTAATTTAACTGTTATAAATCTGTTTTCAGATTCTTGTACAGTCTTATAGGGGGTTAGTACAATCTTTTATGCAGAGAAAATTAGAGAACGACTGAAATGAAAACGGCACACAACAAAATGTTTGCGCAATGGTGGGGTGACGTGTAAGTTATAAGTGCTATCTTCGTTCAACTTTTTGTGTCGGGGACAGGACGCGGCTTCGAAAGCCCACCACTGCGCAAACATAAACGTTGCCGGCAAGCCCTTCGGACAGAGAAGTTTACCAAGAAAAATTTGTACATTTGGACTATGTACCGAGTAAAAGACTACATAAATATTGACAAAGGAATACTATCAGGAAATCCTGTTTTTATGGGGACAAGAGTTCCCATTCAGACCCTTTTTGACCATTTGGAGAAAGGGATATCGCTTGACGAGTTTCTAGACGACTTCCCGACAGTAAAAAAGGAGCAAGCTATTGCAGTTATTGAAATTGCGAGCAAAATTCTGACTTCAAAAAACATCGAGCAAATCTATGAGACTGCTGCTTGATGAAAATCTTCCCAAAAGATTAAAGCAAGACCTTAAAGAACATGAAATTTACACAGCGGCAGACAAAGGCTGGACTGGAATTTCAAATGGTAAATTATTGGGACTGCTAACCGAGAACAAGTTTGACGCCTTGTTGACCTTCGACAAAAACTTACAGTATCAACAAAATTTTACCAAATACACAATTGCAGTCATTGTGCTAAATGCTCCGGACAACAGTTACATGACATTGAAGGACTTCGTTCAAAAAATAAAAGACGTTCTAAAGACTGACTTGAAACCAGGACCAATTGAGATTAAGTAAGAAGGGCCAGCCGGCAACAAAATGTATAAAACATGGCTGGGGCGCAGTGCAACTTTGTAGTTTGGTTTTCTTAATTTCGTTCGGTCACGTGGGACAAGACACCGCTTCGTAAACCCAGCCACGTTTCATACATAAACGTTATAGCGCATTTATTCCGGACAATTTTGAGACATCATTAAACAGGGACATGAAATCAATACCGACAACTTGGACTGGAAATTGGGTTGACGACATCGGCCGGACTCTTACAATTGAAGTAGCAAACGACAGAGAATACAAAGTTTCAATTAAGGACAACAGTGGAATTCCTTTCAAAATTGATTGGACGGGTTTTGGACTTCTCGACAAAAAAACGACTGACTTAAAATCTGAAATAACAAAGGACAATGACGGTCGACAACATTTACAAGTTGAGGCGGGCATGGTTGGCGTTGGACCGACCTATCGACTTTATTTTGTTGTCGAGGAAGAAAATGAAAAACAAAGACTTGCGACAATTGACGACCAGATTGAGAAAATTAAAATTAAACCGGACATTGGAATCGGACTGTATGACGACTGGGAAGATGATTTAGGAGTTCCTTGGGCATTACCTTTGAGTGACTACAAAAAAGTGTGAGCACGAAAAAACGCGCTATAACAATGTATTTGCGTCAAGCGGGGTTGACGCGTAATCCAACGTTTTCGTATCTTTAGTGCGTTCGCTGTCGGGGACAGCACGTGGCTTCGGAAGCCCCGCTCGAACGCAAATACTCACGTTAGCGCGCATTTGAAAAATGACATTGAATAAATTACTTCTTGGGGACAATTCAGTTGTTGACATAAAGACAACTGAGACGATAGACGAAATTAAATTGAAATTAGCGTCAAGGTATTCCAAAAGCAGACTTGATCCTTTATATAGATTTCCGGAAGAGAATGAGGACTTTACCACAAGCTATGTTCATTTCATTCAAAATAGCAGACTTAAAATATACTTCTCTAAAGACCTAAATAGAAAACTAAGACACAGTTTTCAAGTAGCGTATCCATGGTTTACTGGGGACATCATTGACACTGGGAACTCGAGAATAATAAAAGGAAAAATTGGACTGCCTGAGTGGCCATTCTACTTGTCACTTCTATGGTTTGCCTTTTTTTGTTTCATTTTTTATATCGGCTGGACAAATGGAGAAACCGATGGAATTGAAATTCCCTTATATTTCATTCTCTTCGGGCTCATAACATTTCTAATTAGACTTGTTAGGACAAGAAATAAAGTTGACGAAATGAGGGACGAAATAGACCGGGTGTTTTCAAACGCGCGCTAACAAAGTCTATAATCCATTTGTTTTCTT
>JANOWJ010000196.1:0-6813 GCA_031417835.1 Saprospiraceae bacterium | reverse complement strand
CGTATAGAGTTATATAGCTCAATGCTTCGCACTGCTCCAAATGGAATTTATTTTAATTTATACTACACTTTCTTCAATTTGAAAAAAAGCAAGACTGATGAAAAATAAAAAATACATCCCAGCAATACGTGCCGGCAATCAATGACACTACAACTCAACAACGACAATGGTTTACAAGCACGGAGGACAAGAATCACTGGCTATAACATCACCTACCCAAAAGGCGGGGTTTCATACTCCGCTGACAGTTTTGCAGTTATAGAAAGTTCAGTGCTCCGCATAAACAGTTGTCGTGAAAAGCCTGCCCATCCCAAATCTGCAAACCGTTAGCAATCATTGTGTAGTGCTCAATCAGTTTTATTCCATTACAATATTTTATCAGTTTTCAATCAAAAATTAAGTTTCTAAAATGAAAAAAACAACCTTAATACTTGCTTTCGGACTTTGGACTAGCCTTGCGTTCTCACAGGTCACAAAGTTGGATTACAATGCCCAACTTAAAATCATTGACTATTGGTTGAATGCACAAAGAGATTTTGATAAGCTCCCTGGTATGTCGGTAGCCATTGTACTAGACCAAGATATTATTTTTAAAAAAGGTTATGGCTATGCTGATGTGGCGAATAAGATATCAATGAAACCCGAAACCATTGGTTCAATCTGCTCTATCTCCAAATTATTTACATCGGTGGGGGTTATGCAACTTTGGGAAAAAGGTAAACTGAGATTAGATGATTCATTGACCGCTTTGCTGCCTGAGTATAAAATCAATCAGCTGTTTTCAGAATCAGTGCCTATTACGGTACGATCAATGCTGACACATTCTTCTGGCTTAACAAGAGATGTGGGCGAGGGTTGGAATGGTCCCAATTTCAATTTTGTCACAACCGATGAATTGAAAATGACTTTGTTAAATCTTCAAACCCTTTATCCCAGCTCTACCTATTGGCAGTATTCCAACTTAGCCATGAGTTTGCTGGGTGAAATAGTAGCTTCCAAATCAGGAACCACATATAAAAATTATGTGGAAGAAAATATTTTGAAGCCGATGAACCTTAGCAACACACATCCTTACCTGCCCGAGAATTCTTGGAAAATAGGAGAAATGGCAAAAGGTTATGGTGGGATCAACAGGCAAGGTGAAAGAAAACTACTGCCTTTCTTCAATCCGAATGCTCTCACACCTGCTGCAGGTTTTTCTTCTAATGTAATTGATTTAGCAAAATTTGCTGCTTGGCAGCTCAGGTTGCTATCTAATTCAAAAGCCGAAATATTGAAACCTTCCACATTGAAAGAAATGCAAAGGATACAATGGACAAGCCTAGACAAAAGAATAACATGGGGATTAGGCTTTTACATTCAATTCCACACAAGTGATATAACAACTGTTGGACATGATGGTGGTTGCCCTGGTTACGTAAGCTCGGTCATGATTGACCCTAAGAAAAAAATTGGTGTTACTTTATTGATAAATGCAGCCGTTGATGTGTACAAGTATAGCGATCAAATATTCACCTTACTAAATAAAGAATTTGCTGAGGACACTACCACCAAAAAAGTGGACTTCAGTGAATATGAGGGGAGATACGATGGAAGTGATTGGGGTGGTGAAGTAATTATAGTACCTGTAAAAGGAAAACTCATTATGATGTATGTACCTACCAGCGCAGCAACAATCGATATGAATGAATATAAATACATTAAGAAAGATCTGTTCAGGCTGATACGCGAAGATGATAAAACTTTGGGTGAAGAGCTGGTATTTGAAAGAGATGAAAAAGGGAAGATTAGAAACATTCGTTCTTTCTTTTTCAAAAATGATAAAATAAACTAAGGTTTGTGGTGAATGTGTCTTAAAACAACGAACTGCTAACATTGCGTGGCATAATTGGGGCTGGACATTGGAACAATGAACAGCAGGTTCACTTACTATCATTTGTTCCAGCTGAAGAGTTACAATTTAACTTCGGCTTGGGGCAGGACCAGCATCAAATATCCCAAATTCGGCAATGCAGAACGTTATTGGCAAGCCTATCATCGGCATTTTACACAATTTCCAGATATAAACCAATATGAAACAAACTGCATATTTATTTACCTTTTTGTTTTTATCATTTTCAATAAGCAGTGTTTTTGATCGAATCCCAGTCGGATCAGGTTTCTCATAGTCCTTTCTGATCTTCCAGACACGCCATATCCAATACCGTAGTAAGGGCATAAGCAAAATTGACAAAGTATAGCTTGGCAAAAAAACAACGAACCATTCACATCGATTTGGCAATAAGACTGGGCGACACTCCGCTTCATAATATGTGAATCATGTAATTCTTCCCCCAAATTGTGTAACAGTTTTTAAGCTTTAAGGGGAGACCTTGGCGGAGCGGTAATTACAACTCATTTGAAAACAATATTAAACAAAAAAAGGAAATATTGAGAATTGTCTCATCGGACTTCTTGTATTGTATGGATTAGGAGCCTTGACTGGTGCATTATTCAACCTTTTTATTAGTCAAAATGACTGATATGTACTTTTGGAAGAAATGACGATTGGTGTGGAAAACTGCTACTGTTATCTGGGGCCCTCGTAGGAAAGGTTAGGCTATATTTTTCTGTCATTGAATTCGTATGTAGGAAATTACAATAGATTTAAATATGAATATTCAAGCAAATGTAGTTGTCTTAACTTTAAATACGGACAACTATTGAAAGCCATTGACTTTTGCGTAACCGATTGGAAGCACCGGCTGTTTTTTATATCTACAGTACAGGATAAAAACAAAGAGGTATGAAACAAGCATTGAAGACAACAACTAAGTTTATGAAACATTTTTTTCTTTTTATTTGCATAGCAGCATCTTACCAAACAGCACTTGCACAAGTAAAACAAACCAAAGGGAGCAGAATCGTTAAGCCAATTGATACAACCGCTATTGAGAGGATTATCGGCATTAAAGGAAAATCAAATAATGGGGAGTATAAAATAACTATTCCTCAAAACGATCTGGATGTAAAAGTGGATGGGTTTAAAATAATAGCTGCTATGGGATTAAGTACATGGATTGCTTTTACACCTACAAAGGACGGTGTAATGGTTATGGGAGATATTGTTGTTACTGAGACTGATTTAGGACCTGTGCAGCAAGAAATCATAAAGCAAGGTCTGACAAGTACTGCAATTCACAACCACTTTGTGAGAAATCGACCAAACATTATATTCATGCACATGGGTGGCGTTGGAAGTGCTGAAGTGATGGCACAAAAAGCAAAAGCTGTTTTGGACAAAGTAAAGGAAGTAAGAGGTGGTGACCCTTCAAAAGGGACTGCTTCAAGCGAAAGTGTAGAAAATACATTGGACACAAAAAGGCTGGATGAAATTTTGGGTTACAAAGCTGACATGAGTAAGGGAGTTTATAAATACACAATTGGTCGTCCTGATGTAAAACTTACGGAGCATGGAGTCCCTGTATCTACTTTTTTAGGTTTTAATACATGGGCTGCTTTCCAAGGTAAACCTGATAAAGCTGCTGTTGCAGGTGACTTTGCCATGCTTGAAAATGAAGTTGAGCCCGTGGTTAAATCATTGATTGAAAACGGCATTGAAGTAGTGGCTTTACACAATCACATGGTGCATGAGCAACCACGAATTTTCTTTCTACATTATTGGGGTGTGGGCAATGTTGAACAATTGGTGAAAGGACTTCGGGCAGCCTTAAACCAAACTGGTAAAAAACAAGGTCAATTAAAGAGTATGAATATGCATTAGCTCCCTCTTCCAAATTTAAAATTGCTATTATATGGAAGAAAGCTATCAGTTGACACTATGCTTTATGTGATACGCTCTGAGCGATGAGTATGATGCTAACAGAAGTATTGCAAAAGTAGAGCCGGTCACTGTATTCTTCGGTATCAGCAAATATTGCATCCATTGTTCAGGCTGACATTTATAAAATTTAATTTTTAATGAAATCTTCAACTTTATATTTTCAATTGGGACTTGTATCGGGCTAGAGGAGTAATGAATTCCCTGCCTTTGCAAATACTAAACGATACCAGTCATATTGTGCGATGCAAAAGAAACTTTAATCAACCTATACACAATGAATAAACAAGTAAAATCGACATTATATGCATAAGACTTCTGCCAAAAAAAGTGCTTCTTTTAAAAAGCAACTACTAAAATGCCCTACTGGCATTAAAGGCTTTGACGAGATTACGGAAGGTGGGCTTCCGAAAAATAGAACCACTTTAGTCAGTGGAGGTGCTGGCTCTGGAAAAACTCTGTTAGGCATTGATTTTTTAATCAATGGTGCAACCAATTTCGAGGAGCCAGGTGTCTTCATGTCCTTTGAGGAGACAGAAGATGAACTTTATACAGATGTGGCATCTCTCAACCTGGACCTGCAAGGGCTTGTTTCACGAAAAAAAGTATTGATAGAGCATGTGATTTTGGAGCGAAAAGATATTCAGGAGACTGACTTTAACCTTGAAGGGCTATTCGTTCGTTTGGAACAGGCTATAGATGCCATTGGTGCCAAACGAGTTGTTTTGGATTCTATCGAATCTATTTTTGCGGGCATCACAGATGTCGGTATACTTAGGTTGGAGATAAAAAGACTTTTTAGGTGGCTTAAAGAAAAACAAGTTACTTCAATCGTTACCGGCGAGCCGATGCAAGATATTTATACCCGGCATGGTCTGGAGCAGTACATTTCCGACTGCATCATTTTACTGGATCACAGGGTTAATGAACAAATAGCTATCCGTAGAGTTCGTATAATTAAATACCGGGGTTCAAAACATGGAACAAATGAATATCCTTTCGTAATTGATAAATATGGACTTTCAGTAATTCCCATCACTTCGGCGGGTCTTGATCAACCTGGTATAGCTGAAAAAGTTTCAACTGGAATTCCTTCTTTAGACAAATTGTTCAGGGGGGGTAAACCAGGTTATACCAGAGGCAGTACAGTACTTGCTTCAGGTACCGCAGGCACCGGAAAAACAAGCCTAGCTGCTGCATTCGCAGTAGCTAGTTGTAAGCGTGGAGAACGCTGTCTTTTCTTGTCTTATGAAGAATCCTCGGGGCAACTTACTCAAAACATGAGTTCTATCGGTATCCATTTTGAACCATTGATAAAAAAAGGACTTTTAAAGGTTGTGTCTACGAGGCCTTCCTTTTTTGGTTTAGAGATGCATTTACTCGATTTATATAAGCTCATTGCAGAGTTCAAACCAAAAGCCGTCGTTATAGATCCATTGACAAGTCTGATTGGCGAGGGAGCTCAACGTGAAATCCGATCAATGATTACCCGCATGATTGATCTTTTAAAATCAAACGGTATTACAAGCTTTTTTACAAGCCTTGTTTCTTCAGCCGCTCAAAATGATACCAGCGGAGAAATCGGAGTATCTTCGTTAATCGACACCTGGATAGTCGTGAGAGAATTAGAAGAAGATGTAAGCAAAAAGCGTATTCGTGGAATTTTCATTGTTAAGTCCAGAGGTACGGGCCACGACAGTGATGTGCATAAATTGATTTTGAGTGATGATGGAATTAAATTGGAGCCAATGGATAATAAATCTACACGGATAGCCAATGAGGAAAAAAAGATAGGTAAAAATGTTACTGAGAGCCAAAAATTAGCCAAACAAGCTAAAGGTGAATAATGAAAAACAAGGGGGATGGAACCGCCGTAGATATTGGAGCTTTACAACCTAGATTGATGGTTGGCATTGGTGGATCAGCCGGTGCACTTGACGCTTATAAGGCTCTGCTGGATGCACTGCCGTCTGATACAGGTATGGCCTTTGTCATTATTTCTCACATGAGCCCCACCGCCAGTAGTCAATTATCTAAAATTCTGTCTCGTCATACAAAAATGACGGTAATGGTGGCTGCCATGGCAATGCCGATTCTTGCGAATCATGTTTACGTAATTCCTCCGGACGCAGATTTGCTCATAGAAAATTATAACTTCAAAGTCATCTCTCCACGCTCTGATAGAAACAAGCAGATAGATGTTTTTTTTGCTTCTTTAGCTGAAGCAATGGGCGAGCGCGCTATTGGCATCGTCCTTTCCGGGTATGATGGCGATGGTACTGAGGGCTGCAAACACATCAAGGCAAACGGAGGAAAAACCTTTGCTCAGGATATGTCCGCTGAAGTTGACTTCATGCCCCGTAGCGCTCAGGCTTCAGGCTTTGTTGATTTTGTTATGCCTCTCGACAAAATTCCTGGTAAACTAAAAAGACTGGCAGCTGTACTTAAGACTTAGACCGTAATTATGCATTAGAAATGCAATAATTACCCCTTTGGGCTGACGAAAATTAATTTTCTCGAATGAAAATTAATTTTGTCAGGGTTTAACCCCGACCAGGGAAAAATGCACTCAACGGATGTTCCTGAATCATTGCATTTAAAGTGCATTTTTCCCTGCGTCGGCACTCCGTGCAAATCATGCCTAATGCATGATTTGGGTTAGACACGAAGAATTAATTATCCAAAAGCCAGTTAATTTACAATAGTGACTGGAATGCCACCGAAGTGGTGGCTTACAATACATTGGGGCAGGAAGGTATAAAAGGCAATTATGAAAATCGCCCTACTCATCATCGAAATTGGTGGTATTATTTGGCAGATTGAGATGTGCGGTATCATTTGTAAAATCGTAATGTCACTGCCTGAAATAGGTTGACCGTTTTAGGATTAAATTTTTAACTAAAACGACAACAAATGGCAAAATTGGGAAAAGGCTATGAATTAAGTATAAAGGAGCGGAGATATAGGACCTTTAGTGAGAGCTATCGTAAGGA
>JANOWJ010000195.1:0-56776 GCA_031417835.1 Saprospiraceae bacterium | reverse complement strand
CTGCTTCAGAAGGGGTATCTATCGGCAGATAGCCCACCCAATCCACCTGGCTATAATCTTTTCTCACCTCATACCCTGAAGCAGAGAAAAAAGTAAGGACTACAGCCTGATTGGGCCATTGACGCTTTATCTCTTCGATCACAGGTCTACCTTGTTCAAACTCACCAAGAGATGCACAATGAAACCATATAGGAGCTTTGATTGTTGGATAGATCTGATTTTTACGACCTTGCCACCATCTTTTGATCATGGGATTTACAAGAGCCAGCATTGGCAGTAGTTTCCTGGCTATCCAAATGCCTGCATTATACATCCATACCATCATCATCCGGACTTTTTAATAATAAATTTGATCGGGATTTTGACTTCGATAAATTGGTATGATCCATTTTGCCACGATCCCTAGATAACCATCGAAGCGCTTGCCGGGATCCTGATAGCCAGCATCCAATTGAATATTTCTTTTGAGCCTCGTATTGGCTTCAGCGAGTTGAATGGCGACTTCAAAATTGATCAACTTACTTTTGCTCTGGTATCGATAGCCTAGGCTTTGTAACAGCCCCAAGCCTGAGCTGAATCGATCATAGCCATATCGATAAACACCTTGTATAGGTCTGAATGTATTACCGGAATTTTGAAATCTAATCCAATGGGCCATCCACAAAGGTTGCACGGCTGCCACTATGGTTTGCCCATCTCTTAATCTTAAAGCATAGGCTATATTCAGTCCAAGACTCAGACCGCGTTGCCTCAGATCTACTATAGCGATTTGGTGGTCTTCGCCGATCAGGTCGCCTTCTACGGATCGTAGACTTTTTAAAACATCTTCTTTGACGATGGAGCCATATATATAATTAATGGTAGGTCCTAGCTCCCAAGCCTTCTTTTTGAAATGTATCGCACCTTGCAATACTCCGTGCGATCCATATCGAGCACTCAGATCAAATAAAGAAAATTGGTAACCCAAGCCAAGATTGATCCATGCTTTAGGACTGATACTATCGCTTTGACATAATCCTTGTAATGGGAAGATGAAAATCAGTCCAATTATACCTAATACAAACTTTAAATGCACTGGTCAAAAATAAAGTTAAAAAATGGGACAACGGGCTTTCAAATTAAAATCTGGGATTGAACCCTAAAACTTTAAGATTTTCGTTACCAATCAATTAAACTTGACTGTCATAGGGTTATGACATATCTTTGCAGCCTTCAATCGGGGAAAATGAATGGGAAAAGGGTATTAATCACAGGAGCTGCAGGATTCCTTGGCTCGCATTTATGCGATCGTTTTATTAAAGAAGGCTATGCTGTGATCGGCATGGACAATCTCATCACCGGCAGCCTTAAAAACATTGAACATCTTTTTAAGCTGGCTACATTTGAGTTTTATCATCACGATGTCAGCCGATTCGTCCATGTACCGGGCACATTAGATTATATTCTTCATTTTGCTTCGCCTGCCAGCCCTATTGATTACCTTAAAATGCCTATTCAAACCTTAAAAGTCGGCTCATTAGGCACTCATAATTTATTGGGATTGGCCAAGGAAAAAAAAGCGAGGATATTGATTGCGTCTACATCCGAGGTATATGGTGACCCATTAGAGCATCCTCAGCGCGAGGAGTATTGGGGCAATGTCAATCCTATCGGGCCCAGAGGAGTCTATGATGAAGCCAAACGATTCCAGGAGGCTATTACGATGGCTTATCACAATTACCATGGCCTAGAAACAAGAATTGTAAGGATATTCAATACTTATGGTCCGAGGATGAGAGTCCAGGACGGTCGGGCATTACCAGCCTTTTTTTCACAAGCGATCCGTGGCGAAGACCTTACTGTATTCGGTGATGGATCGCAGACAAGATCTTTTTGTTATGTAGATGACCTAGTGGATGGCATCTACAGATTATTGTTGAGCGAATATCATCTGCCGGTCAATATTGGCAATCCGGATGAAATAACCCTTAAAGGTACCGCAGAAGAAGTCATCCAGTTGACAGGAGGTCCTTCGCAGATCAAGTATCTCCCATTGCCTGTGGATGACCCTAAGACGCGTCGGCCTGACATTACTAAAGCAAAGGCTATATTAGGATGGGAGCCAAAAATCAGCCGTCACGAAGGTTTCAACTACACGTTGTCCTATTTTAAAGAGGCACTATCATGAGCGAAAACAAAACAATTTGGATCACCGGTGGTGCAGGATTTATCGGTTCCCATGCGGTGCGTCATTTTTTAAAGAATTACTCGTATCAAGTAGTCAATATCGATGCACTTACTTATGCAGGCAATCTGGCTAATCTCAAAGATATCGAGCTGCATCCTAGATACCATTTTGTGCATGCCGATATCACTGATCCACTTGCTATCCAACGTGCGGCGGATCAATATCCTCCGGATTGGATCATTCATTTTGCAGCTGAATCGCACGTAGATCGATCGATCATGGACCCATTGTCTTTTATCAAGACCAATGTCATGGGCACAGCCAACCTATTAATGGCTGCCCGCAAGGTATGGACCGATCCCACCGATAAATTATTCTATCACATCTCTACGGATGAGGTTTTTGGAAGTTTAGGAGCTACCGGTTATTTTACTGAATCCACTCCATATGATCCGCGATCGCCTTATTCGTCCTCCAAGGCGGCTTCCGACCATCTAGTCCGCGCTTATCATCATACTTATCAAATTCCGGTCATCATCTCCAATTGTTCAAATAATTATGGTCCTTTTCAGTTTCCAGAGAAACTGATCCCTGTCGTCATTCAAAATATTTTAAATAAAAGACCGATTCCTGTATATGGCGATGGTAGCAATATCAGAGATTGGCTCTACGTGCAGGATCATGTCGAAGCTATTGACCTCATAGCTCATCAAGGCAGAAAAGGCGAAACCTATGCTATCGGAGGTCATAATGAGCTCAAGAATTTAGATTTGGTGCGATTATTGTGTAAGATCATGGATAATAAACTAGGACGAAATCCTGGTGAGTCGGCACAACTGATCAATTTCGTCAAAGACAGGCTAGGGCATGACATGCGATATGCAATAGACGCTGCTAAACTACAATCCGAATTGGGGTGGAGCCCCAAAGTCCATCCAGAGATTGGTATGGAGTGGACCGTAGACTGGTATTTAAAAGAAAAAGAATGGCTGGAGCAAGTGACTTCTGGTGCATATCAAACATATTATAAAGAACAATATCAAAATCGTTGAATGAATAAATACATCCTATTTATTTTTTCCCTAGCTTTTTCCCTTTGGTCTGTAGGTCTGTCCGCTCAGATACCTAATATATTAAATCCTAGAAGGGCCACTGCGGCCACGGAATTAGCCCGTCGGGGAATTACAGAAAAAGAATTACAAGACAAACTTGCCGAAAAGGGCATTTACCTGGATGATCTGGAAAGCATGACTGCTGAACAAGCACTACAGTTTCAAGCCGTGATAGAACAAGCTATTTCTGAACTTGAAGCTGAAAAAGCAAATAATTCCACTGATTTTAGTGCTGCAGATACTTCGGTAAGACCTGCAGCAACCAGGCCTTTAAAGAAAAAAGTCGCTGACCCGGTATCAGAAGTCGAGGATGAAGTGGTAGACGAACCAACGGATGATGATCCTAATACAGCGGGAGGGAAAAAGAGAAGAGATACGATACCCTATCTTCCGCCGATCAAGACTTCCAGAACTACCAATACCCAGAGTGTAAGAGCCCAACCACTAGATATTTCCGGCTTGATATATGGTCAGGAATTATTTAAAAATAAAAGCCTTCAAGCTTATAATAAATCTGAAAATATTAAACCACCGGATACCTATGTCTTGGGCGTAGGAGATATCGTAAACATTCACATTTTTGGTCGCTCAAAGGTGGATTTTAAGAATATTGAGATCAATCCGGAAGGTTTTATCCAGATGAGTAGTTTTCCTCGGATCTATATCAAAGGGCTTACTTTTTCTCAAGCCAGGCAGGTCGTCAAACAAAACCTGGTCTCGTACTTTTCATTTTTACCCAATGAATTTGAGATGACGATAGACTACTCCCGGGAGATCGGCATTAATATCTATGGTGAGGCTGAGCAGATCGGTACATTTAATCTACCTGCTACCAATACGGCCATCAATGCGTTAGTAGCAGCCGGCGGACCAAATAAAATAGGCAGTGTACGAAACATTAAATTGATCAGAGGTAAGACTTCGAGAACGATCGATGTATATGCGTTTATTGACAACCCTGCCATTGCTCAGGACTTTTATCTGGAACAAAATGACATTATCCACATACCGCTGGCAGAACGTGTCGTCAGTATCACCGGATCAGTCAGGCGGCCCATGCGGTACGAATTGACGAAAGGCGAAAATTTAATCAAACTGATAGAATATGCGGCGGGCCTAAGAGAAGATGCATACCAAAAAAGCATACAAATCAAAAGATATATAGAGGACCGTGAAAAAATCATCGATGTACCCCTTAAAGATCTGATTGATAAAAAAGATGACTTTGCTTTACTCAGTGGTGACATAGTAACTATTCGCAACATTCCGTTGCCACTCGAGCAAGTCGTCAGTATAGACGGCCGAGTGGAGACCCCTGGGACTTACGAATTTGTGGAAGGCATGAAGGTCCTGGATTTGATAGAGAAAGGCAATATCAGAAGAGGGGCTAAGACTGATCTTGCATTTTTAATGCGCTTGAATGATGATGGATCTTATGCTGTGCTTCGAGTAAATGTAAACAATGTACAAGCTGACCCTGCTCATGCTGACAATATTCTTTTGAAACGACAAGATCGCTTATTGATTTATTCATTGTCTTCCTATATAGATGCCAATTTTGTGAGCTTATCCGGAGCGGTACGCCAAGGGGTGAGGACTCCTTATGACCCTCAGAAAACCCTGAGAGTAAGTGACCTCATCATTATGGGCGGTGGCTTGGTGGATGATGCATTGGATTTTGGGTACATCAAACGAGTCAACCTCGAAAACTATGTCGAGCGGGATTATATTTTATTTTATACCAAGCAAGCCATGTCCAATCCGGGTGGTCCGCAGGACTTAATTTTAGAGCCCAATGACGAATTAATAATTTATAATGATCGCACCTTTTTTGATCAGGCATTTGTCACCATTGAAGGAGCAGTCCGGCGAGGCGGGACTTTTGCGTATGGCCCAGGATTTACATTAAAAGATCTGGTCATCCAGGCAGGAGGTTTCAAAATGGAGGCTGCTACTAATCGAATTGAAGTGTTCAGGGTCATATTGGATGAAAATAGACCTACCAGGACCGTTGTGGCAAATCTTACACTCAATAGAGATGTGACGATTAATAATTCAGAAGGCCAATACATTCTCAAACCTTATGATCAGGTCTATGTACGAACTGTCCCTGAATTTGAAATGCAACAAAATGTGAGTATCGCTGGAGCGGTCAGATTTCCTGGTACGTATGCTTTGATCAAAGAAAATGAAACCCTTGTAGATCTGCTGCGTAGAGCTGGTGGGCCTACGGATGAATCGTTTTTGGAAGGGGCTACTCTGTTGCGCAGCGAAGACAACATTGGGTATATCGTATTTGAGATGCCGCAAGCATTAAAAAAACCGACTGGCACGGATAATCTGGTTTTGAAAAAAGGCGATTTATTGAGCATACCAAAAGTGATGGATTTTGTACGGGTGGAAGGAGCTATCGATGCTAAAGAACTGTATGATGATAAATTAATAGGACCCAACAGCCGCATCAATGTCGCATTTGTACCGGATAAAAATGCTAAATACTATGTCGACGAATTTGCAGCGGGCGTAGCCAATGAAGGCGACCGGGGCCGCATCACCATCCTAAGACCCAATGGAAGGATATTAAAAACAAAGAACTATCTGCTCTTCAAAGTTTATCCCAAAGTCGAAAAAGGAGCTATAGTCCGAGTCGGCGTCAAGGATGTCAAGACCCGAAGAAAGCGTGTAGATGTCGAGACAGGGTCCGATGGCATCGTGAGAAATGTGCCTAAAAAGAAAATTGACTGGGCTAGAGCTGTCGCTGATTTGATGGCACAAGCTACCGCTGTCATATCCCTGGTACTGTTGACTAAAACTACTTTATCTATCAAATAATATAGATATTAAAAGAGGATGTGCTCACTATTGATGACCAGCTGCCTTGTTTTGACATAGGAGCACCATTCACATTCTGGTAGATTGCAGCCTGTATCAAATTTATGATCTTTGATGTTTTGAAAGGTTTCTTTGATCAGTCTGGTCACCAATGCCAGATCATCATGACTATACGTAAATGTAGGAGCTCTAAAATCATCAGGTGCCAACTTATCAGATTGCAGGAAAAAAAATCTAGCGCCATTGGCTTTCCAAGTATAGGAAGGATCGCGATCCAATAGGAATTTGTAGAATGCGCCTTGCCGCCAATATTCGCCACCATTGTTTTCCTTATATGGTTTTTTCGCTTTGTTTGTGGACCCTGTGCTGTCACCGCGACCAGATTTAAAATCTATAATGATGGTCTCCTCTCCTTTTTTGATGACTTGATCGATTTTACCATTGATCGGGATACCTTCAAAATCCACACGATCCAGATAATACTCCAGTTTATAATGATCTACATCAAACCATTGATTGATATGCTGCCGGAGAAATAAAGGCAATTGATTACTGAATCGTCGAATCAATCCTTCGTACTCGGTATTCGTAAAATACCATGCATGATTCATCAATGCTGTCTTGAAATATTCTACTAACATCTGGCCATCATATTCTTTGGCTTTGAGCCCTTGATGAAAAAAATCGTGCAAGGCTTGATGCACGGTGATTCCGAGGCCCAAGTGAGCGTTTTCACCTCGTGGTACACGTAGGATTTCTTCAAAATAAAATTTTCGTGGACAGTCGAGATACAAATTGAGAGCAGTACTGCTCAAGACAAAATGTTCTATAAATTCATCTATAAGGTTATGATCAATGAGGTCAGGTGGCGTGAGATTTCGATTTTGAATCAATTGCATTTTTTTGATCAATAAATCTTCTGATACCGCCTGAGGGATATGTTCAGGTATGTTCAAATATTCTGAAAGTTCCGTTACAAACGCACTTTTCGTAAAACCTCCATTGTCGGTTCGGTCTATCGGCCAGGATATAATAAGATTTTGCCTTGCTCTGGTCATCGCTACATAAAATAATCGGCGCTCGTCGACAAGCCTAGAATCTTTATTTGGTTCAATTTGTTTGAGCGTCTTAGGCAATTTATATGGAGTATCACCTGAACCAAAATATTTTTCCCATTCGGTTTCGACAGCATTCATGATCCATACGATATCGTATTCCAATCCTTTGGCTCCATGTGCAGTGATCAGATTGACTCCATTGGCTACAGTGTAGCCCGCTTCTACCGATATCGCGATATCAAAATCATTCATTTTTTGAATTCTAGCCAAGAGAGTGGTCAGATTGAGATGAGGTATGGTGTGTAATTCGTTTTTTATAAATTGAAAAAAAGTATTCAATACTCTTAAATGCCAGGTCCTTTCTTTTGAATCAAGAGCCCAGTTGAGCAGTCCTGAAACCCTAGATATGTCCTCGCATAAGGTAGTCAAGATTTGTACTGGTGGTATACAAGCCATCCATCGGCGAGTGTTCAAGATAAATTCTTCTAGCTTAGGTTTGTTTTCAAATAATACATCAGGCCATGCCTCAGGATCAAGTATTTTGGTTGCAAAGTTTTTTGCACCTCTTACTTTTCGCTCCAAAAAAGCAATCTTAGCAACATCTTGAGTAGGTAACCCCCAATACGGTAAGTACATTAATTGTATTAAATATTCTTCACCCAATTGAGATTGGTGATATTCTGCATCCAAATATTGAAGTAAAAGCACAAAGTGCTGGATGAGGGGTTCTTCCAGAATATTTTTGCCATACTTTAGATTGATCGGGATACCATCTAATTCAAGTAGATAAGCGAGATCCGCTATGGTTTTATTGCGACGGCATAGTATAGCAATTTCACTAAGCGATGTAGAATCTTCTAACCATTTAGATCGAATAAATTCGTATACCGCCAATGTCTCCTGTTGAGCATTTTGATAAGCCTTTAAACTTGGTGGCACATTGTGTATATAAGATTTGGCAGCAACCAGTGTTTTATTTATTTTTTCAAAAATCGCCGGAGGTATTTCGAGTTCAAAACTTTGAACCCGTCCATGTACTATTTTCTCAATGATGGTATTGGCAGCATTTAAAATATGTTGAGTGGATCGATAGTTTTCAGTGATGCAGATCAGCTCGAGACTTGGATATTTATGAATGATGGATAACAAATTTTGTTCATCTGCACCTTGAAATCTGAAAATGGCCTGATCATCATCTCCAACGACAAAAAGGTTTGGTTGCTCCCAGTAATTGACCAATGATAACAAAATGTTGTTTTGTATCCCATTTGTATCCTGAAATTCATCGACCAGAAAATAGAGATAATTTTCTTGATATTTGGATAGCAAATCAGGGTATTGATGAAAGGCGTTTTTAACCTGTAACAGCATATCCTGAAAATCAATGAGCTGTCGGGCATGCATTTTATCATTGTAACTATAAAAAGTCTTAAGGGCATCTATTGCGCGGCTAAATTTTGCTAGATCTTCAGCATAATTATTTTTATATTCTCCTTTGTTTTTCCCCACTTTGTATATGTATTCCGGATCAGTAGCCATTTTGTCCATAAATGCTCTGATCTGTGTGACCAGTAGATCAATATTCCGTTCTTCTTTTTTTATATTTTCATATTGAGTAGCTAAGCGGCGTATATCATACACTTTATCGCCTATCACCCTCTTGAGGATGTGGTCATCCGGAAGCTCATTGAGCACAGTTTCTACTATTTCATATATCTGTAGTCTTGATGCCGTCTTATATTTTTTAAAATCAAAAAAATATTCCGGATTTTCCTGAATCACTTTATTGCAAAATGAGTGATAGGTATAGATGTGAGCACTATGTGCCGCTGGTCCGATGAACTTGATCAGTCGGTCCCGCATGGCCATGACACCGGCTTCTGTATACGTGAGGCATAGGATCTGATGTATAGCAGTGTCTGTATGATCCAGGATGTAACCAATGCGGGCGGCCAACACTTGTGTTTTGCCGGTGCCAGGTCCTGCTAAGACCATGACAGGGCCTTCGATCGTTTCTACCGCTTTTCGTTGATCTGGATTGAGTTGTGCAAGGGCTTCATAAAATCCTGTTTTTAACTTCGCCTTGTCAGCATGACTAAATAGATCTGGGGCAGGGGTCCGTATTTTCATGATTGTGGTTTTAGTTTAAATTCTGATAAATCTGGGAGAAAAGCCTTTTTTCTTTTAAGTTCAAATTCGTAGATTAACCTGCCAATGCGACTTAGAAAGGGTAGCCCTATCGTCTGATACGCATAGACGCCATCATTATAGATTCCATCCGTATTCGTATTGATAGTAGCTGTGAGGATAAATTCAGTTTTATTCTTAAAATCAACAATATAGGCTGCATCTGTCAGGTACCCATAAGCCCAACCTACTTTATTGAAGATGCGAATATGATCTGGCATGTCTGTTTTTTGATCCCCATACATAAAAAATTTACAATAACCATCGTAATGGCTACTATCATATAATGGATACTTGCTTTCCTTCGGTAGAGTCATCATACAAGATCGGATGTAGCTCAGTTGTTCTTTTGTGAGCTTCCATCGAAGTGATGCGTCGATGGAAGCTGGAAACAGGATAGACCTGATCATGTCAGACATATCCTTTAACGAAAAATAATTTTTTGTGCTAAAGTCAAATGGCCCCATGACTAAGCTATCTGCCGAAATAAAGCCCTTGCCTTTTTGCAACGACTTTAATCCGGCTACTCGTGGGTCGGCATTATTATATTGTTCAGACTGCCTATACAGTAATAAGTCTTCCTCTGCAAAAGTAATCGGGTTAGTGTATTTATTAGATTCAAAATTGAATAGAGGAGCATCAAGTCGCGTGATAATATGAGTTTGTTTGTACCCAAGTTCATGTAGTCGGGTATTGAGCGCGTTTTGACCTACAAATTCATACAACCTATTATAGGCATCATTGTCACTGACTACAAATATTTTTTTGATGTATTGGGCGACGCTTGCTTGTGTATTTTGTGCAGTAAGATCGTCGATGACAGGTGTCTGAGGGGGACGCACACTATCGATCCTGAGTGGGCTGAATAAAGTCAAACCTGGATGTTCCTTACTCAAGACATTTACTTTTTCAGCAGCCGCGAGTGCAGCTGGCATTTTGACCATACTCGCAGGATAAAAATAATATCCGGGTTGGTGATTCCAATAAAAAGATTTAAAATGAGGTATATTGTTTTGATCTCTGTGGATCTGAGTATAGATGATCTGAGCTTCGTATGCTTCAAAACTATCTATGATGCCTCGAACAAATGTATCTTGACTTAGGATTGATTTAATGTGCTGATCAGAGCTGAATGGTTTATAAGTCGCACAATTTGAAAAAAACAACGGAATCAATAAAAAGGTTATCCATAGAGCTCTGTACATAGGTTCACAAATTTAACCTCCCAAACTCTGGAAAACACTATCCTACGAAAATAAAAATTGTTTGATGATGGTCAATCCTGTTATCACTAGCAGTATGTAATAACTGACTCGATGAGCCTGCGTATTGTGGTTTAGGTACTTTACTCCTAACCAGGCGCCGATCGATTGCCCAACGGCTAAAAATATGGCCGTAGGCCAGTGAAACAACCCATTCAATTGAAAAACCAATACAGCGACTATGGTAAACAAACCGGTCACTACGATTTTGGCCGCGTTGGCAGAGATCCAAGGCATCTTACCGATCATGATAGTCGCCGTCAAAAAAAATACTCCGACTCCCAATTGTATAAAGCCGCCATATACTCCAATGAGAAAATACAAAGGCCAGATATACCAAGGTGCAACATAAGTGGTATCAACTGCCGGCTTCAACCATTGTTCGGGTTTAAGAATCAACACCAAAAAAATAAAAACCAAAAACCATGGGTACAATTTTTTAAATGAAGCATCTGCGATTTGTGTGGCTATCCAAATGCCTAAAAATGCACCTAATGTGACTATGATGATTGCAGGATAAGTGCCTTTTAAAAACAGTTTTTGATGCCGATGCAGGCCAATCGTACCGCTGATACTTTGTGTCAAGATGCCCAATCGATTAGTACCATTGGCTACAGATGGAGATAAGCCGATCCATTCTGTGCATAAGCTTAAGGTCACCACAGATCCATTGCCAGCCAGCGTATTGATGATGCCTGCTAATATACCTCCTGCTATCAGGATGATCTCATTCATACGTTGATGCAATAGACTGGCATAGTTCTATCAGGACACCATGCGCCTCCCTGGGCTTCATGAATACGATGAGCTTATTATCTGCACCTGGCCGAGGTGTATCATCTATAAATGAAAATCCCTTTTCTTTAAAATCTCGAATAGAACTGAAGATATCTGCTACTTCAAATGCGATATGATGGATTCCTTCGCCCCTTTTTTCTATAAATTTTCTGATAGGACTATCTACAGAGATCGACTCGAGTAATTCTATTTTGGTTTCACCGACTGCAAAAAACAACGTGGTGACCTGGTCTTGTTCTACAATTTCTTTTTTAAAAGGCTCTTGTTGTAAAAGAGTACTATATACTTCTCGGGCTGATGCCAGGTTTTTTACTGCGATTCCGATGTGATCTACCTTTATCATACTTTCTTTTACATGGTTCGAAGGATAAAAATAAGAATATATTATAAATTTATTTAATATATTCTCTAAACCCTAGTTTTCTTTAAAAGACAATTTTGCGATGCAATATTTTTATAATCCATATCTTGGAAAGGAAATTACAAGACCAAATGAAATCAAAAAAAGAAATCGTAGAAAATTGGTTGCCACGATATACTGGCGTGCCCCTCGAGCGATTTGGTGAATATATCATATTGGTCAATTTTAATAATTATGTAGAATTATTTGCCCAATGGCATGGAGTACCTGTCGAGGGCGGTGATCGTCCTATGGATAGTGCAACTGCAGAAAATATTACAATCATTAATTTTGGTATGGGTAGTCCCAATGCTGCCACGATTATGGATCTGCTTTCTGCAATTCGCCCAAAAGCGTGTGTATTTTTGGGCAAATGCGGTGGCTTGCGATCAGACAAAACAGAAGTAGGAGACCTCATTTTGCCTATCGCCGCCATTCGAGGTGAAGGGACCAGCAATGATTATTTCCCACCGGAAGTGCCTGCATTACCCGCTTTTGCCTTGCAAAAAGCAATCTCTACGACCATCCGAGAGCACCAGCGTGATTATTGGACAGGCACCATATATACAACCAATCGGCGCGTCTGGGAATTTGATGAAACCTTCAAAGAGTATCTCATCAAATTGCGATGCCTGGGTATCGATATGGAGACCGCCACTATATTTATCACCGCCTTTAAAAATCAAATCCCGACCGGGGCATTATTATTAGTTTCCGATGTGCCCATGGTGCCTGAAGGGGTCAAGACAGAAGAAGGCGACAAAAAAGTGACTAAAGATTTTTTAAACACTCATCTAAAAATAGGAATTGATTCACTCAAACAATTGATCAACAATAGTCAGACAGTCCGGCATCTTCAGTTTTAACTGCTTTTTGTTTTGCCGCCATCCACAGCCAGACTTATCCCATTGATGTAGGATGCAGCTGGAGATGCAAGGAAAGCGACTGCTGCTGCTATTTCTTCTGGTTTGCCAATTCGCCTCAGCGGGATGTCTTCATTTGCTTTTGATATTATCGCGTCCTGATCTACATTTAGTTTTTTAGCACGAAAAGCGAAGAGTTCTTGCAATCGATCTGTAGCGATGTATCCGGGCATCACATTATTGACCGTGATCTGATAGGGGCCAAGTTCATTGGCTAGAGTTTTAGCCCAATTGGTGACGGCGGCACGGATAGAATTGGACAGACCAAGATCAGCGATGGGCTCTTTGACAGAGGTAGAAGTGATATTGATGATTCGACCGTATCCTGATTCTTTCATGCCGGGCACTATAAGTCTGACCAATTCATGATTGATTAAAAATAATTTTCGAAATGAAGCTTCAATATCAGAGATCGTAAAGTCAATCAGCTGTCCTGTGGGTGGGCCACCCGTGTTATTTATCAGGATATGAAAGATTCGATCAGAGCATAATACATTAATTTTTTTATGGAGATCATGCGCGTCTTCATAATCTGCAGTAAGATAATTATGGTCTTGATGTGCATGTACACGTGGTAGTGATTGCAACACGCCTTCCATCAGTTCTTTGGATCGGGATAGCAGAGTCACATTAGCTCCTAGTGCTGCCAATTCAATAGCTATAGCCTTACCGATGCCCTTGCTGCTGCCACATACCAATGCGTTTTTATTAATTAAAGAGAGATCCATCGTTTTTTCATAAAAATAGTAAAATATTTTCTTTGCCTCATCCTTAACAGGTAAGTTTGTATTTTTCGATTATGTTAGAAACAGGTCATCAACAATACGCTTTAGCTCAGGACCAGACAGATCCACTTCATGATTGGAAAGATCGATATCTCATTCCTCTGGAGCCCGATGGCCGGCCCTGTATCTATCTATGTGGCAATTCATTGGGTTTGGCATCGCGGCGAGCAGCAGCTGATGTCAGTAAGGTGATGCAATCGTGGGGTGATTATGGAGTAAAAGGCCATTTTGAGGGCTTACACCCCTTTGCGACCTATCAGGATGAGTTGGTATTGAATACGACTAAAATCGTTGGTGGGTTACCAGGTGAGGTGACCATTATGAATACCCTCACGGTCAACATTCACCTGATGTTGGCGAGTTTTTATAGACCTCAAGGCAGGAAAAATAAAATACTAATTGAGCATAGGCCGTTTCCTTCAGATCTATATGCGTTAAAGTCCCACATTCGATTCCGAGGCCTGGATCCAGATGAGATATTAATTGAAATGCAACCCAGAGAGGGTGAATTCGAGATCAGATCCGATGATATCGAATCTTATTTTCTAAAATATGGTGATGAATTAGCTCTGGTCTATTTAGGTTCAGTGAATTATTTAAGTGGCCAGGTATTTTCATTTGAGTCCATTATTCAATTAGCACATCATCACGGAGCCATGATCGGTTTTGATCTAGCTCATGGCGCTGGCAATCTGGCTCTGCATCTGCATCTATGGCAAGTAGATTTTGCAGTATGGTGCCATTATAAATATTTAAACGGAGGCCCCAACAGCTTGGCGGGATGTTTTATTCATCAAAAGCACCATCAGGACTCTTCTTTACACCGATTAGAAGGGTGGTGGGGCCATAATATGCAGCGTCGTTTTCTGATGGAGCCTGACTTTGTGCCGATGGGAGGTATATTTTCATGGCAATTGAGTGGGCCTTCAACTATTTCATTGGCAGCCATGAAAGCTGCATTGCAGGATTTTGACGAGGCGGGCATGGAGGTGTTGCATCAAAAATCTTTGTCCTTGACAACTTTTCTATATTCATTGATCGAGGGGCTAGATGATAAAAGGTTGCGCATCATCACCCCATTTGACCCCGCTCAAAGAGGCTGTCAACTTTCTATAATGATCACCCCTCCTGACAAAAACATCTTTCATGCATTGGTAGCGAGTGGGGTCATATTAGATTGGCGTGAGCCAGGTATCATAAGAGTAGCACCAGTGCCGATGTATAATACCTATTCCGATGTCTATTATTTTGTCGAACGATTGGCAGCAATCCTCAAATCGAAATGAAAAAAACATATTTCTGTTCAGATTTTCATTTTGGCATAGACGCAGCCGAAACCAGTAAAGCCAGAGAAACTCTTTTTTTAAAGTGGTTGACCGAGCATACAGATGATATGCAGGAGTTGTATATCGTAGGCGACTTATTTGACTTTTGGTTTGAATATAAACATGTCGTACCCAAAGGGGGTATGCAGATCCTCGCTGCGCTCGCGCGCCTTCAAGCAGATGGCGTACCTGTGCATTTGTTTGCTGGCAATCATGATCAATGGATGTTTTCTTATTTTCAAGAAGAGTTGGGTATCACTGTTTATCCTGATCCTATCTACAAGAGTTTATATGGCAAGTCCTTGATGATTGGTCACGGGGATGGTTTAGGCCCGGGGGATCACGGGTATAAATTTATTAAAAAGGTTTTTCGCCATCCTCTTTCCAGGTTTTTATTCCAATCGATACCTCCCGGCATAGGTATACCCATGGCCAAGTATTGGAGCGGTGCATCCCGAAGGAAAGGAGTAATTGAAAATAAATTTCTAGGTGAAGAAAAGGAATGGCTGATACAATATTGTAAGGCTCATCAACAGCAACATCCTACACCTATAGATTTTTATATATTTGGACATCGACATTTACCTATAGATTGGACGCTACCCAGAGGTGCCAGATACATCAATCTCGGGGACTGGCTCCAATATCATTCTTACACCACATTAGATGAGCAAGGTTTGGTTATACAGTTTTATCAGAATGCAGCTCAACGATTATACACCAATACATGAAAATCGTCCTTTCATTTTATACCATTCTATTTTATCTTACGATTAGTGATCAGGTACGGGCACAACACCACCAGGATAGCATAGGTCCTGATTCTTTACAAGCAGCCTTCTCATTGGACCTAAATGCAATAGCCTTATATGGAGTTTTTTCCAACCAATGTATCGTATTGACCGAGCAACATGAATTGATAAAAGTGAATGACCGAGGTGAAACGACGCATCGGTATAATAATAAATACTTTGGTCGACCGCAATTAATTTATTCTTCTAATCCATTGCTGGTGGTTTTATTTTATCCATCGTTTCAAACGATAGTCGTTCTAGATAAAACGTTGAGTGAATTGAAACGAATTCGTTTAAGTGATTTAAATATTCCATATGTCCCGACCATTGGCTATAGTGCCGAGCATGAGATCTGGTATTATGATGTCCAAGGGCTCAAATTGAAAAAGGTTGATAAAAATGGGCTCGTGGTCATTGAGTCACCGCTGATTTCAGCTTCTATTTTTACGCAGCAACTAAGGGCCATTTATGTGCGAAGAAATGAACTTCTAATTCATTCCGATTCGACAGCGTATGTCCTATTCAATACTTTTGGCCAAATCCACCATGCTTTTAGCTGCCCTGGTATGTTAGTTTCATTTGATGATCTAGCCTTCCGGTTTTTTGAACATTCGACTCAATCCATCTTGGAGTATCTACCTTCAAGCAGACTCTTGACTGCATCTATACCTTTGCTGGCTTCGACCCCGCTGCATGCTATCTTGTATTGGTCTGAGGGATTGATCGGGATGGGGTACGATGGGGTAGTTACTTTTTTCAAATCGTATCCTTAGATTTTTTAGGTATTTGTTTTTTGATGCGAAGGATGAGGGTATCCAGTATTTTACTCGTCAACTGCTGTAGTGTAAATTGATCCACAAGGCTCGAACTAGAATAAATCCACATCATATCGATACCGATGTTAGACTCCAGGCAGAATGTTTTAAGGAGATGCTTTTGCAGTCGATAAGATTCGCGAACTTTTCGTTTAACCTTATTGCGGTCTACTGCCTTGAGAAAATAACGTTTTGGTACACTTATTCCAAATTTAGGAAGAGCATCGTCAGCAGTCAATAAATAAATTACCCGAATGGGTGCAATCGAAATGTGTCTGCCTTGATCGAATAATATCTGGATAGATTTACGATATTTTAGCTTTTCGGTTGATGGAAAAGAAAAAGAACCCGAATCAATATCTTCGGGAGTCATGATGTGCTTATTTTACTTTAGGCTCATCAGCTACGGTCAGCTTATGTCTGCCTTTGGCTCTACGGCTTGAGAGGACCTTACGGCCGCCTTTACTAGCCATACGCTCCCGAAAACCATGTTTATTAGAGCGCTTACGACGAGAAGGTTGAAAAGTCTGTTTCATGACGATTTTTATTTATACCGGGCTGCAAAAATAGATATTATTATTTAAATGGCCAAATTTGATTTATTAAGATTTACCATTTACGAATTCATCGTCTGTAAAAACTCTTCATTAGTCTGGGTATGTTGCATGTGCTTGAGCATGAACTCAATAGCCTCATCTGGTTTCATATCTGCCAAATGATTTCTAAGGATAAACATGCGCTTGAGCGACTCTTTGTCCATCAAAAGCTCTTCTCTACGAGTGCTGGATTTGGTCACATCGATAGAAGGGTACAGTCGTTTATTCGATAGGTTGCGATCTAGTTGTAGCTCCATGTTGCCTGTTCCTTTAAACTCCTCAAATATGACACCGTCCATTTTTGATCCTGTATCGATCAAAGCTGTCGCCAGTATAGTCAGTGAACCCCCATTTTCAATATTTCGGGCAGCTCCGAAGAATTTTTTAGGTTTTTGTAATGCATTAGCTTCTACACCTCCAGAGAGTACTTTACCACTGGAAGGCGCTACCGTATTATATGCACGGGCTAATCGTGTGATCGAGTCCAGTAAGATCACGACATCATGGCCACTTTCTACCATTCGCTTTGCTTTTTCAAGCACGATATTGGCTACCCGGACATGATTTTCAGCTGGTTCGTCAAAGGTAGACGAGATTACTTCTGCTTTTACATTGCGTTGCATATCAGTCACTTCCTCAGGTCGCTCATCTATCAAAAGGATGATGAGGTAACAGTCGGGATGATTATAAGCGATCGCATTGGCTATATCTTTTAATAAAAAAGTCTTACCTGTTTTTGGCTGAGCGACGATCAATCCACGTTGGCCCATACCGATAGGTGTAAAAAGGTCTATCAATCGGTTGCCATAATCTTTTCCCAAAGGGTTAGTGGTCAGTTTGAATTTTCGGGTAGGGAATAACGGAGTAAGATAATCGAAAGGCACTCGGTCTTTCACTTGCTCATAGGGTAATCCATTGATCAATGACACTTTGAGCAAAGCAAAATATTTTTCGCCCTCTTTTGGTGGTCGTATTGCACCTTGTACAGAGTCTCCGGTCTTCAATCCAAATAGCTTGATTTGAGATGGCGAGACATAGATGTCATCCGGTGAACTAAGATAATTGTAATCAGCAGATCTCATAAAACCATAGCCGTCTGGCATCATCTCCAGGACACCATAGCCTTCGATCATGGCATCCATATCGATATTAAAATCTATGACAGGAGCTATCTCTATCTCGGGTTCTATTGATTCTGGTTCTATCGATGCACCTTCAGGTCTATCGACTCTAGGCGCCATTGGCCTAGGACTAGGCCTGTTGCCCTGATCCCGTGGGTCCCGGTAGTCTCTTTGATCATTTTGATCATTGGATCCTCTTTGATTGCGAGGTTCGCGCTGCTCACTCTGGTCTCCGGACGGCCTAGAGCCTCTTTGATCTCGCAGCTCATTTTGTTCTCCGGGTTGTCGAGGACCTCTTTGATCGCGCTGCTCATTTTGATCACCTGCAGGTCTAGGACTTCTGGATTCCCTTTGCGGATGTTGATCTCCGGGTTGTCTAGGATTTCTAGATTCCCGTGGCTCAATTTGATCTCCGGGTTGTCTGGGGTTTCTGAATTCTCGCTGCTCATTTTGCTGCTCTCCTGGTTGTCTAGGATTTCTAGACTCTCGAGACTCATTTTGGTCGCCCGTTTGTCTTGGACCTCTAGACTCTCGAACTTCATTTTGGTCGCTTGGTTGTCTAGGACCTCTAGATTCTTGCCCACCATTTTGATCACTTGGCTGTCTAGGGCTGCGAGGCTCCTGCCTTTGTTGCAAAGGAGCTTTTTGGTCTCGGTTTTCTCTAGGTTGGCGATGTTGCTTTTGTTCAAGTTCCGGATTTTGTTTGCTTATTGCCGGTTCTATTTTGGCCTCAGTGCCAGAATTAGGGGAAAGATCCACGGGTTCTGCGTCTTCCTGTATGGCTTTACGCATCCGTGGTCTTACACTGATGGGTTTAGATTTTTCATCCTTTGCAGCTGTATAATCAGACCCATTGGATCCTGTAGAAACAGGTTCTTTTTCATCTGCTACAGAGCCACCCAATGCTTGTCGATCCAGAATTTGGAATACAAGGTCTTGTTTGTTCATTTTTTTGGCACCTTTGATGCCCAGGTGCTCTGCAATTTCTTTAAGTTCAGGCACTAACATCTCATTAAGTCGGAGAATGTCATATATCATAATATAGAATAATTAATAATTAAGTATTACAAATGTTTAGTTGGATCTAAAAATGAACCGTATTGAATATTCAAGAAAATAACTGCTACGTACTTAAAATTTGTATAGGGAACACCTTTAGATAGGAGAAAAACTAATCAGTAGTTTTCTTCAATTGACTCTGCAAATATAATGATATTTTATAGCAGGTGTATATTTGCATTAATTTTTTTCAAATCTAGCCATCTATGCTCACTTTAAATTATTTCACAGATTTAAAAGGGATTACTCTCGAAGGGCTCAAAAAACGCAACTGGGATTCAGATCGACTTTCATGGGTGGAAGATATCGCCGCATTGGATAAGCAGCGTAAGGATATCCAGACAGAGGTGGACAACCTCAAAATGGAAGTAAACCAAGCATCAAAAGAGATAGGTCTGTTGATGAAAAATGGTCAAAGCCAATCGGCGGCTGAACTTAAGCACCAGGTGTCCCTCAACAAAGGTTTAATCAGTGATTTAGAGGACAAAGCGAAATATAATAAGGATATTTTACAGGATCTATTATATAAAATTCCAAATATACCACACAGCGATGTGCCACAAGGAAAGTCATCTGACGATAATGAGGTGTATAAAGAATGGTTAAGTCCGTTGCCACTCTTATTTGAGGGGGCATTACCGCATTGGGAGTTGGCAGATAAATATCAGCTGTTTGATCTCAAACTGGGTGTAAAACTAACCGGTGCAGGATTTCCGGTATATCGGGGTCGAGGAGCCAAACTTCAACGGTCTTTGATTCAGTTTTTTTTGGATCAGGCCACAGCGGCTGGATATGAAGAGATTTTGCCGCCTCATTTAGTTAATGCTGAGAGTGCCACGGCTACTGGCCAATTGCCAGATAAAGATGGTCAAATGTATTATTGTGATCGGGATCAGCTTTATCTCATACCGACTGCGGAAGTACCGGTGACCAACATATTGCGCGACGAGATCCTTGACGAGAAAAGTCTGCCAGTCAAATTCTGCGCCTACACACCTTGTTTTCGTCGCGAGGCAGGCTCATATGGTGCTGATGTTAAAGGACTTAACCGAGTGCATCAGTTTGATAAAGTAGAGATCGTGCGGGTAGAACATCCGGATAATTCATATAAAGCTCTGGATGAAATGTTGTTGCATGTATCCAGGCTATTGGATCAATTGGAACTGCCCTACAGAATTTTGAAACTTTGTGGAGGGGATATGGGATTTACTTCAGCCCTGACTTATGATTTTGAGATTTTTTCAGCGGCACAAAAAAAATGGCTAGAGGTGAGTTCGGTGTCCAATTTTGAAACTTTTCAATCCAATCGGTTAAAGTTAAGATTTAAAGGCACTGAAGGCAAAAGCCAGCTAGCCCACACTTTAAATGGCAGCGCACTGGCTTTGGCCCGCATAGTGGCTGGAATCCTCGAAAATCATCAGACTCCGGATGGCATTCGTATTCCGAAAGCCTTAGTACCTTACACCGGATTTTCAATGATTGAATGAAATCTTTTTGGCAAAAAATTGTTATAGATAGTAATAAAAATAAATTGATATGTTTTCAAGTGGTTATTTAATCATCAGTTTGGTACTCGCGGCTATCGGATTTTTAGTCCAGCGGGTGCTTGTTTCTAAAATGAAAAAATATGGTGCCATGCCTTTCGCTAGAGGTATGAATGGCAAACAAGTCGCTGAAGCGATGCTCCGGTACTACAACATCAGTGGGGTATTGGTGACGGAGGGGCAAGGGATGCTCACAGACCATTATAATCCTGCGACTAAGACGGTCAGCTTGAGTCCAGATGTGTACAATGGTCAAAGTGTAATGGCTGCCTCAGTAGCGGCTCATGAATGCGGCCATGCTGTGCAGCATGATACTGCCTACAGCATGTTGCAATTAAGATCAAAACTTGTACCCACCGTACAAGTGGCCAGCTTTGCACTGCAATGGCTGATGATGATCTCCTTTATGCTGGCCAATCGTTTTCCACAATTGATGTTGATTACAATAGGTTTATTTGCTTTGACCACGATTTTTAGTCTCATAACCCTGCCCGTAGAGTTTGATGCCAGTAAAAGAGCATTGGTATGGCTCAACCAGCAAGGAATATTGCGTAGTGGCGAAGAGACTGCCGGAGCTCAGGACGCCTTAAAATGGGCGGCTATGACCTATGTGGTAGCTGCACTGTCTTCGATCGTCATGTTGGTATACCTTATACTCCAGTACATGGGATTGAGTAGAAACGATGACTAATAATCGTTTATAATCTATTGTACCTTTAAGGATTCAAATTGTATTGAAACTATAAATATTATTTTTTCATGTCTCTAGAATTAGATAAACTCATGTCCGCTTCGATGGACTTAATGGACAAAGCAGTGGAACATTTACTCCACGAATTGACAAAGGTCCGTACAGGCAAGGCTAATCCTGCTACAGTCCAAGAGATCAGGGTATCCTATTATGGCTCAGCGATGCCGATCAATCAAGTGGCTAATGTCGGTCTTGCTGACAGCCGGACTATCACGATTCAACCATGGGAAAAGGCTATGCTTGGACCGATAGAGAAAGCTATTTTTGAAGCTAACATCGGCTTGACACCCATCAATGATGGAGATCTGATCAGGATAAATGTACCTCCCCTCACTGAGGAGCGCCGCAAAGATTTGGTCAAGCAAGCCAAACATATGGGTGAAGAAGCAAAAGTAGCTATCCGAAATATTCGCCATAAATCGTTGGATGTGATCAAGAAAGCTGTCAAAGATGGCACTCCAGAAGATATTGGCAAAAAGAAAGAAACTCAACTACAAGAGATGGTCAATAGCCATGTAGAAAAAGTGGATAAGTTGATTAAAGTCAAGGATGACGAAATTATGAAAGTGTGATCGTGCTGATCTGTTCAAGCCGGACTCTACGAACCTCTACAGATGCATAAACTTGGAGCGGTTGAAGAATCTATTCGTTTTATAAAAGGACGAGTGAATATTAATCCCCGTGTAGGGATTGTACTTGGTACTGGCTTAGGTGCATTTGTCAATGAGCTAAGAGATAAGATCGAAATACCATATCGGGTGATCCCTCATTTTGTAGAAAGTACAGTGGCGGGTCATGCCGGTAAACTCGTATTTGGGTATATCGGAGACTTGCCTGTCGTGATGATGGCTGGCAGATTCCATTATTATGAAGGGTATTCATTGAGCGAAGTGACTTTTCCGATCAGGGTGCTTAAACATTTGGGTATAAGCCGAATGTTTATTACCAATGTGAGTGGTAGTCTTCAGACACACTTCAAAGCAGGTGATTTGCTCCTGGTCAATGATCATATCAATATGCTCCCAGTCAATCCTCTCCGGGGTCCTAATGATGAGCGCCTTGGCCCTAGATTCCCAGACATGACCCATACATACGATCTGGCTGTGATCGAAAAAGCGGTACAAAAATGTAAGGAATTTGGCTTAAGAGCCCATCAAGGTGTATATGTGGCCGTTCCTGGCCCGAGTCTGGAAACAAAAGCTGAGCGAATTTTTCTTCAACGCATCGGTGCTGATGCGGTAGGCATGTCTACTGTCCCGGAAGTCATCGTATGTAAGCATATGAGTCTACCGGTAAATGTTTTTTCTATGATTTCCAATGAATTTAATGTCGAAACCAGCATAGAAGAAGTGATGGCGGTCGCTCAATCCGGTGAATATAACTTGCGTCAATTGATCAAATCCCTACTGGTCGAAATGTAATAGATTTCTTGACTTTAGGAAACTATAACTTTTTAATACCTGTTATACCAAGACTATACGATCTAGGTAATGGCGAGTATGACCTTGTTTTGGTTAATAGCCGGGATAGCTATGATTATCCTTGAACTGCTGGTACCGGGAGGGTTTGTGTTGTTTGTATTGGGACTCGCGGCTGTGACTATTTTTTTAGTCACTTCTTTTTTTTCGATGGGCTGGATGTATCAGGTGACTATGTTTTTTGTAGCCGCTGTGATGTATTTGGTTCTATTGCGAGATAATCTCAAAAAATTAGTCTTTAAATTTAGTAAAGAAGAAGACCCCGAAAATGAATTTGTCGGAAAAATAGCAAAAGCGATCACTCCGATTACAGCTACCGAGGGTAAAGTAGAGTTTAAAGGTACTCAGTGGCCAGCCAAAAGCGATTGGCCGGTATTGCCCGGAGAAGAGGTAGAGATCATTAGCCAAGAGAGTATACTGCTCATCGTAAAACCATCAAAATCTTAAATACAATGTTGGACTCATCTATCACTTATTTAATCGTTGCTTTATTACTTCTGATCTTTATGTATCGCTCCGTAGTGATCGTACCTCAACGCCATGCCGCTATTGTGGAGCGCCTGGGAAAATATCTTGAGACATTCACCCCCGGCTTGCATTTTTTGATTCCATTCATCGATAGGGTACGTTATAAGCATTCTCTCAAAGAGCAGGCGATAGATGTAAATCCTCAAAATTGTATTACTAAAGACAATGTCTCTGTAGAGGTAGATGGGGTACTTTATTTTCAGGTAGTTGATCCCAATAAAGCATCTTATGGAATTGAAGATTATAAATTTGCTTCCATACAAATAGCACAGACCACTATGAGATCTGTAGTGGGGCGTCTCGAATTGGACAAAACATTTGAAGAACGGGAAACTATCAATGCTTCTATTGTAGATGCTGTTGACAAAGCCAGCGAGCCATGGGGCGTAAAAATCACCCGCTATGAAGTGAAAAACATCACTCCACCTCAGAGTATCCGAGAAGCAATGGAAAAACAGATGCGGGCTGAACGTGAAAAAAGAGCGGTCATCGCCGAATCAGAGGGTACTATGCAAGCCAAAATCAATGTCGCGGAAGGTGATAAACAAGAAGCTATCAAAAGATCTGAGGGTGAAAAACTCCGAAAAATCAATGAATCAGTAGGTAAGGCTTCGGAGATAGAGGCTATTGCCATAGCGACGGCTAATGGGATCAAGGCCATCTCAGCTGCTATAGACACCCCTAATGGTAAAGACGCAGTGTCCTTGAGGATTGCCGAACAATATCTAGTAGAGTTTGGCAAACTTGCGCAGAAAAACAATACGATGATTTTACCTGCCAACCTTACAGATCTTAGTGGGGTATTGGCTACAGCAAAAAAAGTTTTAAGCATGAATGAGCCGGTCCACGAAAATGGTCAAAGATGATTTGGGATTAACACGATTTTTCCCACATTTTTAATTTTCCTTCAAAATCTGTAGCGACTAATTTATAACTAGGCGGGATCTCTTTGGTATAACTAAAATAGGTGACTACTTTAGTCTTTATCGGTCTTTGATCCAATTGGGCTTTGACATAATTAGAATATTCTAAGTAAAGACTGGGATTTAAGTCCACTTCAGTATTGATTTTGTTTGATTCATGTACGTTTTCATAGAAAGAATTGAAAAAATAAAAAGCATCATATTCAGCAAAATCGATTTTGTCTATGTTTGAATGAATGAAGCCTACATGGTTCAAGTTATATCTCTGCACGATATGACTGGCAGCTAGCCAAAAGCTCTTGCGATACTCCACGCCTATAAACTCACCTTGAGTGTGTAGAGCACCTGCTATACAAAATTTGCCAGCACCGGATCCGATATCTAAAACTCTGGAATTGGCGCTCTTGGAGAGATATGCAGCCGCTCTCACAGCTACAGATATCGGCGTAAAGTATAGGGCTGAAATCTTGCGTATAGCAGGCGGGTATAATGAATCAAACTCTTCATCCGTGATACCTGATTTGAGGCAAAGGTGCTTAACCATCTTATGGGTTTGATCTGATCATAACTCGATTCATCCACTATTTTTCGTGGCACAAAAAAAGCCTCGAAGGTTCTACTCCAAGGCTATAATTATTTTTCAGGTATTACTTTTGGGGTTAATCATCACCACCTTCGAAAGCGATGTCAAGATCTTCGGCAGGTGCTTCGATCATTTCCTCGCCATCTTCATCTTCAAATTCTCTGGAGGATTTTGATTTTACTTTTTTGGCACCAGATTTTTTTGAAGGCTTACCTTCAGCTGTACGGCGCAGTACTCTTTCATCAGGTGCTACTTGATTGATCTCTGGGATCATACTGGCCTGCTCTATGTGCTTAGCTTCGATACTCTTAGTAGCGTGGGGCACTAGCATCAATCTTTTTTTATCGATCAATGTACCATTGATGGAACAAATACCGTACGATTTATTTTCTATGCGGACGAGTGCGTTATCAAGATTTTGAATGAACTGACGCTGCCTGATCGCCATATTATTCAGTAATTCGACTTCGGCATGAATGCTGCTGTCGTCAAACCAATCACTGCCTTGGATATCAGCATTGTTTTCATTCATTTCTACTATTTGTTCTTGCAGGTAGTTAAGTTCTTGTCTTGCGACGACCAGTTTCTCATCGATGACGGCCTTAAATTCTGCAAGCTCAGTATCGGCATAGCGGGTCTTGGTGTTGGGCACAGTGGGTGCAGGGGCAACAGGTTTGATATTTAATTTATTCACTATTTTCTTATTTTCAAGGTGGGGTGTGGAAATGACTTTTTGTTCTTCTTTGACGATTGGCGGAAGTTTATTAATTGTTACTTTCGATGATTCTACCTTCGCTACTACTTTACTTAATTTGGATTTAGAATTATTTTGATTATTTGGGGTAGGCTTAGATTTTATAGGATTAGAAGCGCTTTTTGCAGTCTTTTTGACTGAATTAGCAATTAATTTTGTTTGTTTTTGAACTTGCGTTTTTTTGGACCCGGAAGTTTTGTCCTTTATAGCTGATTTTTTATCCACAGCAGCCTTCTTTGATTTGGTAGCCATAAGTATTTGATTTTCAATAAGTAAAAAATAAGCAATTAATTAGACTCATTGATTTTTAGGGCGCAAATATAAAGTTATTTTAAATTCTGGGGCTCAAAAAATTTATACTTTTGACCACCTTCTTTTGACCAAATAATCTTTAATTTAATAACTGATCTCTTCTATGCCTGATTTGATTCACTTGCACTGCCATACACAATACTCCTTGTTGGATGGTGCTTGTGATATCGGGGCTATGATGGACAAAGTAAAGCTAGACGGCCAATTGGGCATAGCTATGACCGATCATGGCAATATGTTTGGCGCTTTCAATTTTGTCAATGAGGCGGATAAAAGGGGTTTGAAAGCAATCGTCGGCTGTGAATTTTATCTAGTACCAGATCGTCATAAACAAGCATTTTCTAAAATAAAAGGAGAAAAAGATCAGAGGTATCACCAATTACTTTTGGCTAAAAATCAACATGGGTATCAAAACCTTTCGAAACTTTGTTCGCTAGGATTTATAGAGGGGCTATATGGAAAATTTCCTCGCATCGATAAAGAATTGATCTTAAAATATAATGAAGGTCTGATCGCCACCTCTTGTTGTATCGGTGCTGAAATCCCACAACACATATTAGCTGGCAAGCTCGAGGAGGCGGATGAGCTGGTCAAGTGGTGGAAAAATTTATTAGGCGAAGATTTTTACATCGAACTTCAGCGACACGGATTAGAGGATCTGGATCGTAGTGGTAAAAGCCAGGAAGATGTAAACAAGATCCTGATTCAATTTGCCAAAAAGTATAATATCAAAATCATTGCTACCAACGATGTCCACTACCTGGAAAAGGACGATTGGGAGCCGCATGATATCCTTCTTTGCGTCAATACGAATTCAAAACTAGTAGAGCCTGATCGATTTAAATTTCCCAACAAGGAGTTTTATCTCAAGACCAAAGAAGAAATGCAAGTCCTATTTGCAGATTTACCTCAGGCCTTGGATCATACCATGGAGATCTATTCCAAGGTCGAATCCCCAAAATTAAAAAGAGACATTATACTCCCCAATTTCCCTATTCCGGCATCATTTAAAAATCAAGATGAATACCTAAGACATCTGGTGTATGCAGGAGCTCATCGATGTTATGGTGAGCTCAATTTGATCGTCCGAGAGCGGCTGGAATTTGAACTCAAAATCATCACTGAAATGAAATTTTCTGGATATTTTTTAATCGTCCAGGATTTCATTAAGGCGGCTCGTAATATGGGAGTCCGTGTGGGTCCAGGTCGGGGTAGTGCGGCGGGCTCTGTTGTAGCGTATTGTCTCAGTATCACAGGATTGGACCCTATCCATTATAATTTACTTTTCGAGCGATTCCTCAACCCTCAACGGGTCAGTATGCCGGATATGGATATAGACTTTGATGACGAGGGAAGACAGAAAGTCATAGACTATGTCGTACAAAAATATGGTAAAGAACAAGTGGCCCAGATCGTCACATTCAGTACCATGGCAGCTCGATCTGCGATCAGAGATGTAGGTCGGGTCTTAGAGTATCCACTTTCTGAAACCGATCAGGTAGCCAAGCTGGTGCCTACTAGACCTAAGACGCATCTCTCTGACATCCTTAATAAAAGTATGGATGTGCTCAAAAATGAGTTTTCGTCGGATGAGATGACTCAAATAAGTCAATTAAGAGCGATTAAAGGGGGGGCAAATCAGGCAGCCACGGTATTATCGCTAGCCGAGCGCCTAGAGGGTTCAGTACGCAATACGGGCATCCATGCAGCAGGTATCATTATAGCTCCCGACGCTATTGATAAAATTATTCCAGTATGTACATCTAAAGAGACCAACCTATTAGTCACACAGTTTGAAGGCTCTCTCGTGGAGGAAGCGGGTATGCTCAAAATGGATTTTTTAGGGCTACGTACGTTGTCTATCTTAAATGATACACTCTTGCTCATCGAAGAAAGCACCGGTGAGACACTTGACCTGGACACCATTCCGCTAGCAGATCCGCTTACATTTGACTTATTTCAAAAAGGAGAGATGGTCGGCATATTCCAATTTGAATCAGATGGTATGCAAAAATATCTTAAGGACCTGAAGCCAGAAAATATAGAAGATCTGATAGCAATGAATGCCCTTTATCGTCCAGGTCCGATGGATAACATCCCATCTTTTATAAAACGAAAAATGGGTCAGGAGAAAGTCGAATATCCACATCATAAACTTGAAGATCTACTTAAACCAACCTATGGTATATTAGTATATCAGGAACAAATTATGCAGACTGCCCAGATTATGGCGGGATACTCTTTGGCTAGTGCTGATATGCTGCGCAGAGCGATGGGTAAGAAAAAACATGAAGAAATGCAGCGTCATCGGGTCCTTTTTGTCGAGGGAGCCATGAAACAATCGGTGGATGAAGCCAAAGCCGAGGAAATATTTGAATTGATGGCCAGATTTGCAGATTATGGATTTAATCGATCTCATGCTGCTGCGTACTCTATATTAGCCTTTCAAACTGCTTATCTCAAAGCACATTATCCACATCAGTTTATGGCTGCAGTGCTCACGCACAACAAAAACGATATCACCAAACTGGAGTTTTACCTTCAAGAAGCCCGACGGATGGGTATAGAAGTACTTGGACCTGATGTCAATGAAAGTGGTTTGAATTTTACGGTGACCAAAGATCGGTGTATTCGATTCGGGATGTCTGCTCTGAAAGGAGTAGGAGAGGGGCCGGTAGAAGATATATTGCAAGAACGAAAAGCGCACGGGCCTTTTACCAATATATTTAATGTCACATCCAGGTTAAATCTCAAGGCTATCAATAAAAAAAGTTTAGAAGCTTTGGTTTTGAGTGGGGCTTTAGATTCACTAAATCCGGATGTAGATCGGTCTCAATATTTTGCACAGAGTGAAAAATATGAGACTTTTATAGAGCACGCATTACGATTGGGAGCTCAATGGCAGGAGATGAGATCGAGAAACGAAATGTCATTATTCAGTATGGACGAAAAATTAGAAATGCCGGTGCCGATATATCCAAAGGCCAATGCCTGGAGCCTGATCGAACGACTGAATAAAGAAAAGGATATTACAGGGATCTATATTTCAGCCCATCCGCTGGATGAATATAGATTTGTCCTCGAACATTTTACGACTTGTACACTGTCCAATGTGACTTCCTTCAAAGATGTGCCTATAAAAATCGCAGGGATCGTGACTAAAGCAGAGCACCGTATCAGTAAGAAAGGTACAGGCTATGGTTCTTTTATATTGGAAGACTATTTTGGAAATTTTGAATTTGTGTTGTTTAGTGAAGACTACCTTGATTTTAAAAACCGACTTGAAGTGGGACAGATGGTCTATATCAAGGCTTCCAATCAAACCTTTAGAGATGGTTCAGGTGGCTCCCGATTTAAAATTCAAAGTGTACAACAGCTAGCTAGTGCAGGTCATACTGTAGCTGAATCTCTACTGCTGAAGATGCCGTTATACAGTATAGATAGCGATAGAATAGAACGATTAAAACGCGTCATAGAATCTCAGAAAGGGAATACACATCTGAAAATTGTGTTGTTGGACCCAGTCAGCCAGAATTACCTATATATGATGTCTGAGGAATATAAAATTGAAGTCAATAGCAGAATACTCAAAGAAGTCAAAGAGTTGGGATTTGAATATAAACTAAATTAAGGTCAACTTACTTTATGCTTACCTTAACAGAATCTGACCGTAAACTAAATTATTTTTGTAATCCATGGCCAGAAAATCTTTTTATTTCATTGTGTTCTTGCTGTGTTGCTTCCATATAACAGATGCTCAAGGCATTCAAAAGCTTCGGGATCTTGATTTGCCCACTTTCACAAGTTTATTTGATTCTTTAGACACAAGTCCACGAGTGATTACTTTTTGGGCGTCTTGGTGTGCACCATGTATGGAAGAATTACCATATTTCTCTGAGCTCAAGAAAAACAAACCCGAAATTAGAGTGGTAATGGTCAATTTGGATTTTAATCAAGAGGTACATCGAAAAGTACTGCCTTTGTTAGCTAAATATAAAGATTGTGAGGTAGTGAGGATACCTGGCTTGAATGCTGATGATTGGATGCCGATAGTCGATGCAGATTGGTCAGGAGCTATACCGGCTACTTCGTTTATACAAGGCTCTGAACGAATCTTCGTCGATACTAAATTTAACTCCTATTCTGAACTTCATCAAATTGTTCAATCTAAAAATTAATGATATGAAAAATCTATTTTTATTAGTTGTCATGACATCTATCAGTACATTTTTTACCCCTTCAAAGGATCTTGGTTACGGTGTAGGAGATACCATGGCGGATTTTGAAGGTAAAAACGTGGATGGCACGATCATCCATACCGCATCCTATGCAAAAGCAAAAGGTTTCGTCATAGTATTTACCTGCAACACCTGTCCGTATGCTCAAAAATATGAGGCTCGCATCAATGAACTTGCCAAAAAACTAGATGATCAAACCTGGCCACTCATTGCCATCAACTCTAATGATAAAGATATGTCCCCGGGCGATTCATATGAAAAAATGCAATCAAGAGCTAAATCCAATGGTTATACTTTTCCATATATTTATGATGAAAGTCAAAGTATCCTCAGGGCTTTTGGTGCATCCAAGACTCCGCATTTTTATGTGTTGGATGCCAATAAAAAAATAAAATACATTGGAGCTTTAGATGATAATGCGGAAGATGCCAAATTAGTGAGTAAACATTATGTAGCAGATGCTGTGCAAGCCATTGAAAAAAACCAAGATCCCAATCCTTCCTTTACTAAGGCGATCGGATGTGGTATCAAAAAAAGACCATCTTGATTTATAGATTAGATCGATGCAATCGACGCTAAAATTTTTTTAATTTCCGCCGGATTGGAATCATTAGGGTCCTGATATTGAGTGGCTGACGACCCATATTTGGCTGAAGCATGGACCTCACGTATACCGGACTCATGAATGAGTCCAATTACATTTAATGCAGTCACACCACTACCAGCTAATATAGTGAGTCGATCCCCGGCATGTGTTTGGAATGTTTTTAATTCTTGCCGAGATTGATAGGCATGGCCCATTGATCCGCCTGTGAGGACACGATGTGCACCCGATTGTATCAACTGATCCAAGGCTTCTTTGGGATTATCTACTTGCTCGATGGCTCGGTGAAATGTAAAGGGCTTGCCGTCGCATAGGGATACCATGTGATGCAAAGCAACACTATTTATTTTATTTCGCACAGTCAGAGCTCCCGAAACTATGCCCGCTGCGCCGCATGCGATGGCCATTTCGATTTCCACATAGATTCGTTCCAATTCGCTAGGGGTGAAATAAAAATCACCCGCACGGGGTCGGATTAATACAAAGACTGGAATATTTACGGATTCGATAACTTGTTTGATTAAGTCAGCCGGAGGTGTCAATCCTCCTACAGGTAAATGCGTACAAAGTTCGATCCGATGAGCGCCACTCTCATCAGCGTTGATAGCAGCAGTCAAAGATTGTGCGCAGATCTCTAAGATAACCATAGCCAAAGGTAAAATTTGATATCGGATATCAAAAAATCGAGAATTATTACTTCCCGATATATCTATGGTAATGTCATAAACAATAAAGGGTTCGATTTTCTCAATCGAACCCTTTATGCATCCTACACCAAAAGTAGTTTTACTATTGGCCTAAAGGTACTGGCCTTTGTAAGGCTTGGGTTTTGCGATCTGGCTACTGAAAAACAGTAAACCGGCGACCAATGATATACTGAATACGATCATGGGAGGGAAAAATTATAATTTGTCTGATCAAATGTAAGCCCAAAAACCCTCGACATATGTTAAAAAAAGATAAATTAAGAAATAATTTATCTTAATATGTGGTTATATAACCTATTCTAAAGCAAGTTGAGATTGTATTATAGTAGAAGGATCTCGACTTAAAGTGCTGATAGCCATGTTATTATAATTCCATATGTTAGGGGCATTTAGATGTGTAATTGATGCGGTGCACGTATGTTAAATAATAAGTTAATTGGGTTGTTCACTCGGTATCATGCTCTATTTCTTCACCACTATTAGCTCCGCTCGATCACAAGTCTGAATCACGGATATGGCATCAAACAATACGTTCCCATTGTACGTATTTGTTAGTTTGGTATTATAGTATGCCTCTATGATGATAAATTCAATATCATGTTTTGGTTTGAACCGAATTGTATAAGGTTTCCAATTGCTATGCGTGATTGGTGGGCTTTCGTATAGCTTTTGCCTTTTCTCGCATCGTTCATTCCCACCCCAAATGCGGACTACAGCAGGTTTGTTATAACCATTATATGTATTAGAATGTGCTAACATTATCTTGAAATAAAAACAATTACCTGCATCTAGTGGCTGAGCGAGCCGCTGACCTATGCACTCCCAAGTTCCATTTTTTCGTACGATCAGACCCATATAGGTTTCACCCTCGGCTGCTGGTTGATAGACTCCCCAAGGGCCGGGAAGAATATCTGGTGTAGTGCCGTCTTCACAACTTATCCAGCCTATAGGCATTATAGCATCCTTGGATTCACCTTCAAATGAACCGTTAAATAAATGCGCGGATTGACTAAAGGCTGGTGTAGAATTAACAATAATCAAGAGCATCGGCACGAGGCTAATCTTAAACATATTATAAAGCTTATATATAATCTGCAAAATGGCTATTTTTGAGGTCAAATTTAAGTCATGGCTAAAGAATCAACACCAATAAAGAAAGTAATAAAGACCGAAACTCGCAAAACTGAATCACCTACCGGGGCTTACTCCTCAGTAAGCAGCAGAAAAAGAGTCACTAATGAACGAACAAATACTCCTTCAGATTTTACATTCAATATGGATAATATTAAATGGATCCTGATCAGCACTGGTTTGGTCACCTTAGGTTACTTCCTTATGATGGGTGGTCGGATGCCGAGTCCCGATGTATGGGATGATAAAATAATTTATAGTTTTAGAAGGACTGTTATAGCGCCTGTTTTTATTCTCACCGGGTTAGGTTTAGCGATTTATGCCATTTTTCGCAATAAACCTTCTGAAATTAAAAGCTAAGGCTTAATGCTAACTAGAGTAGGCCGGTCCTGACACCTGACGATTTGAATAAAAAGTACCTATGGATATCATCATAAGCCACCCGGTACAATTGCATGAAGACCTAAAGGATATAGAGCCTTGGCATGAGGGTCGGATCTTACTAATCGACAAACCTTTAGATTGGACCTCATTTGACTTGGTTAACCGGATTAAAATGTCTATTCGGCATGGATTACAGGTGAAAAAAATTAAAATAGGGCACGCCGGGACCCTAGACCCAAAGGCGACTGGTCTCATGATCTTACTCACTGGTAAATACACAAAGCTTACAGATAAAATCCATACATATGATAAAACATATGAAGCGGTATTTTGTCTTGGAGCGACAACACCTTGTTATGATTCAGAACGTGAAATAGATGCTCACTATCCTGTCGATCATATCACAGAAGATCTCATCCATGAGATCAGCGCCCAATATGTGGGAGTCATAGATCAGATACCGCCTATTTTTTCGGCTGTCAAAATCAATGGACGCTCTGCCTATAAATCTGCTCATAAAGGCCTGCACGTAGTGACTAGATCCAGACAAACAACGATCCATCATCTTCAAGTAACGAAAGTGGACATGCCTTATGTGCACCTTGTCGTGCGATGCAGTACTGGGACTTATATCCGCACTCTCGCTCATGATATAGGCAAGGCACTTCAATCTGGAGCCTATTTATCGAGTCTCAAAAGGGTAGCAATAGGCCCGTGGGAACTGGCTCAAGCATTGGCAATCCAAGACCTTGCAGACAAAATCAAAGGCTATCAAGCCCCTGTCACCGATCCTGTACCCACGATATGAATATACTTGAAGTAAAAAATGTATATAAATACTATGGTACCCAGAAAGCTGTAGATAATGTCTCCTTCAACATCGGGGCCGGTGAAATTGTGGGTTTTTTAGGGCCCAATGGTGCTGGCAAATCCACTACCATGAAAATGATAGCCGGTCTAGTGGCTCCCGACGAAGGTGAAATTTATATTCAGGGTATACGGATGACTCAGGATCAAATCGCACTACGTAAAACATTAGCCTATCTGCCAGAACAAAATCCACTTTATAATGATTTGTATGTGAGGGAATCTCTGGAGTTTATGGCAAGATTACACAACATCCCCAATGCTGGTAAATTAATAGATGATGCCATTCAGGTCTGTGGTCTTAGCATGGAGAAACATAAAAAAATCAGTATGCTGAGTAAGGGCTACAAACAGCGCGTCGGACTTGCACAGTCTATTTTACATCAACCGGATTTATATATACTTGATGAGGCCACAACGGGTCTTGATCCTAATCAGATTCTGGATATTCGAGACCTCATCAGATCTCTTGGTAAAAAGCATGCAGTATTAATCTCTACGCATATCTTACAAGAGGTAGAGTCGATCTGTCACCGCTGTATCCTGATCCATCATGGTCAGATCAGAGCAAATGATAGTATGTCCGATTTTAAAAATTTATTGACACGAACCCCGGAAGTTATGGTACGATTTGCAACCCGCGTGGTGTTGCGCTCGCTGGAGGATCGATGGTCTAAGGTGATAGCCATCGACGAAAACACGTATAAAATCAAGGATCGGGACCCGCTGTTGACGCAATCCATATACCGCTGGGCTGTAGAGCATCATATGATCATAGACGAATTGAAACGAGTCGAACATAAGATGGAAGACATCTTCCAGTCATTGACAGAAAATCAATCGTAACGGAACCACTTCAGTATGTTGGCAATCATCAGAAAAGAAATACAATCCAGTTTGAGTTCATTCAGCTTAATGCTGGCCATAGCCGTATTTTTTTTACTAATAGGGCTGATGCTGTGGTTTTTTCCAAATACTTCTATACCGGATAATAAATTTTCGACATTGCAGTCCCTGTTTGACATTGCGCCTTGGTTATTTTTGTTTATCATTCCAGCATTGACGATGCGATCTATTGCTGAAGAAAAAGCGATGGGTACTCTGGATATACTCAAGACTAAGCCCATATCAACGATGGCTATTGTCTGTGGTAAATTTATAGCGATTATGCTGTTGATCGTACTTATACTGGCGATCAGTCAAATCTATACCTACTCGGTCTATCAACTCGGCTTCCCCAAAGGCAATATGGATCTTGGAGGTACCCTGGGATCATATATAGGTTGGTTATGGTTGGCTGGCTGTTTTACAGCCATCGGCATATTTGCATCAGCTAAAGCGGCTAGCCAGATGATTGCATTTTTATTAGCTGCAGGTTTATGTTTTTTGCTGTACGCGGGCCCATCTTTTATCGCTACGCTCCCAATATTTGTAGGCAGGTTGGATTATACTATAGCTTGGCTTGGTATACAAGCACACTATGAGGCATTGAGTAGGGGAGCTATTACGGGGAGCGATTTGTTTTATTTCCTCGGTATCATTCTGGTTTTTTTAGTTGCCTCTGCGACCGTTATACGCAATGAAGGCATGCGTATACGTTCCAATTTAGTGTTCCTACGTACTTATAAACCGCTTTACATAGGTGGTTTATGTTTGATTTTGTCTTGTTTTAATTTATTTTCCATAGACCTTACTGAAGATAAACGGTTTACCATCGCTAAAGAGACTAAAGAACTGCTTCGATCAGTAGATGATATCATCTATGTGACCGTATTGATGGATGGAAAATTCCCAGCTGCTTTTACTCGCCTAAAAAAATCAACGTTAGAAAAGCTAAAAGGATTTAACCAAGTCAACAAAAAGATTCAATTTAATCTGGAAGACCCTTTGGAAGGCGATATAGCGACGGTAAACTCCAATCAGGAATCACTCAAGCAGCAAGGCATACAGCCGACTAAGCTCACGGTATACAATGGCAAAGAGCAGGAACAAAAAATAATATATCCTTATGCTATTTTTCATTTTGGTGAACGCCAGATTCCAGTCAACTTGCTCGAAGGCCAGGATCCCAATGCATCGGAAGATGAAATTTTGAATCGATCGGTTGCTTTGTTGGAGTATAAATTTGGCAATGCGATTCAAAAACTAAGGATGAATAAAAACCCTGTCATTGCTTTTACAAAAGGCCATGGCGAATTGACGAGCCTGCAAACTGCAGACCTGGAGCGTACACTCCGTCCTGTCTATTCTACAGGGCGCATCATACTCGATAGTGTAGTCCAGATATCCAAAGAGATTGATATCCTCGTAGTAGCTAAGCCTCAACTACCTTTTACTACTAGAGATAACTTCCTGATGGATCAATATCTGATGCACGGTGGTAAGATCATTTGGACTATAGATCCTCTATTTGTCAATACGGATACTGTCAATGCGAGCAATCGCTTGAAAAAAGATTTTTTGCCATTACCTTATGCATTAAATCTTGAAGAACTTTTTTTTAAATATGGATGGCGCATTCAGTCCAATATCGTATTAGATTATGCTTGTAGTGGAGTGCCTTTGCTCATGGGCTACAGTGGTAGTACACCACAGTTTGATCTCAAGCCATGGTACTATCATCCTTTAGTCACTTCCACGAGCAATCATCCTATCGTTCACAATTTGGATCGCATCGGTTTATATTATCCTGCTACGATAGATACGGTCAAGACTAAACTGCCGATCCATCGGACCATCCTGCTGACGACCAGTGATCATAGTCGTACGCAGATGAGTCCTAGCCCCGTCAATTTCGAAATAGTGCGCCAACCCCTGCAGCCTGAACAGTTTAATCGAGAAAAACAAACTGTAGGAATGTTGTTGGAGGGACGATTTACTTCTGCTTTTGAAAACCGACTAAGCACCGAATTTAATCAAGCTTTGACTCAAATCGGAGCCACCTTTATGCCAATAAGTGAACCGACTAAAATGATCGTATATTCTGACGGCGATTTGATGGCCAATTCAATAGGTCCGAGAGGTGAGCCTCGACCGCTGGGCTACAACCCGTATGAACAACGCACATATCCTTCCAATAAAAATCTTATGCTGAATAGTATCGAATATCTTTTGGATGATCACCAAATGATGCAAGCTAGAAATAAGGATGTGAAATTGCGATTGCTGGATACGGCAGCCCTCCGAACCAACGGAGGGGTATGGCGTTGGCTCAATGTCTGCCTTCCGATTGTATTGATATTGTGCATAGCCTGGGTGTTTGGATTTTGGAGAAAACAACGGTATGCAACTTCATAAATTTAATCTTTTGTGGTGGTTATGCATCCTAACAATGGTGCAATGCAAGCCTGATACAGTCCGTATTGAAACTAACTTTAGAATATCTAATCCGAATCAAATCGATCGCATAGAAATATTTGAAAAAAACACTATAAAACAATCGTTGTATCGAATTGGATCGGCATGGTACCTCAATGACAGTACCAGCGTGAGACCTGATGCGATGGAAAACATCATCCGCATTTTACCCTCTATCAAGGTTATGTTTTATCCACCTCGTGCTGCTTGGGAAAATATGGTGACTGCGATCAATCAAGAAGGAGTCACAGTAGTATTCAAAGATAAAAAGAATCAAGTGATCAAAACCTGGCACATCGGTGGTCTGACGAATGATGAGCGAGGTACCTATGCTATGATAGATGGTAGTACTCAACCTTATGTGGTGCATGTACCGGGTTTTGAGGGTAGCCTGGCATCCAGATTTAATATGACAGATGAAGATTGGCGGGATCGAATGATGTTTAAAGTGACTCCAAACGAAATTCTTGCCATAGCCATTGAATATCCTCAAGATCCGAGTGAAAATTTTGCATTGTGGTATGACCAAACATCAGGAACATACCTGCTATCGAATCCTGTGGGAAAACCCATCGCAGTAACCAAAGGTCAGGCATTAAATTATTTGGAAGTTTTTCAGCATATCGGAGCGGAGAGTATAGCCAATAATTTTCAACATAAAGCCATTGTATTATCTAGTATACCACATGCCATTATTCAGATAGAAATTACAGGAAAACCAAAAAGAATAGTAAAATTTTATACGATGCAATCCGTCGGAGAGCCGGGCATGGATCGCATGTTTGTATATGATGGGAGGGATTTTTTTCTAGCTCAATTGCGTATTTTACAAAAGTTATTTAGGGGTCGAACATTTTTTTTGGCAAAATGAAGAATATATATCAATTTGGATTGAAACTCTCATTCCTGATTATAATCTTGTCAGCATTTGATGTGGCAGATCATAGATGGGGTTTTTTTGGTCACCGTAGGATAAATAGATTGGCCGTATTTACCTTGAATCCGGACATGATGCCCTTGTTTAAATCGAATATAGAATATCTTACAGAGCATGCTGTAGATCCGGATAAAAGACGCTATGCAGTCAAAGATGAAGCGATACGCCACTACATTGATTTAGACCATTGGGGTATTGATAGCTTTGACCATATCCCTCGAAAGTATCCTGAGGTCTTGATTCAATACGGAGATTTTCAGGTGCTCGATCGAGATAGCTCCAATTATCTGATGGGCCAAAAAAAAATAGTTTCTATTGGCAGGAGTAAATACATCCTCCCGTATAAAACGGTTGGTATGGATACGACCCATGCTGTATTGTACAACACGTATCGACATTTTATTATATCCAATGTTTTGCCCAAACTTAGACAATCTGACGATGTGATTTTTTCGGGTAGTGAAATCAATCTTGCATTGCAAAAGGTACTTGCTGAACCAAATTTGAATTATAGATGGATAGATACCTTTAGTATACATGGCATACTGCCTTATTATGTCCCAGAAGGATATAAAAGATTGGTCGATGCTTTTAAATCCAAGGATCATGATGGCATATTACGGCATGCTGCAGACCTTGGTCACTATATCGGTGATGCTCACGTGCCCCTGCATACGACGACCAATTACAATGGCCAGCTGAGCAATCAACTTGGTCTTCATGCTTTTTGGGAAAGTCGAATTCCGGAACTGTTTGCTGATAAGGAATATAATTTTTTTGTTGGCAAAGCCAATTATATCCGAGATGTCGAATCATATATCTGGGATGTGGTCCTATCCAGTCATAGTCTCGTAGACTCAGTACTGCTGATTGAAAAAAGATTATCTCTCAACATACCGCCCGATCAACAATATTGTTTTGATGATCGATTAGGAGTGACGGTGAAGACTCCGTGCGAGTATTATGCTCGTGTATATCAGCAGTCGATGAATGGTATGGTCGAGCGGCGGATGCGTGAAGCGATCCTCGGTGTTGGGAGTATATGGTATTCAGCATGGATCGATGCCGGACAACCGAGGTTGAGCAAAATGGCCAATTCGAAATCAACAGCGCAAAAGCCAAAAGTGGATGATGAAATTGAAAAAGCGTATCGTGGAAATGTGATTCTTGGTCGGCCAGAAAACTAACAAATTTAAGCCCTCCTAAAATGTAGCATGATGCTAACCCACTGCACTCATCTGTTTGTAATAATGCTGCACTCCATATAAGATAGCCAATAACAGCACCGGACCGGAATGCACCTCATCAAAGGGCTTCAGTGTTTGAATCGTACCCGTAGAAGATTGCGGATTCCAGGTAGAGTTATTATGGATTAAGGCTACTTCATGATGATCTTGATCCATTAGAGTAAATCCTTTTTTAAAAAATCCTTGGTGTTTTAAAATTAAACTTAAATCTCTACCTCGGTGGTGCATTACGATCCCTAGTTGACCTTTCCAATTCATCTTAATATGCAAAACAACTGCGTCTTCTTTTTTAATCTCAATGGTATTGCTCCAAAAGCTTTTTGGTGACACGAAGTAACGACTATGATCAGGCAATATAAATTCAGCTTTTGAAGAAAAATAGTTTTTATATTGTAGTACACCTACCTCTTCAGATTTGTATGATATCATGTATGACTTATCCTTTGTAGGGCGATAATCGTACACTTTCATTATTTCATAATTTCTTTAAGTAACCTCAAAAGCCAGCTTTTAATATTTTTTTGGTAACATAACCATCTAAACTGGATAGTTGAATAAAATATGCACCAGGAGGAACAGATGGTGAAAGTTGCACCTGTATATCGTGATTGCCTGCAGTCAACCGACCCAACGGTTTGTCAAGGATCAATGAGCCTTGCAAATTGATCAGTCGGATATTTGCTTTAGACATGGTAGTCTGAAGCTCAAAATTTACAGTAAATCGATCCACAAAGGGATTAGGATACGTTTTAACCCTATCAAATGCCTGCACATAATCCTTGGATGCCACAGTCGTACAACCTTTGGTCCTAAAGCGGAGCATAGTCTTAAAACGACTGGTGTCAGAATCACAGATTGTTTTTGACTCTACAATGTAATCGGTGCAAGAACTCAACATTTGAAGATTTATCATGGTATCTCGAGTAGGCAGTGTATCCCACTTTGGTTTTGAAGCTTCCCGATACCGTATGAGATAAAATAGTTTTGGTATGATCCGTTGATAAAATATTTTAGCTGAGTTTTCTGAGATCATAACAGTATCCAATTCTAAAACATCCGGACAATCAAAGGACTTAGGTAGGAGATTAATGGTGTAATCCTCAACCTCACCGGCATTGAAAAATTCGCATGGAGTTGGTTTGGTGGTGTCCGTGATATTGATTGGGGCTTTTAGAGAAATCCTAAGTGTCGTTTTGCCGACGCCATCTATTTTGGTTGGTGGTAGATATATATTTGAAACAAGATTTCCAGTTAAACGTTTGCCACCATTATGCCACACTAACTCGGCGGTATCATCAAAGTCATTATCCAGATTTCGATCCAACCAGACCCGGAGATCATATTGTGTCAGACTATCCTTTGCCTGGGTATAAACTTTTAAGAGGATTTGACCATCCTGGGTGATGGATGGCATAAGTGAATCTACATTAGTATAACCACCATAACCAAAATTATCTCTGCTTCGGAATCGAAGACCATCTAAAACCAATGAGTCTATATATATTCTACTAGCAGCACCTCTGCTGGCACAGGCCAAACATGATTTTTGCAAAAAATTCATGGCTTGAAGGATATTTAGATAGCCTCCGGATGCTACCATGCCTTTTAGTGAAGGATTTGCTTCAGCAGTAGTCAAAAGTGCTTGGCGTACCAATAATGCCGCCGCGCCAGGATCACTCAAAGCCAAGTCTCCCAATTGGGTACATAAATTAGCATAGAGTAGTCCTATAGCTCCAGTGACTATCGGAGCGGCAAATGAGCTACCGGAGTCAAATCCATATTTGCCATCAGGTTTGGTCGTAAATATGCCATCTCCAGGTGCAGCCAGATCGATATTCACCGGGCCGAAAGCTGCTCTGCGTTTACCTTCTGAATCAATTGAGGTGATTGGTAAAAGATAATTACTCGGACAAAGCGTAGGCAAATCTCCGATAGAGTCTACATTCACCCCGATTCGATTGTCTACTGCTGATACATTTAATATACCGGCTTTGCCTAAAGAGTCGTACATGCCACACCATAATGGTGCGTCAGCTACTTTACCATTGTCTATGCCCCACGATGCATTAGATGCAACTATAAACGCACCCCGCTCTCCTTTCGTCGCGTTATATATTTTGCGCTGTTGTAGCACGTAGGAGTATCCGGCGATGACATCCGATTCCTTGATGCCGAGCCTGACATTATATTTTAGATTCAAGATTTTAACATCCCAGCTTGCACCTGCCACCCCAGTGATATTATTGCCACGAGCTCCAACCAAGCCACTGACGGAGACTCCATGCTCACCTTGTTCAATGCTGTCATTGGATGATAAGACATTCCATCCTTTGTAATCATCGATATAGCCATTCCCATCATCATCTTTTTTATTGTTTGGGATCTCTTTACTATTGATCCAAGCGGTGTTTAAAAGGTCAGGATGTGACAGATCAGTGCCATCGTCGATCACTGCCAAGACGATCTCACGACTTTGTCTCGTGCGGCCACCCGTGATAGAATGCCAGGCAAGAGAAGCTTTGGTGTCCACGCCTTTGATCTTCCCATTCAGACCGTTATTGGCCCAGTGCCATTGGGATTTGAACAAGGTATCATTAGGTATTCTGGATCGGAAGGCCACAAAATGATTGAATTGTGCAGCTATGCATTTTGGATGAGATCGTACTTTAGCCAGGACGGACTCCTCATGATATTGGGTAAAATCAAACGAAATGCTGTAATAGTTTTGAAGGGGTGATAATGAAACCGCTTGTTGAATCTTTTGAGATCTTCTCAGGGGTGATATTTGGTTTACTATCTTTTGAATATCCTCTGCTTCCATGACCTGGACCAGAATTTCACCTTGAGTATGTGTTAACGATTGACTGAACAGCTGGCTGCTGCACCACATCGTTCCCAAAAAGAGATAAAATATTTTTTTCATCGTTATGTCTTTAACATTTGATTAATGCATTCTGTCACCTCGCAGTGCAAGTGCGCCTATCAAATTGGATTCGTAATCTAAGAGTTGTTGCCATCGTCTATTTACCGTCATAGAGTCTTCGTAGAATTTGGCCAGATCTATAAATAAACAGTAGTGGCTTGCCTCTGCGACCATGAAAGTATGATAAAATTCTCTGAGTTCTGCTTCTTCAAAGTGCAGTGATAATAATCTGAACCGTTCACAACTTCGAGCTTCAACCATAGCGCAGATTAATAGTTTGTCTATCAACCGATCATGCCTGGTACCACCTTTGCGTAAAAAATTAACTAGTTCATTTACGTAAACATCATTGCGCTGAAAACCAAGAGTCAAATTATGGTCTTTTAATTTTTGTAATACCATCCTAAAATGAGCCCATTCCTCTGTAACGATAGGGGCTAATGCTTCTACCAATTCTGTTTTGTCCGGATAAAGTTGGATCAAAGAGATACAAGATGATGCAGCTTTTTGTTCGCAAAATGCGTGGTCACTTAAAATGTCTTGCAGACTTTTATGAGCCATGTTAGCCCATTTTGGGTCTGTAGCAAGTTTTAAACCCAACATTATTTGACTGAGTTGAGGCACTCAAACTGCCGGATGAAAAAATCTACATTGTAAATGACATAATCTTCATAACCACTCACAAAATGAAGTCGAACAGTATCAATCTCAGAGGTAGTCAATAACTTTTCAGCCGCTTTTTCGATATAGTAGATCCCGGAAAGTTGGGTTGCTTTTTTGATAGGGTCAAGCTTGCCGGAATCAAATCGAGCATTGATAAGCCGGACCTCCTTGCCATTAATTAACTTTAATAGTAATATACTTTTAGATAGATTGCCATAATGAAGTAGAGCTTGATCTGAAGCAATTTCTATATTCAATTGTATATAGGTATACCCGGGTTCAGAACCGAGGAATGCTATGCCTTTGATATAATTAAATCCATTAAAATGGCGCTTAACTTCAGGAGGTGTATAGCCAAATAACAATTCTGGCTCTACAGTTTTGTTTTTTTCGTTTGTGCCTGGTAATAATCGGCAAGGAAGTATTGTATTCTGCATTTGGAGCCAGCGGTCCAGATCATTTAATTTGACAGTGTTTTTCGATTTTGAGTTAGCTATTGTCTCCAGTTCAGATGTCGGCAAAGGTGTATGCGTCACTCGGATAATGGTCGTATCGTTGGACTCTGGGTTTGTAGAGGATCGGGAATCATTGTTTGTTTTTTTCTTGAGATCAGATTTTTTTGTCCCTTGAGCTTGAGTCTGTTTCTCTACTTGCTCAGTTTGCGCACCTACGGCCGGACTGGGCAACTCTTGCTTTTTAGATCCACTTAATTCTGCTGAGATATAGTCGAGGGATACCGAAGGTTGGCCAGATGGTAAGGTGATCATCGCAGATTCTTCTTCTTTCAATTTTATCCTCAGTTGTTCATCCGGGAGGAGCATCAGGTCTTTATACTTTTTACTTTGTTTTATTTTGGCTTTGAGCGAATTTTGAAGCAAACTCAATTTATGTTTCACGAAGAGCACATCTTTTTTAAGTTGAGCTTTTACCCCTTCATTTTTAGTCTTTGGGATTTTAAGTTCAGTAGCTTTGATTTGAGCAGCTAAGATTTTGATACTGTCTTGTACCAATATTTGCGCTTTAGAAGCTTCCACAGCAAGGTGCTGTACATAGGCTTTTGGATCTTGTTGCCATAGATCATCATTGGTGACGACTTGACTAAGTAGCATCGACCTTGAAGCCAGGATTATGATGCAATACAATATCAGGAGCTTAAATCTTGTCAATTTTAAACAATTTGATGCCATTATCAAACATAAATTTACGGTGTTGTTTTGACATAAATTGAGAAGAATCTTCGCAATTATTAAATGTTTAAAATTCTCGCTTTCAAGGCTTAAAGAGCTTTCTTTCTGATGATGAGTAATAATCACGGAGTACCTGGTAAAGATGAGTATATTTGCGGCCTAAATTTTTTTATGCCTTCGAGCGTGCAGCAGTTTATAGATCTAAATCGGGATCGTTTTTTGGAGGAATTGTTCATTCTACTGCGGATACCATCGATCAGTGCCGATCCAACGTATGGTGCGCAGGTGACCCAGACCGCCCATCAAGTAGCTGACTTTCTCTCAGCGGCAGGAGCAGATCGGGTTCAGGTGTATCCTACCAAAGGGTATCCTATAGTTTATGGAGAAAAGATAATCGACGAAAATCGACCTACAGTATTGGTCTATGGCCACTACGATGTTCAGCCACCAGATCCGATGGATCTCTGGGTGTCGCCCCCTTTTGAACCGGTCATCAGAGATGGTAATATTTACTCTCGCGGATCTTGCGATGACAAGGGTCAGTTTTTTATGCATATTAAAGCATTTGAAGCTATGATGTCGACGGGCGATTTACCTTGTAATATTAAGTTTATGATCGAAGGGGAAGAAGAGGTAGGTTCGGTCAACCTTGAGCATTTTTGTACAACCCATAAAGATTTATTGACTTGTGATATGGTCATGATCTCAGACACAGCTATGATAGCCAATGATGTACCTTCTCTTACGACTGGACTTCGCGGACTTTCATATGTGGAAGTTGAGGTCATCGGACCGGACCGAGACCTACATTCTGGAGTGTATGGTGGTGGTGTCACCAATCCCGCTAATGCATTGGCTCAAATGATCGCCAAAATGCATGACGAACATCATCAAGTTACTATACCGGGATTTTATGATAAGGTAAAACCGGTGTCTGCTGCAGAAAGAGCAGAAATGAATAATGTACCTTTTGATCTTAAAACCTATCAGTCCGATCTTGGTATAGATGCCGTACACGGCGAATCAGACTACACCACTATAGAGCGGACTTCGATCAGACCCACTTTGGATGTCAATGGTATCTGGGGTGGATATATTGGAGCCGGTGCGAAGACGGTACTACCGTCGAAAGCATACGCTAAAATAAGTATGCGCCTAGTACCTGATCAACATCCTGATGAAATCACAGCACTATTTACCCAATATGTTAAATCCATTGCACCACCCGGGGTAAAAGTCAATGTGACTCCGCACCATGGAGGCCACCCTGCGGTGACTCCGACAGATTCATTGGAGTATAAGGCTGGAGTCCTGGCTATGACGGAATCATTTGGGGTCAAACCTCTGCCTCAACGAGGTGGGGGTAGTATACCTATCGTCTCTTTATTTGAAAGGGTGCTGGGTGTTAAAACCGTTTTAATGGGTTTTGGATTAGATTCAGATAACATCCACTCACCCAACGAAAAATACGGGCTATTTAATTTTTATAAAGGAATTGAAACTATTCCAGCATTTTACCGTCATTATGCAGAACTAAAAAAATCTCTATAACTATGAAATTTTATTATTTAATCGCAATTACGCTTTTTACACTCCATACAAACTATGCTCAGACCATGATCGTAAATAAAGATACCGTAATCACTGACAGCTTGTCCTACGCCTTGGGCAATTTGCTTGGCTCCAGTCTCAAAAATCAAGGATTCAATGAGTTACATCTGGATGATCTTAATAAAGGAATCCTTCACGCCATTGTAGGTCTGTCTACGATGACTTTACCACAATGTGATCAAATCGTTCAAAACTATATGCAAGACAAAAAACAAGCTGAATATGGACCTATCAAAGCGGCAGGTGAAAAATTTCTAGCTGAAAATGTTAAAAAGCCCAATATCAATGTAACCGCCACAGGACTTCAATATGAAATCCTTAAAGATGGTGTTGGTAAAAAAGCTGGTCCAGCGGATAGTGTCAAAGTACATTACGAAGGAAAACTCATCGATGGGACTGTCTTCGACAGTTCGATTAAAAGAGGTGAACCTATCGTCCTTATGACCAATCAAGTGATTGCAGGATGGACAGAAGCTCTCCAGTTGATGAAGGAAGGCTCTAAATTTAGATTGTATATCCCATATCATCTTGGCTATGGTGAGCAAGGTGCGGGTCAGGCTATTCCTCCTTTTTCAGCGCTTATCTTTGATGTAGAGTTGATCAAAGTAGGATCTTAAGTTAGGTACTTACATTTCCTACAGTTGATGATGTATAGTTAGGCAGGGTATAAGTCTACCTTATCTGAGCCATCATTTTAAAACTGCTTCTTGATTTTGCAAGTGGAGCATACTTAGAATTAAATGTATATTTTTGACTTTTCGGGGGGTAATTCCCGATAGCTTCATCATGCGTATAGATATCATTGCCGCCCTTCCACATTTTTTTGATAGTGTATTTGATAATGCAATTTTCAAGCGAGCTACTGAAAAAAACATTTTTCAAGTGCAGATTCATGACCTTAGGGCATTTGGCATAGGGTCGTATCAACAAATAGATGACTATGCGTATGGAGGCAGTGCGGGTATGGTGCTCATGCCAGAGCCTTTAGCCAATTGTATTGAAATGCTGACCTCAGTAGTCACATATGATGAGGTCATTTATCTCACTCAGGACGGCACAGTATTCGATCAAAGCATGGCCAATAAACTTTCCTTACATCAAAATCTTTTGATGGTATGCGGACATTATAAAGGCATTGATCAACGGATACGGGATAAATATATCACTCGAGAAATTTCGGTAGGCGATTATGTTTTATCCGGTGGTGAACTCGCCGCTACAGTATTGACCGATGCGATACTCCGGCTGATACCCGGCGTGATGGGTGATGAATCATCCGCGTTGTCTGACTCCCATCAGGATGGATTATTAGCACCTCCTGTTTATACCAGACCGGCTGATTTTAGAGGCGTTAAAGTACCTGAAATTTTATTGAGTGGCAATGATCGGAAAATAGAAGAATGGAAACACGAGATGGCTGTAGAGCGAACCAAAGCCCGAAGGCCAGACATGTGGGAAGGGAGAGATTGAATAAATTCTATAACGGATAAAGGGGTATCATTTTGACTAAAATCAATATTCAGAGCCGACAGTTTGATAAAATTAATTTTACAGATTCGCCATTACAAATTGCAGATTATGATCAATGTACTTTTTTAGGTTGCGATTTTTCTAATGTTGATCTGACTAATATTAATTTTTATGAATGTGCGTTTATTTCTTGCAATCTCAGCATGGCTAGATTAGCCCAAAACACGATGCACGAAGTACAATTTAAAGACTGTAAGTTATTAGGCTTACATTTTGAGACTTGTAATGAAATTATGTTTTCTGTCGGCTTTGAGAAATGTATTTTGAATATGGCATCGTTTTACAGATTAAAACTCAAAAAAACAAAGTTTATCGATTGCAATTTAAGCGAAGCAGATTTTACAGAAGCCGATCTTTCGGGTTCTGCATTTGACCATTGTGATCTTATGGGTACCCGATTTGAAAATACAAATCTTGAAAAGGTTGATTTTAAAACGGCAAGAAATTATACGATAGATCCAGATGGCAATCGGATCAGTAAGGCTAAATTTTCTAGGGAAGGTTTGATGGGATTATTGTATCGGTGGGATATCGAAGTGGAGTGACGAGTGTGACATCACATGGATATGATGTGGTCTATGGGTTCCATACACATGGGATTTAAATTTCTGTTATCCATTTCTATACTTTTTCCTAAACTCCATAGGATTTTCCCCGGTCACTTTATTGAACACCCGATTAAAATAAGAAAGGCTTTCAAATCCACTAGCATAACATGCTTCACTGATATTATGGTCTGCTGCCAATAGCCGCTTAGCCTGATTGATTCTATATTGATGCAGAAAATGTGTAAAAGTAAGTTGAGTGACTTTTTTGAAGGATCTGCAAAAAGCTGCATTAGAAAGATGGCATAATGCTGCCGCTTGATGGATTGATATGTGCTGATGATAGTGGGTATCTATATATCGGTATAGTCCCTGTAGTCGTTCTTGTTCTTTTTTGTTGTATTGGTTTTTGACAGGTTGAGGGTGTAACAATATGGTTTCTACGCTATGTGCAATGGTATGCAGGACTTGAATAACTTCTAAAAATTGATTGAAGTGAGATAACGTAGGTAGTCGTTTCAATGAGGTGCTTACTTGACTTTTGGTTTTGCCAGCGATAGCTATACCGTGCATCGATTTTTGTAGCAATGACTGAATGGATCTGAGTTCTGGTTGCTTTTGCAATGCTTCGACTAAAAAGTCAGGAGGTATATGCAACACTATTTTCTGATATTCCGATTTTACTCCGTAATCAAAATTAAGGTGAGGGATATTGGAACCTATTAGTACCAAGTCACTGCCGATATATTTGGAGATATGTTGACCTACATGGCGATTTCCAGTAGCACCTTCGATATATGTAAGCTCGATCTCCGGATGAAAATGCCAAAAGAAAAAATCGTTTAATTTTGGGTTGACCATTAAATGGAAGGAGCTTTCTTGATCTGGTTTGATCGATTCAAATTGGATTTTCATGAAATTTTGAATTAAAATGATAATTTTTGAAACAATTGAATCTAAAATTATCATAATAATTCAAATAATTGCAAATTGAGTGAAACGATAACCACCCTTCAAACCTCATATTTGTATGATTAATTTCGTTAAAATAGATATCGATGAATCCTGAAAATCAAACAATGGCACCAACGATGATACCCAAAAACAATCATCTAGAGATGCCAGGCAATCCCTCTACAGCGACCAGTAGTAAAATCAGTCTTAACGATCGTAGTCAGGGGCAGCCGCTGCGGGTATTATCTGAAGAGGATTGGACATTCTGGAAGCACAATGGCTATGTCGTAATCAAACAAGCTGTGCCCCGAGACCAAGCTTTAGCTACCGCTCAATTTATCTGGGATTTTGAAGAAAAAAATCCAGCGGATCAATCGACCTGGTACACTGCTCCTCGGGCAGAAATGAAAATGAAAGAACTCACCAATACCGGGATGGTAGAAGTGTATCATCATCAACATCTGTGGAACAATCGTCAAGTACAGCGGGTTTATGATGCTTTCGTAGATATCTGGGGTACGGAAAAACTGTGGGTCACTATAGATCGGGCAAATCTCAATTTTCCATTAAGACCTGGATTTGAATATAAAGCATTTATCCACTGGGATTACGATCCAGAATCGAAACCTCAAAATGTGCAGGGTGTTTTAGCATTAGCCGACCAGACGGACGAAAACATGGGTGGCTTCCAATGTATACCTGAACTCTATAGAACGTACGATACCTGGAAACTCACTCAGCCTTTGGATCGAGATCGATTCAAGCCGGATATCACAGCTTTCAAAGATCAACTTGTGAAAGTAAAACTGGAGGCTGGGGATCTATTGATCTTCAATAGTACGACTCCACACGGGATCAGGGCTAACAACTCGGTGGATAAAGTAAGGATCGCACAATATATTTCTATGATGCCTGCTGAAGAAGATAATGTTGCCTTGGTGGACTGGAGGATAAAATCCTGGCGTGATAAAATATCTCCTGAAGGGTATGCATTCCCGGGTGACCCCCGGCGTTGGGAGCAAACGAAATATGCGACTGCACAATTGTCTGAGTTGGGCCAAAAACTGTTAGGCATCGAAAAATGGTAATTGTTTATTCCATTCGACCCCGATGCAGATTAAACTAAATAATGGTTTATCTATGCCTTTACTGGGGTTGGGCTGCTGGGACATGCGGGGTGACGAAGCCCAACATGCAGTAGAAACTGCTCTTCAGATTGGGTATCGATTGATCGATACAGCCTCTATGTATGGCAACGAAAAAGAAGTGGGTTTGGCGCTCAGTCAAATCGGTTTGCCAAGAGCGGAAGTATTTATCACCACCAAAATACATAATTCCGATCAAGGCTATGAGTCAACGTTGAAAGCGTACGATGTGTCCTGCAACCTTTTAAATTTAGATTTTATTGATTTGTATATGGTACATTGGCCCTTGAAGGACACTCGGACTGGAACTTGGAAGGCATTGGAAAAATTGTATTTGGATGGTAGAGTGAGAGCCATAGGAGTATGTAATTATTTAAGCTATTTTTTAGAAGAATTGGATCCGATTAGAGAGATTATGCCAATGGTCAATCAATGTGAGTTTTCGCCATTTCTCTATGATCTTACCTTGTTACAGGCTTGTCAATCAAGGGGTATCGTATTACAAGCATGGTCGCCATTATTACGAGGTCTACGATTTAATGACCAGAAGCTTATAAGCATGGCAACCCAGTATTCGAAGACCCCAGCACAAATCTTAATCAGATGGGCCATCGATCATAATATTTCAACCATTCCTAAATCTTCTTCGCAACATCGATTAAAGGAAAATTTTGATGTTTTTGATTTTAGCATCTCAGAAGAAGATCTTGTAACGATTGACAAATTCAACGAAAATTATCGAATGTCAGGTGAGGATCCGATGAAGTACAAGTGATCAACATAAACTTTTTTGTCGAATTGAAAATCAAACCCTAAATGCAAATCCTCAAACTTCTCACATAGGAATCCTTACCGCTTGCCTTGCTAATAACTTCCAGCCATTCGCCTTTTTGACCCAGACGAGCAATACTTTTAATTTGGTTTCACCAGCCACACCTTTATTATTTGTGTGTGCAAATAAATCATATCTTGACCATGCTGTTTTGCCGACCACTTCATGCTGTTGATTATCTATCATGATATCTACAAAATCTGAAGTGCCACTCATAAAGTTTTCGATACACTGCGTTTTGTTTTCTACGAGGCCATTGGAGTGCCCATAGGTCAGGTAATCACTCAATAACACTTCCAATTTTGATTTATCAGGATCTATCATGAGTTGTTTCAATGTTTCGATGCTTTTTTCAATTTCACTACGGACTTTACCTTGAGCATATACAATGTTTATATTCAACAGAAAGCAAAGCATGCTTATGATAATCCTTTTCATTTTAACTTCATTTTTAGTGAATCCACGAAAATAGTTAACTGATCTAGTGCCTTTTTGGTTTGGTCCGTCGGAGCGACATCTGCCGTTTGCAATAGGGTCATTAAATACATATACTTGGTCTGGATAGAAGTTATGGTTTCTTTGCCAGCTGCGGCTATTGTGATACTGCCGTAGAGTAGATCCGGGTTATCGGGTGCTCCAGTACCGATCATGGCCTCCAAGGCTGTTTTCCTGGCTCCAGTTGGAAGTGACTGGATGATCTTTTTGTTGTTTTCTTTAAGTATTTCTAATTCTTTAAATCCAACATAACACCGCATGGTCAGATCGGTCTGATCTTGAAGATCTTGGTCAGATAGTATCACCCGTGGATCCAATTTGACAATTATTTTTTGTTCCGTCTGACTCAGTGGGGTAGTCAGTCTTACCGTATACTCACCAGGATGCACATATGGTCCCACAGGACTGGTAGGCGTCTTTTTATATACTGCCGCAATGGTCAATTCTCTTTCCATGCCAGGTGGCGGCTCAAGATGTAGGTCCCAGATCATACGATGATGTCCGGCTAGGGTTGATATATTTTTCAATGGTTTGATCCAGTAAGTTGGATATGGAAGATTTGATCCTATTTTTTCTTCTGATTGATCGTTTGAATAATGGCGGATCACCATCCCTTGACGATCAAGTATATCTATCGACATGGAGGAAACTGCATTAGGCAAATAATAATCTATGATGGCTCCATCCGGAGGGTTTTGTCCGGCAGGCTCTTCTGGAGGAAAGGGCGTATCATGAAACATATTATCGCGTACTCTATACGCCACAGGTGCCGCAAATAAATGGGGTTGGCGAGCGGCTAATACTTTTGTCATCTCTCGTAAGGGGCTGATATTATCCAGGATGTATATCGATCTCCCATGCGTACCGATGATCAGGTCATTATCTTTGACCACCAGGTCTCGAATAGAAGTAGCGGGCATATTATTTCTCAAAGATTGCCAGTGAGCACCATCATCGATGGAGAAATAGACTTCTCGCTCCGTGCCTGCATAAAGCAAACCAGGTTGCTGAGGGTCTTCTCGGATTACATTGACAGAGTTGCCCAAGGGTGAGATGCCAGTCACTATCTCAGTCCAGATATTGCCCCCATCATGGGTTTTATACATATGTGGCTTCAAGTCATCTTTTCTAAAAGAATTGACAGCCATATATGCTGTGAGGCGATTAAAGTGGCCTGCATCCAGTTGGGCTACTTTATCCCATGATTTTAAAGATGGGGGACTCACATTTTTCCAATGTACTCCGCCATCTTCTGTCATATGGATAAGACCATCGTCAGTACCAGCCCATATCGTGCCTACGTGTAAGGGGCTAGCTGACAGCGAGTAGATCGCACCTCTTCTATTCATCTGAGCTAATTCAGGAGTTCTGAAGTCGCCTATACTTTCAGGTACATCCGGTTGTTCGCGGGTAAGGTCGGGGCTGATGATTGTCCAGGATGATCCACCATTCGTAGTTTTCCACAATACATTGCTAGCAAACAAAAGCATAAAAGGGTCTGCAGGATGAAACATCAAAGGCATCGTACGCAGCATCCGATACTTTCCTGATCGCAAAGCTTCCGGTGCCACGCTTTGACTTTGTCCGGTTTTCTTATTGAATCGGACTAATTTTCCACCATAGATCAAATCTGGGTCCAATGGGTCAACGGCTACATAGGCATATTCATCAGAACCTACACCCATCCAATCCCGCAACGAGATCTGACCGCCTGGCCCCCTGCTCGCCACACCGATGGCACCACTCTCTTGTTGACCGCCATACACCCAATAGGGAAATTGATTATCCGCACTCACGTGATAGAGTTGAGCAGTAGGCTGATTATACCAGGACGACCAGGTTTTGCCCCCATTGACTGTGATTGTAGCGCCTTGATCTGCAGCAAAGAGCATGATATCAGGTTGTAAAGGATTGATCCAGAAGCGATGGTAGTCATCGCCACCAGGTGCGCCTTTTAATGAAAACCAAGTCTTGCCCCCATCATTGGATTGATATGAAGCGGTGTTACCCACATACACTTTATTTGGATCGCGTGGATGAACTTTTATTTCTGCAAAATCACTCCCGCGACCCCATAATCGGCTCTCTGTTGAAATCAAGACCCAATTTTCACCGGCGTCTTTGCTTTGATAAATGCCACCTTTTTCCATGGCATCCACTGTTGCGTAGATTATTTTAGAATTGTTTGGTGCGATGCCAATGCCGATACGACCTAGGCCTTCCTTGGCCCCTGGTAGCCCATTGGTCAATTTTTTCCAGGTATTACCCCCATCGATCGACTTATACAATCCACTATGAGGGCCTGAAAAAGTGCTGTTTTCCCATGGACCTTCTCGATGTTCCCAGAGGTCGGCATAGATAATCTTAGGGTTCATCGGGTCAAACTCCACTTGGATGGCGCCTGTATTTTTGTCTATGTACAATACTTTTTGCCAGGTTTTACCTCCATCATGAGTACGAAATACACCTCGCTCTTCATTTGCCCCGTACGGATGCCCAAGGCCAGCTACAAATACGACATTTGGATCCGTCGGATGTACAATTATCCGGCCTACTTGCTGTATATCTGATAATCCAATATGTGTCCAAGTTGTGCCGCCATCTATGGATTTAAAGATCCCATCTCCCGTACTCAAGTCCGGCCGGTGAAGGCCTTCACCAGTGCCTACATAGATGATATTGGGCTTGGTTGGGGAGACTGCGATATCGCCTATAGATCCCGTAGATTCTCTATCCATGATTGGTGACCATGTCCTACCATAATCATCAGTTTTCCATACTCCACCATTATTCACCCCTATAAAAAAGACATTGGGCTGGGTAGGGATCCCAACTGCCCCGACGGTGCGACCGGCTCGAAATGGTCCGATCATCCGATACTCTAAATTCTGGTAAGCAGATTTTGGGACCTGTTGTCCTAAAGTATAAGGCAAATAGAAAAGAAGAAAAAGAACGAAACATACAAATTTGGTCATCATCTGGTTTTGATCATAAAGCTAAACCAAGTTGGCTACTTTATCAAAGTCAGATCCCCTTTTCGGACAAACTTAAGTCCGTTTTCATCTACGGCTTCAATTAGGAAAATATACACCGCAGATGTCAAGTCCTGGCCCTTAGACCGACCATCCCAGCATGGATTGTTTTCATTGCTTTGGTATACCACGGAGCCCCAGCGATCAAATATTTGAGTAGCGATGATCTGGATACAATTAGTGATCGGACACCATTCTTCATTAATATTATCACCATTAGGGGTAAATATATTTGGCAAGAATAGTTTGCACTCAGGTCGTACTTCTATAGGTATGCAAGCTGTATCGATGCAACCATTATCACCACCTGTTACACAATAAATAATATCTTGAGCGGGACTTGCCATTGGTTGGTCACAGGATACGCAGCTTAGTCCAATAGCCGGAGACCATGCGTATGATTTTGCGCCAGTCGCTTTCAGTTGGATGGATTGACCTTGGAACAAGGAAGTGGGTCCAGAAATAGCGACATTGGGTAGCGGCTTTACGCTTATGGTTCGTTGTGCAGTATCTGCACAAGCACCTTCCGTGCGAATGACTCTGTAAGTTGTAGTTTGTCTTGGAACGCTAGTTATTCTTGAGGTCCGATCACCAGAGCTCCATATAAATGAGCCACTTCCGCTGGCATTCAATTCTGCCGATTCATTTTGACAGATAGAGTCTCGGCTCGTGATGATGGTTTTGGCGATAGTTTGAATGACAATATCTGTGGAATCAAAATTTTTACAACCATTTTGATTCGTGATGTTAACCCGATATCTACCTGCATGGGTTTGATTGAGGGGAGCTATTGTAGGATTCTGAAGGGCACTTGAAAAATTGTTGGGACCAGTCCATGTATAATTGTTTGCAGCCGTTGTAGTCAATTGTAAGACACCATTGATACATTGTGGGCTATTGCTCGAGGTCATTATGGCCGGACGGTTAAATACAATGAGGGAGGTCGTAAGGGTATCTGTACAACCTGAAGAATCAGATGTAATTAAAGTAAATAGCCCAGCTTGATTGGCGGAATTTATCGGGATTATAGGGTTTTGCAAAAAACTTATAAATCCGGAAGGACCAGACCATACGTATCGACCTCTACCTTGAGCTACTATAATTACAGTATCCCCAATGCATACGGGGCTTAATGGCGAAATGGCTGTTTGTATGGGGGGACAGATCCTGACGCATCCTGAACTTCCGGTGAGGGTAATGGTATCACATCCAGCCGGATGAGCAAATTTTACACTGTAGCCTTGATCTGATGGGATAGCTATACTCTCTATACGATCTCCTGTCACTCTAAATTGAGGACTTGATACCAAGGTAGTATTAAGTCCATTGGTGGTCAAGTTGACAGTATAGGTAAAATTACTTGGATTACAGATGATTTGAAGGGGAGAGTAGGAGAGTGTTTTTTCTGTCTTGTATAATGTATTTCCTTTCAGTTCACCCTTACAATCTAAACTTTTGATACTGTCTATACGCAAAGAATCACTCCACTGAGAGCCAAATACAGCTAATACAATAAAGCTATCGGTACTATTTAATACTAAAGGTTTGTTGCCATCTATAGTGATATAAAGAGTGTATGGAGCTAATCCAATCGGATAAATGGTGTCAAAAATAACATCATTGGTGCATACCATTCGGCCTGCAATCGTAGCCTCCGGGTCTGTACAAGGTGCAAATTTTACGAGTAAGCCATCGCTTAATCCCCCACCAAAAGTAGGTTGATGTGCAAATGTGGTACTGATATTGGTAACACTGGTAGTGCGGCCTGCTAGGATAATATTTTGAGCTCCATCGATATGTACTGCCCATCCTTCATCAATACCTAAATCGCCATAATAAGTACCCCATTCTTTTTGACCATCTTGATCGAATTTCATCAGCAAGACATCGGTCTCACCACCCATCGCAGGTTGAAAACTATTGTTGGTAGTAATCCCATTGGAAGAAGTGGTGAATCCTGTAACATATATTTTTTGATTGTCATCTAAAGCCAAACCATAAGCATTATCATTCTTGCTACCACCGAGATAGGTGCCCCAGATTTTTCGACCATCTGGAGCTAACTTCATAATAAAACCGTCAAATGCTCCTCTGGAGGTGGATTGATCAGCACCGGGTGTAGCTATTCCGCTGACACTATTGCAAGGTCCAGCTAAATAAATAAAATCATTTTGGTCTAACATCAGGACATCACCATAATCTTCTTGAGGGCCACCGGCATAGGTACACCAAATCAATCGACCCAGAGGTGAAAATTTTGCGATGTATGCATCTGCTGTG
>JANOWJ010000194.1:0-10382 GCA_031417835.1 Saprospiraceae bacterium | reverse complement strand
CTCCGGGCAATCCCGGCACCGCTCAAGAAGGAACCAACATTACTGTATCCTTAAAAGACTTTGAAGCTATTTGTACTATCGTTGCTAATCATAAAATTGATTTGGTATTGATCGGCCCTGAAGAACCGTTAGTCACAGGCCTGACTGATTTTTTGGAGAATCGATTTGGTCCAAATTTAATTGTGATAGGTCCAACCCAGCTGGCCGCTCAATTGGAAGGATCGAAGGCTTTCGCAAAAGTATTTATGGAAGAGTTCAATATCCCTACAGCTCGATATCAGTCATTTGATAATACAGAACTTGAAAAAGCTTTGTTATATCTCGATCAAATGCAAACACCCATAGTGGTCAAAGCAGATGGTCTGGCTGCTGGCAAAGGTGTATCCATCTGCCAAACGAAGCTGGAGGCTTATACAGAAGTTCAGCACATGTTAGATGGCAAGTTTGGAGATGCCAGTAGCACTGTCGTATTAGAGGAGTTTTTGTCTGGTTTAGAGTTCTCAGTTTTTGTACTCACGGACGGCTTTAATTATAAAATATTACCAGTAGCAAAAGACTATAAAAAAGTAGGACTAGGCGATTCCGGTCCAAATACAGGAGGTATGGGTGCAGTATCGCCTGTGATATTTGTGGATGAGACGATGATGCAAAAAGTAGAACAACGTATTATACTTCCGACTATCAAAGGGATTCAATCCAGAGGCTATAAATATCATGGATTTATTTTTATCGGATTGATTGAAGTCAATGGCGAACCATTTGTGATAGAATATAATTGCCGAATGGGCGATCCTGAGACCGAAGTAGTCATACCTAGACTACAATCAGATTTAGTGGCTCTACTAGCCGCAACTCATGACGGCACTTTGGATGAATGCATGATTGAGCTTGATCCAAAAACTGCATGTACAGTGGTCATGGTATCTGGTGGCTATCCGGGTTCATTCAATAAAAATAAACCCATCACAATACCTACATCCGTTGATGAAAATTCAATTGTATTTCATGCTGGCACCGCTCTTGATCAAAACGGCATACTGGTGACCAATGGTGGCCGGGTATTGGCAGTCACTTCTAAGGCTGATTCTTTACCAGATGCACTGCAAAGGTCTTACGAAGTAGTACATCAGATTCAATTCTCAGAGAGTTATTTTAGATCCGACATTGGCTTTGATATCATGCCATGACATTTGTCAAACACCTAAATCGTAGGCTTAGTATGATTTTCAACACCCGATCTACGGCTGAAGTTTTTCTGAATTTATACGCGTTATCTATATAAGAAAAGTCTCTATTATATGAATTAACCTTTGGTACGATAAAGCGTCCCATTTTCTACCACATAGAGCATGCCATCTAAAGCTACGATCATGGTCACATCACTCAGGATCCCTTTAGGTCCTACTTGCTCATAATTTCCATCTTTATCCGTTTTGTAGAGCGTACCATCTAGCTCTACACTCCATATAAATCCTCGATCGGCTACCATAGCTATTGTGTTTTTCCAATCACCTTTACTACCTACTTGCTGCCATCTTCGTGAGTTTATATTAGTCTTGTACAAAGTGCCACTCTCTGCCGTCCAAAGAAATCCATCCATTGCTTCCAACATTTCAGCATTAGAAAACTCGCCTTTCCCTCCTATCTGTTGCCAAGTTCCGTTTTTGAGTGTCTCATATAAGGTGCCGTCTGTCTCGATACTATATAGTTTGCCATTCATAGGCACCATAGCACTCGTGTTTTGCCAATCACCTTTCTTTCCTACTTGCTGCCAAGTCATTGAATTGAAGTTGCTTCTATACAGTGACCCCGCTTCCAGCGTCCAGATTTCACCATCCATAGCGATCAACAGGTCTGCATGATCAAAAGCTCCTTTGCTTCCAATTTGTGCAAATACCCCTTGTTTATTGGTTTGAAACAAAGTCCCATCCTTTTCAATGCTATAGAGGTGACCTTGCAATCCTACCACATCGATGGTATTCGCCCAATCGCCGACATTACCTACCCGCTGCCACTGTTGCGCATGCAGGATTGGACATAAAAAAAAAGATACCCAAATAAAAATGAAGGGTTTTGCAAAAAATGTTTTCATAATATTTAATTTATTTTATAATGGAAATAATCTCTTCAATCAATCAATCAAATAATGGGCTCAAGATATTAAACCCGTAAAAATGAAATTGTTCGCTTATCACATTCAATCATCTTCTTCATCTTCCTCGTAATATCCGGCACCATCAGCAGAACGCTCATAATATACGATGCTACAATTCTGAGGTGCAAAAATTTTGTTGGCTACCCTATACAAGTCATCATCGGTGATACTTTGATAGATTTCACCTTCTTGGTTAGAACGAGCTGCATCGCCCAACATTTCAAAAAATCCCAACGTAATTGCTTTGTTCAGTCCATTCACTTCACTAAAAACCAGGGAAGATTCAATCGTGTTTTTCATTTTAACCAATTCTCGAGGCCTGACTCGTTGAGTTTTTAATAATTTGAGCTCATCCCAGATAGCGGACTCCACTTGTTGGATAGATTTACCGGGGATCGCTTTAGCCTCGACGATAAAAAGACCTGGGTCGAGTGATGCCGTGATGTATGCATCTATCGTACTCACGAGTTTTCTGCCTCGGACCAATTTTTTAAAAAGTCGGGTAGAATGTCCATTACTCAAGATGTCACTGATGATATCTGCCACGTAAAAGTCTTTGTGCAGCCTCCCCTCCATATGAAATGCCATATAGATCGCATCAGCAGGCGTCTTTTGAGAAGCGACCAGAGTCCGCTGTTTACGTTGTCCGTATTCTTTGGCGTACTTAGGTCTTTTAAAAGGTATGGATCTTAAATTTTTAAAATAGTGCTCCACTTTGGGCATTAGCACATCTGATTCCAATTGACTAGTGATGGACAATATGGCATTGGACGGTTGGTAATACTGTTTATAAAAACGTTTTACATCTGATCGCGATATTCCCTGGATGCTTTTTTCATCTTTGCCTATGGTGGGCCATTGGTAAGGATGACGGAGATATGCCAATTTGCTGAGCAGATGGTAGCTTTCTCCATATGGCTTATTTAGACTAGTTTCTTTATACTCTTCAAGTACCACTTGTTTTTCTCGTTCTATGATTTCCTTGTTCAACCTTAGGTTTTTCATTCGATCAGCCTCCAACATGAGTGCTGTATCCAGATTGACTACAGGTAAGGTAATATGGTAATTGGTGCTGTCACTGGTCGTAAAGGCATTATTTTCACCACCCGCATTCTGAACGACTTGATCAAAATTAGGAACCCTTCGAGTCCCACTAAACATCAAATGCTCAAATAGGTGCGCAATGCCTGTTTTTTCTGCCTCATCATCTCTTGACCCTACTATATAATGCAGATCTACGGAAGCCAAGGGATTACCAGGGTCATGATGCAAGATCACCTTGAGACCATTGTGTAAAGTCTTTCGTTCAAATTTTACCATCTATTAGCAGCAGTGATCTCAGAATTTTGGCAAAAATAGGTTTAATATCTAATCCTTGCGAAACCTCAGCATGACCTTTCCTCCTTTTTACTTGCCTGAGATTCTTACAGTACTCCATTTAGCGTACAAAAATTCATGGAATTGATAATAAATTCCTATTTTTGCGGCGAAAAAATTCATAACAACAAAAGTAAAAGCCAAAAAGAAATATTATGCCGGCTTACATGTCAAAAGAAAAAGTACAGGAAATCATGACCCAGTATGGTGGGAGCCCTACCAATACTGGCTCTGTAGAAGCTCAGATCGCTCTTTTTACCTTCAGAATCAATCAGTTACAAGAGCATCTGAATCAGAACAGGAAAGATCATTCTTGCCGCAGATCATTGCTCACCATCGTAGGTCAACGCAAGCAATTGCTAAACTACCTGGCCAAACATAATCTGAGTAAATACCGCGAATTAATCGAACAGTTGGGTATACGAAAGTAAACTTATAAGGATGAGGTCTCCTTCATCCCTAAGTTCCTACTGCATTGGATTATTCCATGTTCTAATATTTCAGAATGCTCTACTTGCTAGGGCTTTTTGAGTTTAAACTAATCTTAAAACTGTTAAAAAAAATTTATGGGACAAAAAACTCCTATTTCAGTTTCTTTAAGCCTTCCTGATGGAAGGGCAATCACAATCGAAACTGGCAAACTAGCCACTCAGGCCCATGGCTCTGCGGTGGTGCGCTGTGGTGATACCATATTGCTCGCTACGGTAGTATCAAATAAAGAACCAAAACCAGATCCGGAATATTTTCCATTATCTGTAGACTATTCTGAACGATTTTATGCTGCCGGTAGGATCCCCGGCAATTTCTTTAGACGAGAGGGCAAATTATCTGACTATGAAGTATTAGTATCCCGCCTTGTAGATCGCGCTATTCGTCCACTTTTTGCGGATGAATACATGAATGAGACCCAGGTCATCATCAATTTGTTATCCGGAGAAACCGAAACCCTCCCAGATGGATTTGCGGCACTTGCAGCTTCTTCTGCACTCGTACTCTCTGATATACCTTGGAATGGTCCGATCTCTGAAGTCCGCATCGCCAAAGTAAATGGTGAATATGTAATTAATCCTTCAAGAACTCAACTTGATGCTGCCAGCCTTGAATTCATTGTGGCTGCCAATCTTACTGAGCTACTAATGGTCGAGGGTGAAGCGAAAGAATGTGACGAGTCAGAACTTATTGAAGCCATCAAAATAGCCCATGAAACCATCAAGGTCCAGTGTCATGCCCAACTTGAGCTGGCCAAACTATCGGGTGCATCGGAGATCCCAAAACGACTTGTAGAACTACCTGTCATCGATGCGGAAGTAGATCAATTGGTGCATCTCGCATCTGATGAGCGGATCCTTGAAATAGCTCGAAATCCCTCGGATAAATTGACTCGTAAAAACAACTTTGATGCATTGAAAAAAGCTGTCAAAGAATTTGTGATTGCCTCTAAAAGTGAAGAGTTTTATAAGGAACATGCTAAAACGATAGGAACCTTACTCGAGAAAAACAAAAAGAAACTCGTCAGAGAAGTAGTCCTTTCAGAAGGTAAAAGATTGGATGGTCGGCGGACAGATGAAGTCAGATCTATCTGGACTGAAGTCGATGTACTCCCCGCGGCACATGGTTCTTCTATTTTCAATAGAGGGGAAACCCAGGCTATCGGTGCGGTGACTTTAGGGTCTAAACTGGACAAAATGATGTTGGATACCGCATTTGCCCCTAGACACGAAGAATTTATTTTCCATTATAATTTTCCAGGATTCTCAGTAGGTGAAGCTAAACCAAATCGAGGTCCAGGGCGTCGAGAAATTGGGCATGCTAATCTGGCTTCCCGATCTGTAAGACAAGTATTGCCATTGGATAATCCGTATACTATCCGGATTGTATCCGATATCCTTGAGTCCAATGGATCTACCTCTATGGCCAGTGTCTGCGTATCCTCTATGGCTCTTATGGATGCCGGTATCAAAATCAAAGCTGCTATCTCAGGGATTGCTATGGGCTTGATCACTGATGGAAAAAGAGCATCTATTCTGACCGACATTTTGGGAGATGAAGATGCATTAGGTGACATGGATTTTAAAGTCACTGGTACAGAACATGGCATTTGTGGTTGTCAAATGGATATGAAGATCGAAGGCTTATCATATGATCTTTTGGAGAGAGCGTTGGCTCAAGCAAAAGAAGGCAGACTCCATATCTTAGCAGAAATGGCCAAATCCATTGATCAAAGCCGAGAAGATTACAAACCGCATGCACCGCGCATAGTTGAAATCAGAATACCTAAGAGCTTGATAGGCGCTGTAATAGGCCCAGGCGGAAAAGTCATCCAAGACATTCAAGCTACTACGGGTACTGTGATCAATATCGAAGAAGTAGAAAACGAAGGAATTGTGAGTATAGCTAGTCCGAATAAAACTTCGATAGAAGCTGCTGTAGCCCGAGTCCAATCTATCATCTTTGTGCCTGAGATTGGCGCGACTTATGAAGCTAAAGTGGTAGAAATACTTCCATTCGGGGTTATAGTCGACTTCAAGGGCAAACAAGGTCTCCTGCACGTGTCGGAGATATCTTATACTCGTATCGAAAATGTAGAAGAAGTCTTCAGTATTGGTGATGAATTAAAAGTAAAACTTTTGGACATCGATCAACGATCAGGTAAATTCAAATTGTCCCGCAAAGCATTGATGCCTAGACCAGCAGGCGCTGGTCCTGAATCTGAAGATGGTGATCAAAGAGACCGATCGTCAGACAGACCCCGATACGATCGTGATGATCGAGGAAGTCGCGGTGGGGATCGAGACAGAGGTGGGGATCGAGACAGAGGTGGTGATCGTGGTAGAGGTGGTGATCGTGGTGGAGATCGAGGCGGGGATCGAGGTCGCGGTGGTAATCGACCTCCAAGTAGTGGTGGTGGCCAGAGACCAGATAATAGAAATCAAGGCGGAGGTTTTGACCGCAGACGAGATGATGCTCCTCGGGATAGACCTGAAAGACCAGATAGACCTGAAAGACCAGAACGGCCAGAAAGGCCTGATCGACCAGAACGTTCTGAACGACCAGAAAGGCCGGAAAGACCTGACCATCATGACAATAACCCCACGGAGGATCATAACCCTAAACCACACACGCACATCGAGCCAACTCCTAGACCTACTGAAGAAAGGCCTGAGGGATTGAACTGGGAAGATTGATCTTCAGGCATAGATATATTCGTTTTAATCATAATAAAAAGTTAAACTATCAAGAGAGAGCGAGCGATTTGCTCTCTTTTGTGTTTATTAGAGAAACTTTTCAACTAATTATTACGTAAGTATAGAGGAGGAGACCTGAAAAATGAGACAGCTTAAAATCACGAATAAAATTACAAACCGGGAATCGGTGTCATTAGAAAAATATCTAAATGACATTGCCAAGCTCGGTATGCTTACACCTGAACAAGAGGCCGAGTATGCTCGCCGTATTAGAGAAGGTGATGAGGAGGCCTTGGAGGTCATGTGCAAATCCAACCTAAGATTTGTAGTCTCCGTGGCAAAACAATATCAAAATCAAGGTTTATCACTGAGTGACCTGATCAATGAGGGAAATGTGGGTCTGATTAAGGCCGCAAAGCGCTTTGATGAAACAAAAGGCTTCAAATTTATATCCTACGCCGTTTGGTGGATTAGACAATCCATTTTACAAGCTATCGTAGAGTACAGCCGTATTGTACGCATGCCAGTCAATAAAGTAGGATCATACAATCGTCTGAATGAAGCCTATATTACTTTTGTCCAAGAATTTGAGCGTGAACCATCTCCTGAAGAATTGGCCGAAGCACTTGGTGTGGCGGTCAAAGATGTAAACCATGTATTAAAAAGTAATATGCGCCACGTTTCGTTTGATGCGCCTATTGGTACTGACGAAGATGATATCTCTATGATCGATCTGTATATGCATGAGACTGATGATAGCCCGGATCTGGGATTGATGAAGGAATCGTTGAAAAAAGAAGTAGAATATGGCATGACTGTCTTGGCACCGCGAGAGATGGAGGTTTTATCCGCTTATTTCGGATTAGATGGCAATAAACCACTGACTCTGGAGGAGATAGGAGATATGTACGGCCTGACCAGAGAACGCGTCCGTCAAGTTAAGGAACGAGCGATCCGCCGATTGCGACGATCCATGCATCAAAACTCTCTGAAATCATATTTGGGCTGATAAACTAATCATGCTGTGATGGCTCGATTAGTTTTTTTTGCTTTTATCACCTTCATTCTTTTTAGTTTTGTGAACGTGATTTCAATCTTGGACAAACTTTTTTCCGGGTTTAGGCCAGCAATACTCAAGTTGCGCAAAGAACTTCGTGCATTGCAACCGGAACTCAACTCTTGGGCTGCAGACAATTTGATCAAATGGGATCGACAAGAGATGGAGCTCTTAAGCTTGCGCCAACACAAACAGACCAAATCTGGACTTACCAACAAAGTCACTCGGGGAGTTTTCCAATCCATCTATCACGAACCCCTGATGGTATATATTCAAAAAATGTATGGTCCTCATGAAGGTGTCATCTTGACCAGGACATCTCAACACGAGATCGCCTTCATCATATTAAATAAAGAAGTCGAAGTATTTATCAATGAGGAATATTTTGGAAAATTAGATTCTCAAGGAAAGTTATGGTTTAATGGACGCAATGTGATCGCCCAGATAGACCGTGGTGACCAGGTATTGCTCAATATCCATGTAAATAATAAAATGGCTGGAAATGTTCTAAATGAGACTAAAAAAGAGACCAGAAATCCCAGAGCTTTTCAATACCTGGCCGAATTGGATCCGGTAGAAGAGAAAGTATTTCTTGCTTTAGCTTTTTTTGAATTAGTCAGGAGATCTCCTAAGAAATAAGTTTAGAGAATTCGAATGGCTTTGGAATAATTGCCTTCTGATCTAACGAAGTAATAGAATGCATACCCGCCTAGTACTACATTTGCAATGCACGTTGTGTAGTCAATCAATACTATTTTGCTAGATCATTTGCATCCTTTGTTGCAAAACGTTACCAAAAGCTTAATCCGAAGGGATTGTTTATATAGCCATGTATATTTGCATTCGTTTTAAAGCGTGCTCATGACATTAGATTCCATTGCTATTGCAGATTTTGCAGAATTCAGTAAGCTTGATCGTGAACTCAACCAGCTCCAGACTCCGCTCCAAGATTTTATGCTTTGGAGTCGAGATTTAGCCACATTTGAATCCATTATTCAACAACGAAAACAATTTCCAACGGATCGACCGTTACTCAAAAATACTCTAGTAGCGCAATATCAAAAATTGCCTCCGAACGACCTTTCTCAATCCTTAATTAAAGCGCTGGAGTCACCCAATACCTTCACAGTCTGCACGGCGCATCAGCCCTGTTTATTCACCGGACCAGCATTTGTAATTTCAAAAATTATCAGTACGATTAAATTAGCTCGCCAGCTGAGTAGTCAGTATCCACACTATACCATCATACCTATATTCGTCATAGGATCTGAAGACCATGATGTAGAAGAACTGAGCCATTGTACGATATCCGGCAAAAAAATACAGTGGATGACCGATCAAAAAGGACCGGTAGGTCGATACCACCTCAAGGATCTCGGACCAGTCATACAACAAGTCAGGGATTTGATAGGCTCCACTTCATCAGGACCTGAGCTTATACATCTCATCGAGCAAGCATATAGTGTCAAGCACAATTTTGCACTAGCTTTTCAATATATGCTCCATGCTTTGCTGGGTCATCATGGTATACTCATTTTAAATCAGGATGATGAACAATTAAAAAATCGATTCAAATCATATATCCTCGACGAAGTTCTATTGAGCAAGGCGAAACCAATTGTTCAAGAAACCCAGCAGCGATTAAAAATGATGGGTTACGACGAGGCCTCTCACGCAAGGGACATCAATTTTTTTTACTTTAACGATGGATTCAGAGATCGAATAGAAAAAGAAAATTCAACATACAAGATCGTAGGGCAATCGATTCAATTTGAGGAACCCGAAATGCGACTTGAAATTCAAAATCATCCTGAACGATTCAGTCCTAATGTGGTCATGCGTCCCGTGTATCAGGAAGTCATACTCCCCAATCTGGCCTATGTAGGGGGAGGCGGGGAACTTGCTTATTGGTTGGAGCGCAAAGCTCATTTTCAAAGCTTGGGTGTACCGTATCCGATGTTGGTCAGAAGAGATTCATTCATTATGATCCAATCCGATCAATGGGAGGCTTTCAAAAAATTTAATTTAACCATAAAGGATCTGGGATTAAGATCAGATCTATTCATCAATAAACTCACAGAATCACTTAGTCCTCATCCTCTAGACTTCTCTGAGGAATTAATGCATATACAGAAATGGTTAGAAGTCATCCGAATCAAGGCCTTGGCTATAGATCCCACCCTAGGTCCCTCTGTAGAAGCCGAAAAATCAAAGTTGGCTAAATCAATCGAGCACATTGAAAAAAAATTGCTCAAATCTGAAAAATCCAGACTTGAAGTTCAACTCAATAGAATTAAAAAGCTCAGGGATAAATTAATGCCAGGAAACAACCTGATGGAACGTGAAGAAAATTTTATGACTTTTTATGCAGAGTACGGTCAGGCTTGGATAGATACGTTGCTGCAAGATTTTGATCCACTCCGTTTCCAACTTAAACTGATCATGGTAGAAACGCCTTAAGTCTTAATTAGGGTCTGCTGAAAGACATTTAACACATTGTGTATTATGCATATATAACCATAACTTGGGTAATAAATGCAAGGATAAATGGCAAAAGCACAACGAAACCGTGCAGCAAAGAAAAAATACCTTAGTCAACAGCAGTTAG
>JANOWJ010000193.1:0-11131 GCA_031417835.1 Saprospiraceae bacterium | reverse complement strand
GGAAAGTAACCTCGACGACTCTTCCATTGTAATACTTTATAATTTATATTCTTTGAAGTCCGTACTTTACGCAAGATTCAAAATATTACCCCTAAGGGTGATAAAAACCGGTTCGACCAAAAATATCTTTGTTTCAAAATAAAGCATATGTACCGTTTCAAAATTAATTCTTATCTATTAATTCTAATGGCAACCTTCCTTCAATGCCAAAAATACGGTGTAATCGAAGGTGTGCCTATCGAAGCGGTTCAGCCAATAACTTTTGGAAAAAATAGAGTGATTACAAAAATAGATGGCGATGACCGAGAGTACTTTGTCCATATACCCAGATCTTATAACAATGAGGGTGGTGTGCCACTAGTATTTATGTTACATGGTACCAGTGGCAACGGCGAAGAGTTTTGGGAGAGGTCCGGCTGGAAAGAGGTCGGCGAAACTGAAAATATAATTACAGTCTTTCCATCCTCGTGGAGATATTGTATTCATACAGATGGTGAGACTAAAACAACTACTAAATGGAATGTTACACCCGATACCGAATTTACTTTTTGTATTGGTCAATCGCCAAAAAATGACATCAAATTTTTAAGTACGATCATTACAGAATTGAGCACTAAATATAAAATAGATAGCAAAAGAATATACCTCGTGGGGTTTTCAAATGGCGGCCAGATGGCTGCTAAATGTACTATAGAGCTGAGTGATAAATTAGCTGCCGTTGTGCAAAGTGCTGGTTCATTCTTTCTGGATACAGTCTATATCCCTAAACGCAAACAACTCCCCATATTGTATCAGGTAGGCAATGAAGACTATGGCCCTGAAAATACTGGGCCTGCTATTCCAATGGGGTCACATGCTTTATTGATTAGTACCCCTGGTCTTACTTTTAAAAATGGCAAAAATTATATTATTGCTAATAACCATGTAAGAAACTTTGCGCTCAATCCAACATTTACAATCAGTGGCGACACTTCAAGGTTATCCATAGCCACCTACAAACCTTTGATCGCAAATTCGAATTATGAATTTCAATTCGTTTTGATTAAAGGTCTCGCTCATGCTTACCCTAACGGCGGAAATCATCCTTTAGAATCAGCTAAGTTGAATTGGACTTGGATGAAAAAATTCAGTCTTTAAAGTTTTAAATGTGAGCGCTTATATTCAAAGCCTCCTTTTACCATTCCCTACAGCCTGCATCAAGCCACGCATATACCCAAAAGCATATAATGATCCGACATTACTATAACCAGCTCGCTCATTGCTATCCCCCGCCATCGTCGGCACATGATCAGGTCTGATTGGTCCAGTAAATCCGATATCATAATACGCCTTCATAGCAGCATACATATCGATCTGACCTTCATCGTGAAAGGTTTCTTCAAATTTAGTACTAGGCTTTTGACCACTCAGATCCCGCACATTACGGAAATGTACAAAATGAATAAGGTCATCAAATTGTTTCACAGTCGAAGGGATGTCTACACCCATCAATGAAAAGTTGCCCTGACACATCGTGATACCATTATAAGGGCTTTTCACGATTTGAGTCATTCGTTTAAAGTTTTCCACACTCGTCATGATTCTGGATATCCCACGGATGCTGTCGATCTGCGGATCGTCCGGATGCATGGCTAGTTTCATTCCGATTTTTTCGGCTTCCGGTACTACCGCTTTGAGAAAGTATTCAAGATTTTTCCATAAGGTTTCTTTTGATATTTTTCCGTGCTCCGTATCTGGTAAGTCTTTGATCAACGCTTGATCAAAGGAGGTGACGAGAGCTCCTGCTCGTCCTATGTCATCCTTTTTGGTTCGATACCATCCGATCACCGGCATCCAATTATAACAAATCACATCTACCCCGGCATGTTGTTTTAGATTTTGCATAAAAGTGATGAAATTGGCGATTTCCTCATCCCTGCCTGCTAGTCCCAGTTTGGTGATATTGCCTAAAGATGGTGGCCCTTCCACGACATTAAATTTCATTCCGACTTTGTCCCATGCTTCCTTTGTTGCTTTTATCGCAGCCATTTCCCAAGGTTTGGCATCTTTGGCCAAAGCACCCAGGACGCCACCTACAGCTCCGTGCACATCCATTTGTTTACAGTAGGCTATGCGTCGTTCGTCCAATCCCCAGAAAAAAGCTTCACTCATGATCATACCCGCATCCTTGGCCATGGATTTGAGATTTGTTGTTACGTTGGGCTGAGGCTTGAAATTGGGCGATGCGACAGCAGAGCCGATCCCGCTCATCGTGATAGCACCAGTCAGGGCTGCACTTTTTTTGATGAAACTTCTTCGATTGTTTTTCATTGAGATCAATTTTAATTAAGACAAAAGGTCAACTGTTTTAATACAAAAACAGATGAATTTAATGCTTTTTTTACTTCTTGCACACTCCCTGATTTCTCCGAAAACCGACTTATATGACCAGATCGATTTGATGGATTTAGAATAAGTGCTGAACCTCTTTTTACTTTCATTAAAAAATTTTATCTTTGCCGACCCAAATTAACATTTGAGGGAAATAGTTGATGTATAGTCCCATAGCTCAGTTGGTTAGAGCGCTACACTGATAATGTAGAGGTCGGCAGTTCAACTCTGCCTGGGACTACAAAGATTTAGTGAGGTTGAATATTTAAAACATTCTTACTTTTGCGCTTCTTTGAAAAGATGGGGGATTAGCTCAGCTGGCTAGAGCACCTGCTTTGCAAGCAGGGGGTCATCGGTTCGACTCCGATATTCTCCACTGATAATGAATGGGTTACGAGATGATATTTCGTAACCCATTTTTATTTGCAAGCAAATTTGATAAGATGAATATAACTCGCCTCCAATCCAATGAAAAAAATAATTTAGCCGGCCTCCAACTTTTATTGAGCCAGCTATGCCCGAATTGTCCACCACTTACGCTAAGTCACCTTAATGAAATATTGACCAATCCTAATGCAAGGCTTTGGATCGCAAAGGATGAAGATCTAATCATCGGCTCCCTCACTTTAATCTGGTACCATATCCCCACTGGTACCCGCGCCTGCATTGAAGATGTGGTCGTTCATCAAGATTATCGAGGCCATAAAATCGGTGAAAAATTAGTCCGGCATGCCCTAGATGAGGCCATGAAGTTGGGGTTAACGAAAATAGATCTTACCTCACGCCCGGATCGATTAGCTGCCAACAATCTATATCAAAAACTTGGGTTCAAAAAAAGAGAAACGAACTGTTATCGGCTGGATATCAAGGATTTGAAATTAAAAAGCCCGATCGTATTGATCAGGCCACATTCCTAAACTTGGAATAATATTTTTATTCTTCGGTTTTCACCTCAGGCTTTTTGAATTTCTTATTGAATTTGTCGATACGACCAGCAGTATCTATGAATTTCATTTTACCGGTAAAAAACGGATGAGATTTATTAGAGATCTCCAGTTTGATTAAGGGATATTCTTTGCCATCTTCCCAAGTAATGGAATCTCTGGTGGGAGCACAACTCCTACTTAAAAATCCTTCATTGGCAGAATAGTCTTTGAATACGACCATACGATAGTTTGAAGGATGAATATCTTTTTTCATGACGCTAATAAATTTTTGGAGTGCAAATGTACTAATTTAATAGGAAAACTCCAAGTGATTTTATTCAAAGGATGTAAAGTTTAGAAGGTGGCCCTTTCTGACGATCGTTCACCAATTTAAAGCGGTGTCTAATTTGCCCAATATTAAGATATAACAATATTTAAATCAAATTATTACATATATACATTATTATAATATTTTTTCCAACACTCTCCGGACAATCGCGTCACAATACATTTCATTGAATTCGAAGATATCATCAGGTGCATAATGAGCTTGCAGGTTTTCTTTGATCAGTGCTTTTGCCCGATTGAGTCTTACTTTGACATTATTTTCTGAGATACCAAGGATGACTGCGGTCTCCGCCACGTTGTGGTGATTTAATTCGCGCAGAGTGAAGACCATTCGATAGGTCTCCGGGATTTGCTGAATAGCCCTTTCAATAAGTTGGCCCAATTCTTTACGCAGCAATTTTTGCTCGACATTCTGTCCATTTTGCATTGGAATGCCTCCAATATCAGATGAGCTTGGATGAGCACTGGCTATACTTCGAGTCACTTCATTAGTATGTTTTGCCTTATAGCATTGATTGAGCATGATCCTTGTCATCCAAGTCTTAAAAGAAGCCTCCGATCGGTATCCTTGTAGATGAAGAAATGCATTTAAATACGTATTCTGCATGAGATCTTCAGAGTCTTCATGACTATAGCCATAGGATCTGCTTATTTTATATAAATATGGATTGTATCTGCGTACGAGAATTTCATACAGCGGTTGTTCGCCTTCTCTGATCCGAGCGATGATCTCTTCATCACTGTATTGTTTGTAGGCCAGTTTAGATGCAGTATAGATCATGGTTCAACCCCGACTTTATATTTTAATATTAATTGTCCGCCAAAGTAATTTCCTACGATCATCAGGATTACTAATCCTGCCTTTAGAATAAGTAGAATTATAGAATCTTCAGTAAGGTCCGGTAAGGTCTTCATTTGAGCTATTGCCAACATGGTGAATCCGATCAACACTACCGTATTAATTACCCCATGGCGCAACACTTTCATCATCAACTCTGCTCGTTTTTTATATATACTTACCAAATCGATGAGCCCAAATATCAAAGCCAACCAACCCAACGCGCACCCCATAACCAAAACAAAAAAACCGGCCTTCACCAGATCTATCGAAAAGGAGTATTTACCTATTAATGCAAATAATACATGGATAGGGAATAAAGCTGATGGAAAATGGATCAGCATGATATGAATAGGATGACCAAAGATTTTCATGATCCGTAAAGATCTAGAAAAATACGAAAGCGAGTAATAAGGTAAACGCAGTCACCGCTATGAGAGCATGGATTAAGGCAAGCGCTACCGGACTTGATTTTTTCCTCAAATCCTGGAAAAACATATAAAACCCGGCGAGTGCTGCGGTTAAAAATAAGATCAAACTTGTCTTAGGAAAATGCTTAGGATGTTGAATGGAATAATACGATAACATACTGAGGCCTGCGGCAGCAAAAAGGCCATGAGTATATACTACCGCTCTGGATGCCTCTTTTTTCGTCAACCATTTGATCAAAATCATTAATCCGGTGACCGCGGCCAACACAAATAAGATGACAGTACTGTTTAGCATAATTGTTTAGATCTTAAAGAATAGAGTATAGTAAACGAGAAAGGTTACACTCAACTTAAAAAATTTTATAAGGAGTCTCTTTTCGCTGCATCTAATCGCAAGTCGCTGTAGAATTTATTCTGAATTCTTTGCGCTTGTCTGCCGGACAGGTCTTTGCGTCTTCGCTTCGTTTCACTCCACTGCGCGGCTATTTCATTCTTCGCAGCTTCGCTGCCTAATCCCCCTTCAAATTCTTTGCGCCTTCGCTGCGTTTCACTCCACTGCGTCTTTGCGCGACTATTTCATTCTTCGCAGCTTCGCTGCCTAATCCCTCTTCAAATTCTTTGCGCCTTTGCGTCTTGGCGCGACTATTTCATTCTTCGCAGCTTTGCTACCTAATCCCTCTTCAAATTCTTTGCGCCTTTGCGTCTTTGCGCGACTATTTCATTCTTCGCAGCTTCGCTGCCCCTCCTCTCCGCTGCAATTATAAATTGAACTTCAAATTTTTTTATGCCTGCCAGACAGACAGACAGATCATCGCATCGCTGCGAATAAAAATGAGGTCAAATCCTCAATGTTTCACTTTGCGAGCCTAACGCTCTTCGCATTGATACGCCCTACCATTCACATTTTTTGCGATAAAATTCACCACCCAGGAAAAAATGCATCTTCCACATGTTCTATTTGATGCTCACCATCTTTATCAATTACCACACTGATGATATCAAATCGGAATTTCCATTCATAGTCTATTTCCGCCATATAGACATTGGCCGCATCCATCATGAGTTCTTCTTTTTTAACAGTAACGAACTCAGCTGGCTCCCCATAATAGGTGTAACTCCGGGTCTTGACTTCTATAAAGATGAGGTGATCATTGTAATTGCAGACGATGTCGATTTCAGCTTTAGAGAATCGCCAATTTTGGTGCAAAATAATGTAGCCTTTGTTCTGCAAAAAAGCTGCTGCCAGCGCTTCACCTTGAGTACCAATATCCCGATTCTTGGCCATTATAGCCAACTAACTTATTACTTTTGCGGCAATTATTCATAAAATATGCTAGCCAATATAGATCCGACCACCACTCATGCCTGGAACAAACTTCAGAAACATTATGTAGAAGTCCAACATACTAAAATGACTGACTTGTTTGCCCAAGATGCAGCTCGGTACAGTTTTTTTCACCAAGGCTGGCACGATATATTGGTCGACTACTCTAAAAATAGAATTACAAAAAATACGATGGCTTTATTGACCGAACTAGCCCACCAATGTAAGCTGGACGATGCTATCCAGGCCATGTTTTCCGGTGAAAAAATCAATAAAACAGAAGGCCGATCGGTGTTGCACATTGCCTTGCGCAATAGATCTAACTCTCCTATCCTGGTCGATGGCATCGATGTAATGCCTGGAGTCAATCAAGTACTAAATCAGATAAAATCCTTTTGTGAATCCCTGCATAGTGGTACATGGCAAGGGTATCAGGGCCAGCGCATCACAGATGTAGTGAATATCGGTATTGGTGGTTCAGACCTGGGGCCTGTCATGGTCACCGAAGCCTTGAAGCCCTATTGGGATAAAAATATCACGCCTCATTTTGTATCCAATGTAGATGGTAGTCATATCTTTCAAGTCTTGAAAAAAGTCAATCCGGCCACTACCCTCTTTATCATAGCTTCTAAGACCTTCACTACGCAGGAGACGATGACCAATGCTCAAAGTGCCAGATCCTGGTTTGTAGATCACGCCGGAGAAGAACATGTAGCCAAACATTTTGTCGCAGTATCGACCAATAAAAAAGAAGTACAAAAATTTGGGATCGCAACTGAAAATATGTTCCCATTTTGGGATTGGGTGGGCGGTAGATACTCATTGAGTTCTGCTATAGGTTTGCCGATAGCCTGTACCATCGGTTTTGATCGTTTTACAGAGCTACTGGAAGGGCTTCATGCCATGGATGAACATTTCAGGACTACACCATTTGAAAAAAACATCCCGGTAATCCTGGCCTTGATCGGTATCTGGTACAATAATTTTTTTGGTGCCGAAACCGAAGCCATATTGCCTTACGATCAATATCTGCATCGCTTTCCAGCTTATTTCCAACAAGGTAATATGGAAAGTAATGGAAAACAAATAGATCGTAATGGTCAGCCGGTCACGTATCAGACAGGGCCTATCCTCTGGGGTGAACCTGGCACTAACGGTCAACACGCATTCTATCAACTCATCCATCAGGGTACCAAACTGATACCCTGCGACTTTATAGGCATGGCTCAATCTCACAATCCTTTGAGTGATCATCATGATAAATTGATGGCCAATTTTTTTGCGCAACCTGAAGCTTTACTCAATGGTAAAACCTTGAATGAAGTGACCTTAGAACTAAAAAAAGCCGGCTTGCCTGAAGCAGACATCCAGACTTTAGCTCCATTTAAAGTATTTGAAGGCAATAGGCCAAGCAATTCAATTTTGGTTAAAAAAATGACGCCATTTAATTTAGGCGCACTCATCGCTATGTATGAGCATAAGATTTTTACTCAGGGGGTGATCTGGAATGTTTACTCCTTTGATCAGTTTGGCGTAGAATTAGGTAAAGTCTTAGCGACATCTATATTAAAAGAATTGAGCTCTGATGAACCAATCACTAGCCATGATAGCTCCACGAACGCATTGATCAATAGCTATAAAAAAATGAGGGTGTTGTGAAAAAAGTAGTAAAAATAAAACCCGGAGTACAACATTATGCCTGGGGAGGTACCACCTTCATACCCGCCTGGCTGGGAATAGAAAATAAAGCTCAAAAGCCCTATGCTGAGGCCTGGTATGGTGATCATCCATTAGGATCGGCTTCAATAGATGTAGAAAATACAACGATATCAATTGATCAATGGATTGCTGGTAGTCCTGAGGAAATCTTGGGAAAAGAAGCTATGGATTCCTACGGAAATAAAATGCCTTACCTTCTAAAAATTCTGGATGTCAAGGATATGCTTTCCTTACAGCTACATCCGACTAAAGAAGCCGCGATTAAAGGATTTCAATTGGAAAATGAGCAAGGCATCCCATTAAATGCTTCCAATCGCAACTATAAGGATCAAAACCATAAACCGGAGATCCTATTTGCGCTGTCTGATTTTTGGATGCTCCAGGGATTTGAAAATCTACAAACGATAAGACAACGTTTCGAAGTCTTGTTGCCTGAATTTATTTTTCCTAGTGTGGTTGACTGGTATACAATGATGCATTCCATCATGTCATTGGATGAAAAAGTATATGTAGATTTTCTTAGTCTCATCGATGGTCGAATACCTGCTCAAGACTTGACCAATAAACAGGATATTTTTCATTGGGTCCACAAGGCCATGTTGACCTATCCTTTCAGTCCAGGCAGCGTCGACCGGGGTATTCTGGTCATGTTATTAATGCATGTACAATATCTCAAGCCGGGTCAAGTAGGCTATCAAGCTCCAGGAGTATTGCATGCATATCTCGAAGGCCAGAATATAGAATTGATGGCTAATTCTGATAATGTATTGCGCGGTGGCTTGACTACAAAACATATCGATCCACAAGAATTGCTTGCACATCTGGATACGAGTGAGGCAGGGCAATCTCTCTTGGCGCCTATTTATCTGATGGATGACGAGGTAGCATATACCGCGCCGATACCTGATTTTTTATTGAAAAATTTTCGACTACATCAAGGAACTCGGAAGGACATTCAATTTACTTCAGTCTCCATCTTATTAGTCCGGTCCGGCGAAATTTCTGTGAATGGAATTAAAGCTCATCGAGGTGAGAGCATATTGATCCCGGCATACACTCCTGCCTTAGTGCTGTGTGAGTCTATGGCTAGTGAAATTTTTCTTGCGACGGCCTGATGTAAAAATTTTATTCACTATTCATCTCTCTGCACTAATTGATAATTTTACAAAGTTAGGTTCCCCATTAAAATCGTGGAATAAAATAGAACCATTGAAATAATGGTATATGTTGCACTACATAGAAAAAATAATTAGTATCTAAGGCTATACCATTCGTTGCCTATTCAATACGGCTGAGGTTAGGTCTATCGATTTAAAACCCTATTATTGATAAATATGTAGCCTTTAATGATGGTTTGATAGACAAACTTGTTGACTTAGCCTATTTTCAAACGGTGAGTTTAGACTCCTATGGCACGTTAATATGGGCTAATGGTGTAGATTTTGATCCAGACAATTTGTATTCTATTTCAAAATCTGAAGCCAAATTGGCTGACACAGGTATTTTGGCAGATTGATAATTTATTTTGGTAAGGCTTTTCCATTGGCACTACGTAATAATTTAGTTAATTTTATTATATATAACTATATGACTATCAATATTTTTTATATTATAATAAATCAATTTATATTTAAATAGGAGATTATAGCAAGCAGAAGACACCATAATTTTAAATTCTTTAATACACTAATAATCAGTGCCTTGGTGAGGTGGTAAAAAGGTTGTACATTTGCCGCCCAATAAATAATATACATTTCGCAATGACACAATTCGAAGTGACTTTCATCGTAGATCCAGTGCTGTCGGACGATGAAATAAAGTCGGCAGCAAAAAACTATACCGATCTCATCGCCAATGAAGGTGGTAAGGTTGTACAACTTGATGAAATGGGCCTGCGTCAGCTGGCTTATGGCATCAATAAGCGTAACACAGGGGTTTATTTTGGTTTAGAGTTCCAGTCTGATGCTGGGGCGTTGATTCCAAAAATGGAGCTTGCGATGAAAAGAGATGAACGAATTCTTCGATTTTTGACAGTAGGTCTTGACAAGTATGGCATCAAATACAATGATGACAAACGCAATGGCAAGATCGGCAAACGAAAAGATGCTGCAGCTGCTAAAAAGAAAGCTGAAGAAGAAAACAATTAACCCGTTCTAAAATCTTAACAACAATGGCTTCACAAGAAGATATCAAATTCCTCTCCAATCCTAATATAGGTCACCAGAGAAAAAAATACTGTAGATTCCGCAAATTTGGAATCAAACACATCGATTACAGAGATGCTGACTTTCTCCTTCAATTCGTCAATGAGCAAGGTAAGTTATTGCCAAGACGGATCACCGGCAACTCTTTGAAATATCAGCGTCGGGTCGCTACCTCCGTCAAACGAGCTCGCCACCTAGCGATATTACCATACTCCACCGATCTTTTAAAATAATATCTAACCTTCAAAATCTCTATTGAATCATGGAAATCATCATGCTACAAGATGTAGAAAAAGTAGGTGACAAGCACACCGTAATAAAAGTAAAAGACGGGTTTGGCCGTAACTACCTGATCCCAAAAGGAATGGGTATCATAGCCAATAAAACGAATAGAGCTCGCTTGGATGAAATGCTCAAGCACGAAGCGTCCAAAGAAGCAAAATTAGTTGGCACGTATAAAGATTTGGCTCAAAAGCTAGACGGCAAAACCTTAAGGATAATTGCCAAAGCTGCCTCTACCGGTAAAATCTTTGGATCTGTAAGCAACGTTCAGATTGCTCAGGCCCTCAAAGATCAACTTGGAATCGAAGTGGAACGCAAAAAAATCCATATCCTAGAAGAAGTAAAGACATTAGGTACGTATACTGCCCAGGTCAACTTCCATATCGATGTGCCTGGCACGATCGCATTTGAAGTGGTCGAAGGCTAATCTGATTACTGCTTTACCTTAAATACAACCGCAATAGTGTTTAATTATTGCGGTTTTTTTATGCCCTGATCTTCCATTTTGCCGTTATATATGATATGATGACCCATAAATTAAAGACATTTTTAACCCGGAAAGTTCATTAGAACACATAGATGCTAAGGAGATATTGTAATGAAAGGCGAATTCATGGTATCGATACTGTCCCAAAGTTTGGTTATCCAGCTCCTGCGTTTCATGTGGACGCTCATTTTCAAAACATGAT
>JANOWJ010000192.1:0-118553 GCA_031417835.1 Saprospiraceae bacterium | reverse complement strand
AACATCTCTGATTCCATAAAACATACCGGGTCGTTATCGCGAATAGCCGATTTCAAAAGGCCTTTGGCATCTGCCGGGTCTATACAGGATATTACTTTCAAACCAGGCACATTGGCCATCCAAGATTCGAAAGTCTGCGAGTGTTGCTGCGCCAATTGTCCGGCAGATCCGCTAGGACCTCTAAAAACGATGGGACAAGCAAATTGACCACCAGATTGACTTAGTGTCTTTGCCGCATTATTCACGATTTGATCAAAAGCTAAAATGGCAAAATTCCAAGTCATAAATTCTATAATCGGCCTTAGACCATTCATAGCTGCCCCTACCCCGATAGCAGTAAATCCTAGCTCAGATATCGGAGTATCGATGACTCTCTGGGGTCCGAATTCTTCCAGCATACCCTTACTTACTTTATAAGCTCCATTATACTCGGCGACCTCCTCGCCCATCAAAAAAACATTAGGATCACGGCGCATCTCCTCAGACATCGCTTCACGCAGGGCATCTCTCAAAGTCAGTATACGGCTCATACAGGTAAAATTGAATTATGTTGAACCGCAAATTTAGCGAAATAAATAAAAAAAATCCTATCTAGTTCTGTTCACTGGTGGTCACTTTAAAGTGTTGGTTAATGGTTTGTAATCCTTAATTTTCGACAATTTTACAATATGGATTTAGCCTCACTTCATACTATCCTTCTTCAAGAGTATCTCATGGAGGGTGACATCAATGTGATCTACTCTGAGTTGGACCAGGTTTATAGCCTTACCGTATCTAGTGGTGTAAAATATGTCGTAAAAATATCCCATCCGGATCGATCGATCGACATTCTTCAACTTGAGCATGCGGCTAGCCATCATCTGGGTGGGAAAGGTTTTCAATATCAACTCCAAAAATGCCTTGTTAATCGAGCAGGGGCAACTATTACCTTAATAGAAGGTTTTCATTTACGGGTTTTAAATTGGATCCCGGGTCTACTATTGGCCGATATCAATCCTCAAAGTAAGGCGACCCGCCAGTCCTTAGGTCGGATGATGGGCCACGTGAGTATGGCTTTGAGTGATTTTAATCATCCTGCTGCTCTCCGATTCATCAAGTGGGATCCAAGCCAAATACTTTGGATTGAAGCTTATGTAGATCGGATACCTGAAGTCTGGCAATTTCAGTTTAAAAAACTCTTGAATCGATTTGAGCATGACCTGCTTCCTAAGTTGAAAAGTGTGCCGTGGCAGATCAATTACAATGATGCAAATGATTATAACATTTTGTGTCAATGGGATGAACAGGCCGCCGTATATGATGTCATTGCCTTAATAGATTGGTTAGATATGGTGTATACTGCCAGAATCAATGAATTGGCCATAGCCTGCGCTTATACTATTACAAAGCTGCCTGATCCACTAGCCGGTGCATGTGATATCCTGGCTGCCTACCATGAAGTATGCCCACTCGAAGACGGCGAATACGAGCTTTTGTATCATCTGATCCTAGCTCGCCTGATGATAAGCGTGACAGTTGCAACTATTAATAAAGAAAGTCACCCCGAAAATCAATATCTACAAGTCTCGGATCAAGATGCCTGGAATCTTATTGAAAAATGGCTGAATATACATCCTCACTTAGCCTGGTATACGTTTAGAGCAGCATGCGGACTTACACCTGTCCCAGACTTTAAATCCAAGATATCGGCAATCCAAGAAAATAGGTATCATCCACTACTCCATGACCAGTTTGTTCAAACTGCAGTGACAGTCGATCTTGGCCTGAATAGCGCGATGATCGGCAACCACTCTACTTATACCAATGATCACAACTTAAACGCCAATATCCAACAACTTCTGATGGGACATCCTCAGGAATGGGGCATTGGTAAATATGATGAAGTAAGGCCTTTTTATACCTCTGGCACGTTCAAACGAGAAGGTAATAATGGACCAGAATGGAGGACAGTGCATCTGGGCTTGGACTTATTTGCTCCGCAAGGAAGTACAGTATATGCTCCGACGGATAGCATAGTCCACAGTATAAAGGACAATGCTGGGGCCAGAGACTATGGTCCGACGATCATCCTTAGGCATGATTTGCCTGACTTCAACTATTATACATTATATGGTCACCTATCACGTGCTTCGCTTTTGGATCTACAGCCTGGAGACTTTGTTGCTTCCGGACAAAAGCTCGGTACGATAGGTGCCATTACAGAAAATGGGGGCTGGCCTCCACATTTGCATTTTCAAATCATATTGGATCTGATGGATTATACCTATGACTTTCCAGGGGTCGCTGAGTATCAAGGTCGACCAGTATGGACATCTATATCCCCGGATCCTGTGATTATGACAGGCATATCAAGTAGACCTGTCGAAGAGGTGTCCATAGATGAGCTTTTACGACTGCGGCATCAGCATGTCGGCCGTAACCTTTCTGTATCTTACAATAAACCATTATGGATGCGTCGTGGCCAAATGCAATATCTCCTTGATCATACAGGGCGGAGATATTTAGATACCGTCAATAATGTCGCTCATTGTGGACACGAACATCCGGCGATAGTCTCCCGTGGTCAGCATGCTATGGCTATCTTGAATACAAACACCAGATACCTTCATGAGAACATCCTAGACCTTGCAGAACAGCTTACCAGTCATTTGCATCCCACACTTGAGGTCTGCTACTTTACCAATTCTGGCACTGAAGCAAATGAACTCGCCATCCGCATGGCCAAGGCGTATACCCAAAGTCAGGAAATAATCACGATGCAATGGGGCTATCATGGGAATAGTAATACAATGGTAGATCTCAGTTCTTACAAATTTGACCGTAAAGGTGGTCGTGGGGCGCCAGCGCACACTCATGTCTTAGCTATGCCAGACCCTTTTAGAGGAAAGTATGCAGGAAGGGTTGACGAATCCAGTTTATATCTCAGCGAATTACAAGAAGTATTGACCACTATTGTCCAACTTTCACAAAAGCCTGCTGCCCTTTTTGTAGAATCGATCTTGAGTTGTGGAGGCCAGGTGGTCTACCCTCGAGGGTATTTAAAATCTGCTGTCGATCTGATCCACGATGCCGGAGGATTATACATTGCAGACGAAGTACAAACAGGTTTAGGCAGGATTGGGAGTCATTTTATGGCATATGAACACTATGGCGTCCAACCAGACATCGTTACTATTGGAAAACCATTGGGCAACGGCCATCCTATCGGTGCAGTAGTCTGTACTCAAGCCGTTGCATTGTCTTTTTATACCGGCATGGAATACTTCAATACGTTTGGTGGCAATCCGGTAAGTTGCGCAATCGCTTCAGAAGTATTGCATACGATCAGGGATGAGCACCTGCAAGCTCAAGCATTCCAAATAGGAACAAATCTGAAAAAGGAAATAAAAAGCTTTCAATTGGAATTTCCTATCCTGGCAGATGTACGAGGTTTGGGATTTTTTTTAGGAGTGGAGCTTATGAAAAAGCAAAAGCCGGCCACCAAAGAAGCAAATTATCTTACGAGACGAATGCGAGAGTCTGGTATACTTATGAGTACGGATGGTCCAGACGATAACGTGATCAAAATAAAACCGCCGATGTGTTTCAATAGTGATAATGCGAATGAACTTTTGGATCGACTTCGTCACATTTTAAAGGAAGACCCCTTCAGACTATGACCAGGTTCCTGGCATCATAGTAGGAGTCCTGAATACGAGAATATTCCTTCCAGGGCAAAACTCAGTTTTCTTGCCTAATTGGGCTTCAAACATGTTGTGCTCTGACATGTTCTATGTTTTTAAGGTGCATCTTATCCAGAAAAACTCCAAAAGGAGAATACCCCCAACTCTCTCGCCAATCCTTGATATCCTTTTTTGTCAGCAAACTTTCTAAATATTGGAAGGACTGATTTATTCTGGCCAAGATATCTGCTCGGTCTTTTGCGATCGAGCCATGTCCAGGTACCATTGTTTTGATCTCAAACTCTTTCAAAATAGCCTTGGCTGTGTCCAACGTATTAAAATAAGCTTGGATATCATCTTCTATAAAAGGAAACTCAATATCTGAAAGATAATCTCCTGCTACCCAAAGCCCCAAAGCCGGTATGACCGTAAATATGCCGTCGATGGTATGACCCCCAGCCTTAAAAAAACACATTTCAGTATCACCTAACCGGATTTTAAAAGGCAGGTCTGCTTTTATCTTAAGGTCCAACCTTGGAAATTGAACCGGATCGGGTCGACTGATATAAAATTCTTGATCTACCGCTGCGATTTGATTGCAACTCGCCGTCTTATTTTTTTTAGCCTCCATTTCTTGGGAACCAACCCGAATAAATTGATCGAATAAGGTACCTGCTACAATGTGATCAAAATCGCCATGTGTATATATAAGGTATCTATGTGCACCCTGATCACGATTTGATCGACGGTAAATCGCTTCCATTTCGGTCGGGGTGTAGGCGGGATCCCACACAAAAGTTGTACCGCTGTCAAGAGCGCATGTGGAATTGAGCTGCCAAAAAGCACTTTGAAAGACCACTATATTTTCATCAATTACTCGCTCCATGAAGAGATAAAAATAAGGTCCTAAGTCGATTTTCGGTGCTTGTTCGATAGATATTATCAAATAAATGATATCAAAATAATTTTAATTTAAATCATATTAAATATTAGTGACATATGTACTAACCTGTTTAATAGAGAATAATAATTTAACAATTTAACCTATTTGTATCATATTGTTATATTATTGAATATCAAGTCATTAGTTTTCGAATTTGGTATGGTTTTGGAAAATGCTAGTCTATGACATTCGACTATTTATTTAACAAATTAACTTATTGAAATTAATCAAACACTTTCTAGAATGAAAAAGACAATTACCTTCCCATGTTTGAAACGATGCTGGCTCCCGGTAGTGCTTGCATTGTTTTGCTCATTGAACCTGGTCGCACAGGAGCCTTGTAATCTCGTGTGTAATGATCATGTCAATGCCTCTATGCCGGCGGACGCGTGCGAGCGTTCGTTTGTACCAGATGATTTTTTGGAAAATCCTGACCCTTTGTGTGGCACATATGCAGTTCAATTGGTTTACCCATTTGGCACAAACCGATTAAGTGGTGATACCATGGTAGATCGAAGCCATTTAGGGTATACCTTTATTTATCGAGTGATAGAAACCAGCACTCAAAACAGCTGCTGGGGTTATATCACTATAGAAGATAAAGCCGCACCACAACCTCTTTGCAAAAATGTAAAAGTTTCTTGTTTCCAGGTAGCACGGCTTACGGAGATCGTAGGTGATGTCATTGATAATTGCGGACAAAAAGGTTCATCTGCTATCGAAAGACTTAACTGGACTGAATATGGATGCAATGATGTACGAGGCCTAGGTCGCGTCATTAGATCTATCCGGAGCTGGGATGAATGGGGCAACTCTTCTACTTGCACCGATACGTTGACTATTGGCAGAGATTCTTTGGTAAATGTAAAATGTCCAGACCCAATCCTATTGTCATGCCGTGTAGCATGTAAAAAAGTAGGTAATACCGGATCCAACACGAACATTGCCAATTTTGATATCATCCAATTGGAGGCCAATGAATTTTTGGCTAATGGATCAAAGAATCCTAAATACCCTTCACCTGATTTATTATTAAAATTGCAAGCGCGTGATACGTTTGGGCCACTCAATAAATGTATTCGTGCGGATCTCAAGGTAGTTCCTTTTATCAGCGATAGTGTATTAGTTGCTTTGTTAGACACCTGTTTCTTGGTAGATTCGTGTGTAGCGATGTATCCTGCTCCAGGCGGCTTCTGTAAGACTACATTGACTTGGAAAGATCAAGTGATACCTGTATGTGGTACAGGATTTAAAATCCGAAGAGAATGGCTCATCGCAGACTGGTGTACAGGTGAAGACACCGTATGTGTACAGTACATTAAAATTGAAGATAAAGAAAAGCCAGTCGTACTCCCTACCAGTAAATTTATTTATAATGTAAGTACGGGTCCTCACAACTGTATCGCCGATGTCACGCTCGAAGCATTGAAGATCGATGATTGTGATATAAATACTAAACAAAATTATATCGTTACGTATGATATTGGTGGCCATAGTGGGCAAGTCAATATCTTAAGTGGACTTTTGCCAGCTAAGATAAAATTACCTGCAATCGTATCGAATTATGGTGGTCAAGTTACTCACAGAGTAGCCGTATCCATAGTAGACGGATGTCTAAATAGAACAGACACTGCTATATATGTCAATGTAATAGATTTAACTCCACCTAGTCCCGTATGCGACGAATTAACGCAGACTACAGTAGATCCGAGCACATGCTGGGCGAGAGTATACGCTGTAGATCTGGATAATGGCAGTAAAGACAATTGTTGCTCTGTTTTACATTTTGCAGTAGCACATATGGACTCCATTACATTCTATACAAACCAATGGGTAAACTATCTCAATGCCAATTGCAAAGCAAATTATTGGAAATACAAACCGATCTACGATGGATTTATATCAGAGTACATCAACTGTTTTGTATTTAAAGATTATATCGATTTATCGGATTGTGGTACGAATCAAGTAGTATTGCGAGTATATGAGGCTTGTGGTGTTCCAAGATATGACCCACATACTTTCCCCTGTTCAAAGCATGACTGGTTTACCTACAATACATATGGCCTTTGCCGTGCATGGCATAACTTTACATTCTTTAATGAAACGTATGCTAAAGCTGCTGACTTTACAAACTGTTCGGCTAAATTTGGCCCGAATTGTTTCGAAATCGTAGATGGATTGAAAAGCCCAGCTAATACTACCACTGCTAAATCAATCAACGATACATATCTAAACTACTTCTTTGCTAAAACCTCTGGTGGCAGTAAGATAGCGTTGGACCTAAGTCCAAGATATTATGGTGCTGAGACTTTTAATCAATCCTGTATATTCTCTGACGGTACGACAGCAGACTCTAGAGTGGGTGGATATGCTCCAGGCAATACTTGTTCTGCTCGACGATACAATGATTGTATGGTCACCATCCTGGTAGATGACAAGACACTACCTGTATGCGTAGATCCCTTAGATAAAATTGCATTCTGTGATGGTGTCATCGGAGGTGATTATGAATATGCAGATGATGCATGTGATGATGACAGTTACACTGTGGACAATTTTCAAGATAATAATACATGCAGAGACCGATTAGACGCACCATATAATGCAATTGAATGTGTCACTGAAAATGATGGCTCACTAATAGATACTCTAGATGGTACTGGCGTAAAATCATTTGGATGGTACGGTTGTAGCATTTATGGCCCTGCACATCAGGATGAGCATGGTCCTATCATTGACCCATGTACTTCCAATCGTGACTCTTGGTCACCGATCTATTGCCATACTTGGTTGTGCACCGATAAAACAGATCGAGCTGGCAAGTTTAATGCAACAGCATTGTTTGATTCAGCCGTTGCCAGACAAGGCAACCCAGGCGCAGGAGTGGCAGGTACTGGAAGATTCTACATCTGGGACAATTGTACTGCTCCTACAATAACTAAAGTGGATGAAATCAAAATCGACAATTGTGGAAATGGCTGGTTAAAACGAACCTGGACTGCAAAAGATAAATGTAACAATACTATTATTTGTGATCAAAAAATCATTGTAAAACATCGATCAGATTTTGAAGTGGAGTTCCCACAAGATTTAACGATTACTTGCTCAACTACTGCGAATATTGATCCTAAGATTACTGGTTCACCTATCATCATGGATGATGAATGTGAGTTGGTAGGTGTAAATTATGAAGATGTACGATATGACATTGTACCAGATGCATGTTATAAAATAGTACGTACCTGGAAATTGATCGATTGGTGCAAATATGATCCAAATGCACATAATCGAGATGGTGAAGTCATCGTCGATGATCGAAAAATAGCTGATGTATTAAATCGATATTGCGTATATCGTCATCTTAAAGATGATGGTGATGGCTATATCTCATACACTCAGATTATAAAAGTCATCGATACCGCTGCTCCAGTGATAACCGTAAAAGACACGACAGTTTGTTTATTTAGTGGTACGGATGCAGATTGTACAGCACCCAACTTAGCCATTCTATTTAATGCTACTGATAACTGTACTGATGCTAAACAAATAAGTTTCCGTTGGGAAATCGATCTTAATGCCAGTAGTTCTGCCAGAGCGAGCAGAGTGTATACTAAAGCATTGATAGATGATAAAAGCGGACCTAATGTTTCTTCATTCGCTTCTAAAACTATTAAAGACGGAACGCATTTGGTTTTTGTAATTGCAGAGGACAATTGTGGTAACGAAGACACTACAAGTTTCTTGTTGACGGTGAAAGACTGTAAAAAACCTACACCATATTGTTTTAATGGTATTGCTACAGTGCTCATGCCAAGTACGGGTCAAATTACCGTATGGGCTAGCGATCTGAATGCAGGTAGTTATGATAATTGTACAGCCAAATCAAGTTTAATCTATTCGTTTGATAAGAATGGTGCTATCACCAGCGACACGTTTACGTGTGCTGACATTCCTAATGGCATCAGTGCTACAATCGAAGTAGATATCTATGTTTGGGACTTAGCCGGAAACAGTGATTTCTGCCGCACGTATTTATTGATCCAGGATGGTAATGGCAATCGATGTTCCGATAATGCAGGAGCAGCAGCCATCATCACAGGCCGAGTAACTACTGAACAAACTGAAGCTGTAGAAAAAGTAGCACTCAACATTCAAGGTTCATTCAACCAGCCTACATACCTCACTGACAATAAAGGTCAATATGCTTTCAAAGGCCTCCCAATGAAAGAAAACTACACCATCACTCCAAAACGAGATGATGATCCGATGAATGGTGTGAGTACGATCGATTTAGTTTTGATTCAAAAACATATCCTCGGAGTACAACCGTTCAAGAGTGCTTACAAATATGTAGCAGCAGATGCTGATCGCAATAACGACCTCACTGTACTCGATCTAGTTGAATTACGAAAGTTGATCCTTACGGTATACGACAAATTGCCTAACAACACCAGCTGGAGATTTATACCGAAGTCATTTGATTTCAGCAAAATCAGCAACCCGCTGCAAGTCACATTCCCTGAGCAATTAAATATCACTCAATTGAGCAAAGACGAGCTGGATAAAGACTTCGTAGGTATCAAGATCGGTGATGTCAATGCTACTTCGGCTCCTCACAGTTTGTTGGGTGCAGAGGCACGTGAAGCTTCAGGTGCATTGAGATTTAAAGCTGCAGATCGTGAATTGAAATCAGGTGAAGAGACAACAGTTTCGTTTACATCTGATAACTTCAATAATATCGAAGGCTACCAATTCTCAATGGCTGTAAATGGTTTAACCATTACAGATATAAAACCTGGTGCATTGCATGTAAATGAGAACAACTTTGGGTTAAGTAAATTAAACTTAGGCTATCTGACGACCAGTTGGTCCGAGATCAATACTACAAGTATTGCTAGTACAATCCGCAAAGGTGAAATACTTTTCAGCATCAAGGTAAAAGCTACCAAAGATGTGAGATTGAGTGAGAGCCTTAGAATCAACTCTAAGTATACCCGAGCAGAGGCATATGCAGCACAAGGCGGTGAATCTAAAGTTTTAAACGTAATACTTGAAATTGGAAGCTCATCGAATACGCTGGCTAGCAATGTACTGTATCAAAACACACCTAATCCATTCAAGTCAGAGACCAGTATTGGATTTGACTTAGCTAAGAGTGAAAAAGCTACCATAAATGTATCTGATGTGACCGGCAAAATCATCCGATCATTTAAAGTAGATGGTCACAAAGGTGCAAATAGACTCGTACTTCAAAGAGCTGATTTTGGTGGAGCTGGTGTATTGTATTACACGATCGAAACTAAATCGTTCACGGATACTAAAAAGATGTTGCTCGTTGAGTAATGCCTTTTCTACGACATGATCATACCATGATATTTTAATAGAAATGTTGTCTTGATTTGAAGGACCCGGCTACAAACCGGGTCCTTTTTTTTATCCAAAAATCTATACTATTTTACATCAGCTATCGCATTCAATGGTATACATTTTTGTTTTTTAAAATATGAAATCACAATTTATAGCCTGCAGTAGGCACCATTGTTTAATTGTTGAATCTAATATTATATAATTTATTATAGTATAATCCAGCATCAATCAATATCGATGCGTATCATATAAGTATAGTTTTTTATAAGTTAAATTTATATTCCAAATACATCGCCATTTGTGCATGATTTTTGCTCTTTCTAATCTAATTTTCAGCATTATAATCAATTATTAATCACTGTGAACAAGCCAATTTCATCGATTTGTATTGCAACTATTTTATTCTGGTTGTCATACGCTCAACTCCAGGGCCAATCTTGTAGTCTTAATTGTAATGACCATGTACACGCATCAGTGCTCTCCAACAGTTGTGAGCGAACATTCCAAGCCGATGATTTTTTGGAGAATCCTGATATAACGTGTCAGGCCTATACTCTTAATTTAGTCTATCCATTTGGGACCACTCCACTCGCGGGCAATAATGTGGACCGATCTCATTTAGGGTATACATTTGTCTATCAAGTACAATCCGGATCCAACAGCTGTTGGGGCTTTATCACGATTGAGGACAAAGCACCACCTCAACCCTTTTGCAAATCAGACACGATAAGTTGTTTTCAATATAGTCGAATTGAAGAATTAACAGATGAGATTATTGATAATTGCGGTGAGGATGGCAAATCCGTAATTGAAAAATTGACATGGACTGATTTTGCCTGCGATTCTGTAGGAATCACAGGACGAGTCACTCGCCGTATAAGGACGATTGACACATGGGGTAATTCTGTCGTCTGCACAGACACGTTGAGTATTCGAAAAGATTCATTTCCTTTGATCAAATGCCCTGATATGATCGTGCTGGACTGTATCATGAGCTGCAAAAAAGCTAATAATACGGGCTCACAAAATGATCCAAAAAATCATGAATTGTTTGTTTTTTCTTCCAATCCAAAAGATGCTAATTATCCCAGTCCAGAGAAATTAATTGAATTACAAAAAAGAGACACATTTGGAAATTCGCTTAAGAAATGTATAAATGCGAATCTAAAAGTAGTTCCTTACATCCGCGATAGCGTCGTCAAACTTCAAAATGGAGTCTGTGTATTGGTTGATACTTGTATAAGTATGTACCAAACATCTTCCGCGTTGTGCAAAATGTTAGTTTCCTATAGTGATTTAGTCTTCCCACTTTGTGGCACAGGATTTAAACTGCGTAGAGAGTGGAGATTTACGAACTGGTGCACAGGTACTGATACGCTCTGTATTCAATACATTAGCGTAGAGGATAAAGTAGCACCGATCGTCAAAACTTTTTTTACAATACCAACTACTTTTTTTGGTATTAATTATGATATCATAGTGCCTGGATATAGAATAAATGCTGTCGCAAATATCCATGATTGTTATGCTCCAGTGTGTATCGATAGTGTAAAAACTGAAGATTGCTCTAAAGTAACTCAACAATATACAGTGACCTATTCTGATCCTACTAAACCAGGATCCGCTTTTGTGAAAAACGGGAATCCTAGGGAATGTTTTTCACTGCCAGCTAGCCCAAACAACTATTTAGTAAGTAATGCAATACCGGATATAATCCTACCGGAATATCTAAAAGATTTTACGATGCCCCGCAATTGTTATGCAGTCAGGATTCAAGCTCAAGATCCCTGTTATAACAATGCAAATAATCCAATACTTGTAAAAATCAGAGGTACTGAGCAAGTGGTCAGCGTCGTACAAACTACATTTGCTGCAGTAGCACTGGTCTGTATCACGGATGAGACACCGCCTAATCCGGTGTGCGATGAAATCACTCAGACGACGATCGATCCAGATAAATGTTGGAGCCGAATCTATGCAGCTGATCTGGATAATGGCAGCAGAGACAATTGTTGTGATGTACTCCATTTCGCAGTAGCTCAAATGGATACTGTTGCACACTATCGAGCTAAATTTGCTAAGCAAATGGAAGACTCATGTGGCAAAGCAGCTTATTGGAAAGATAAATCGAAATATGATCTGATTATCGAAAACTGGATTAACTGTTATGTTTTTAAAGAATATATAGATCTGACAGAATGCAAGGAAAATCAAGTCATCTTGAGAGTCTACGAAGCTTGCGGCATTCCGAGACTAGACGATCATATTTTCACCTGCGGATCTCATGCCTGGTTTTGCTATAACACCTACCCTACTTACTTTTTATGGCACAATTATCAGTTTAAAAACAATTTGAACATACTTTGTGAGAGCAGATTCCCATGGAGTTGCATTGGCAAATATGATCAATTAATAAATTCACTTCTGGCAGATCCAAAAAATTTATATGAACCCGTATACGAAGGGGCTACTAATCTTATCCCTTTTGCTTCATTAGACATTGTTTTTTTATGTTTCCCAGAATATTTCCACTCAGGACTGGCCACCTCAATAAATCAATCCACCCAAGCTCCAGGCAATACGTGTAGTAAAAGATTGTACAGTGATTGTATGATCCGCATATTGATCGATGACAAAACTCCACCGGTAGCAGAAGATCCAAGAGACAAGTTTTGGTATTGCGATAATGTATCTTCTAACGTAGGGGATCAGTATGAATACGCAAAATGCAATGATGATTCATATACTACCGATAATGGTACAGATCACACCTGCGTAGATGGCTTGGGTGTTGCATACCATCAAATAGAATCTAAAGTAGAAAACGACAGCGAATCAAAGGATACGATCGATCCTACCGGCAAATTCTATGGCTGGTATGGATGTAATGTATATGGCGGAAGTCATCCGGACGAACACGGAATCATGGTACCTTGCCCCTCCAGTGAAAAATCTTGGGCTCCGTTATATTGTCGCAGCTGGTTGATCCTCGACTCCTCTGATGCAGCCGGAAAAGTAAATCCCTTAAATGCCTTTGATACTCCTGTGCTTAGGAGTGGCAACCCAGGCTCCATTTCGCCTGCAGCTGTCGGCACGTTTTATATCTGGGACAACTGTTGGATCGATCTGACCAGTCTCAAATCTGCCGATGTATCCTTTTTTGATAAATGTGGCAATGGTTGGATAAAAAGAACTTGGGATGCAAAAGACAAATGTGGCAATTTCGTCACAGTCGATCAAAAGATAACCACTAAGCATCGTTCGGATTTTGAAGTCCTGTTCCCTGCGGATAAAGTCAGTCTTTGTGGCAATCAAGAAGATATCTCACCAGAAGCCATCGGTCGACCTATCGTCATGGATGACGAATGCGAATTAGTTGGCATAAATTATGAAGATCAAAAATTTGATATCGTACCCGATGCTTGTTATAAGATTTTAAGGACTTGGCGTATCGTGGATTGGTGCAAATTTGATCCAAATCAACATGATCGCGCACAGGATATTATCGTAGATGATCGCAATGTCGCCGATGTGGTCAAAAGGCCATGCGTATACCGACATGTAAAGGATAATGGAGATGGCTTTATCACCTACATTCAAATTATTTTGGTGCGGGATACGATAGCACCGGTGGTCACTACAAGGGATACGACCGTCTGTATCTTTAGCAATGATTGTTCCTTACCTACTGTGAGTATCCCATTCAAAGCTACAGATAATTGTACTGCAACTAACTTCCTATCCTATCGTTGGGAATTGGATGAAAAACCCGATGCAGCAGACTTATTAGCCAAACGATACAATAAAAGCAGTATAGATAAACAAAGTGCAAATGTGACTGCATTGAGTATAGTACATAAACAAGGTACCTCTTTGGTCCATGTCATTGCGGAAGACAATTGTGGAAATGAAGATACTTCTACTTTTGTTTTGACCGTAAAGGATTGTAAAAAACCTACTCCATATTGTTACAATGGTGTGGCTACCGTGATTATGCCTTCTACAGGATCTGTCAAAATATGGGCTAGCGACTTAAATGCCGGAAGTACAGATAACTGTACGGCAAAAGAGAATCTCCGATTTGGTTTTGGGCCAAATCGCGGAGACAGTTGCAGATTACTAGATTGCAAAGATATTCCCAACGGGATTTCATTTACACTAGAGGTAGATATCTATGTATGGGATGAAGCAGGTAATAACGATTTCTGTCGAACCTATATAAGTGTACAAGATGGAAGTGGCAATATTTGCGAGGATTCAAAAAGTATCCAAGGCAGTATTTCCGGTGTGATCATGACTCAACAAAACCAGACCGTAGAGCACGTGTTGGTTGAAGGCAAGTCCAGCGCTTATATACCCTCTTATAAAACGAATAATACAGGTCAGTACGCATTTCTCAATCTTCCATTGAATGGAAATTATGCTATTAAACCTCGTAGAAATGACCTGGCGTCCAATGGAGTCAGTACCATCGATTTATTAAAGATTCAAAAACATATCATGGGTCTAGATCCTATTCAGGATCCATATACCCTCATAGCCGCTGATATCAATAATGATAAAGAAATCAATACTACGGATTTAATCGAACTCAGAAAACTGGTCTTAAATGTAATTGAGACATTCCCGACCAACGCCTCTTGGAAATTTGTCCCTAAGAAATACACTTTTGATCCCTCCAGACCGTTTGATGCTCCTGATCATTTAGAGATTAAAGCCCTTACGATCGATGCTTTGAATAGTGACTTTGTCGGAATCAAAATAGGAGATGTCAATCACACGGTGACCGCACACTCCTTGTCTGGCACAGAATCTAGAAACAGCGGTCAGAACCTTTACTTTATGATCAAAGATCAGTCGCTATTACCCGGAGAAGTGACCGAAATCGTTTTCCATTCACCTAACTTTAATACTATAGAGACCTTCCAATTTACAATAGCTCATCCTGGATTGGAAATCTTAGATATCGTAAATCTTGGACTGGGTATTGATCAAAGAAATTTTGGCTCCTTTGGTCAAACACTCACTACAAGCTGGGAAAACACATCCTGCAAAACTTTTGATCCGGAGTCTCCTTTATTTAAGATTAAAGTGAGAGCTAAAAAATCTCTGAAATTGAGCGAGCAACTGATCATTAATTCCCGGATGACTAAGACGGAGTCTTTTAATGGAGTTTCGATAATGGGTGTAGGATTACAATTTGACCATCAAAGTCCTTCCGTGACAGATCGTTATGAATTGTATCAGAACACTCCAAATCCATTTAAGATTTCGACTAATGTTTATTTTGAATTGGCTCAATCTGAAGCTGTACAACTACGCATTACAGACATTATGGGAAAAGTAATCTTATATCATAAGGTGACTGGGCATAAAGGCACTAATCAATGGGCGATTGATGCCTCTACATTGGGATCTTCCGGTATCTATTACTACAGCATTGAAACGGATCACTTTAAAACAAGCAAGAAAATGATTTTACTGCATTAAGGTCAAACGATAAATCAACTTATGTAATTTAAAAAGGCCTGTAAAATTTACAGGCTTTTTTTTATTATACTTATTGAAATAAACAAATTATTTTTGGTTCTGCATTCAAATTGAGCTGCCTTAACCAATAAAATTTACCTTTTTATGAAAATCGGTGTACCAAAAGAAATTAAAAGTGATGAAAACCGCGTAGCAGTGACTCCAGCAGGCGTCATGGAGCTTTTAAAACGCGGCCATCAAGTCATGCTACAAACTAGTGCCGGAGAAGGCAGTGGATTTAGTGATGACGATTATACCCAGGCTGGCGCTGTGGTGTTATCTTCCATTGAGGAGACCTATGCTTCCGCTGATATGATCTTAAAAGTCAAGGAGCCTATTGCTTCAGAGTATCCTTTGATAAAAGATCACCATTTGGTATTCACCTACTTTCATTTTGCTTCTGGTGAAGAATTGACACATGCCATGATTAAGAATCAGCCGGTATGCCTGGCTTATGAAACCGTCGAAGCGGCAGATCGATCATTACCCCTATTGATACCAATGTCAGAAGTCGCAGGTCGAATGGCAATACAGCAAGGGGCCAAATATCTCGAAAAACCTTCGCAAGGCCGTGGCATCCTACTGGGTGGAGTGCCAGGAGTGCCGCCCGGTAAAGTTTTGATACTCGGAGGAGGTGTGGTCGGGACGCAAGCTGCAAAAATGGCTGCTGGCCTGGGTGCTATAGTCACTATCCTTGATCTCAATTTAAATAGGCTTCGGTATTTGTCTGATATGTTGCCTCCAAATGTCATCACGATGTATAGTAATGAATACAACATCCGCAGGCTGATAGGCAATCATGATCTCATCGTAGGTGCAGTGCTGATACCCGGTGCCAAAGCTCCACATCTCATCACCCGAGATATGTTGCAAGAGATGCGCCCTGGTACCGTCCTGGTAGATGTAGCAGTCGATCAAGGTGGCTGTATAGAAACGTGCAAGCCTACCACCCATGCTGATCCCACCTTTATCATAGATGGCATCGTACATTATTGTGTAGCTAATATGCCAGGTGCTGTGCCTTACACCTCTACAATAGCGCTTACCAATGCAACCTTACCTTATGTCATTGAGTTGGCTACCAAAGGTTGGAAAAAGGCTTGTATTGAAAATCTTGGCTTGCGTCGTGGATTGAATATCGTGCATGGCAAGGTAGTCTATGAGGGAGTCGCTGCAGCCTTTAACCTCAACTACGAGCCAGTCGAAACGATATTGACCCATTAAAAACCTAGTCATTTTTGTTAATATTGGGATCTTGACTTGCTTTTGGACTTTAGATTGATTAAATTTAGCACACACAATTTTAAATTAACTAAAATCCATTTGTATTATGCACATTACATTTGAAGAATTGCGTCAGATCAAGCACATGCTCCCTACTGGCGGTGTATCCAAAATTGCACATGATTTGAATCTCGATGAACAGACAGTGCGGAATTATTTTGGGGCTAAAAAATTTGTCGATGGAAAGATTGTTGATCAACATATCCAACCGGGACCTCATGGAGGTATCGTCGAACTTGAAGACACTTCTATCCTCTCAAAAGCACAAGAATTAATCGATTCTCTAGCCTGAGTCTTCTTTTTTAAGTGTTTTGGATAAGGTTTTGGAATACCCTGAACTCAAAACCATTTAAAATCACATCTCTTTCTACCTCTGGTTCTATAATTGAACCAGTGTAGATGTTTCTGTATTTCCCTATCAATGATTCAACATGGAGATGGAACGTTATATGATCGGGCCTTAGATTAAATATAGCAAATATATCTCCATCACCGCCGTATCCAATATGCAACGTAAAAATTGCATCATCATGAGTTAAGCTATTGATGCTACTAGGCGGGGTGTCAATAGCTTGATACCATTTGGAACGATGTCGCAATTGGATCAGGGCCTGATAAAAGGAATGTAGCTGAGGTTGAGCCATTGTCCATATGATTTCATCTTTGTCAAAAAATTTGAGCCGATGTTGAACTGGTAGTTCCTGGCCAGAATAAATTAATGGTATACTATCAGGTAATAATGTGGTCAATGCAGCATAAAGTAATGCAGCATGGCCATAGCGTTCATATTCTGTCCCATTCCAACTGTTTTCATCGTGATTGGAAGTAAAATATAAATGTCGTTGATTCCGGTTTTTACAAGAAAGATACTTGTACATGATATCCGCTAAGTCATGCTTGTTAGCATTGCTGTGCGCCACTGCTTTAGTCAAATGCATCCATTCCCAAGCATAAAGCATATCAAAGGCTTCGAAATAATGAGGATCTTCACACTCTCCGAGCCAAATCAATGGTTTGACCTGATCGAGTGTAGTCCTGGCTTCTAACCAAAAGTCTATAGGGACTAACATTGCCATATCACATCTAAATCCATCAATGTTATACTCATGAATCCAAAAGCCCATGCATTCGATCATACTTTGCCGCATTTCGGCATTGTTATAATCCAAGTCGATTACATCTTCCCAGCCATTTTTTTCAAAAAACATACCTTGATCGTTCTTCAAATAATAATGAGGATATCGATGAGTCCAGGTATGATCCCATCCGGTATGGTTGGCCACCCAGTCTATCATTACTTTAAAGCCAAGATCGTGCGCTTTGCTCACTAGTTTTTTGAAATCATCTGAAGTCCCATATTCCGGATTGATTGTAGTATAATCAGATGCCGCATAGTAACTCCCCAAGGTCCCTTTTCTTTCTTTGATGGATATCGGTGTCAATGGCATAAACCATAGGATATCGATGCCCATATCTTTCAATCTTGGAAGATGCAAACTAAAGGCTTGAAACGTGCCAGACGCGGTATATTGACGCATATTGACTTCATACATAGAAGTACCTGACAGATGGTGAGACGGCGAAAACATGATTAGCTAGGAATTAAAAATTCAAATAAAAGTCTTGAGTAAGTTCTTTATAAGCGTCTGAAAACTGATTATCAATACTGTGAATCACCAATTCATTTTGAACAGGGATAGAGGGTGTTCGACCAAATTCTATGAGTAGCCTTTCGATTGATTTTTCCGATCGAGATTTGACTTCTGTGATTCGTCGTGGATATAATCTATACAAGGCAGAAATCTCTATAAATCGAAGTCCTTGCAGGTAAGGCAAAATGATGGCCAAACTACCGAGCGGACTCAATAATTTATCAACTGCCAACAATAAATCACCATGAGGTAATTTGATGGTATGTCGCACTTCATTGCGATGATTTTGATCTGATAACATTCCTCCGGTAAAAAATGGTGGATTACTAATGATCAAATCAAATTTAATAGTTGATTCAACTGCATAAGATTGGATCGATTGGTGGTGGATCACAAATCGGCTGGGCCACGGAGAGTGATTAAAATTTTCTTGGGCTTGCTGGATTGCAAAATCGTCAACATCTATAGCATGAATATCAGCCTCAGTACCCATGCGCTGTGCCAGCATGATGGCGATCACCCCGCTACCTGTCCCGATATCTAAGGCACTTTTTTTATGCAATACATCTGCCCAAGCGCCAACCAAAACACCATCTGTGCCTACTTTCATCGGTACTTTATCTTGATGTATATGAAATTGTTTAAAATAAAAAGGTTTGGTGTCAGGCATAGATTGTCTTTGAGTACTAGGGTACAAAGATCTAAGATCATACCTGATTATCTATATATCTTTGATAAAAAATTTAATCAGTTTTGTCTTCAGCACGGTTTGAGCCACTTGAGTTAACTGCGGATTTTAGAAATTGCCTGATATTATTAGAACAGACTCGAGAATCATATTTTATTACCGGCAAGGCTGGGACCGGCAAGTCAACATTATTGCAGTTATTTAAAGATACAACTCATAAAAAAATTGCAGTCGTGGCACCGACAGGCATTGCTGCCTTGAATGTGAGAGGTCAGACCATACATAGTTTTTTTGGCTTCCCGCCCTACCCTATGTTGAAAAAACAAATTTATAAAGTACCTAATCATCGATTGTATCAACGCCTAGAGACTCTGGTGATCGATGAAATCTCAATGGTCCGTGCAGATCTGTTGGATCAGATCGATTACTTTTTAAGAGTCAATCGAGATATAGCTGAACCATTTGGAGGTGTACAAATGGTCTTTTTTGGAGACCTATATCAACTCCCTCCTGTATTGGCCAACGAGTCAGAACGGCAAATTATACATCAAATCTATGACACGCCCTATTTCTACTCTGGCCATGTCTTTGGTGATTCATTTGATATCAAGATTATTGAGTTGCTCCATGTCTACCGACAGGAGGAATATCATTTTATACAGTTATTAGACAAAGTAAGGACACGAAATATAGACTTTGATGATCTTGAGGAAATTAACCTGCGTGCTCAATCAAAGGCCATCACAAGTGATTATGTCATCACCCTATCTACTACTAATCAGATAGCAGATCGCATCAATGCTACCCGATTACAAGCATTGGAGACCCCGATCCATACCTATCATGCCGACATAGAGGGTGATTTTGGTAAAAGCAGTTACCCCACCGACCCGGTGTTGGTGCTCAAAGCAGGTGCACAAGTGATGTTTGTACGAAATGATCCCGCTAAGGAATTTGTGAATGGAAGTATAGGTCGGGTGATCGAATTGGGGCCGACATTGATCAAAATCGAAATTGACAAATCAGGATCAACAAAGATCATTGAAATCGAACGCATAGAATGGCATATTATCAAGTATCGATTGAATGCTGCAAAAGAACTCGAGACTGAAGTGGTAGGGACATTTAGACACTATCCAGTCAAACTCGCCTGGGCAATCACTATTCATAAAAGCCAAGGCAAAACATTTGATCGAGTAAATATCGATTTAGGACAAGGGGCATTTGAGTTTGGTCAAACTTATGTTGCACTATCTAGATGCCGAACCATAGAAGGTGTCATCCTAAGCAGGCCCTTGAGGCCACAAGATATCCTTGTAGACGACCGCATCAATGAATTCTATGAGTCCCACAAAAAAGTGGTTTTATCCAGTTTTAAACCCTGGTTATCAGAAAAAACATAACCAAAATTGATTAGCTTTGGATGTCCTCTAAAATTCTAAACCATGGCGACAAAACCCAAACCTAAATCAAGTAGCAGTAAAACTTCAAATCCACTCAAACGTTTTTTTACGGTGGTCGGTATTATTGCCCTAATCTTATTTATCCTGATTTATCTATTATTTCAGAGTACTTGATTTGAGCCCCCTATTCATTTTATTAATACGACTAGTCCATACGCGATAAAAAATCGAGCGGTGCAATGGCACATCGTAAAATCCAAAATCAGCCTCTATTGATACAATTTAAATCCTCGAAAGCCGCTTTAAGTCTTAATTTGAAGTTTTCCTCGCCTCCTCTCAGCCATTTTCTCGGATCGTAATAGTTCTTATTTGGTTTATCTGCGCCTTCTGGATTACCCAATTGAGTCTGTAAATAATCTTTTTTCTTATCGTAATAGTTTTTAACCCCTTCCCAAAAAGCCCACTGCATATCAGTGTCTATATTCATTTTGATAGCTCCATAGCTGATAGCTTCACGAATTTCTTCTCGTGAGCACCCTGATCCACCGTGAAATACAAAATTTACAGGTTGATCCAATGTAGTTTTAAACAGCTCTTTGATGTGGACTTGTGAATTTTTGAGGATTACCGGTTTAAGTTCAACATTACCCGGTGCATAGACTCCATGTACATTGCCAAAAGCTGCTGCTACCGTGAAAGTATTTGCTATTTTTGAAAGTTCCTCATAAGCTTGAGCTACATGCTCAGGTTGAGTATACAGTTTATCGTTTTCAACACCGCTATTATCTACCCCATCCTCTTCGCCTCCGGTGACGCCCAGTTCGATCTCGATACCAGTACCGATACGAGCCATTCTTTTAAAATATTTTTTGCTGATCGAGATATTTTCGTGAATTGGCTCTTCACTTAAATCCAGCATATGACTGCTGAACAACGGAAACCCACGTGACTTAAAATATTTTTCTCCGATATCTAATAATCCATCGATCCATGGTAGTAGGCTTTTGGCACAATGATCTGTATGTATCACTACAGGTACTCCATAGGTCTTGGCCATAATGTGAATATGCATGGCACCAGATACTGCCCCCAGAATAGATGCCTGCTGATAATCATTTTTGACTGCCTTGCCAGCCATGAAGGCCGCTCCTCCATTGGAAAACTGGATAATGACCGGGCTATTGACATCACGCGCTGTTTCAAGCACTGCATTGATGGTATTTGTACCTATGACATTGACTGCAGGAATAGCAAATCCTTCAGCATTGGCATAATCATATAATTCCTTTAATTGAGGTCCGTAGACTACACCTGGTTTCAATTTCGAACTGATCATGTAAAAAGTTATTGTTATTGGTAATAAAAAAAGCTGGCTTTAAGATAATGAATTCAATTAAATGACGCCCTGAGCACTGAGATACCGCTCTGCATCCAGTGCAGCCATACAGCCAGTACCAGCTGCAGTGACAGCTTGTCTATAGATTCTATCCTGAGCATCACCACCTGCAAATACACCTTCCCGCTTGGTTTTGGTGGAACCGGGCTGGGTGATAAGATAGCCTTGATCATCCATGTCCAGCCAATCTCTAAATATTGAAGTATTGGGCTGATGTCCGATAGCCACAAAAAATCCTCCCACAGCAACCTCAGAGACTTCTTGAGATACATTATTTTTCAAAAGTATCGAAGAAACGGACTGGTCGCCTTTGATTTCTAAAGTCTCACTATTCCACCACACTTTTATATTGGAAGTATTCAATACCCGCTCCTGCATAATCTTTGACGCCCTGAGCTCGTCACGGCGTACGATCAAGTTGACTTTGGTGCAAAGTTTGGATAAATACAATGCTTCTTCCGTCGCGGTATCTCCTCCCCCTACTACTGCTACTTCTTTGCCGCGATAGAAAAATCCATCACATACTGCACACGCGCTGACCCCTTTATTCATGAAAGTCTTCTCGGAAGGTATCCCTAACCACTTTGCACTGGCTCCAGTGGCAATGATGACAGCATCTGCTTGGATCTCCAAATCAGCTTCAGAAATCAAGATATGTTTAGGTCCGGTAAAATCTACTTTTTCAATACGCTCATATCTCAATATAGTACCAAACCGTTCAGCTTGTTTTCTAAAATCCTCCATCATTTCCGGGCCTAAAATCCCATTAGCATACCCTGGATAATTTTCCACCTCTGATGTGAGAGTCAGCTGACCACCCGGCTCGGTCCCGGTGTACAAAAGTGGTTTCATACCAGCCCTCGCGGCATAAATAGCAGCCGTGTACCCTGCCGGGCCAGAACCAATAATCACACAATGATGTTGTTCCATATTAAAGGGCGCAAAGGTAAGGTTTTTCAGGTGGAACTGTGGCAGTACGTTCTACTTTTAGGAAGCATCTGTTTTTCGTCTGTAAAAAGTACATGTTGAACGATTTTTTTTCTTTTTTAATTGAAAAAGTAGTTAGTTCGTAGTATGAATCACCTGATTGACTGGTATTCGAATGGTTTTTGGATAGCGACCTTCGCTATGGTGCTTTGGCATTTTGTCAAAGAGCATGAAGGCTGGTCTAAGCTTGTCCAGTTTTTTTTGGTCATTGGCATCACGATTTATGCCATTTCATTTTCTTTTATCTCCTTACAGGCGGGATCGAAATTGGTCTTATTGTCCAAAGATCTGATCATCCTTGGATTCATTTCATTGCTGTTTCAAGCCTTGAGAAACTATAAAAGAGTGTATTGGTTGAGTATAATTTTGTTATATGCTTGTTCTAGGCTTTTTATCAGCTCATGGCAAAAAGGGTTTTTATCAAATCCTATACAGATAGGGCAAAGTGAAAATGAATGGGAGCTGTTTGTGGAATTAAATGAATCTGGAGATGCCAGTATCCTGCATACGATTGTCGAAAAATATCAATTAAAAATAGAGCCTTCATTCAATCTAGTTTCAAAAGATCAGACTACTTTGGATAATTTTTTATCCATCGAAATCCCTCAACAGCAAGAGTCTAAGTTGATGGATATCAAATCTGAGCTAAGCCTGCTGAGATCTGTAGAGTGGTTAGAAGATAATGAAATGGTCACCGTGGATCCTATCATCCCAGTAGAGCAGCCAGCTAAAAACGGATTCAAGGCTATGACGAATGACCCTCATGCAGGGTTTCAATGGCCGATAGAGTTGTTAGGCTGGAATCAGCTCACCCAATTATACAACAACGGTAAACTCAAACCAGTTAAGAAGGCGAAGCTATTCATCCTGGATACCGGCATAGATGGAGGGCATGAAGACCTAAAATCAAGTTATGTGTCGATAGAACGAAGAAATGAAATCGATGAAAAGGGACACGGAACCCACGTAGCCGGCATCGCTGCAGCAGTCACCAATAATAAGTTGGGCATATCTTCTGTCATTCCTGCCAATGATTTTATAAGCATCACCAGTATTAAAGTATTAGGCAGTTTTGGTGCAGGGACCCAACGAGATATCATCAATGGGATTTTGAAAGCAGCAGATGAAGGTGCTGCTGTCATCAATATGTCATTGGGCGGGCGTAGTCTTGACTCCAGACAAAAAGCATATAATGATGCCGTAGCCTATGCTCAAGCCAAAGGCGCAATCGTAGTCGTCGCAGCTGGCAATGACAATACAGATGCAAGGGGATTTGCTCCTGCCAATGTAGAGGGTGTGATCACCGTAAGTGCCATAGATGAATCTTTAAACAAAGCTTCATATTCTAATACAGTCACACACATTAAGAACAAAATCGCAGCTCCGGGCAGCAACATCTACAGCTCTATACCTCGCAATCAATACGCCAGCTTCAATGGCACGAGTATGGCTGCACCATTTGTATCAGGATTGATCGCATGCATGAAAAGTCTACATCCCAATATGAGTACGACAGAAGCTTACACCATATTAACCTCTACGGGCAGTCAGAGCAATAGTCCTGAAGCCACTGGGCCCATCATACATGCCGGTAGAGCTATTGAAAAGACACTACAATCCTTTTCGACCAACCTGAAGTGAAAGCACATATTGTTGAATCCATTGTGCGCTTTTGACTTTATCTCCACTATCCATCACCTGGAGTTGAGCTTGAGTATAAAATGGGAGCCTTTCTTCTAATTTCCTGTGGATAAATTGTTTTAGCCCTGAGGAATCAAAATCCCGAATCAAAGGCCTGTGGGCTTGCTCTGATTGTAATCTCAACATTAAGTCGTCTGGCGAAGTATTTAGAAACACCGTGATCCCATTAGAGTTCATCCAATGCATATTATCAAAAAAACATGGAGTCCCACCACCACAGGCGACGATGGCCCTATCATAGCCGACCATAGAATGGAGCGTTTGCTGCTCTAAAAGGCGAAACTCTTGCTCGCCCGATTGCATAAAAATGTCAGAAATGGAGGCTTTTCGGACTAATTCAATCTCATGATCCAAATCCTTGAAATCATATGCCATCGACCCGGCCAATAATCTCCCTATGGTAGATTTACCGCAGCCCATAAAACCTAATAAAAACACCCTGGATAACATTTACATCACAATATTATTATTTTTGTGCCATTAAAATTATTAAAACATGATTACAGCTATCTTTTTACAAGCAGCATCCGGAGGAGGAATATTGAATCTATTGATGTTTCCCGTATTATTGATTATTATGTATTTCTTCTTTATTCGACCTCAACAAAAAAGGCAAAAAGATCAACAAAAATTTCAGACTGAAATTAAAAAAGGAGATGAGATCGTCACCATGAGTGGTATCATCGGTAGAGTCAATAAAATTGAAAACGATATCGTTTCTCTTCAAGTGGATACTAAATCATATCTCAATGTGATTAAAAGTGCCGTTTCTAAGGACATGACCGAAGCGTATCGTAAAGGTACTCCTGCCAAAATGGAGGGTAATTAATCGTAAAGCATACTAATGGCATCCGTTAATCTATTTTTTGACAAAGTTGACGGACACTGACTGACCCGAGCTCAGCGATATCACCGCAACGTATATACCAGGAGTCAATAGGCCTGCCTTGTAGACGAGCTGACTAGACGGATTACCTACTTTACTATCTATTGTGATCCCTTGGAGATTGATAAACTTAACCGTCCTGATGCGATCATCTCCATTGGTTTGGATGGTTATTTCATCAGTCGTCGGATTGGGAAAAACACGGACTTTTTGATCATTTGCATTACTCCGGAGGGGTAATGTTGTTTTGGAATAAATTTCAAAATTATCCAGGTAATAGGTAGCTCCCGTCTGAGTATTGGGAGCAAACAATAAAATCAATTGATTAATCGCAAAGTCACTCACAGCTGAACTCGGCCGATCAAGGAAAGTAAAAGGTAGTCGTTCCCATTCATTTTGTTTAGTGGTCTTTACGGTGTAGCGACTGTGACGACCAACTGGGTAATTACTGCCCTGTGCCTGGTTTTTGTCTTCTAGCTGCAATAAGATCTCAGTGCCTACCGGAGCAGCTGTAAAGATATCTAGATATAATTTTTTTTCGCCCAAAACAAAGTCAGCTCCAAATTTAATATCTGAAATATCATAAACGAGTATATCATAAAGTGATCCCGAATTACGAGTATATCTTCCGCATAGCGCAGATGAATTGACTCCATTGGCGGCTGGATTGCTGACATCTTCTGTCAATATTCCTGAAGAACTGGATTTAGAAATCCTTGCGACCTGATCAAAATTTTCAAGCACTATGTCTTTGACCAGAACGGGCAAAATAGAAATGGCCAATGCAAATTTATACTCACTACATGCATTTTTTACAATTGCGGTCACCACCCCACCACTACCGGCCCAATCCACTGTGATATTGGCACTAGTCTGACCACTGATTACTTTTACTCCGACGGGAGTGGACCATTCAATAGTACTGCCATTAGGTACATTTTTCAAGCTAAAGTTGACTGATTTTTGATTAGGCAACACTTGATTAGGTCCATCTAAAAATGCCAAGCCTACCATATCATAAGCCCTGACATAGTCTATTTCAAAAGTCTGAGGGAATATGGTGGAGCTATTTGGACTTCCTGCCCAAGGCCCTCCTATAGCAAGATTCAATAAAAAGTGAAATTTTTGATCAAAAGGCCAACGCTGGCTGCCCAAATCTGCACGAGTTTTAGTCGAGTATAAGTAGCCATCTATAAACCATTTGATATGCTGGTCTGTCCACTCCAAAGCATAGTCATGAAATGCTGCATTAAAATCAGATTGCTGGATGATGAAACTCTTGGTAGTGGATGCATTGTTTGGCCAAAGTTGACCAAAATGTAAGGTGCCGTGAATTTTGTTGGGTTCATGGCCAAGGTATTCCATAATATCAATTTCACCACTTTGCGGCCAGATTCCATAAACTCGATCGGTAGGCAGCATCCAAAATGCTGGCCAGATGCCCTGGCCCTTGGGCATTTTCATCCTGGCTTCGATCCGTCCAAATTTAATATCTCCCTTGAGCAAGCTTTTGATTCTAGCAGACGAATAAGCGCGGGTTTGAATCGTCTGTTTACGAGCTATGATCTTCAGTGTGCCCTCGGACACCACCGTATTATCAGGTTGGGATGTATACCATTGTATTTCGCCTGTCCCCCATTGACAAAGGCCTATATCGCAGCCATCGCCAATCTCATAGGTCCACTTAGTTTGATCCAAAGTACTCCCATTAAATTCATCTGACCATATGAGTTGCGGACATTGGGCCCATAATGGGTATCCTGGTAATGCCGACAACACTAATCCTAGAAAAAATATCCGTTTCATACCCTTAAAGTTAGCTAGACTAGCGCAATAATTTGGCGGGTTCGTCTATCGTGGTGGCATATGCCTTTTTATAATCTAGCCTTTTATTCTCCTTTAAGAGATATTGAAGCGTAGATTTTAAATAATCTACAAATTGACCGCTTTGATAATCCGTTTTGGAGTGGCCCAGGGCAGTCACATAGATTTGACCACCATCAAAACGCTGTTCCCAGGAAATAGGATAATATCTACCAAAAGTGCCTTTCTGCAATTCAATCCTTTTCAGTTCATTGGAGTCAGTTTGGAAAGATAACAGGTCAGCAGCTAATACTACCTCTATACCTGGATAAAACTCTTTATTGAAATAACATTCATCCTGTTTTGACCATCGAGCTGGGAGTTGACTCATAGTAGGATGTGTTGCCTTGATTTTTACCAGATCAAAAGATTGGAACTTGGGATGCCATGAAAAAGTACTTCCAACCATTTGTTTAAACCAAGTCCACTTGCGTTCAGTGCCCGTCACGGAGTGAATGCCAAAAAAGATTCCACCGGCTTCAATATAATGCCGGAAAGCAAGCCGCTCTTCATCCTGATCAAATACATCATTATTAGTACTTGCAAATACAATCAACTGGAATTTTGATAAGGACGCTCGATTGAAGATAGAGGCATCAGCACTTTTGGTCAGATTAAATCTCAAAACTTTTGAAAGTGAATCGAATAAATGCACCGCATTAGGTATATTATCGTGAATGTAGCCCTTGCCATTGCGAGTGTATAACAGTACGTTTTTGTTATTTAAGGATTGACCAATTCCTTCATAAGCATCTGACGCAAACCAAAATAATATGAATAATCTAATGCTCCACATAGGTTATGCTTTTATAGTTTAACTCCAATTGCTGATAACATTGCCATAAAACGACCCCGGCACAGACCGCAATATTAAGTGAATGTTTGACCCCAGACTGAGGTACCTCTATTGCAAAATCACAACAGGCTAGAGCAGCTTCACTCACACCGTGGACCTCATTGCCTAATATCAATACCAAAGGAGCAGATGAGTTAAAATCAACCTGATCCAATGGTACACTGGCGTGGACTTGTTCAATGGCAGCTATGGTGTAACCTTCTGCCCGAAGCATAGTTAATCTATTCACTATTTGATCACTATAGCTCCATTTAACGGAAAGTGTGGCATCGAGTGCAGTTTTGAGTATTTCCCGGTGAGGCGGCACTGCACTATATCCTGATAGTATGATCTCTTGCACATTAAAAGCATCTGATGTGCGAAAAACGGATCCAATATTCAAACCGGATCTGATATCTTCCAATATGACGATTATCGGCATTTTATGTAGTCTTAATGTACTCAGTTCAGCACGATGGAGATCCTGCATTGACTTTTTTTGTAACCACATCATACAAATATAGAGCTTTAATCAAAATCAGTGGAACCATTCTTTGTCTCCATTTCTTAGATTTGACTTACTACTTGTCATTTTAATTTTGATTAATTTTCGAAGGTGATTTTAAAAGAGCCAGACATTCGACGCGTAATTTTATACTTCTTATTTTATCTTTTGTTACTGCTGATCCATGGGTACTATTTCGGCAGTCACGATCAGATCGATTTTATGCCGTATGCCCGGCATATCCAGGATAACCTACTTTATTCCAAAGATTTTTATATCGGCTGTATGACTGGGCACTTGAACGAACGCTGGCTGATAGCGCATCTGATCTCTTTGATACCCGCTCCATGGTGGCCGATGGGATTCCTATTCCTGCACTGTCTAGTTTCTATCCTATTACTCCATGGACTATACTCGTGGTCTAGAATGTTTTTAAAATCTGAAGTCCAGATATGGTCAAGTCTGTTTATCACCTTAATTCTGTTGTATCACCGCAATCTTGGAGGTAATGAACTCTATTACAACATGTTTGCAGCCAGCCTTTTGGCGAAAGCAGCAGCCATATGGGCTCTATGGTATGCCTACCACTCCAACCTTTATAAGGCTATAGCTTTGACGAGCCTGGCATCGTATCTCCACCCTATAGTGGGTGCCCAGATCCTACTCCTAAGTTTTGTTTTAATGGATCGGCCTATGAGATGGAAATATCTCCTGGTCAGTCTAGTCTGCATCAGTCCATACCTATATATACTGCTATACGATCTGCATGCGACATTGCCAGATAAATTATTCGTTGAAATTATGCGGTTGCGCAATGCACATCATTTTTTTCCGGATGCCTTTGGGCGATTAAATTATTTCTTATTGACTCCTCTATTTCTATTTTGTCTTTTTCGTTTTTATCAGCTAGATCAGCGTTTGGCACGCATGCTCCTTTTTATAGTGGTTGGATGTATCCTGTACGGTGTCATCATCTATTACTTACCTAAGTATGCTATCCTGACCCAATGGTTTAAAACCACGATTTGGTTGAAATTTTTTAGTGTTATAGCTATTCTGAACTTGATCAATGAGCAAAATGTAAAAAATTGGTTAAAAAGTCCTTTAACTATTGGTATGGTCGTCATTGGGTTTACAGCATATAAAATCAATCGCAATCTTCAATTAAATTATTCTATGTACCAATTACCCGGATCAGCAGATAATCATGAAATGACGATTGCAAAAGAGGCCAAAAAAATTACGGCAAAGGATGCTGTATTTATTACCCCTCCGGATTTTACTTCATTTAAATACTTTGCAGAACGATCAACTTTTATTGACTGGAAAGCTATTCCGCATCGCGATCAATGCTTAGATACGTGGTATAATCGGGTGAATATGGTGTATGGACTCCAATTCGAGCAAAATATGTCCTTATCAGATATTTATAAAAATGCAAATACACATTTACTTAAAATGAGCGATGATCAAAAATTTAAGCTTAAAACCGAAGGGGTAGATTATATCATCAGCCGATCACAGGTAGATGGCCCTTACACGATGATGAAGTTGGACTGATGGATAGGACTATTCAGGCGCTGTAAACCGATACCCAACTCCGTGTACATTTTCGATCTTTATAGTCTGGTCTTTCTCGAAAAATTTACGCAATCTGGATACAAATACATCCATACTGCGACCCAAAAAATAATCGTCTTTCCCCCACACTGCAATCAGGATATCCGAACGTTTGCTGAGTTGATTTTTATGTTTAAAGAAATAAGAGAGCAGCTCTGCCTCGCGCTGTGTCATATCCTGTTTTCCGTCAGGTCCTGTGATTTGATAATTTTCAGGATCGAAGGTGTAACTTCCTAGCGTGATGATACCTGAAGTCCGGTTAGGATCAACATATCTGCGCCGTAAAAATATTTCTATTCTCAAGACCAACTCCTCGATGCTAAATGGCTTAGTGATGTAATCATCGGCACCTAAGGACAGACCTTCGATACGATCTTCTTTCATGGATCGAGCAGTCAGGAAAAGTATGGGCACTTCTTTGCTTTTTGCCCGAATCTCTTTAGCAGCTTCAAAACCATCTTTTTCAGGCATCATGACATCCAGAATACAAAGATCTGGTTTTTCGTCATCAAAGGCTTTAACAGCTTCTGCTCCATTATTGACCAAAATGACCTGATACCCCTTGGCATTTAGATTATCAGCGGTGACAAAAGCTAATGTTTCATCGTCTTCTGCTAAAAGTATTTTTGACTTACTCATGGTATTCTATTTCGGAATCTCAATATACAAACTTGTTCCCACACCCACTTTACTTTCGACTCTGATTTTCCAATTGTGAGCTTTGCAGATCTGATACACGTAATGTAAGCCTAAGCCAAACCCTTTGACATTATGTACATTTCCAGTCGGCACCCGATAAAATCTAGAGAAAATCTTTTTTTGAAACTCCTTAGCTATTCCCATACCTTGATCAGTACATTTGATCACCATGTATTCCGGAATATCGTACGTGGACATTTGGATATGTACATGACCATCCTGAGAATATTTGATGGCATTATCCAGAATATTTTGAATAATGTGTATAAAATGGATCTTATCGGCCATGACTACAGGTGCCATTGCATTTGTAGTTAATTGAATGGTACCATTTCGCGCTTTTACTCTGGGTTCGATACTGATGACAAGGTCATTTATTATTTCATGGGTATTGACTGGTTCAAGATTTACTTGGAAATTGGTTTTTTCCATCCTAGCTACTTGCAATACCCGCTCTACTTGAGTATTTAAAAGCTGATTTTGATTTTTAATGATTTGTGCATATTGTTTTAACCTCGGACTGGTCTTGATGTGCTCATCTTGTAATAATACATCTGAAGAGATGCTAACCGCGGCTATGGGAGTTTTGAATTCGTGCGTAAGGTTATTAATAAAATCCTTTTGCATTTCTGCCAATGTTCGTTGTTTGAGGATAACCCACAGACTATACGCGAAAAATAAGATTGAAAAAAAAACTAAGCCAAGGCTGGCCCAGGTGTACTTATAAAAAGGATTGACAGCATGGTCTATAAAGCGCACCCCAAAATAATACGTGAATTCTTTATAGATAGGAAGTTTAGCTGCCTTCTTGCTGGCTGTAGGGTCGGGCTCAAAACTTACGAATTTACCGTAGACCATATTGCCTTTATCGCAATCAAATATGCCATACTCGTAATTTTCATGCAGTCCGATACTTCTAAACTCTGACCTCAAGTAGACTTCTAGCAGATTGACATTGATATGATCATTTATATTGACTACAAAATAATTTGATTCTAAGGGCCTGATCAACTCGCTGTTTGGTGGCAATTGGTTTGGAGATCTCGCGAGTTTTCTAGCAACATTGTATAGGGCCGTAATGGCTTTCTCTCTAAATCCGTCTTCCTCCGCATTCTGTTGCTCGCGGATAATATAAAACTGGACAAACAAGGTAGAAAGTATAGCAATCGACCCAAGGATAATCAGTTTGGCAATAACGCTACTCCTCATGGATATGCAAAATTAATACTATCTAAGACATGCGGAGACAATAGATATTTAATTACCTGAAAAAGTAGACATCATAGGCCCTGATACCGAGTTAAGTCGGTCATTCCCTTGTCTATTTCCCTATTTAATAAAGGCCGTTTTATCGAGCTTCATGCATGTATCTGACTCATAGTTAGCAACTTGCATAATTAAATTGTCAAAAACCAAGTCCCTTCTATGCAATGCACATCTTCACCGAACTCAAAATTATTTTAGTCAAACCACTGAATCCAGAATGATCTAACTAATCGATTCTTCAAAATAGCTTCTTTCATTAAGTTTGTACTTTTGTCTAGCTAAATCGGGGAACCTTTTCATTGTTATTCAAAACTGCATATTTTCCACCCATCAGCATCCTTCATACCATGATGCAACAAGATCTTATCGAGATTGATGCAGCAGAACATTATCAAAAAAACAGTCATCGCAACAGATGTTATCTTGCATCCAGTCAGGGCAAAATCATGCTTTCTGTTCCTCTTCAAAAAGGCAAACATCAGCAAAAACCAATAAAAGATGTAATCATATCGTATGCCGAAAATTGGGTTGCACTTCACCTCAAAACGATGCTCACGAATTATCACAAAGCTCCTTTTTTTGATTATTTATACCCCGAAATTGAGCTTATTCTAAAAGAAAAACCGAAATATCTCCATGAGCTCAACTGGTCTTGTTTACGCCTCATATTTAATTCGTTTCGGTGGCAACCAATAGTCGCCTACCATTTACACTATCATCAAGAACGTGGGCTTCCCTCTGCGAGAATCCTGCCCGCTTACCCGCAAGTATTTGAAAATAAGGTATCGTTTATACCAGATTTGAGTGTGTTGGATCTTCTATTTTGTATGGGTCCTCAATCAAAATATATTCTAACTCCGAGCTGAAATGCAAGCAGATTATCGCATATTTATATCAAATATGGATGCTGTGAATGTATTTAAGTTTAACCCTAAGCTCGATGTGTATCAAAGCCTTATCGATGAGGCTGTAAAAAATCTGCATGAGCTCACCCAAGAAATTCAGCACAAGGAATTAATGCAGACTGTCTCAGAACTCAGGGGTCGGATCAAAGACCCGTTTATGTTTGTGGTAGTCGGTGAAGTGAAAGCAGGAAAAAGTAGCTTTATCAATGCCTTATTGCAATCTGATCGGGAGATCTGTAAAGTAGCACCAATGCCGATGACGGATACTATACAACAAATCTTGTATGGACCAGAGGAACAAGAAGTCTTTATCAACCCCTTCTTCAAACGAATTTTTGTACCAGCGGATATTTTAAAAGAAATCGCTATCGTAGATACGCCGGGGACTAATACTATCGTAGCGCATCATCAAGAGATAACGGAACGGTTTATACCATCTTCAGACTTGATTGTTTTTGTGTTCGAATCTAAAAACCCCTATCGTCAATCCGCTTGGGACTTTTTTGACTTTATCAAAGAAGAATGGCATAAAAAGGTCATCTTCATATTGCAACAGAAGGATCTATTGCCAGCCGAAGACCTGGCCATCAATGAACGCGGTGTCGCTGAATATGCCGAGAAAAAAGGCATAAAAGAAGCCAGGATTTTTTCAGTATCTGCCAAAATGGAATTGAATAAAGAATATGCCACCAGTGGCTTCGCACCCCTCAGAGTCTATATCAATGATCATATACTCCAGGGCAAATCACCTTTTATAAAATTGTACAATAACATCGTTACGGCTCAAAACATCAACGACCGTATTTTTAAGGGAATAATCGATCGAAAAGAACAGTACCTCTATGATTTGAATTTTAGAAACGATATCAAAAAATCCCTGGACGAACAAGAAGGAAAAACCAAACACCAGGTAGATTCTTTAGTAGAAAATCTGCTAGCCGCCTACGATCGAGCTACAATGAAGACTGAAAATGATCTAGATGATGGTCTTGGCATGATTTCATTGGTAAAAAGATCTCTACTCTCTGTGTTTAGCAAAAATCAATCAGTCAAGGACTGGCTCACCAATCTTTTAACTGGTCTTGAAAAAGACCTTCAAATAGAACTACAGAATAAACTCTCAGGAGGCATCACCGATATAGCCGATAGCGTGCAACAAATGGGCAAGATCATCGATCTTAAAATTCGGAATAGTCGTACGATACTCAAAGATGACCACGAACTGTTTGCAGAGATCGCTGAGCGGAGGGCCAATGTATTCAGAGATTTACAAGATGCTTTCACCAATTTCTTAAACAAATCCGAAAATTTCAGTCAGTCGGAAATGTTTCCCGGTCAAGACTCTTTATCGCCACAGATCGTAGGCGGTACCGGCATGGGTATCGTAGGCATCGTACTAGCTGCTATCGCCAAAGGAACCATATTTGATGTCACGGGTGGCGTCATCTCCGGTTTGGGTTTTTTATTTGCAGGTGCCTTAGCTTTTTTTCAAAAAAGAAAATTTATGGATGCCTTTAAAAAAGAGATCCTCAAAGGTCGGTCAGACCTCGAGTCTGGTGTACGTACCCGTCTCAATGAATACATCATTAATATCCGCAAGAAGATCGAAAGTTCATTTAATAATTTTGACGGTTTATTGCAATATGAAGAAGCTCAATTGAAAAAATTGGATGTGAGTCATGGTAAAATCAAAGAAGATCTTGGTAAGCTGGAGGTTGAATTGAAGCAATATGATTTAGTGTGAGGGTTACATCGAATGCATGATTTAAGCGCCATGCAACCTGAAAGTGAACCAATTTTGATTATTCAATGAATGAATTACCACTATTAATCTGAGGAAAATTAATTTTAGCTAGTTTTACAGACTAAGCTAATGTTTACTAGCCTAAACTTATCCCTGTTTTGGCCAATACTAAAGCTCGAATATATTATTACAGAAGTAACCTTACCCACACAACCATTGGTCTATATTCAAGATGAAGGCTCGAAAATTTGTGGTACAAACTTCATGTTTGAGTATATTTAGCGCATCTAAATAAATAATTCATGAAGAAAACAGTCGTGCTTTTTATAAGCTTTGTATTGGCCTTAGGCCTGAATGCTCAGTCCAAAAAGACTACCAAGTCCAAAACTTCAGTACCAATAGGGGATGACCTGAAATCTACAGTCGATAAAATGGCCAATGAAATCGATGCCCAGACCATTGAGATGCGCCACTGGTTGCATCAAAATGCCGAACTGAGTAATCGGGAATTCAAAACGGGTGAATACATTGCAAAATATTTAAAATCCATTGGAATAGAAACTCAGACCGGTATCGCAAAAACCGGTGTGGTAGGACTCATCAAAGGAGGCAAACCCGGACCTACGATACTTTTGAGAGCCGACATCGATGGTCTACCAGTCACTGAACGAGTGGATCTCGCCTGGAAATCAATAAATAAAGACATCTATCAGGGGATACCCGTCGGAGTAATGCATGCGTGTGGCCACGATACCCATACGGCTATGCTGATGGGTGCTGCTAAAATATTGTACTCTATCCGGGACCAAATCAAAGGCAATATCAAACTTGTATTTCAGCCAGCCGAAGAAGGCCCACCGGTCGGTGAAGAAGGTGGTGCCGGACTCATGATCAAGGAAGGGCTGATGAATAATCCCAAGGTGGATGTTGCCTTTGGTATCCACATCAACAGTGCTACGCCAGTAGGGCATATCAATTACAAACCTGGTGGCACCATGGCAGCTAGTGACATCCTCAAAATCATAATAAAAGGAAAACAAGTACATGGGTCAACCCCTTGGAATGGTGTGGATCCGGTAGTGGTCGGTGCACAAATCATCATGGCCTTACAAACCATAGTAAGCAGACAGACCGATCTCACCAAAGAGGCTGCAGTGGTGACCGTAGCCACTTTCCATGCAGGAGTGCGTAACAACATCATACCCGAAGATGCTGAACTCACCGGCACTATCCGTACACTGGATAAGGATATGCAAAAAATCATTCATGAAAAAATAAAACACACCGTCACTAAAATAGCTGAAAGTATGGGTGCAACTGCCGAAACACAAATCATCATCGGCAATCCTGTGACCTATAATGACCCTGCATTGACTGCCCAAATGGTCCCGACTTTGCAGCGGGTCACGGGCGAAAAAAACACTCACCTTGCGAAAGCCGTCACAGGGGCTGAAGATTTTTCATTGTATGCTTTAGAAGTCCCGTCCTTATTTGTTTTCCTTGGTGGAATGCCCATAGGCAATGATCCAACAAAAGCGCCTGCTCATCATACTCCCGATTTTTATGTCGACGATAGTTGTTTAAAAACTGGCGTGAGAACCTATTGCAACCTGGCCTTGGACTATGCTGATCAGTGGAAGTCCGCAGGACTGATGTCTGCTAGCCCTACTAAGTAACTTCATGCCTTATGTTCAATACGAAGTCTGAGTTAGAATACCTTATTCATAGCAGGTTTCATTACAGGTGTCTAATTGACTGTATTACAATGTACTGATAATGAGATGATTGCAAAAATGAAATTTCCTCAATTTCTAATGTTTTGTTAAAAAACTCCATTTATCAAACACTTGCAAATCCTTCTTCGTCTAACTAAGTATGAAAAACACAATATTTATATTCTTAATGTTGGCAAGTCTAACATGGACTGCCTGTGAAAAATCTTCCAATACTCAAGAAACCAATGAACTGATTGGTACATGGGATCTCATAAAGGTCACAGGAGGGTTTTCTGGAGCCGGCTACCCTGCAAAATTTGACGCTTTGCGCATCAAAACATCCGAATTTGAATTACTCAAAGCCAAGTCAAGTATTTATACTGGTGCTTATACCTTAAAGCCAACAACGGGTACCCCGGATTCATTCAAAATCTCTAGTTCAGTGCAGCCTATCATTGATGGCTTTAGTAATTATGATAAAACTATTAGCCTAAGTAAAGACAATTTAGTGCTATCTGATCCATGTTGTGATCTGTATACGTATGAATTTACGCGCACCAAAGATTAATCATTTCTCGGGTAAAAGGATTTGGTGCATAATAATATAGCCCTAGGCCCTCATGACACTTTCCGTTATGAGGGCTTTTTTATTCCGCTTGATCTAAAAGCTTATTTCTTTTTATGGCAAAATTTCAGAAGCTCATCCACCCCCATCGTATTGAGACAAAACTCTGAGGTGAGTTTACCTTTTCTGGCAGCCAGCACACCATAATCAATGTCATGGATAGATGACATGTTGTGTGCATCCGGGTTAATAGCGATATAGACTCCCTGATCCATACAATCTTGAATAAAGCCATAATCAAGGTCCAATCGTTGAGGATTGGCATTGAGTTCCAGGGCGACTTGATTTGCTTTACAAGCATCTATAATCTTGGTCATGTGTAGTGGGTATCCTGCACGAGTGAGTAACAATCTGCCCGTAGGATGCCCTACAATATTCGTAAAAGGGCTTTCAATGGCTTTTATGATCCGGGAGGTTGCTTTTTCAATATCCATTTGAAAAGCACTATGGATACTCGCTATCACGAGTTCAAATTGTTTCAAAATGACTTCTTCATAATCTAGCTGGCCACTAGCTAGAATGTCGCACTCGATGCCTTTTAATATCCTAAATGGGATATTCTTTTGATTCAAGGCATCTATTTCAGCCCATTGTATAAATAACTTTTCTGGTTTAAGCCCTCTGGCATATGCTGCGGCTTGAGAATGATCAGTGATCGCAAGATATTCAAAACCAGCTAGTTTGGTAGCATTGGCCATGTCTTCAAGACTATGGATACCATCACTATAGGTGGAGTGACTGTGTATGATACCATTGATCTGCTGTCTTCGGATAAGCTGGTCAAGTTTTGGTTGGGACCAGTCTTCAATTTGTATAATTTCTCGGAGCTCTGGAGCTACATAAGGCAATTGAGCTTGTCGGTAAATGCCTTCTTCAGATTGACTTGTTTGTATAACTAATCTCTTATTTTTATTGAGGTAGGATTGTGGACCCGTAGTCTGTATTAATTGGTCGGCCCAATGCTCGGGATCGGTCAAGTTGATTTTTACGACAAGAAACTCATTCCAAAGGCCTAGATATGCCTCATCAGTGGACCGTGTCCATTCCATTCCCTGGGTTACAGTGATTTTATCGAGATCGTATCTGGTACAAGTAGTCAATATATCTAATTGCTCAACAATAGAATGACCTAACCTCAAGGATCCAGTAATGGAATGAATGGCTTGAGGATTGATTTCCGTCAGCAATTGCATGATCCGCTCTGCCTGATGATTAACAGAGGTATGCAAATATTTACCACCTGTCGAGTGCAAAAAACCAATTGCTTGAATAATCGATGACTGCGTCTTTTCACCAAATCCTTTGAGCTCCACCAAACGATTTTCATTGCATGCATACAATAATTCTCCTGGTGATTCGATGCCTAATTCTTTCCAGATGATGGCCACTTTTTTAGGGCCTAGTCCATTGATTTTCAACATCTCCACTACGCCCGGTGGGGTTTTGGCTTTATATTTTTCGAGCGTAGGCATTGCACCTGTCAGCACCAGACTCTGGATTTTTTCTGCGATAGCCTCCCCGATCCCTTTGATCTGCATCAATTCTTCAATGGTGTACGTAGACAAAGATTGATCTAATTTCCTCAAATTCAAATAGGCATTTTGATAAGATTTGATCTTAAATGGATTTTCATTGTGTAATTCCATGACCCTCGCCAATAAGTCAAAAGCTTGTGCTATTTCTTTGTTCGTCACCCCATAAAGGTAATTCTTTGTTTAATTCAGAAAAGCAAACCAAGTCGTATAAAATCAAAAGCTTGCTTAAAGGAACTTCTTTGAAAATATGTTCTGATTTTAGATATCATATTTGTATTTTTGACATATTAAAACCCAGGTGTCTATGAAAAATTTTCTAAATAAATTATTTGGTCAGGCCAAAAAAGTAGGAGAACAGATTGCGGATAAAGCCGAAGTTGCTTATGATGCAGCAAAGGATAAAGCGGAGGATTTACTCGATGATCCTAAAGTACAAGCAGCTTTGGCCAAAGCTAAAACTAAAGCCCATGATTTGGTAGAAGATGCGAAAGAATTGGGTGAAAAAGTCGCAGATAAGGCAGATGATCTTTGGGATAAAGCCAAAGATAAGGCTGAGGAAATAGCTGATGATGTTCATCTTAAGGAAATGATGGACAAAGCCAAAGCTAAAGCTTCTGATCTGGTAGACGATGCAAAAGAATTTGGCCATAAAGTAGCTGATAAAGCGGAGGACCTTTGGGACAAAACGAAAGATAAGACTGATGATTTGGCTGAAAATACGCCCCCTCCTGCGGATAAAGTCTAGTGTTTTTTTTCATTCTTGATAGGTCCATGATTGTTTTCCTACTTGGACTTCAACTATAGAAGGATAAGATGTCTGCTCTACCCTACCAATAATTTGACAAGGGATATTAAATTGGGTAGCAATATTCTGGATAGAATCTAGTCTCGATGAAGTGCCATAAAGTTCTAATCGTGTACCCATATTAAATACTTTGTACATTTCTTGTACAGTCGCATTGCTACATTGTTGGATTAAGTCAAAAATGACAGGAGGAGTCAAAAGTCGATCTTTTATAATCTTAACACCTTGTGAAAACTTTAGGACCTTGCTATGAGCTCCACCGGTGGCGTGGATGATCCCATGAAGACCTTCAGTCGAGAGCGCAAAGACTTGATGAAGGAAGGGTACGAAAGTCCGGGTGGGTGATAGGAGCAACTGCCCGACTTGGCGGTTCATCATATGAGTTTTATCCCAAATCTGATCTGTCAGGCGATGCTGGCCACTGTACACGAGTGCGTCATCTATACCGGGATCATACGACTCAGGATATGCTGTTGCATAGTATTTAGCTAATACATCGTGTCTGGCACTGGTCAACCCATTACAACTTATGCCGCTATTATAAGATGCTTCATACGTAGTTTGGCCGTAAGAACCCAAGCCCAGGATCAAATCTCCTGCTTGGATATTATTTAAAAATACTTTTTTACGCGGCAGTTTCGTGTAGGCGGTAAAACCAACATCTATCGTACGTATGACATCGCCTACATCAGCGGTCTCCCCACCAGCGTGATGGATTTTTATGCCCTCTTTAGCCATGGCATCTACAAAATCCATAGTGCCCTGAATGATCGCTTCTAAGACGCTCGATGGGATCAGTTTTTTATTCCTGAGTATGGTGTTGGAAATTACAAATTCACTCGTTGCACCGGAACATGCCATGTCATCGACATTCATCACTAATGCATCTTGGGCAATTCCCTTCCAAACCGAAAGATCCCCGGTCTCGCGCCAATATAAATACGCCAATATGGTCTTAGTGCCTGCAGTATCTGCATGTAAAATCATGGCAGAATCGTCATCTGAAGCAAAAGGGTCGGCCAAAATTTTACAAAATGCATTTTTGTAAAGGCCGGGATCTAACATCTTTATAGCCTGATGAACCTCTTTTTTGTCACTTGATACCCCTCGCGATTCGTATCGGGTTGGCTCCATAGTATGCCTTTTAGATTGAATAAATATTTAATAAGAAATCAATCAAAGATACTTTTCCATTTGTATCCATACAATGCATATAGGGAAGTGCTCAATATCAATAGCCAGTACACCCCTTCACATGCCCATGCCCATGATAGGCTCAAATCTCTTACTTTAATGACATAAAATGCACAAACCAGATATAACACGGTACTCAAGATTTGTATCATCAGTCCTTGAAAGGAAGCTCCTGTACCACTCAGTCCATTAAAAAATATGGTAGCAACTGAAAACATCAGCAACATCGCAAGCACAATAAGCAAAATGGGTTTGGCATCATATACGAGTTGCATATCGTCTGCTCCAAGGATAGGGTAAAAAAAATATTCCGGAAAAACCAAAAATGGCGCAGCGAAAATACCAGTGGTGACAAAAGAGAGTTTGGCTGTTTTAAATATGATTGGGATCACCGCTTTGAGCCTTGCCTTGCCGATATACCCACTGACCAAAGTTTGTATGCCAGCCGAATACCCCCAGATCGGTACGCTTAAAATGAGATAACATATTCTGCCCAGATTGGATATGGCCAATTCCCGTTCACCCATATTTTCTATCCAGGAAAATAATAAAAAGGAAGATCCCAAGCCCACTATAGATTGAATGACAAATGGCACTGATACTTGAATGATCTGTTTGATGATGACCCAATTCAAAGGGTGCAACTTAAAAATATGGTAATCAAATTTTTTACGATCGCGAACGATAAATCCAGTAAATACGATGACGGCGACGATTTCAGCCAGCGTGCTGGCCAATGCGGCTCCTCCAATACCCATACTTGGAAGCCCAAAATGCCCAAATATGAACCCATAGTTCAAAACCAGATTGATAAGGATCAGGACTAAAGTCTGATAGCCAATGATAGCGGTCCTGGCTACTCCAGCATAGAGCGAGATATACACCACACCGATATAACTAAAGAACACGCCATATGATCTATATTTGATGTACTCCAGGCTGTGCTGTATGATTGTCGGAGAAGCTACCAGTTTCGTAAATAACCACTCACTGCCATACCGCATAAATAAAAACATGACTACAGCGAGGCCAAGCTCAAAAATCAACATCATGTGCGTGATTTGACCGATCGCCACCTTGTTTTTTTCGCCCATTTTACGAGCAATCAAAATCTGCCCCCCCCTCGAAAATCCGTACCCGATAGCCGCCACAATCAAATAATAAACCCCTACAAAACCCATGGCAGCAAACATGAGCTGATCATGATGATACAAAAAGATACTATCCGTGAGGGCTATTACGTTTTGAGAAGCCCCTCCTATCATGATGGGTGCAGATATCTTAAATATATTACGATATGTAGTGCTTAGATTCACCGTAGGGGGATCAAATATTCATTCAATCAACGAAGAAACTCATTTTTTCTTAAACCTTAGCCGCTAATTTTTTTATAAAAAATTATTGAATAAAATAGAGATAGATTGCGAACTGCATATAAATTTGTCATTACTTAGCAGCTATTTTTAAATCGTATCATTGCACTAACTTCTTATTTATGAAGAAAAAAGACGAACCAAAGGTTAATAAAAAGAGAGTCGTAAAAGATTATGACAATCTAGCCCCCGAGCTGGTCACGCTTTTGCATGCAGCCTATCCGGAAGGTTTTGAAGGCGCCACTATCTCTTTTTTTGACCGAGATGGCAAACGGGTCTCTGCAATCCCATTCGAGACAGATGACATCTATTACCTCATCCGGATGATCGAACGCAAAGCAAAACCTATCAAAGCAGTAGCCGATATCGAGGCGGAATTGGAGAGTGATGCACCAGTAGCAGAAGAAGATGATCTGTTTGAAGCAGAGGGTGCAGAAGAGGATGCCGGTGGCGATGTCTCATTGGATGAGATCGAAAATGCTGAAAATTCCTTTGCTGACGATGACAATTATTGAGCCTTTTCCAGTTTAGAATTTGGCTCTCCCTGGTCTATATCATTATCATAATGACTCGTTAGATATGGTATTTAAGATCCCCATATATCAAGTTGATGCATTCACTTCGACCCCTTTTTCAGGCAATCCGGCCGCCATATGCCTGATGGATATGGAATTGCCCGATTCTATACTCCAATCAATAGCTTCAGAAAACAATCTTGCAGAGACAGCATTTATCTGGCCTCAAGGCGATCGTTATAAAATAAGGTGGTTCACACCTTCAGTAGAGGTTGACCTCTGCGGACATGCTACATTGGCCAGTGCACATGTCCTTTTTACTCAAAAGGACATTGGATCTCGCACCATATGCTTTGATTCCCGCAGTGGATTATTATTTGTTGAGCAAAATGAGGATGGCTTACTCACCTTGGATTTTCCTGTTGACCTATTCCAGAGCTTACCGATACCCGATGGACTTGAAGCTGCATTGGGAACAGATATTTTGGATTGTGTTAAAGGCAAATCTGATTATTTGGTGCGTATAAAGGATCAAAATACACTTCAAAATATCCAGCCAAATCTATCATTGATTAAAACTTTGCCCGCCAGAGGGTTGATCGTGACTGCACCAGGAGATCATTGCGATTTCGTTTCGAGATGTTTTTTCCCACAAAGCGGCATAGATGAGGACCCGGTGACGGGTAGTGCCCATACTACCTTAACCCCTTATTGGGCTGATATCCTTAAAAAAAGATATTTCGTGGCAAAACAATTATCAGCACGAGGTGGTACCCTGAACTGCGAAATGAGTGCTGATCGGGTGTTGATCTCAGGAAATGTCGTTTTGTTTTTGGAGGGTACCATTTTTGTTTCCCTTTAAAGCTTGAAAAAAGCTCAACACCTTATCGGATTCCTGCTCCCAACATAATACTTTTCGCGCGTCGAGGCACGCTTCATGCATTTTTTGATATAGGCTAAAGTCTGATATCACCTTCATGATAGCACTGCCGACTGATTGTACTTCAGCATTTTGGATTAAAAGGGCTACTGGCCATCGATCATTGATGTTTTTATATTCAGGAAAATTCATCGCTATGGCCGGCAAGCCAGCCATGATATAATCCAGATTTTTATTAGCAAGTGAAATTCTGGAATTTTCGTGCTTTGATTCCAGTAGACTAATGCCTAGACATACGGATGGTGTCTTTTTCTTTAAATCTTGTGGAGATAACATTCCTAATAGTCTGACTCGAGCAGCCAAATCTTTTTCTTGCACGATCCGCTGGATGTATGACCATTGAGGGCCATCTCCTGCAATCTCCAGTGTGTATTCATCTGGTATATCGAGCATAGCATGGATCAGTACATCCAACCCTCTGCCTTGATTCAATACTCCTTGAAAGAAAATAACTCGACTATCAAACTTTTGGCTTACGGAGTATAAATCTGGCGAGGTCACGGGATAATTATATATGATCTGCGAGGTGACCTTACATTGAGTCGACAAGTGGCTTGCAACTCCTTCATTTACCGCTATTACATTTTTTAATCCCGGAACTGATATGCGCTCGATAAATTTCCAAATTCTTTGAATTCGGGGACGACTCGTTAGTTCAGGCATTTCTGTAAAAATTTCATGACAATCCCATATCAGCAGTTTATGACTTAACCAACTAGCTAAACGTATAGCAGGCAACGTATCTAAATCCACTGATACAAGGACATTAGCCTTGCAGGTGAGTGCTCTGATAAAAAATTTTAAATTCAACACCACGTAAAACAAAAACCCTCTACATGGTGTGATGATGAGACGGTGACTCCGATAATCGTCGGAGGAAAATGGCAATGAAGTAGGTTTAAGGATGCCAAAAAGCTCCAATTGCCAAGCTGCTTTGACTAATGCCTCTGCTATCCGATGAATTCTTTGATCATTGGCTAAGTCGTTTGACACAAAAATAGCTACCTTATTCATTGCTCTTTCCACTGGATGGTTTCGTGATCTATTTGGATCAGTTGTTCACTTTCAAGAGACTCAATTATTTCTAATACTTGCTCCGAATGAATCATAGAAAATTCATGCACCAGATCTTGCAGCCGAATAGGATGATGGCTTTTTATAAAGTTAGACACATTTGATTTAATATTATTATGAGGGTTTGCGGATTCCTTTTTTCGTTTTATACACAAATCGCAAATACCACATGGCACAACTTCTGTCTCACCAAAATAAGTCTGCATCTCCAGACTCCTACACACAGATGCGTCCACATAAGACCAGATTTGATGAATTTGTTGGATCGCTCGATTTTTTCTGAATGTATACCATTTTTGATCAATCGTAAGGTTGGTGCTTTTAATTCTTTCACCTTTGAATATTAATTTTGGATCATCACTTTTAGGTTTATAAGAGATGATGCCAGCTTGATGAAGATTGTTTAAAAAGAAAATTACATCTTCTTCATGGGATTCAAGGTTGCGAGCCAGTTTGAATTCAGATATTTTTACGGGATTGAATGAAACGCCTTCATAGGATCTTAATATTGTTTTGAGTAAGGCATCCTCTTCGGCATGTTTTACTTGATATCGATACAGCGTTTCTCGATCAGCGAGCAACTGCAATTCAGAGGGCTGATAGACAGAGTCATTTAATACGAGATATCCGGCATGCTCTAATACTTTAAGCCCTTCCAAAGTAGGTAAGATATCTAACCGATGTGTTTCGCAAAAAGAAATCACATCAAAATTAAACGATTGATCCGAAATGCTGCCCGTAGCAATCTGGAAGTGTATCGCAAGTGTCTTGTACAATTTTTGAATAAAATCCAGACTTGGGAAATTGGCTTCAAAGCGTTCAAACATCAATTTACGATCAGCTGGTCCGATCAGGGCTACTGCATAGGATCGTAGACCATCCCGACCTGCCCTGCCCGCTTCTTGGAAATATGCTTCCATCGAATTGGGCAAATCATAATGCACCACACTGCGCACATCAGGTTTATCTATACCCATACCAAACGCGTTGGTTGCGCAGATTATACTGGTTTTATTGGTTTTCCAATCCATTTCTCGCTCCAATCGTTCGTCTTGACTCAAGCCTGCATGGTAAAAGCTGGCGCTGATCCCTTGTTGATTGAGGAAGTCGCTACATACCTTGGCAGCCTTTCTATTGCGAACATAGACGATGCCACTGCCTTGAGATTTTTGAAATATGGTCATCATCCTGGCTTGTTTATCCTCAGTATGCAGTACAATATAGGACAGATTACTTCTTGCAAAACTGGATTGTATGACATTGGGTCGCCTGAACAGTAGTTTTTCTTGAATATCTTTTGTTACTTCTGGTGTAGCTGTTGCAGTTAAGGCAAGTACAGGCACTTTTGGCATCCACTCTCTGATCTTGCCGATTTCTAAATAGGAAGGCCTGAAGTCATAACCCCATTGGCTGATACAATGTGCCTCATCTACTGCTATTAAGTTGACCTTCAATCGAAGAATTCGGGACCAGGTTTTTTCCGATGCCAATCGCTCGGGAGAGAGGTATAATAATTTGACATCGCCAAAAGCACAATTATCCAAGATGCGGTCTATATCCCTAAAGCTTAGACCAGAATGGATCAGTTCGGCAGAGATATTCCTTCGTTTGAGCTGATGTACCTGGTCATTCATCAAAGAGATCAGCGGAGAAAAAACCAGACAGATACCAGGCATACATAAAGCAGGTACTTGAAAACAGATGGACTTGCCCCCTCCGGTCGGCAACAAGGCAAGGGAGTCCTGACCATTGAGAATCGATTTGATGACTGTCTCTTGGCGAACCCTAAAGGTGCTATACCCCCAGTATGTTTTTAATACTTCATATGGTGAAAGATAGTCCAAGATCTATGTGACAAAGATCCATTTAATTATGCAATCACCCTAAAATCTCGGACAGCCTATATTCCGACCTGTCCCATAATAATTAGGGGCCACCAAGTAAGCCACACCTAATTTGATAGATCCGTATAAATCCTTTGTATTGGTAGGGCCAGCATAATCTTCCAGACAATCATTGAGTCCCTGGACATATTCTGCTTGGATAAAAAAGGTCATTTTTTCATTGATATCTGTACGGATACCGAGTCCGGCTGGAATGGAAAGGTTGACTACGGGGCAGTCATTATCTACAGGTACTTTAATAGAAGTCTTTGTAAAACCAATTCCCGCAAGTAGATAAAAACGGATGAGTCTGGATGCCAATCGTACCCCAAAAGGGCTATAATCTGCTGTAATTTGCATTTCTACCACAGGATATTTAAAGAGGCTGGGATTCCGAGACCCAAGATTGATCGGATATAATCGGTCATCACCCTGAAAAGAAGTGGCATAAAGCGAAGCTTTAACACCTAGGTTTTTTTGAATAGGTCTACGTAAAAACAGTCCAAAGCCAGGATTGGCGAGAATTTTAAAGGCATTATCAAATGAATAGGATGGGTAGTCTCCTACCAAAAGCGTAGCACCGCCCATAGCTCCTACTTGAAATGTCTGAGCTATTGCGGCTGTACTCGACAGGACCACAACTACTAAAAATATAATTTTAAGCCTCATTAAATACGGGACACCGAGGGTTAAATCAGGAACACAAAGTTATAATTTCTCCATCCAGAAAAAAAACTTTGTTTGAGTCGTGAAATTTTTGTTAAAACATTACAATTATTCTGACCTTGTGGTTGAATTAGATGTTATTTGTAGGATGAAACTCAAATTGGTTTGGAGCATTGTATGTATTTGTGTGATTTTTTGCAAGATAAATGCTCAGGATGAGGGCCTGGATTTGGTCAACTGGCACTTGCGCGGAGCTAAAAATAATCTGCCCGGAGTCGACATAGACGAGGCTTTAAAGACCTTCATTTTGAAGAAACCGTCCTATGAAGTCATTGTCGCCGTGATAGATGGCGGAGTCGACATCCATCATGAAGATCTCAAACAAAACATTTGGGTCAATCCCAAAGAAATAGCTGGAAATGGTATCGATGACGATCAAAATGGATATATAGACGATCTGTATGGTTGGAATTTTTTGGGCAATAAATCTGGTGAAAATGTACAATTTGATACGTATGAAGCCACTAGGACATTGGCCCGACTCAGAAAAAAGTATAAATCCATCAACCCTGCAACACTATCTAAAGAGCAGAGAATAGGATATGAACGATACCTCGAGATTGAAAAAGACATAGAAGGTAAAAAACAAAATGCAGAGGATCAATGGAAAGATCTTAAGCGTAATGAAGCTATACTATTGCAAGTCATCGATGCAGTCGAAAAAGAACTTGGTGGCCTTCCACTGAATTCATTCAATCTAGCTAAGATTGACACCAATAAAAATGTGTATGTAAATGTAGGCAGCAAGATTTTAGCACAAATATTATTGGAGCAACCTACCATCAACTCGTTTGACCAGATCAATCAATCTATAAAAGACGAATATGGAGCTCCTAGGACCGATCTCGAAGCGAAATTTTTATACCAGTACAATGCAGATTTTAATTCCAGAAAAATAATTGGGGATAACTATGAAAATACTGAAGAACGCTATTATGGAAACAATGATGTTAAAGGCCCAGATGCATTTCACGGTACCCATGTCGCAGGCATTATAGCTGCAGTGCGAGGCAATGGCATCGGAATGGATGGAGTAGCGACTAATGTAAAGATTATGGCCCTGAGAGCAGTCCCTGATGGAGACGAACACGACAAAGATGTCGCCAATGCCATCCGCTATGCTGTAGATAACGGTGCACGGGTCATCAACATGAGTTTTGGCAAAGGAGAGTCACCCTATAAAAAAGCAGTGGATGATGCTATCCGATACGCCGAACAACGCGATGTACTACTGGTCCATGCTGCTGGAAATGCCGCCGAAGACAACGATGCTACACTTCATTTCCCTGTAAAGTCATTGGACACAAAAGGGTTGTTTCGAAAAAAGGAAGTTAAAAACTGGTTGGATGTAGGTGCTATCTCTTTTTCAATGAATGAAGATCTAATAGCTTCTTTTTCTAATTATGGTAAAAAATCAGTAGACATCTTTTCCCCTGGTGTGAGAATCTATAGTACTGCGCCGGAGAATAAATACGAGTTTGCAGATGGTACCAGTATGGCATCTCCTGTCATGGCCGGAGTAGCAGCTCAAATCAGATCATTGTATCCAAAATTGAGTGCTAAACAAGTCCGTAAAGCTATCTTAGAGAATGGGTCTACGTTCAATAAAAAAGTAATCAAACCTGGTACAGACGACTCCGTCATGTTGCAAGATCTCTGTAAAACTGGATCGTATGTCAATGCATCAAAAGCCATACAAGCTGCTTCTAAAATGAAAGGCAATAAATCATTTACCGGACTTCCTGTAAAAGCCAAAGCTTAGCATCATTCTGGTGGACTTCGGTAGAAGTCCAAAGCCCCAGAGCAATGGATTATTTCTGCTACCTTTAGGGGTTAATCCATGCAGAAACCCGAGTGGCGATATATAGAAAACTTTGTAGACCCTGATCTATTCCAACAGGCATTTGATTGGGTAGAAGCCAATGGGAATACACTTTCGTTGCATTTTGCTGAGGCCGGATCACTGATTCTCAAAAGTAGTTTAATCCATGAAGATGAATTATACACTGAAATAGGATTTGGAAGGAAATATCTGCGTCATGCCTACTGCCGATGCGGTAAAGCTGGTAAAAAACTATGTATTCATCTGATAGCCGCTATCATCCTCCATCGCAGAAATAATGAAGAGCTCGATAAACCCATAAAGCCTCTCGCTACCAAAGACATTGGATTGCCTAATCGCATCTCAATACCGGTCATCTTAAGCCAAATCCCTAAACTCGATCTTGATCGATTTTTACAAAGGTATGCGCGTACGAATAAACAGTTTGGTCAGGCATTAAAACTTCATTTTGCCAGCAAGGTACAAGTATCGTCTCCTGAACAAAAGTATCACGACTTGATCAAGAGCATGACGAGATTAATACCCAATGCATTAGGTAAAATAGCCAAAGGATCCATGCAATCCTTATTTTGGATAAGTGAGGAATTATTGCTGCAAGCCGATGATCTTATCGCATTAGAAAATCCGATCGAGTCGTTTGCTATTTGTCATGAGCTTTTGCAAAAATATCACTCGATTTATCGAAAATTGGATATGTATTTTGGAGAATACGAAAAGTTCTGGATCCTGATCCATCAAAGACTCCGCAGTATCTTGGATTTGACGCTTGCACCGGATTACAGGATTGAACTAGAAGGTAAGCTGATGATCTTGTTTACGGACCCAGGCTATCCGATGATACACAGCCCTCATAATTTGTATGAAGTATTATTTTTTAATGCTGATCCTGACTCCCGGAAAAATTTAAATGCAGTATTGCTCAAAAAAATTGGCCGCCGCGAATCCAATCCCTTGCCATTGGTCACTTTGGCGAAAACTGCTATGAGAATACAAGATGAATCACTTTTGAAAGAGGCTTTCGAAGGCAATAATGACCTTTCGAAGTGGCTATCGACTCTCGAAATTATAGTATCCTCACACAAAGAATATGCCCGCCAATTAGGCCAGTGGCTGATGGCTCAAACCAAAGACGAATTTTGGAAATTTAAGTTTATGGATAGGCTTTGGTCTTTTTTTCCGGAGGACCCTGCATCTAAAAAATATGCCCTTGCGTTATTGCAATATCAGCCGGATGAAAAGTATCTTAAATATTCGATTGACTATCATATCAATGCCGATTTGGTGATCAAAAGTTTACAAAACTCTCTACAATTCAAAAGCAAAAATCTTCTGATCGATTTTTATATTAGCCATCATATGATGTCGGAAGCCAAGGCACTTTTGGAATCTCCGCTTTCGCTCGAACAATTAAAGGCCTATACCCAACGGCTATGGCCCAAAGAAGCAGCCTGGTTGGAACAATCGTATAAATCCATACTGACTACATTTCTTGAAAATCATCTAGGTCCCCCATCGGTGAGCAAAGTTCAAAATATCCTTGCATTCTTACACATGATCAAAGCCCATGCTCTAGCTGATGACCTCCAAAAATGGATTAAAAAGACTTTTCAAGACCATACTTCCCTGAGTGAAAAACTCTATTGATTTTATGGTCTATTGATATAAATTCAAATATTTATCTTTAACATTAAAGTTATAATTTATGAAACAGTTTGCATTCTTGTTCTCTTTTTTGATTTGTCTAGTCTCTTGCCGTAAGGCTGAACCGAAAATACAGCAAGTCAATACCACCGAAGCTCCAACAAAAGCTATAATTCATGGCAATCCCGATTGGGATGATCAAGCAGTAATGTATGAGGTAAATATTCGCCAATTTTCAAAAGAAGGCACGTTTAATGCACTTGCAGGCCATATAGACCGACTGGACCAGATGGGTGTAGATATCTTATGGTTGATGCCTATTTTTCCCATCAGTTTAGAAAAACGAAAAGGAAGCCTCGGAAGCTACTATAGCGTAAGTGATTTTATGGAGACTAATGCAGAATTTGGCACAAAAGAAGAGTTTAAAAATCTGGTAACCAAGATCCATGCTGCAGGCATGAAAATCATCATAGACTGGGTGCCTAATCACACCGGTTGGGGCCATGTCTGGGTAAAATCTCATCCTGAATACTATACACAAGATTCTGCTGGCAATATTATAGATCCTATAGATCCCGGCACTGGCAAATCCTGGGGATGGACAGATGTGGCTGATCTTAATTATGACAATAAAGGCATGCGCCAAGCTCAGATCGATGCCATGCAATATTGGATCACTGATTTTGATATAGATGGCTATCGATATGATGTAGCACACAATGTACCTGCTGATTTTTGGCGGACCGTTTCCGATAGTTTACGAACTATAAAACAGGTACTCTTATTGGGTGAAAGTGAAACGCCTCAGTTCAGAAATGATGAATCCCTGGACCTTGATTATGGGTGGGAGTTCCATCACATTTGCAATGAGATCGCCAAAGGCAATAAACATGCTAATGATATAGATACTTTTATAACTAAAGATTTAGCCAGAAATCAAAAAGGCTATCACATCTATTTTACATCCAATCACGATGAAAACTCATGGCAAGGCACCGAGTTTGAACGCATGGGTGACGCACATAAGGCTATGGCTGTGCTTAATTTTACATTTGACGGAATGCCGCTGCTTTACAATGGCCAGGAAGAACCATTAAAACGAAGGCTTAAATTTTTTGATAAGGATTCTATTCAGTGGAAATCTTACGCTTATACTTCTTTTTATAAGTCGCTGTTTGACCTTAAACAAAATAATAAATCAATGGGCAATGGTTCCGCGGGTACCCCATTAGAAAAAATCGCTTCGCATAAGGATGTATTTGCATTTAAAAAGACCAAAGATGGCCAGTCCGTAGTGGTAATCCTTAATCTTTCCAAAAAAAATCAAACCGCCAGCCTCAATCAAGATATCACGGGTGTCAAAGAGATCTATACCGGTAAAGAAGCAGCATATAAAAATGGCCAGACTATTCAGTTAAAACCATGGGAATATCGGGTATATAGCAATTAACAAATGCCATGAAACTAGAAGTGTGGTGTATAGGAAAAAATTCACAAAAATACTTGGATGAAGGCATTAACCACTACTTGCTTAAAATAAAACATTACATACCATTCGATTACTTAGAACTCAACGAGTCAAAGACAAATCGATCATCTGATAAAGAAAAATCATTGCAGCTACAAGCGGAATTAATTTTAAAAAAAATACAACCAGAAGATGTATTGATTTTATTAGATGAACATGGTGAAAAATATACTTCCAGGGAGTTTTCTCGACTATTAAACAAACTGATGATCTCCAGTACTAAACGAGTTATTTTTTTGATAGGAGGTGCATTTGGGTTTCACCATAGCCTTATAAAACGATCAAAAGATAAAATTTCACTTTCGAAGATGACATTTTCTCATGATATGGTACGACTTTTCGTGTTGGAACAGATCTATAGAGGATTTACTATTTTGAAGAACGAACCTTACCATAATGATTAAGCTACAACTTATATGACTATTACCCTTGCCCTTATTTTATTGAATGTAATTATATCCTGGCAGGCGTTTCAGCGACCGGATATATTAGAAAAATTAAAGCACTATCCCTATCGCGAAAAAAGAAATCGTGAATATGCGAGGCTGATGACCGGCACATTTGTCCATGGTGATTGGATCCATCTCGCTTTTAATATGTATGCATTGTATAGTTTTGGCACCATACTAGAATCTACATTTATAAATATTTTTGACCCTTTAAAAGGTCGCATCTATTATCTCATTGTATACCTCTTAAGTGGTCTTTTTGCTAATCTAATGACTTATCATAAACACGAAGATCAAGCTGGCTTTGCAAGTGTAGGCGCATCGGGGTCAGTCTCCGGGATCATGTTTTCATTCATTATTTTCTATCCATGGATAGAGCTGTTGTTATTTTATGTTATACCTATACCGGGAGTCGTAGCTTCGGTTTTGTACCTGTTGTATTCTTCTTATGCTGCAAGAAAAGGGCACGGGTATATAGATCATACTGCTCATTTTTGGGGTGCAGTAGCAGGATTTGTACTGACCATACTGTTCAAACCTCAACTTTGGAATCTATTTATAACCGAAGTGTTGAGCAAATTTTGACTGACCAGTAGTAAAGTTAGATTTGCGTTGCACACGCAGGTATTTTAATGACTGAGCATACGTGCACCATAGCGCACTATGTTAGGATTCAATTGATCAGATTCAATAGCTCCGTCTTTTAATCGTACAATGCGGTGAGCATGCAGTGAAACATCTGGCTCATGGGTGACCAGTATGATAGTATTTCCCTGGGAATGGATTTCTTCAAATATTCGCATGATTTCATCGCTGGTTTTCGAGTCCAGGTTACCAGTAGGCTCATCTGCAAGGATAATACTAGGATTATTAACTAAAGCCCTGGCTATAGCTACTCGCTGTCGTTGGCCTCCAGATAATTCGTTGGGTCTATGGGTCATTCTATCGCCGAGGCCTACGATATCCAATACATGTGCTGCCCGCTCCAGTCGTTTAGTTCTATTTTGGCCTGCATAGATCAACGGCAAGGCAACATTATCCAGTGCAGTCAGTCTCGGCAACAAATTAAACGTTTGAAACACAAATCCAATTTCTTTATTTCTGATCTGAGCTAGCTCACTATCGTCCATATGGCTCACATCGTAGCCATTCAACATGTAGGTGCCGCTGGTAGGCGTATCCAGGCACCCTAATAGATTCATCAAAGTCGATTTACCACTACCTGAGGGTCCCATTAGGGCCGTATATTCATTTTTATGAATCGTAAGATTGACCCCTTTTAGAGCCTGCACCGTGTCAGATCCCATGATATAGGTTTTGGTTAACCCCGAAATGTCTATCATTGCATTCATTTCTCTATTACTTTAGGTACTAAAAAATATAGCTCATCTTTAATGGTCGCATTGGCTAAGGCTTCTGACCTTGAAAGTTGGGTTCCCGGTTCATCTTTGCGTATAATGGCAGATCTACTCCCAAGATGCACAAGAGGCTCTAGCCCGTTCGTGTCGACCTCTTGAAGCTTATCTACCATCTCAATGATATTTTCCAAGTCTTTTTGCAAATGACCTCGTTCATCCTCAGAAAGTTCTAATTGTGCTAACATTTCCAGTTTCAAAATTAAATCACGGTCAATTTGCATGAAGATATATTAGATTAGCTGCATAAAATGATCGCTAAAGATACGATTTTAAAGATTTATTATTTCTGAGGCTTGTATTATCTTGCGTCTGAGAATGGAAATCCAACCGATCAAACACATCGCAATAGCCGGTAATATTGGAGCAGGCAAGACTTCGCTAGCGAGCAAATTGGGAATGCATTACAACTGGGATGTCATGTATGAAGATGCAACAGACAATCCCTATCTGTCAGATTTTTATTTTGATATGAATCGGTGGTCTTTTAACCTTCAAATTCATTTTTTACATAGTCGGTACAGGCAAATCCTTTCTATCAGAGCCGGGGAACATCCTGTGATCCAAGATCGCACTATTTACGAAGACGCTTGCATTTTTGCACCCAACCTCTATGAGATGGGGCTTATGACAAAACGAGACTTTGAGTCCTATCAACATTTGTTTCAAACGATGACATCTCAGATAGCCCCGCCTGATCTTTTGATTTATCTTAAAGCCAGTATCTCAACATTGGTAGGGCATATTCATACGCGCGGGAGAGATTATGAAGGCAATATGAGCTTAGATTATCTCAAAAAACTGAATAAGAAGTATGACGATTGGATAGATGGCTACACTTCAAAATTACTCATAGTACCTATCGATGAAATTGATTTTATCAATCAATCTGAAGACTTGGGTAAGATCATCAGCATGATTGACAGCAAAATCCATGGTTTGTTTTCGTGATTTTCGATCTCCTGGTCTATAACTCCGACAATAATTTTTCTTTCATTTTTAAAAACTCCGATTCAGTGATATGACCATGTTCTCTCAGTCGACCTAGATCGGCCAGCTTGTCGATCACACTGGCGGTAGTCCCAAGACTCTCTTTCCTTACGATATCTTCGGTCTTCTTTTCATCTTGACGGATGTGTTCAGCTTCTTCTTTACCTTTTTCAAACATTTCATCGTATACTTTTTTAAGACGAGATAGGTCAAAATCCAAAAAAGTACCTCCTGTTTCAAAATGTCGTTTAAAAGCTTGACCTAAAGCAAAGGTAGACGCTCCGGATAGGATAGAGACCGCCATACCTCCTATAAAGCTCCCTGCCCCAGGGATAAATTTTACAATGGTCCGAGCTGCCAGGCGGGCCAAACCTGAAGAAGTGAGCGACGAAATAATAGCTTTTCCTTCGTTCTCTTTAAATTCAATGTCATATAATCTACACATCTGACGCACCATGTCTAGCTGGATAGCTCCTACTGCAAAAAAATCCGCTATGGGTACCGGTATAAAACCTGCCCCCATGGCCCAAACCATATGATTACGGATAGTACTATTTACTTCTAGATCTCTGGAATTTTTTTCTATATCATCCATATTGCCCATCTTTTGAATCAATTCAATAAGGTCAAAATTGTTGATTCAGGTGCGAAACAAAAATATCATTCGACAAAAGTCACATTTTATCTGATGAGCAGTATTATTTTATAGTAATCACTTCACCCTTAGAGTGGGTACTAAATTCTGGAGCATACATACACTCCATGCTACTGATACCATTAGAAAACATCCCTCGTTGTGTCACCCGGAGAGGGTATTCCAGCACGTAGGTACCCGGAGCGATGTGATCTATAAAAAAGTGTGTCGCTAGATCCTTGGTGCTTTCGTAATAGCCAAGACCGCCTTGCATCTTGTATTGACTGATGGCATTGATCGGCTCTAATCCGGCAGCTCTCATATCTTTTAAATGTACATAATCCATCGGACGATCTACTTTGATCTCTATTCGCACGATTAGTTTTTCGCCAACGATCAGTTCGGAAAATGGACGCAAACTAAGGGTATTGCCGTCGGTTTTCTCCAAATACAATTTTTTATTGATCGTCAACGGTGTAGACTTAAATGAGGTAATCTTTTCGAGGTCTTCAAAATACTGCCAATATAAAGCTCCCCATAAAATATGATTATTGGGGTTTTTGACTTGAAGATTTGCTAAAGAGGTATTGATAGCGGAGGCTGCTTTTACAATTTTGAAATAACCCAACCCAGGCACAACTTTATCTTTGGCTACCACTACTTTATCCGCACCCCACATGACATCTGGCAAATTTGATTCGCTGATCCAGGATTTACCCTGGAGCATCAATGCATATATAGCCGCGGCAGTAGACTTGGTGCTTGACCACCGATTTGTTTGTTTGTTTTTTAACAACCATATCCTCATATCATCTACCTCCTGATCATGACCTGGCTTGATTTCAGCATAAGCTTCTACCAATAAAGCTTGTGTTTCAATCGGCAACTCAAACCATCGGTAACCCTGATCAAATTTCCAATACATACCCAATTCATCATGATGCTGGGCTTTTTCTGAGAGTGATGCCAATATTTTAAGTGGCGTCTTTGATTCAGCAGTCCAGCGATGAAGAGCCAGTGCGATCATACCCTGACTGTAAAGGCTTTGTTTTAGCCAATCGCGTTCGGATGTTTTTAAAAAGTAATTAAACGCTATTTTATTTTCAATTTCAATAGAATTATAAAAGGAGCGCATATATAGGTAATGAATAGCTATTTCATTCAATCCAATGTCCTCCTTTTTTGCAATCTTTTTCAGTTCTTCAAAATGTTTGATCAGTTCTCTATCACAATATAGGACTGCCTTTTGTATGACATCATCCAGTTCATTTTGCAGAGCGCCTAATTTTTTGAGATGACCCAGACTTTCCAAAATATATTGTGTGATATACCAATCGTCTCTACCGTCAAACCATGGAAATCCACCATTGCTTAACTGTCTTTGGCGTAAGATCTGCATCACTTGGATTTTTTCGTTTGCTATTTTATTCAAGTCAAACAAAAGTGCAATCATCTTTTGTTGTTCTTCTACATTGAGTGATTCCCGTACCCAGGGAGTTTCGTCGAGGACAGCCGCCTTTAGCTCTTGATTTTTACTCAATGGGCTTTTGAGATCTCCTGATCTGTTCCACGCATCAAATACGGTTTTGATGTGAGGATTGCTCTGGATAATAGTAGCAGCAAGCGAATTAGCGTACAACCGATTGACTAACTGCTCTGTACATTCGTGAGGATACTCCATCATATAAGGCAAAGCCTGAATCGCATACCAAGCCGGATTAGTCGTGCACTCTAATGTAAAAGCTTGGTGTTTTAAAGTCTTTGATGTCGATTTGGAGATCAGTTCATTAAATACAAAAGATTTGCTTTGATTTGATTTGACCTGGAATGGCATCGTCTCTGTGACCAACATTCTATTGGTGAGCACTGGCATCACATTTTCTTCACCATCCGTCATAGCTTCAGATTCTGCGATGACCCTATAGCCCAACATACCAAGATAGTCATCGGGGACCAGTAAAGTCCAAGACAAAGGCGAAGATTGACCTATTGGTATAGTAAATGTTGCTTTACCGGCACTAACGGCAAACGATGTATTCAAGTTTTTACCATTCATCGGATCAAATAATTCAAGTCTTGCTTGACCTGTGATCTGTTTTTTACTTAGATTAGACACCTTTGCTGGAAACTCCAATCGATCGCCGTGTCTAACAAATCGAGGTGCATTTGGAAAGACCATAAGCTCCTTTTGTGTGACTACTGTCTGCTCCAGATATCCGCTCTTAAGGTCTGTAGTATGCCCAAATACCATCAATCGCCATCGAGTCAGCGCCTCATTCATCTTAAACTTCAACAGGATATTTCCTTCTTGATCAGTTTTGAGATCTGGATAAAAAAAGACAGTTTCTTTTAGATTTTTTCTTAATGGAGGGACAGATGAGGTAGCTTGATTTCCATCCTTTACATCGTTTTCTTCTTTGACTTCTTCATCTCGCTGCACAGAAGGTGGTGTTGCAAGTTTAGCTTCTGCATTGGCCATACCATCTGCTTGAGGCATGGCATTTTGGGACTTCATCACTCGCCCACCCCGAGTATCATAGATCATGTTCCCATAGATTTCAAATCCAAACCAATTCAAATTCCGATATTCAGTTGACTCAATTTCTTTGTAAATATTCTGTTGCCCATTTAAAAATATGGAACCTGTGGTACTAAAACCCGCAGCTAGATAACGCACAATCGACTCATAGTTCATATGATATAAATCCCGACGCCATTCATGTGGATATAGTGCATCTAAAGATTGATCATACATACCCGCTACCACTTCAGCTACCAGTTTATCTTTATGTGTACCGCTGATCTTCAAGGTCCATTCTTCAGCTTGCCCCGGGGCTAGTTTATCTCTAAATGATATCGTTTGTATCAGAAGATCTTTATTATGAGCGATACCATAAGCCATTTGACTGGAGTACACTCGATTATCCTCGATCATAAAATACAAGTCTTGATGCGTAGTACCCCTATCCTTTTCGGTTAGCTTCAGCTGATCTCTGGTCAAACCATTATTGACTAACCATTCACTTCGATCTGATCGCGAAGAGGATAATAAAACATATTGTGGATTTGAGAGTGTCCTTAAAATCGTTTGGATTTCTTGTCCTGGCTCGACTATAGAAGCACTCTGATGTAACCGCAATGGCTCTATGGATTTAAATAGACCTTTGGCAGGGTCCTCCACCCAGAAATAATTTTCATAGGTGGCCTTAGATTGATTCTTATCATTCGAAGTGGCTACTAACTTATATATACCCGGCTCCAGTTTATTACTTAATTTATATGCTCGCTGGGTTGTGTAGTCGACAGTAAACACCGTACTGGCTACTGGCCAGGTATGAATCAATTGTTCATCTTTATAAGGATCAGTCGGAAACCACTTGTGATATTCCATTTCCGTATATAAAAAAAGATCTGGTTGCTCCCAATATCGGGATCTATAATGTCTTGATGGTTCTTTTAGTTTGTACAATACTAGAGATCCCTGCGACTGTACAGGCACTCCGTTTAAATCAGTCGCTAAAATGAGGATCTCTTTGAGGCTGTCCGTATGTTCAGTTTGATTTAAAATAGACCCAAGAATTAAATTTTTAGTTCCTATTCGATACGATGCGGTCGCTGATCGGGTTTCACCTGTAAAATCTGTGATGTCCACTTCTACCGTATAAACAAAACTGACATCGTCTTTGGCCAGGTCTATATTGGGCTCGGGAAGTGCTGTGAATGGAATATTGAATTTTCCATCCGTTGAGGTATTGCTGACTCCTTGGGCTATGATCTTCGGTTCGCTATGGTGCGGATAAAGACCTTTCCAACCCCACCATGGTACCGGTTGATAATAACGCTTCCTAGTGACCTTGTACTTTACTTTTGCCTGATCTACTACGTTGCCAGCATAGTTTTTAGCTAACCCAGAGATCGATACTACTTCATTTAATCTGTTTATTATTTTATTGGTATCAAATTGAACTTCAAATTTAGGTCGTTTATATTCTTCCACTTGAAACTGTATGCTTGCTTGGTTCATATTTGATATCAGTGACATCGAACCCATCAAGCCATTGGTAGGCGCTACAAATGAACCATGAAAAGTCCCATATTCATTTGAAGTAAACGATTTTGTACTTAGAGCTTGACCATTAGCATCTGTCAATGTGAGGTCTATTTTATTTCCGCTTAAGATCCTCGGATTGCGTTTAGCATCTCTGACCATAGCCAATGCTTTAAAATAAATGGTTTGACCAGGTCGATAAATGGAGCGGTCTAAAAAAAACAAGATGTCGGTTGTTTCTCTCAGTTGCTCTTGATAGTATGATGTATTGGAAAAGCCTTCATCCAACCATAATTGGTCTTTGCCTTTCGATAAATGCACAGAAAAGTTTTTATTCTTTGGAAGTTCAGGAACAATACGACCATGTATATCAGATTTTTTATCATTTATTTTTACCCATTTGTAGGATTGAGTAGAAGGTTCATATTGATTCTCATAAAAGGTAGCCTGAACATCTACCATAGGCGAGCCCAAATGACGATCCACTATATACAATTCACTAGCCGTTTGTATTCTTGACGCACTTGCATAATGATATTGATTAAACGAATGGAAATATGCTATATTGGACACATGCGTATACAATAATGCAATTTCATGTTCGCCTACTTTAAAATTTTCGCTACTAGACAAGATGATTGCATACATCCCTGGAGTCAATTCACTCATTTTTAGCTCTACCTTGTGAGATTGAAGGTCACTGGTAGGCGGTAAGGTGTGCTGTGAAGATTGTACAACGTTCAATTTTGCAATTTGAGCTACAGCATCTACGGTAGGTATACGTGATAATTTTTGCCGCATAGTTTGATCTATGAGGTAAACGCTAGCGAATATCTTGGTTGCATTGCGATAGGTCAGTAATATTCGAAAAGGTTTGTCCGGAAGATTGACTATTTCTGCTTGAGCTTCCAGATTGGTCTGCAGGAGACTATTTAGAAGGTTTTCTGCTTGATTGGCTTCTGAAGTGCCTTTATATTCTTGTATGATAATCTTCAATATTTCGACAGATTTGATCAGATATCCATGATAGGTAGTATCAGGCTGTCCTGCCTCATACCGTTGACCCAAATCAATAAACAACATCGCTTTTCTCAGTAGAAATGGTGCACTCCATCTCATAGATTTGTATTGATTGATCTTTTGATCTAAAGCAGCGACATACCATTTTTCCTTTTCAGCACCGCTATAATTTTCATATACAAATTGTAATCGTTTTTGCACCACATCTATCAAAGCATTGGGTACCATATCCTTCTGGTGAAAGGATTCCAAGTCTTGAAACAATTGCATCACCGTCCTATGAAAAGACATGGAATCTACCGTCGAAAATGTTTTGATGCCTATAAACTGATCAGTAGGCGCAAATAATATTGGTTGATCAAATACAAAATCATCATGGATGAGATCCAAATCAGATCTTGTATTCATAAAATAATCCAATGCCCTGTGGGCCAATATATCATACAAAAAAGGCCGGACTGTATCTGCACCCTTGCCTTCTGTCAATAAAAGTTTATACTCTTGAATCCCAGCAGCCTTAAGAGCTTTCTCCTGGAATGATGCGATGTAATGGAAACGAATTTTTCTTAAAAAGTCGATGGGAGACCAACTTTCTATATTGATATCCTGAGCATCGTGCACTGTAGTCCTACTGCGGATGAGCCATCTATTCTGATCAAAGTATTGTTGATACAATTGAGCTTGCAAGGAATGAATAAGAGATTTGACGATTGGATCTGAAGTAGATTTTAGATCTGCTTCGAAGAGTTCAATGCCTTTTTTAAGTCCTGCTTCATCCAGTTGGGATCTATATTTAGCTTGGTAAATAAGAGTTTTGATTTGTTGGACAGCGTTGGCTTCTTTTTTAGCCATATATGCTATGCTGTCTACGATAGTGACTGCTGATAGTGGCAGGCCTTCACGGTCTTTTTGATCTACACTCTTCCATAAATCTTCATAGGAGCTTGGCATGGGTATTGATCCTGTTTTAGATTTAGATCCGGCGCAAGATATCAAACTTAACATCCATATACCGATGCCGGTCAGTATCCAAATTATTCTCATAATGTATTAGTTTATTGTAGTCAAGATGCATGTGAACAGCATAAAGTTAGGGTTTCTGCCTGGATTAACTGATGATTAACTTTTAACGCATCGGTCACCTTTTTTATGAGGTTAAAACAAAAAATAAGAGTGAAATAATGTTTTTAAAAAAAATGCTCATATTTATAACATGAAAAAAGTAGCATTGATCACAGGAGGAAGTCGAGGAATAGGGCTTGGTATAGCTCATGCATTGGCTGACCTCGGCTTTAATCTGGCTATCAACGGCATGCGCCCGGCATCAGATGTAGAGGCTACGCTCGATACACTACGCCAACATGGGCATAAAGTCATTTATTGTCAGGGTAACATTGCATCGCTAAGCGATCATGCCCATATCTTGCATGCTATCAAATCAGATTTTGGCCAATTGAATTTATTAGTCAATAATGCTGGTGTAGCACCCAAAGTCCGACTAGATATATTACAAACCACTGTTGAAAGTTTTGACCATGTGATGAATACTAACTTGCGAGGTCCTTTCTTCATGACACAATCTGTGGCAAACTGGATGATAGAACAAAAAGAAAAAAACTACGATTTTCAAGCTCAAATCATCAACATAAGTTCTATTTCTGCTACGGTAGCATCTACGATGCGTGGTGAATATTGTATTTCCAAATCAGGTATCTCGATGATGACGCAGCTTTTTGCAGTCCGGATGGCAAAGCATGATATCCCGGTTTATGAAATCAGACCAGGCATCATTAAGTCTGATATGACCGCAGGTGTAAAAGAAAAGTACGATACGTTGATCGCAGATGGCCTCACACTTCAACCCAGATGGGGTACCCCGGAAGATATCGGTTTAGCTGTAAAAGCCTTGGCCAATGGTGCATTCCCCTACTCTACTGGTCATGTCTTTATGTTAGATGGAGGACTTACTATTTCAAAACTTTAATTACTTTCAGTATACAAATAATGAGTATGAAAAAAATAACAAGGCGCGAAACCTTAAAAACTTTGGTACCAGGTGCTGTTGCATTTTCAATACCTATGATTCTGCCTGCCAGTGTATTTGGCGCCAATGATCGGATCAGAATAGCAGTGATAGGGCACAATGCCAGAGGCAAAGACCATATCAAAAACTTCATGGGTCTGAGTAATGTCGAAATAGCCACCTTATGCGATGCAGATGACATGGTCAATCAAAAAGGTGCGGCTGACATGGAGAAGATGTATTCAAAAAAAGTAGTCACTGTACAAGATATGCGTCGGGTATTTGATGATAAAAATATAGATGCAGTCAGCATAGCTACCCCCAATCACTGGCATGCTCTCGCCGCTGTGTGGGCCATGCAAGCGGGCAAAGATGTATATATTGAAAAACCTGTATCGCATGATTTTAATGAAGGAAGAATCCTCATCAATGCAGCAAAAAAATATAATCGAATCGTAGCTCATGGTGTGCAATTGCGCAGCTCAGTAGCGATCCAGGAAGCCATTCAACATTTGAGAGATGGTTTGATAGGAAAAGTTTATCTGGCCAAAGGCATAGTATACAAATGGAGACCTGACATAGGCGATAAAGGAACTGCTCCTGTACCCGCTGGCTTGGATTGGAATCTTTGGCAAGGGCCAGCTCAAGAAAAAACCTTTAGCCCCAATTATGTCCATTATAATTGGCACTGGTTTTGGAATTATGGCAATGGGGATATAGGCAATCAGGGCATTCATGAAATGGATCTTTGCTCCTGGGGACTGGATGTGGGATTTCCTGATGAAATCTCCGCAGTAGGTGGTAAAATGTTGTGGAAAGACTGTAAAGAAACCCCAGAATTACTGAATGTCACTTTCAATTACCCCAAAGTAGGTAAAATGATAGAGTTTGTGGTCAGACCCTGGATGACCAATCAGGAAGATGGGCTCGAAGTGGGCAATATATTCTATGGCGATAAAGGGTACATGATCATTAATTGGTACGATGACTACAAGACTTTTTTAGGTCAGAAACGTGAACCCGGTCCGGCCCGTAAAGCTGGAGGCAATCACTATCAAAATTTTATCGATGCCGTCCGCTCTAAGGATAAATCAAAATTAAATGGCCCTATCGAAACAGGTCATATTTCATCAGGATTAGCTCACCTGGCCAATATCTCTTACAAACTCAATCGGTCGCTTAAATTCGATGCAAAAACAGAAAAATTTGCCAATGACAAAGAAGCCAATGCACTACTTACTCGTCAATATCGTACGCCATTTTTGTTGCCGCAACTTTTATGATGCTCGATTATGAATTAATATCGTGATGGACAAAGCCCAATACCAGTAGAACACTTAATAACTATGAATCATGAATCTAAAAGATTTTTATGCCAAGCTATCTGTTTTTGTGATGGTTGTTTTTTTTATGCTATGCTGTCAACATCAGGATAAACCAATTCCTCCTAAGACTGACCCTGTTTTTGATATCCATAGTTTTGCAAGAGAGGCTATCATACATCACGCCGAGCTAGACCTTGAGGTTGATTTTATAACAAGAAGAATTATAGGTGTAGTCACGTATCAAATAGAACCTCGTGGTCAAGAAAATATCTTTTTCGACACTCAAGGACCCGATGTGACCCAAGTCAAGGTCGATGGTAAACAATCCCAGTTTACGTTTGGCCTGGAAGATAAGATCTTAGGGAAAGCATTGATCGTGCCTATAAAGTCTACTTCGAAATCGGTAGAGATCTCTTATACTACGCAAGCAGATGCGGCGGCTCTGCAATGGCTTACACCACAACAAACAGCTGGAAAAAAACATCCATTTTTATTTTCTCAAGGTCAGGCTATTCTCACCAGAACATGGATACCTATTCAGGATAGTCCTGGCATACGATTCAGGTACAAGGCTCGGGTCAAAGTGCCGAAAGAATTAATGGCAGTGATGAGTGCTACGAATGTGGAGTCGAAAAGTATAGATGGGATCTACCATTTTGAAATGCCTCAACCCGTCCCTGCTTATCTTATAGCTATCGCAGTGGGAGATTTGCAGTTTGAACAATTAGGTCCTCGGAGCGGAGTATATGCCGAACCCAGTATGCTCGCCAAAGCAGTTTATGAATTCTCAGATACTGAGAAAATGATCAACACGGCGGAGTCACTTTATGGGCCATATGCCTGGGATCGATATGATCTTTTGGTATTGCCTCCGAGTTTCCCATTCGGTGGCATGGAAAATCCGAGATTGACATTTGTGACTCCCACGGTGATAGCAGGCGATCGATCATTGGTGTCTTTGATCGCGCATGAACTTGCTCACTCTTGGAGTGGGAACTATGTGACGAACGCGGATTGGAATGACTTCTGGATAAACGAAGGATTTACGACCTATTTTGAACGGCGGATCATGGAATCACTTTATGGAAAAGAATACACCGACATGTTAGCTGTGTTGGCAAAAAAAGATTGGGTAGCGGCGAATAGAGATATTGGTTCAACTAATAAGGATACTCACCTGCACCTAGATCTCAAAGGTCGCAATCCAGATGATGGTATGAATAGCATTGCTTATGAAAAAGGGGCTTTCATGTTGCAAATGCTAGAGGATACTGTGGGTAGAGACACTTTTGATCTCTTTTTAAATAAATACTTTTCTCAGCATGCATTTCAATCTATGAATTCAGCTAAGCTTTTGGATTATATGAATCATCATTTGCCTATAGATAGTTTACGAATAGATTTAAAAGAGTGGATCTATAATCCTGGTATCCCTGCTAATGCAGAAAACCCCGTCTCAAATCGATTTGAACAAGTCGATACCGCTTATCAAAAAATGTTTAAGTCCGGGAAATGGGCTATCGATGGAGTAAAAAAATGGTCGAGTCATGAGTGGGTCAGATTCATAAGTCAAATCCAAGATACTGCCAAACCTGAACAATTGAAGGCGATAGACAAAGCGTACCATCTCACCGTCAGCGGCAACAGTGAAATTCTTAATATTTGGTTTGAGAAGGCTATTCGAACCGGGTATTCCAAAGAAATCATGGCTGAAATCGAAGCTTTTCTCATTCAAATCGGCAGACGGAAATATTTGGTACCGATCTACCGTGCTTTAAGAGGAAAAGGACAAATAGAGACAGCTCGGCGCATATACCTTCAAGCCAAACCCAACTATCATTCCATAGCTGTGAATACCATCGATCAATTGTTAAAAGAATAATTCGAATTTATTCCAACTATTTTTAGTTCAGACACGTTATTGAACAGTATGAGGACAGTTGCATCTGGAGTATTGTTGTTTTTTCTACTTGCCGCATTTCAATGCAGTCCTGGTGATGAAAAAGAAGGTACTGTACAGGACTATTTGTTGTTTGGTACAAAATTTGGATTTTGTGTATCTGCCTGTAATAGACTTTATTATCTGGATAGTGAGGGCCTGTACCAATATATTTCTAAAACCCGAGAAACTATTGCAGCAGAGGAGTTTAAATCCAAAGGTGTATTATTAAGTAAGGAAAAGTTCACCAGCTATAAGCATCTTCTGAGCAGTGTGCCATCTGAGCTAAGCTTAATTGAAACCGAGACTTTTGGTTGCCCCAATTGTTATGATCAGGGTGAGATATATATTGAATTTAAAAACGACAAGGGGCTAAAATCATTTCGAGCTGATACCAAAATAGTCGATAACCCCAGCTGGCTTCAACCTTTTGCAGCGGAATTAAAAAAAGCTGTAGAGGACTTAGGGAAATAGGAATAATAATCTAAAAAGAGAGTTTTCTATTACACCTTTGGCTTGATCTTGATGATCCAATCTGCTATTTTTTCCAAATCCTTTTTAGGGACTTGAGGCATAGGCATCATAGGCGGATAGCCAGGCCAATTAGCCACATTAGGTGCATAGACTGCTTGTACGAATTCTCCTTTCTTCATTCCCTTGCTGGCAATATCTACCCAGGATGGGCCTACAAGTTTGCCTTCAGCCTTATGACAAGTAAAACAAGTATGTTTTACAAAAAGCTCGTTGACTGATTTGGGGATTTCGGTTTGACCTAAACCCGTCTGTATACTACCTAGCCCAAACATTAAGCTCAAAAAGCAAACTAAAGAACTTATTTTCATAAATGTGTAAGAAGATTATTTTTGTTATAAATCGAGTTTAAATAAAAAAACAAACCAATAGGTCCACCCTTTTAAGACGCAAAAATATTAAAAAAGTTACATCCTTTTCTATTTAAATGGATGCAGGAATGGCCTTGAAATGCACGAAAAAATAGAAAAATAAGCCATTTGCAGTCTCTTTCATATTAATAAATTCTATATTTGTCAAAACAATGCTTTAGTATGATGGATACTGATATTGAACACTTAAAATATCCTGTTGGCAATTTTATAAAGCCTGATGTAATTACAGCATATCAAATCCAGACTTGGATCCAAGAGATCAAAGATTTTCCTATCCTTCTGGAGCAAGAATTGAAAGACCTTGATGCAAAAGATTACGAAAAAACGTATAGACCCGGGGGATGGAATATCACACAATTGGTCCATCATCTTGCTGACAGTCATATGAATAGCTTTATTCGGTACAAACTTTCATTGACAGAAGAGCATCCTACCATTAAACCTTATCTGGAGGATCTTTGGGGAGAAATGGATGATAACAAATTGTTATCTGCAGAGATTTCTTTAGCCATACTGATCCCATTGCACGCCCGATGGGGTTATCTATTAGACCAATTAAAACCTGAAGATTTTCTTCGTGGATATATTCATCCTCAAAAAAACCGATTGGTCGACCTTGCTGAAGTCACCGCGTTATATGCGTGGCATTGTCGTCATCATCTTGCCCATATCCGAAATGCCAAATCAAACTGATCTAATGCACAAATATCTTATAATATTGGCCCTACTCTGGGCTTGCAAGCCGGTCAATCCTGGCCCAGCGCAACTGGGATCTAAAGGCCTTAAACAAAACTCAACAGAACAATCTCAGGCACAGTCAGGCGTATTTAAAGACCTCAGCCTGTCAGAATTTAATCAACTGTATAGTCAGGAATCCAAATCAACAGCCATGCTCCTGGACCTGCGTACCCCTCCAGAATTCAATGATGGCTATATCAAAGGCGCGGTCATGATCAATTTTTTAGAAGATGATATCGACTCGCAGCTCAATAAATTAGATAAAACTAAAAAGTACTTTATCTATTGTCAACAAGGAGCGAGAAGTAGTCGCTGTATGGAAAAAATGAAGGGCATGGGATTTACCCAAGTATATAATCTTTTAGATGGATATGCCGGATATTTGACTGGAATGAACTAAAATCACTAAAAGAAAAGTTTATTACCATTCAGGATCTCTTTTAAAACGTTTGCATCCTTAGCTTCCAATCTACCACTCAACAGCAGTCGAAGTTCTCTTCGAGCCATTGCACTATTGAAAAGTTGTCGCTCCTCATCTGAATTTGGCTCTACTTGAGGCACTTCAATAGGTTTTTGAGTTTCTTCATGCAAAGCAACAAATGAAAAAAAAGCATGGTTTGCTAGTTTTGATGCTTTGCTTCTGGAATCGCTCACAAAAACCTGCACATAGACTTCCATGGAGGTATTAAATGCACGGGTGACTCGAGCTTCCACCGTGATCACCTGGCCCAATCTGATTGGTAAATAAAAAGACATATGATCGACAGATACGGTGACACAAAAGGCCTCGGCATGCCGATTGGCACAAATGGCTGCCGCTATATCCATCCACCGCATCAGATTGCCCCCCATAAGATTGCCTAAAGGATTGGTGTCGTTAGGCATAATCATCTCCGTCATGATGGACTGAGATTCAGATACAAGCTTTTTCATCATAGTGGTGGGATTAGGTATTCACAGTCAAATTCGATAGCAAAATAATGTTTAATTCGTGATCGGATATGATCCATGTCTAGAGTCAGATCGGTCTCCAGGTGCAGTGAAGTCACCCCCATATCCGGGTCCCGGATCCCACAAGGAACAATAAAATCAAATGGACTCAAATCCGTACGGACATTAAATGCAAGTCCATGAAGTGTCACCCATCGACTGAGGTGCACACCGATAGCACAGATTTTTTTAGGTCGACGATCTTGTCTTGAGGTAAGCCAGACTCCAGCATAAGCTGGATTGCGATAGCCTTCGATCTGGAATTCATGTAATACAGAGATGATTATAGTCTCAAGTTTTCGAACGTAACGGTGCACATCAGTAAAAAAAGCCTCCATATCCAATATCGGATATACTACGATCTGCCCTGGACCATGATACGTGATATCGCCCCCTCGGTTGATCTTGTAAAAATCTATGTGATTGGCTTTTAATAATTCTTCATTGATTAACAGATGGGACTCCTTGCCCGAACGACCCAGTGTGAACACTTTTTTATGCTCACAAAACACCAAATGATACGGTCCGGACCAAACCGGGACAGCACGCTGTAGTTTTTTTTGAATGATCGATTGCTGCAAACTCGATTGTTTGTCCCAAGCTGTCTGATAGTCTAATTCTCCCCAGTCGGCGACGATCACCCCTCTAGTATGCATGGACATAGATTATAGGTGGGTAATCGGTCAGAGGTCCCTGATATAGTATTCAATTAGTTGATTTTAACTCAAAATTAACCACTATTAAGATATCCTTCATATAAGTCTATTCATTATGGGCCTATTTTTGATCCAGATAAACCACCATGAGATTTTTAATGTCCGTTTTGATTGCTTTTGTTTGCTCCTTGGGTAGTGCCCAATCAGTGGCCAAGCCAATCCTTGATGTTGAGACTCCATTTGAAGTGACCTACCAATCCCTCAAATTATATCCAAATCCAGTAGTTACCAATGCTACTTTAGAGTTTAAGCTGTTGCGTACATCCAATGTGCAAGTTAATCTGTTGAACATCCTCGGCGCCCAAGTGAGAAGCTTGGTCAATGAAAACCGCAACCAAGGAAAACAAGTCTTCCAATTTTCAGCAGATCAACTCGAGCGGGGTACTTACTTTATCCGACTTAAAATCGATAACGAAATCATCAAAACTATTCGAGTCGCGGTATCGCCATCCTAACCCTGGAATTGCGTTGTCTCTAAGATAAATCTAAGTTTTGGCATGAATTCTGCTAACTTTAGTAGTCAACTCTATTAAAATGTAGTATTTTATGAAGCCGATTTTGGTCCTATTAATATTTTGCATTGCCATATCTAACGGTTTCACTCAGAAAAAAGCCAGAGACTTTAAAGTCACTTCCACAGACCGCAAGACCATCGAGTTGTATAAGGACTACCTTAATCAAGGAAAAGTAGTCCTACTTAAAATTTTTTTTGTAGACTGTCCTCCATGTAATGATATAGCGCCACAAGTCAGTGCTTTGTATAAAAAATATGGAAGTGGTACCAAAAAAGTCGAATTCATCGAATTAAGTAATAAAGATTGGGACTCTGATCCTGCTGTCATTGGCTATAAACTACAGTATGATCTTCCTTTCCCCAGTGTGAGTAAAGAGGGTGGCAGTGTACAAGCGGCTGCATTATACTCCGATAATTTTTATGGACCATTTTTTGGCACCCCGACCTTTGCAGTCATTCGTCCAGATGGTAATGTTCAATATGATCCGCGAGGATTTAATAAAAATGAAACCATTGCATTATTGGACACCGCATTAGCACAAGCTTTGCGAAGTATTCCGGGACCTCCGGCAGATACCATCATCAAGCCACCTATTGATACGATCAAACCACCCAAGGATACTATCAAACCACCTCAAGATACGATCAAACCTCCCCCACCCCCAAAGGATACTATAAAACCCGTAACTCCAAAAGTTGATACTATCAAGTTGGTGGGTAAACTCAGCTACCAGACCACCAATCTAGGTTTGGTCAAAATGAAACTAACCTGGAATAATACGGATTATAATTTTTCAACAGACATAACGGGCAATTTTAAAGTCAATCTATTGGATTCGGGTCGACATGTAGAGTCAGCGATCTTGACCTTAGATTACAATCAGGCATATAACAATGAAGTTTCGGCTGTAGACTTATTATTTATACAAAAACATATCTTGGGCATTCAGCGTTTTTCTGACTATAAGCAACTATTGGCTGCCGATGCTAATCTAGATGGGGATATCAGTGCTGTAGACCTTGTAGAACTAAAAAAACTAATCTTAGGGATCTACGAAAAATTGCCAAAGGCTCCATCCATTTATTTTGTGTGGAAGAGTCCAAATAATTTTATCCGCAATCTTATTGACCCAATATCATATACAGATCTAAAGTCGCTGAGTGGTCAGCGATTAGACCTCGAGGTGGTCAAAGTCGGTAATGTAAATTAGTTAGGTACATTTCTTGCTGGCAGGATGATCTTCGGTTTGTGCGAAACGTACTATTCCCACATACAATACTCCTGTTTTATTTTCAGGTTACAAACAACAATAAAAAAAGGCCCCGGCCCATCTTTAATGGAGCGAGACCTCATTTAAACAAACTGTATTTATCTTGAAGTACTACTTGTCGTACACTTTTGCACCAGGGTTAAATTCAGTCCAACCAGAAGTCCAGTTAGCTGATTTAAACGCGCCGATATAATCTGCTGCTTCAAAGAAAGCAGGTAAGCCAGTCGTGCTACCGCCTTTTTCGATACCATCCGCTTGACCAGCAGTGATTACGAAGGTTGGTTTTACACTAAATACATCGGTATTGATACCGGTCTTAGTGTTGATTAAAAGTATTTTATTCCCGGGTATAGCCGAAAACCATTCAGACGGCTTTTTATCACCTACTTTGATATCTGCCACAGGTGATGCTGTATTGACATCACGTACTGCAAATCCTCTTGGCAATACACTAGTACCATTACCAAATCCATTATCACCCCATGTGTCTACGCCTGCTACTATTATGTTTGAAAGGACTAATTCGCCAGCTGCAGCATTAGCCTGAGTATTAGTACCATCTATAAAAATTCCATTAGGATAAGCAGTCACAAACGTGTTGTGGATCTTGATTTTGGTATTTCTTCTTAAATGCATGCCATTTTGAAACAGCGGGCTGATCGAAGTCGCTACGGCAGCCTTTGGGCCAATAATACTTACGTTGGAAAAAATTGGAGCTGTGAATGGGGTCGCACCACTTCCTGATCCATCATTGTCTACTTCAAAACCGTTGGATCCAGATTGATCAGATTGAGTAGGAGCTCGAAGGCCGACCGCAAACTGAACATTACCTGTAAATCCATTGTCTACATCAAAATCATCATCCAATCCCCTGAAGGCTACTAAATATTTTGCATTGACAGTACCTCCAAACCATTCAAAGGAATCATCTAAACCATAAGAACATTGTACATATTCTATTTTAGTTCCGCTGCCTACTGACCCTAAAGTTAAAGAATTTACTTCTTGGTTTGGGTTAATTGGAACGCCAGCATATTCTATTCTCACATATTTTAAGGTTCCTGAATTATCAGCATCGTCTGTGCCTCCGTGAAATCCGCCATATTGACCTTCCAATTCAGCTGTACCACCAGGCAAATTATTTTTGGCTTTGCCACAGATCACCAGGCCTCCCCAGTCACCAGGCTCCCGCTCACCTATAGCTCGCTCAGAGGTCATCACGATAGGTTCTGTCGCAGTACCTTCTGCGATTATTTTACTGCCTCGTTGGATGATCAAAGTTGCTTTACTCGCTCGCTCGCCTATGACTACAGTACCCGCTTGAATGGTCAGTACGCCAGTTTTGGTTGGAGCTCCGTCTTTGGTTTTGTCTTCACCGACTCTTACAAATCCTTTGAGTTTGTAGATTTTATCTTTAGTCCAACTGACTGCTCCTTCAAGGGTACCACTTACTTCGACGACTTGTTTTGAGGGTATGGCTGATACCGTCACTGACTGTGGACCTCCTATAGTAGTAAGATTAGCATAATCTGTGACGATAAATGTAAAATTGATCACAGAATTTGCTGCCAGATTTTCAATCGTATACGCTTTGGAGTAAGCATCCGTCTTAGTACCTTCTGGATAGGTCTTTGTATCGAAAGATGCTCCATTTTTTAATACTTGTAATGATTTAAGGCCATTTTCTGAAGCCAAATTAGCAGAAATAGTAGCTGTAGCTCCAGCCAACCCTGAGGCTGCTGCGCCTATAGAGACTGAAGGAGCTGGAAATATTTCTTCCTCTTTTTTGCAAGAAGAGTTCAGGACAAAAGCTGTCCCTAGCACAATCAGCATAACTGATTTTAAAATAGAATTGTTCTTAATTTTCATAGTTATTAGTTGTTGTAAAAGTTTGATGTTTGTTTGCTATTATTTTTTAATACAGTCTGTATGAAAATCCGATTTGTGCGACGCGACCAGGGGCATATTGTTGAATCACTTGATCTTTACTAGCCTGCCATTTGCCGTCCTTATTGCCATCTTGAAGGATATTGGCATCTTGATTGAGTATGTCTGTGATACCACCTTTTAGTACAAATCTGGCGCCGAGCTCTTTGGTAAATGTAACATCCAATACATTCCGCGGCATTTCATAGAGGTCTGGATAACCTTCAAATCCCACTGCAAAAATTCTTTTACCGATGACATTATATAGTACATTGAACTGGAGTCGACGACCAAGATCATTATAGTTTAATCCGGCATTGATGATGAAAGGAGATTGACCTTGTAGTGGTCGCTGATCGGATTGTCCACTTTGGATGTTTTTACCCAGCGTCACATTGGAATGAATGAATGTAGCATTAAATAAAGCACTTATTCTCCCCAAGAAAACATTTTGACTTACACTGGCTAAAGATTTCTTTATTTCTACCTCTACTCCGTAGTTGATACTTTTCTCCGCATTAGCAAAAGTAAAAGTCTTTGCACCCCCTGATCCGGATCCTGGTACCACTAAAGACTCAATAGGATCTTTGAATCGTTTATAAAACAAGGCAAAACTCATCACCTCATTAGGCGTAGGATAATATTCTAATCTGGTGTCCAAATTTTGTACAACCGCCGTCTTTAATGGTGCGCCTTTGTAGACATAATTGTAATCAAAGTCATAGTAAGCAAATGGTGCTAATTCTCTAAATTCCGGCCGATTGAGCGTGATGCCGTAGGATGCTTTCAACAGCGTTTTATGATTAATATTATAAGCTAATGAAGCCGAAGGCAACATTTTCATAATTGGGTATTCTAAAAATATAGGATCGCCACCGATCAGATTGCTTTTAAGGGTCTGGAGGTTATGCTCAAAACGCACTCCCCCATTAATCAATAGTTTTTGGCCGATAGGTGCAAGGATATTTACATAACCAGCGTATAAGGCGTTGGTAGAGGTATAAGAATCACTGGGATTAGTTTGTTCATCGATTTTAATACCCGACCGACTGTCGATATGATTGAAGAGATTGGTGACTGAGCCTTCGATGAGCGTGTTATCAAAATCCGATGCACTGCCTCTTACATAGCCAAGATTGCGAGCACTAAAATCTCTGCTTTTATCTTCCAGATTACCACCTATTTTGACCACCACATCCTTGATTTTCTTAGAAAGGTTTAGATTTCCAGAATAGGTGTTTTCAGTCATATCGGAAGAAAATCTACCTAGGAAAAAAGCTTGTGCCGCTCCAAATGGTACGTACAAGGTAGATTTACCAGTATTTTCATCCAAATCTGATCGATACCTTCGGTAATCAGGCTGATTACGAGATGACCTGTTGTACCCTAAAGTCCAATCTAATAACCAAGATTCCTTATGGTCCAAGGTATGATTGCCTAACAATTGGCTTGATAAGATATTTTTATATACCTGGTCAAAAGAATGGCTGTTGGGAACATAATTTGATTCAAAATTTTTCCCACCTCTATTGACATAGCTGCCGTTGCTATTTTGGTTAAATAAATTTTTCCACTCCAATTGATGACGAGGAGAAAATTTAGCGGTCCAGTTGTGCAGTACTCCCAATCTGATATTGGTATTGTATTGTGCATCATTGTAATTATAAATTTTAGATTCTAAACCTCCTGATTGTTCATTGTAATCACCTCGATTGATGGCATATAACGTTTTAGCGTTTTGATAAGTCAACGAAGTGATATGCCCTATCTGGGTAGCACCTGCATTAAACCTTACGTTTTGAGTAAGGTTTATCTTTTGATCAGGAGCTGCCGGTGCAGCTTTGGCGGCCCAATTATTTTTGAGCGCTTTACCTGCTAATTCTAATTCGATCGGATTGTTGATGACGGAGTTAATAGATTTAGGAAACCTTGATGGCAAGTCATTATACCCGTCATTAAAACCCGTCCAATAAAACTTGCCCTGCTCCGGTTGGTAAAAATCATTGAAACTGGTCCCTTGTCTAAAACTAGAGGAGTAATCAACCGTCAGCCCGGTTTTATCTGGAATACCTTTAGTAAAAATTTTTACTACTCCTCCAGCAAAGTCACCTGGTAAGTCGGAGGATGGGCTCTTAAAGACCAATAGTCGCTCTATCTGCCCCGCTGGAATAATATCAAACGAAAAAGCCTTTACATCAGTCTCCATAGATGGAGTCAGTGCATTGTGCAACATTACATTATTATATCTGGAATTGAGTCCTCGGATATTGATAAATCGTTCGCCTACGATGGTGATACCCGGCACTCTACGTACGATTTGAGCCGCATTGCCATCTAGAGATCTTTTGATTTGTTGTTCAGAAATGCCACTTACTACCTGCATAGAGGTCTTAATTTCTGATAAAATCGAAACTTCATTATTGGTGACTCGATCTGCAGTGATGATCACTTCTTGAAGCGAGGTGGTCTCTTCTACCATGTTCATTTTGATTTGTGTGACCTGACCGTCTTCTACTTTGATGTCAGATAGCGTCTCGGTCTTAAAAGAGATATATGAAAATTCTAATGAATATGTGCCTACGGGTAAGCGCTCAATACTAAAAAACCCATCATAATCGGTTACGGAACCTTTATCTGTACCAACGAGTTTTACCGTAGCTCCTATGAGCGGCTCGGATAAACCTTTGTCCATGATAGTGCCTTGAATAGTCCCTGATTGGGAAAGTAAAGCTGAAAAGCTTAAAAATGTAAGAAATACTACAGTAAATACAGTTTGTTTCATCGCGTTTGTAAAATTCTGCGACAAAATTATCTCTCCAATGTTAAGCCTACTTTAAGCCCATGTTAAGTTTAGGGTTTTGGTATTATTTATTTAAAAATATGTTTTTGGAATGGTAACTGGCTGGCTTATAGATATTTACTGATCTTTAGAAGATTTTTTGTTTACTTCTTTGGCAGGTTTGGTGGTAAACGCTCTTTGGTTTTCAGGAGAATTAGAAGGAAAAACTTCTTCTACATACTTCCAGTACCCTTTTTCATACTTAAATCCTTCATAAGATCCCTCAGGAACCATGACATTGGCTTGTCCCGGTTTGACAGATTGCAACGAGATCAAATGATCACAAACAACCATTTTTTCAGCTTCATCGTAGTTTACCCGTATTGAAGCATCAGCACCATATTGATAGATTACCCTATGCTGCGTAATCCCCTTATTAAATTTAAATATTGGTGCTCCGAAACTTGGGATGTCATCTTTGAACGTTAATATGTCTATGATTTTTCTACGTTCATTCATAGTATACCCATCATATCCAAACAAGAGATAGCTAGTTTTTTGATCTGTTGACTTAAAAGATCGCATACCATAATATACTACACCAAACCAGTTATTAGTCGTCAAGATAGCATTCACAGGCTCCTGTATTTGATCAGAACGATCCACTAACGGTACTAATTTCAAGTCAGTCTGATTCCATTGAATGGCGCCAAAATATCGATATTCCGCCTCACTGATTTTCAGTTGCCAACTAAAAATACGCATAGTACTATCTTCAGGATATTGGATTGAAATATTCTCCAACCTTGGAAATTTATAATGAAAAGAATTAGGAGTTTTTAATGCTTTGACTAGAGCAGGTATCAGTTGGTGGCATGCATACATTCTATTTTCAGCTAACTCTGCTACTAGAACACCCCTCGCGAGAACCGCCAGAGTATCTTCAGCTATTTGGATTTGAGCAAGCGCTGCTTCATTTAATGGCTTTGACCGGACAGAGCCTTTGACTTGAGCAGTACAAACTTGTACCGATAAAGATGCAATGCAAAAAAAGAGGATAAAATATCCTTTCATTTAATATTTTGAAGGAATAACGAAGTAATAGCTAAAAATCCTTTTAATCTAATGTTAAATAAAATATTACAATCCTAATGCGTCGTAAGCATCCATGACCGATTTTACAGATGTTGCTGAAGCCTGGAGCAATGCTGCTTCATCTGCATTGAGTTTTAACTCTATGATCTGTTTGATACCCCCTTTACCCAATTTTACCGGAACCCCTACATATACACCATTCAATCCATGCTGACCCTCCATACGAATACAGCACGGAAATATTCTGTTCTCATCGCGGAGTATGGCCCCTGCCATCTGAGCAGCCGCAGCCCCAGGAGCATACCAAGCAGAGGTCCCCATTAACTTGACGAGTTCTCCTCCACCCACTTTTGTCCGTTCGACAATGGCGTCCAATGCCTCTTTATCTATCAACTCTGTGACCGGAATACCGCTAACTGTAGTATATCTGGGCAGTGGCACCATAGTATCACCATGACCTCCCAAGAGCATAGCTTGGATGTCTTTAGGTGAAACATCAAGAGCCTCTGCTAAAAATGCCCGATAGCGAGCTGTATCTAATATGCCCGCCATGCCGATGACCTTGCTGGTAGGTAAGCCCGATGTCTTTTGAGCAGCATAAGTCATGACATCCAAGGGGTTAGACACGACTATCAATATAGGTTCTTTAGTGTATTGGAGTATAGCCTTCGTGACACCGCTCACAATCTTCGCATTAGTAGAGATCAGGTCGTCCCTGCTCATGCCGGGTTTGCGAGGTACTCCGGCTGTGATGATGACGATATCTGAGCCCGCTGTGTCAGCATAATTATCTGTGCCCTTGATACGAGTACTGTATTCATCTATCGGGGCTTGTTGCCAGGTATCCAAGGCCTTACCTCTGGCTACATCACCCGCTATATCGAGCATCACGATTTCATTGACGATATCCATGTGGGCTAGTACATTGGCACAGGTGGCTCCTACATTACCCGCCCCGATCACTGTTACTTTACTCATATTATACTTTTTATTAATACATTTAATTTAGATGCAAATTTAAGTGGCCCAACTTGAATGGCAAAAGATATTCTTACTCTCTGTGATCTTTTTGCGATAGAATTCTGTTATTTTTGTATTCTATGAAAATAGTGCAGGTGTTGGTTTTAATATTTCTGAACTATTTCTTGAGTATAGCTCAGGAGAACCGTGCGTTTACCTGTGGTACAGAGTATCTTGAAGACATCAAACAAGAAATGCTTAAAAACCGGGAAGAATTTAAAAATTTTAAATTTCAACGCGGAATCGTTAATTATATACCTGTCCGTATCAATCTGGTTGCTCTTAACGATGGTACTGGCGGTGCGACCATCATCAATGCCCTGCGAATGATGTGTCAGATGAACCTGGCTTATGCCAATATGGATCTGCAATTTTACATCAAAGACCTACGTACCATCAATAATACCACGATAGCCGAAACGCCTCGATCTAGTGGGGGAGCATTACAAATGCAGTTAAACAAAGACAGTAAAGCGCTCAATATTTATGTAACCCAAAAGATAACCGATGGAGTAGCCGGATATTATATAGGTCCTCCGGCATCTACCAATGATTACTTAGTGGTGCTGAAGGAATACATGGCTGATGTGCGGGTAGCACCTCACGAAGTAGGCCATTACCTCAGTCTACCGCATACATTCCATGGCTGGGATCAAGAAGCATGGGATCCGGTCAAACATGGTAATCCGGTCAATAAAATAGCACCGGATGGCTTTACCATAAATGAGTACGCAGATAGCTCTAATTGCGGAGTAAAAAATGTAGGTGATGGATTTTGCGACACTCCTGCGGATTATAATTTTGGTAGTAATAATTGTAGTTATTCATTGACCGCCAAAGATCCCAATGGAAAGCTTGTGAATCCGCAAACCAATAATATTATGAACTATTTTTTTGGATGTTCAAAATATATCTTTACGAATCAACAAAGAGATGCTGCATTAGCTAGTTTTAATAGCTCTGGTCGGCGTGATATCCGAGGTACATCACCCGCCAATATAAATGTAATCACCACTGCTGCCAAGCTAGTTTCACCGGCTAATGGCAGCTCCACTGTAAGTCCAGACACAGTATTTTTGGACTGGGAAGATGTACCGGGTGCCAGCAGTTATTTAATTCAGTATGATATTGTACCGACATTTGAGGTCTTAGTGGAATCTATTGTGACTAAAGAAAGCAAAGCAACTATATTTAAACTCACTAAAAACAGAACATACCATTGGCGAGTCATACCGTATAATGACTATTCCACTTGTTTTGTAGATCCACCAAGATTTACCTTCAAGGCGGGCGGATTGACTTCTGTACAAGATATACCTGAGGTTAAAAGTTTTCATATGTTTCCCAATCCAAGCCATCATGGTCAACTCCTTACCATTAACCTAGATAATATCAATCCATTCCTAGGTACCCTTACGATATATGATATACAGGGTAAACTAGTTTATCAGGGATTAAAAGAGCGGTATCAAAGTGGTTTTTCTAACAAGCAGATAGATGTGGCTCATCTAAAGGCGGGTATCTATTCTGTAGTGCTAGCTTCCACCCAAGGTATTTCAACCAAAAAACTGGTTGTGTATTAAATTGAAAAGTTAAGCTCTTTTTTTACGCATAGACCATTCAAAAGTAAATTCAGCTACCACTACCCCATCAGGATTGATTCCGGTAGTCATCGCTGATACTGTAGCACCTTCTTGGTTTTGCAGGGCCACTTCCATGGCAGCTAATATTTTTTGAACATCCTTACATTCAAAGCGGATTTTATCTTTGGCTTTCTTGATAAAACGACCTTGCATTTGTGTGACCAACATCGATATGTTTTTGCCCTCGGATGCTGCCAACAGGATGCTACCGGTAGATAGTTCGGCCGCCGCGGACAAAGCGGCAAAGTAAATCGATTGAAATGGGTTTTTAGTAGCCCAGCTAAACTGAATTTCTACAACTGCTTTCTCTTGATCGAGTGTCGAAAGTTTGAGCCCAAAAAACCATGCACCGGGCAACTTGAAAAAATAATAAAACTTCATCAGCCATACATTCAACAGTCGTTGCACTATTTTTTCATCCATGACAAATTGTTTAAAAATTTTGAACGCCTAAAGACCACTTTAAATAGATATAAATGTTTCAATAATACCTATTTTCGCACTTAGAACAAAATCAACATATGAATCTTCACGAATATCAGGGAAAAGAGTTACTCAAAAAATTTAATATAGCTATCCAAGAGGGCTATATCGCTACTACCGTAGACGAAGCTATGATAGCCTATGACAAAATCGCATTAGCTACCCAATCACCAGTAGCGGTCATAAAAGCTCAAATCCATGCAGGAGGAAGGGGCAAGGGAGGTGGTGTCAAAGTAGTAAAGACAAGAGAGCAAGCTGCTACGGTAGCTGAGCAAATCATCGGCATGATGCTGAAGACTCCACAGACCGCTGGAGGCATGACGGGTCCCGGCAAGTTGGTTCGTAAAGTACTGATAGCTGAAGATTCATTTAGACCCACCTTTGAATCCTGCAAAGAATATTACGTGTCTATACTCACTGACCGTGAAAAAAAGGCGAACGTGATCATCTATTCTACCGAGGGAGGGATGGATATCGAAGCTGTTGCAGAACATACGCCGCATTTGGTACATAAAGAGTATATACATCCATTGACTGGCCTTCAAGCATTTCAGGCCAGGAATATTGCATTCAAGTTGGGCCTAGAAGGAGATAGCTTTAAAAATATGGTCAAATTCATTGGCAATCTTTACAATGCTTTTGTGCAATCTGATGCTACTTTATTTGAGATCAACCCCTGCCTTCGGGATGGGTTGGGCAATATCATCGCAGTGGATTGCAAGGTTTCCCTTGACGAAAATGCCCTGTTCCGACATGCAGATTTGGAGGCAATGCGCGATACCGACGAAGAAGATCCTGCGGAAGTGGAAGCTAAAGCCTATAATCTCAACTATGTCAGCCTGGATGGCAACGTGGGCTGCATGGTCAATGGTGCAGGACTAGCTATGGCTACTATGGATATCATCAAGTTATCCGGTGGCGAGCCAGCCAATTTTCTCGATGTCGGTGGTACTGCTGACGCTGCGAGGGTGGAGCAAGCATTCAGGATTATCCTTAAAGATCCCGCGGTACGGGCTATATTGATTAATATATTTGGTGGCATAGTCAGGTGTGATCGTGTAGCTCAAGGTGTCGTAGATGCCTACAAAAATATAGGCGAAATAAAAGTACCGATCATCGTACGGCTACAAGGCACAAACGCAGAGCTAGCCAAAAAAATAATAGATGAGTCTGGACTGCGGGTACGGTCGGCGATCGTATTAAAAGATGCTGCTCGGTTGGTAAAAGAAGCCCTTCAATCCTAGTCGACATACCTACCTCAATCCAATCCATTGACTCCGCTGTCTTTATTCGAAATCAATGAATATATCCGGCAAGTCATCGCGCTTAATTTTAATGAGCCAGTTTGGATCAGAGCGGAGATCAACAATGTAAGTTTTTCGAGAGGACATTGTTACTTGGAACTTATTGAAAAAAAAACAACTGGGGATGAAATTATAGCTCAATCGAATGCAGCTATTTGGTATCGCAATCTTAAGTTTATCGAGCATAAGACAGGGCCGCACTTACATCAATTGCTTCAAAAGGGCATGCAAGTACTTTTAAAGGCTAAAATTGATTACAACGAGCGCTATGGACTTAAATTAAGTGTTGAAGATATAGACACTACCTACACGGTAGGTCAATTGGAGATCAAGCGAAGAGAGATCCTGGCTCAACTCGAAGTGCAAGGCTTATTAGAAAAAAACAAAAGCAGACCCCTGCCCGTCGTTTTACAAAGACTCGCTATCATATCTTCCGACAAAGCGGCTGGAATGCAGGATTTTATCAATCACCTGCAGGAAAATGCCTACGACTTTGCATTTCGATGTGAACTATTTACGGCGGCCATGCAAGGTAAAAATGTAGAACGAGAAGTTATAAAAGCGTGTCGTGATATCCTCAAGGAAAAAACTCCGTATGATGCTATCATCTTGATACGAGGTGGAGGGTCTAAATTAGATTTATCTCCTTTCGACAGTTTAAATTTATGTACAGAATTGGCTAATATGCCTTATCCGGTGATTACGGGTATAGGCCACGACATAGATCAATCTATTGCTGACCTGGTCGCTCATACCAGCCTCAAAACTCCAACGGCAGTAGCTAACTTTCTCATAGACCATAATCTTGCCTTTGAATCTTCATTATTCGAACGATTGCGGTCATTTGAAGCTTTTGCCCGCACCATCATTCAAGTAAAGACCCGCCAGATACAATCCGTAAAACATACGATTCGCAATCTGGCCATTCAATCCATCCTATCTCAACATTTCAGATTGAAACAGCACCATCAAAGTCTGAGGGACTACCCTAGGCAATTAATAATGCACCATCAAAAAGACCTGAATAATCTCGAGCAAATTATACAATTAATGGACCCAATAGCTCTCCTGCATCGAGGCTATAGCATTACGACGAAAAACGGCACTTTGGTCAAAGATCAGGCAGCGATCCAACCGGGAGATCTATTAGAAACAAGGTTGGCTAAAGGGTCAATACAAAGCATCGCTCAATAAAAAATTATGGCTAATCCAAAACCGATCAAGACAGACATGACTTACGAAGCTGCCAAAACAGCTTTGGATAAAATCATTCGCGATATCCAACAAGAAAATGTATCGATCGATCTCTTAGCAGATAAAATAAAACAAGCCCAAGATCTTACAAAATACTGCCAATCCAAATTGCGAAACATAGAGATGGAGATCAAGACATTGATCGGCGATGAAGAAGAATAACCTAGTGGGGCCATAAGGTCAGCATACCTCCTATCCTAAAACCTAGATGTTGTAAATATTTGGATGTGCTCTGCATTGACTGAGCCAGACTCACAGGACCTGGTACGATAGAAAAAACGCTTTGGAAACCAATGGCCTTAATGTCCTTCTCCGACAGATCTAATGATCCACAGACCCCGATCACGGGTTTATGATATTTTTGGGCCATTTTTATCACCCCATCGATTAACTTGCCGTACGCCGACTGTGCATCTAATTTGCCTTCACCGGTGATGATGAGATCGTGAGAGGCTACTTGGGTTTCAAAATGGGTTAGTTTAAATATTTCACCTGTGCCTTGTTTGATGGTAGCACCAAGGATGGGTTTTAATCCTGCAGCTACACCGCCAGCCGCACCAGTACCCTTGATCGAATTCAATTTTATATTATACTTCAATCGGATAAGCTCCTCAAAGTGCAGCATAGATTTCTCCAGTACTACTTGGTCAGATGGAGATGCTCCTTTTTGGGCAGAATAGACAGCTACTGCACCACGAGCCCCGGTAAACGGATTGGCTACATCAGTCCAAATCTCAAATTCTACAGCTGACAATCCGCTTAAATAGGAATCCTCTATTCTTGATATTTTTGATATGTTGGATGGGATTGGATCCAATACTTTGCCGGCCCCACTCAAAAATCGTACACCTAAGGCATGCAATATGCCGATACCCGCGTCATTGGTCGCACTTCCTCCTATCATCAATACGACCCTGGAAGCTCCTTTTTCAATTGCATTTTTTACTAAATATCCGGTGCCTAAAGTATTGGCCTTAAATATATTAGATTTCGTTTTTTGAAGGATTGCCAGACCGCTCGCTGCCGCCAATTCTACATATGCGGATTGGTGTTTCTTAGCCCATAGGTAATAGGCTCGAATAGGTTGGCCCATAGCATCGAATGCGGTAACATTCACTTTTTGCCACCCACAGTGATGGTGGAGTGAGTGCAGAGACCCGTCACCCCCATCACATATCGGGAAAACAGAAATTTGAGCAGCCGGTATAAAACGCTTGAGCCCTTTTTTCAATGCATGATTGAGATCATACGACAAACCTGATCCTTTAAAACTATTGAGTGCTAATAAAATTTTCATATTCGATCGGCAGGATAAGTCAATCCAATAATCGCCCTAATTCGATCCAGGAGTGTCATGATATCCAGCGAGGTCGAAAGCGGCATCAATTCACTTTCCGATTTACCAGCTAGAACACAATCTTGCACTTCTTTCATTTCATAATAAAATCCCCTAGAGGGGTACTGCCATGTTTTTGGCTCTGGTTCGTGTCCGAATTTATGCACGATCAGATGATTCGTTTCATGCCATTTTGATGGTAGAGTTATGCTGCCATTTTCAAAATACAACACAGCTTGCCCGGCCGACTCCCAGGTGATGCTGGACTCCAGATAGGCTGTAGCCCCATCTTCATAGCGACATAGCACCAGACAATTTTCATCTATCTCATTTATAATGTTGGCCTCCGCTTTGATATCGCTAGGGATACCCAGTAAGAGATACGAAAGAAAAAGTGGATAAATGCCGATATCGAGAAGAGCACCACCTCCCAATTCATTTTTTATCAACCGTTCTACTCCTTGCAGTTGAGCCCTTTCTTTTCCTTTAAAACAAAATTCAGCCTTGAGATGCAAGATCTTTCCAAGCTCTTGTTGATCCACCATTTGTTTGATCCACTTGATGTGTGGCATAAAACGAGTCCACATAGCTTCCATCAAAAAAACTTTGTTTTTTCGAGCTATTTCTATGAGTGGTATTAACTCATGGCGATTGATCGTAAATGGTTTTTCGCAGAGTACTGGTATACCTCGTTGCAAACATTGTAGCGTATACCTCGCATGTAAATGATGAGGGACTGCGATATAAACTGCTTGAACATCGGTAAGGTTTATAAATTCTTCGTATGATCCATAAAAATGTTCAATGTCATACTGATTTGCAAATAACTTGGCTTTGGCCAAATCTCTGGAGGCTACGCCACTTACATGGCCTAAACTTGTCTGATGGAGTTCGTGTACGAATTTGTGTGCAATTCTACCTAATCCTATGATTCCCCAATTAAACATTATCTATAATTTACAATTTGTTTACAATTTTTTTAACATTAAGCCAACAAACAGAATTACTTTTGTTGCTCAAATTATTGATCTTCAATAAATATCCGCCAATTTAATTGGTTTTTCTTCACAATTTTTTTTTCAATTAAACATATCAATCAAAACAAACTATGGCTATCAATCTTCTTGAAATGCTTCAATCCCAGGTCGGTGGTGAACTGGCAAGTCAGGCTAGCAAATTTTTAGGCGAATCTGAATCGAATACCACTAAAGCAGTAGGATCTATTCTTCCCACTTTATTGGGTAGTCTGGCTGGAAAGGCTTCTAGCGAATCAGGAGCAAGAGGTGTTCTCGATTTTTTAAAATCAAATAACATCGATGGTAGCATCTTAGGCAATCTAAGTGGACTTTTTGGTGGTGGTCAGAGCACTGACAGCTTGATGAATGGCGGCGGTGGCATCTTAAAGTTTCTAGTTGGTGATAAATTAGGCTCTATAGTCGATGTTATATCTAATGTAGCTGGTGTAAAGACCGGATCTTCTTCATCTTTATTAAAGATGGCTGCTCCCCTCTTAATGGGTTTCATTGCTAAATACATCAAAGAAAAAGCACTCGATGCTTTAGGGTTGAAAAATCTTTTGGGCACTCAGCGAGATTTCATTTCTAAAGGCGTACCTGCTGCATTAAGCAGTGTATTAGGTCTGGCCAATATGGGTAATACTTCTACTTCATCTGCTTCTAAATCCTCTATTGGTGGATCAAGCAATGCGAGTGGCGGAGGGAACAACTTGTTGAAATGGTTGTTGCCGCTAGTATTATTAGGTGCTCTTGCTTTCTTTTTCGGACGCAAAGGTTGTAATAAGACTATGGACACACCATCTTCAGTCACAGAGACTGTTGATGCAGCTAAAGCCGCTGCTGACGCTGCTGCTGCAGCTACTCAGCGTATGGAGGATAGCATAGCTGCTACCTTCAGCAAATTTACTTTGCCCGGTGGCATGGAGTTGAATGCTAAGAAAGGAAGCTTTACAGATAAAATAGCTTCATTCTTTTCTGACTCTACAGCCAAGGTTGATCCTAAAATGGGATTTGCGTTTGACGGAGTCAACTTCAAAACAGGTTCCGATTCATTGACTGAAGAATCATCAACTCAGTTGGATGAATTAGCTGCTGTGTTAGCTGCTTTTTCTAAAGTAGAAGTGAAAGTAGTAGGTCATACGGATAATGCAGGTGATGCAGTTAAAAACAAAAAATTATCTGAGGCCAGAGCCAAATCAGTAAAAGCGTATATCGTAAACAAAGGTATCAGTGGCAAAAGAATAGCTACTGCGGGTATGGGCTCAGCCACTCCTATTGCTGAGAATGCAACGGAGGAAGGTAAAGCTGCTAACCGACGAGTGGAAGTCCAGGTGACTAAAAAATAATCGTTTTTCGATCAGTGATATAGTGCCAATCCGGGTTTTCCCGGATTGGCATTTTTATTTTAGACCTGCTTTAAAACTTAAGAATTCCACTTTGATCCCTATTTGTGCGCTTTTTGCATAGGATAAATTGGAACAAATGGTGTACGGATTGCTAATTTTAAGCGTTTATGATTTAATAACCTTTGTTTAACTGTACTTGATATGAATCTATCTAACCCCAAATGGAGGATTTTCCTTTTGTTTTTCATGATTTTTAGCCATTCTGGCCATGCCCAATCTGTATTGAATCGGTTCGAAATTATAGGTAAACAAAAACAAATAGATATCCCATTTCAATATCAAAATCATTTTATTCTACTCAAGGCGTTATTCAATAAATCGTTCCCGCTCACTTTTATATTCGATACCGGGGCTGAGCATACATTATTGCTCAAAAAAGAATATTCAGATATTCTGGGTATGACCTATGATCGTCGCATCAAGCTCATCGGTGCCGACCAATCGGAAGAAATGTATGCCTTGATATCCCGCGGTGTGGGGTTTGGGCTCTCCCCTACGATATCCTATAAGCAGGATATCCTGGTATTAGAAAAAGATTTCTTTCAATTGGATGAGTTGACCGGTTTATACATCGATGGCATTATCAGCAGCAGTTTTTTTAAGACCTACGTGACCCATATTAATTTCAAATCAAAGAAATTGTCTTTTATACAACACAACAATTTTAGAATCAATAGAAAATTTATCAAAGTACCCATCGAAGTACAAAACGGTAAGCTTTTTGTGAATGCAATCCTCACCATCAATAATAATAAGATTCCGGTAAGACTACTCGTGGACACCGGAGCCGGATTACCTTTGCTGCTGTATTCAAATTCCCATCCTGATTTTGAACCGCCAGCTAAAAATATTCCAGGTAAACTTGGTAAAGGATTAGGCGGCTTTCTCGAAGGCCATATCGGCAAAATCACTGAGCTGAAATTAGAAACGTTCAAATTCCCCAATATTGTCACCAGTTTTCAAAATCTGGATTCTTCGGTCGTAGTTCAAGAAGAACACCAACGGTCACTCAGACATGGGCTCATCGGAAATCAATTGTTGAATCGATTTGACATTTATATTGATTATCAAAAAAATCTGATGTACTTAAATCCTATTAAAGATTTAACAAAAGAATTTTTAGTCGACAAAAGTGGATTAGAGATATTGGCCACCGGCCATGAATTAAAACAATATATTATTTCTTCTATTCTTCCAGGTTCACCAGGTGAAGTTGCCGGATTAAAAAAGGGTGATATCTTGAAAAAATTTGGAGGGCTATCTACTAATTTGCTCACGTTAGATCAAATCATCACCACATTATCCCGAAATGCTGGTAAAAAAATCAAATTATATTATTCCAGAGAAGGCGAGCTTAAAAAAACCGTAATTACCCTTCAATCGCTGATATAGTTTTTGTTTGGACCGTGTGAATAAATTGAGACCAATGGGATCAAAAGGTCTATTTTTGCAGGGTGTATCGAACCTTAAGGCATTGTGTAAATGATCTAGAGAAACAAAGCCAACTCATCAGGATCAAAGTTCCAGTCGATCCTAATCTTGAAATGGCAGAAATCCATCGTAGAATACATGATGTAGGTGGACCTGCGATATACTTTGAGCACATAAAAGGATGTAAATTTCCAGGCGTTTCCAATATATACGGTACCAGATCCAGAATAGAATATTTATTTAAAGATACCCTTCCATTGATTAAAGCTCTTGGTCAACTTAGGAATGACCCGAGCCTTATTTTAAAAAAGCCTTGGCACTATTTGTCTGCTGCCCTACAAGCCAGATATGCCTTACCTAGAAAATCATGGCAGAGCAATATGGTCCATCAATGCCAGATCCAAGACCTTCCTCAGATCATATCCTGGCCCAAGGATGGCGGACCATTTGTATTGTTACCTCAAGTATGGTCTTTACCACCTGGCTCATCCAATGTCATGCGTGCAAACGTAGGCATGTATAGAATTCAATTGATGGGAAATGATTATTTGCCTAATCAGGAGGTTGGACTTCACTACCAACTGCATCGAGGCATAGGAGTCCACCATACTCAATATCTGACTTCCGATGAACCTTTTAAAGTAAGTGTATTTATAGGAGGACCTCCCTCGCACGCTCTCGCTGCGATTTTCCCATTACCCGAAGATCTTTCTGAGCTCACTTTTGCAGGTTTACTCAATGGTAGGCGATTTAGCTACAGCATTCAAGATGGCTTTTATCTTTCTGATCAAGCAGATTTTGTGATCACCGGCACCATAGATAAAGTACGTAAAAAGCCTGAGGGACCATTCGGTGATCATTTAGGATATTATTCATTAAAACATGATTTTCCGATACTGAATGTCCATCAAGTGTACCATTCGAAAGATCCGATTTGGCACTTCACCGTAGTGGGTCGTCCACCCCAAGAAGATTCCTTTTTTGGGTACCTGATACATGAAATCGTAAAAGAACTGGTACCAAAAGAGTTTCCGGGACTACGGCAAATGCATGCAGTAGATGTAGCAGGGGTTCATCCATTGTTATTGGCTATAGGTCAAGAACGATATATGCCGTTCAGGACAAGACAACCAGAAGAAATTCTCACCATTGCCAACAGAATACTGGGATCAGGTCAAACTTCTCTAGCTAAGTATTTAATCATCCTTGCAGAAGATCCTAATCAAAAGGTAGATATACATCATTATCCTTCTTTCTTTGAATACTTCTTGAGCAGAGTCCGATTTGAGCGGGATTTGCATTTTATCACCAAGACGACTGTAGATACATTGGATTACTCTGGCCAAGGCTGGAATGCAGGATCAAAAGTTATCATGGCCTGTTGTGGCGATCCGGTCAGGTCGCTTGCGGAAAGTATTCCTGAAAATCTAACGTTGAGCCTAGGATTTAATACCCCAGTATTATTTCACAAAGGGATCCTGTGTATAAAATCCCCAACTTTTACGACTTATGAAGCTGCTCAATCCATAGTGCATCAATTTATTTCTAATCTTGATGCAAACCATTTAATTGGTATAGCATGGATCGTATTATGTGATGACTCTGAGTTTACCGGAGCTAATTGGAGTAATTTTCTTTGGGTTACTTTCACCAGATCCAATCCTTCACACGATATATATGGAGTAGGCGCATCTGTCCAATACAAACATTGGGGTTGTACAGGTCCTATGATTATAGATGCTCGCATCAAACCACATCACGCCCCTGTCTTAGAAGTAGATCCTGTGGTATCAGCTCGCGTAGACCACATGTTTAGTAAGTCAGGACCACTATTTGGGTTAGATAAAAAGTCTAAAAACCTATAGTTATGAAGGCCCCAGGGTATATCCCATTGCACCCTGTATTTGAGCAGCAAATGCACGATCAGTTAGGTAATTCTTTTCAACAATTTGTGGATAGTTTGACTGAGGAGCCGCCGGTCAGCATCCACCTACACCCTCATAAAAAACATGATTTTATGACAGGGTATTCATTGACCCCTGTAGCCTGGAGTAGTTATGGGATGTACCTCGATGCAAGGCCAAAATTTACACTCGACCCATCATTTCATGCCGGAGCATATTATGTACAAGAGGCTTCATCCATGTCGATCGAGGCGGCTGTGAGGCAAGCCATTGATTCTATTCACCAACCAAAGGTCTTGGACCTATGTGCATCTCCAGGCGGCAAGAGTACACTGCTTTTAAGCATCTTAAATGGTCGTGGTCTATTGGTGAGTAATGAAACTATTCAAAGCCGATTGTCTTCTTTAGAGCATAATTTGACCAAATGGGGCTATTCAAATCAAATCATCACGAGTGTGGATCCGGACCGATTAAAGGAGCTTCCTGACTATTTTGACTTAATCCTAGTCGATGCTCCATGCTCTGGTGAGGGGTTGTTCAGAAAGGACCCTTCAAGTAGGTTGGAATGGACGCCTGATAAAGCGCATCAGTGTGTATTAAGACAACAGCGAATATTAAATCATGCCATGTCGGCATTAAAACCCGGAGGCCACCTCATTTATTCCACATGCACGTTCAACCCAGCTGAAAACATCCAACAAATACAATACATGTCCTCCTATGGTATGAGTTCACAAATCATAGCAGAACTTGAAAAAAGTGGACTTACTAAAATAGAGCTTGGTGCGAATGCAGGTTACCAAATTTATCCTCATATCGACCGAGGGGAAGGATTCTTCCTCGCTAGTCTACAAAAAGAAAGTGGCGAAGGTCAGCATGGCTTTACTAGAAGGCCCTTGGATTGGTGTCCCATACCTGACGATGCCAGAACATATCTGAAATCCGAAGAATACCGCTGTTTTATACATAAAGAAATCTATCACTTGATAGATCCAACTATGGAAGAGGCTCTCGAATATTTGAGTAATAAGCTGCGGATCGTCAGGGCAGGCATTCCGCTTGGCCACTTTAGACCCGGCCATTTTGCTCCTGATCATGGCCTTAGTCAATCCATAGTCCTTGCGGACCACATACCCAGTATTGCATTAGATTTAAACCAATCTATATCCTATTTGAAAAAAAATAGTATCCCGAATGAGACCGCACAGCGCGGGTATCATTTAGTTACCTACCAGGGGCTTGGGCTTGGATGGTGTAAGGCAGTGCCTAATCGCCTCAACAATCTTTATCCCCAAGCCTATCGGATTTTGGGCCATTTTGACTAGATGGTGGTGCTACCCTCAATCCTATTCATAGGGAAGTATTGATCATAAATGTTATAATTTCACAAGCTAAAATATCGTACATCGTGAAACTCTTTTCTGCGGAACAAATCAAATTATGGGACCAGGATACCTTGGAGCATTACCAAATCTCATCATTAGAATTGATGGAGCGTGCTGCCAATGCATTTGTGCAACGATTCGTACTCAAGTTTGGAGTTGAATCTCCTATAGCCGTTTTTTGCGGCACGGGCAACAACGGTGGAGATGGGCTTGCCATAGGCAGGATCTTAAATATGATGGGGTACGATGTCACCGTTTGGTTGGCCGATTGGGGCCAGCCTAAGTCGCCAGATTTTGTAGCTAACCTGCTTAGATTGCCCAACTTTGGCCACATACCCCTGGATACCATTGACATCCATGATTTTCCTGAATTGGCACCCGGACTTATTATTATTGATGCCTTATTGGGTACAGGGATCAATCGTCCAGTGGATGGACCTTTAGAAGATTTGATTCATTGGTTAAATACGCTGCACTATAAAATTGTATCCGTTGATATACCATCTGGACTCAACATGGGTGAACATACCACATCCGCTATACAAGCATTTCACACTATCACTTTTCAGGTGCCTAAGCTTAGTTTTTTATTGCCATCTTACGAACGGTACACGGGCACTTGGGAGGTAGTCGATATCGGCCTTAGCAAGGAGTTTTCAGCACGGACCGCCACATATTATTACCTAACGGAACATAAACTGATCAAGTCCCTGATCAATAAACGAAAAAAATTTAGCCATAAAGGAACGTATGGCCATGCATTACTCATCAATGGAAGCTATGGAAAAGGTGGAGCGTCTATTTTATCTGCCAGAGCCTGTCTGAGAAGCGGAGTCGGTTTACTCACCAATCACATCCCGTTGTCCTTGGTCCAGACCCTTCAGACCAGTGTGCCAGAAGCTATGGCATCAGTAGATCAGCACAGTTATTATTGGTCATCTTTACCATTAGATCTCTCGAGGTTCGATGCTGTAGGAGTGGGGTGTGGCATTGATCAAAAAGAATCAACCCACAGAATTTTTCATGAGTTAATCCAACATTATCAAGGAAGGATGGTGATCGATGCAGATGCCATCAATTTATTGAGTCAATATCCTGAATTATTAAATAAACTACCCAGCGGCACCATTTTAACGCCCCATCTTAAAGAATTCGATAGACTTTTTGGTCAATGTTCCAGTTGTTTTAATCGGTTGGATGTACTGCGGCATTCCGCGCAATTATATGGTTTGACGATCATCTTAAAAGGGGCGTATACTGCCGTGGCATTTGCTGATGGGTCCGTTCATTTTAATTCTACTGGCAATCCGGGTATGGCTACTGCAGGTGCAGGTGATGTGCTCACCGGTATCCTGACGAGTCTTCTAGCCCAAGGCTACGATAGTCAGTCTGCGTCTTTAATCGGAGTATTTGTTCATGGTACTGCAGGTGACTTGGCCTATGCCGGCGCCAGTTATGAGTCATTGATCGCTTCTGACTTGATAGACCATCTTGGAAAAGCATTTCACTCCATTATTCATTGAATTTAGCATATGACTAAAATTGTAGTATTGACCGGAGCTGGGATCAGCGCGGAAAGTGGATTAAAAACCTTTAGGGATGCCGATGGCCTATGGGAGGGTCATCGGGTAGAAGATGTAGCTACACCTGATGCGTGGGAAAGAAATGCAGAATTGGTATTGAACTTTTATAATGAGCGAAGGAAGCAGCTCATGATGGCAAAACCGAATGAAGCACATCTTGCCCTGGCAAGTCTCGAATCCAAATTTGAAGTCAGTGTCATCACTCAAAATGTAGACGATTTGCATGAAAGAGGCGGTAGTTCGTATATTATTCATCTTCATGGTGAGCTTCTGAAAGTCAGGAGTATAGCAGACCCGGCCTTGGTCTATCCTTGGGCCGATGATCTTCTCCTCGGTCAGCTTTGTCAAAAGGGGAGTCAACTTCGGCCTCACATCGTGTGGTTTGGGGAACAGGTCCCGCTGCTGGAGTCGGCAGCCATCCTATGTCACGATGCAGATATTTGTGTCATCGTCGGGACATCTCTCCAAGTATACCCTGCTGCAGGACTAGTGGCTTATCTAAGACCCCATGCAGAGATTTATTATATTGATCCAATGCCTCATATTTCGGTAGAGCTGAAAAAAAGACGAAACCTTCATATCATTCCGATGAAAGCCGCGGTAGGAGTGCCTGATCTGGTCCATAAACTACTCATCCCAAGCTAATCAATTTGAAATCAACGGAATAGTCTATCTTACAATTCAATTAAATTATTAGTATAGTTTGACGAAAAGCTCTATATTTGCGCTTCTAAATTTTAAAAATAAAGCAATATGTATGCAATTGTAACTATTGCCGGTCAACAAATGAAAGTGACAGAAGGTCAAAAGCTTTTTGTCCACCGGCTGGATGCAAAGACAGGCGACAGTGTGTCTTTTGACCAAATTCTCCTTATCGATAGAGATGGGGCTGTAGAAGTTGGCATGCCCACGATCCAAGGCCAAATCACTGCGACGGTATTAGCAGATATGGTAAAAGGGGATAAAGTAGTAGTCTTTAAAAAGAAAAGAAGAAAAGGCTATAAAGTAAAAAACGGTCACCGTCAACAATTCACTCAAATTCAGATTAATTCGATCACCGCTTAAAATTATAATCGACCATGGCACATAAAAAAGGGGAAGGTAAAGTATTAAACGGTAGAGATAGCAATCCGAAATATCTTGGTGTAAAGAAGTTTGGTGGTGAAATCGTCAAAGCCGGAGGTATTATAGTGCGCCAACGTGGCACCCGCTTCCACCCAGGCACTAATGTCGGCGTAGGTAGAGATTTTACTTTGTTTGCATTATCTGATGGATCAGTGCAATACAAAAAGGGCAAAAACGATAGGACTTTCGTCCACATTTTGGCTCCTGTAGCTCAAGCATAAATCCTAGTCAGGATTAATATTCAACGATCTAATTTCTTTTAGGCATCTTCAGGCTATCTGCAGGATATTTTGCTGCTAGCGTGTCCATGATTCCAGCCGCCCACCCGATAATTTGTTGTTTTTGTTCGGGGGTTAATTTTGAATCGCCATGCAGCCAAGTATAGTAGTCCAAAGGCATCTCCCCTTCTTTGACCATTTCGATGATTTCTTCCATCTTATGATTCTGGATAGCTAACCTTCTGTTAGCAAATTCTGAAAAGTTTAAACGGCGTTTTCCTTCTATGATATGATCATTTAACCACCACGACACAGGTTGGATTTTGGAATACCAGGGGTATCGCGTATTGTTGCTATGACAATCATCACAGGCTACTGCTAATGTATTAGCTACCTCCGCAGGTACAGGATACAATGTATTCAAATGAGCTGATTGGATATTTGAATTGTTTTTAGCTGGATGAATGAACTGAATTGCTATCAAGACAAACAATAGACCTGTAAGTATTTTTCGTATCATAAGCTGGTAAATTATTCTGTAAATTATTTAAATAATCGGTTAATACCAAATTCGTTTTTGCTGTCTGGGTGAGCCAACAGATCTATAAATCGATTGACCACATAGGGTGCCATTGAAGATCCTTTTGTCCCAAGACCATTTATGGACCACATATTATGATGGTCAGCATGGCATGTGATTATTGGTTTTCGATCAGACACAGTCGGTCTCAATCCGGCATGTTGACTAATGATCCGATAATTCCCTTTGAGCATTTTATTTAATTGATTTACAAGAACTGCTTGGCCTTCTGGAGTAGGCTCGACTTGATTATAATCCCATTCGTAAGTAGCCCCTACCCAATGTTTTTGCCCGTATCCTGATACCATTAATTGATGCTTTAAAGTATGCTGCGATGACCAACCTTCCGATTCAATCCACATCATCTGACCTTTGTTAGGGACGATGGGTATATTTTTAAAAAATGGATTGTTCACGACAGCTGCTCCTTCACAAAAAACGACATGACTGAAAGTCTGATCATTATAGTGCCATACATCTGCTGAATATTTCAAATTCTGGTATTCAAAGGCTGTATCATTTAAATAGCCGGAGGCTAACCATACACTACGAAATAAGTCCAATAACAGCAAGATGTCTAATCGATATGACTTGACCGCATACACCCCTCTTAGCCCAGGAGATAAGATATCCTGATCCAATTCAAAAGGATGAATCAATTGTTCGTATGCATACCGATTGGCTTGACTCATCAAATCATTTTCTTCCTTTATAGAGTTCACTGCGAGCAGTACATTATGATCATACAGGAATTTGGAATTCAGCTTTGCTTCAATGCGAGTGTAACACGCTTTAAATTCAGTCTCCAATTGATCATAATTCCATGATTTGACATAGCGTCTACCGCTGATGGGATGAATAATACCCGCGGCTAATCGAGATGCAGCATATGGCCGCAATTGATCTATTATTTGGAATTTGATCTGCAAATCATCTAGTACCGATCCCAATAAAGTACCCAACAATCCCTGGCCTACAATTAAGATATTTTGATCCAAATTGGTTTTACTTTTTTTTAGGTTTTGGCATCTTGGCCAATACCATATCATATGAATGATCGATGAGCTCCCGAATGATTTTATCTTTCACATCTTCATCCAGATACACCGTATTCCAATGTTTTTTATTCATATGCCATCCCGGGATGATGCCGGTGTATTGTTCTCTTAACTCCACTGCATAATCTGGATCACATTTGAGATTTACCCTAGGTCGTTCACTATCCAAACCTGTCAGAGCGAATGCCTTGTCCCGGACGGTATAGACTACAGTGTCAGGCCCAAAAGGTAGCGTTTCTTTGGTATCCGCTTTTGATAAACAGTAATGTCGCAATTGTTCAAGATTCATGCTATCAATATACTGCCATGTCAAAATACTTGCGCTGTGTTTTTGTGACCACATGATTTTTACCAAAAATGTGGAAAAGCGCAATTCCGGTTTTACGGCCTAGTTCATCCTGATACGATTTATCGAGATGCATTGACTCTATGATTCGTTCCATAGCCCGTTCAGCCCGACCATGGTCTATATCTTCCCGAGCCAAGGTCAATAAGGATCCAGCTTTCGAATCATCAAAAACGGCAATAAAAAATGAACCTAAAGTGCGAATATCTTGAACCAGGTCAAATAGTGGATTGCCTTCTTTAATTGATTGTGTTAACGCCTCCGCTTCATCAGGGTCAGAAAATACCAAATGGGAAGCTCGATACACTTTGGCTTTTTCTGATTCCGGATGTTGTATTAAGTAATCTTCCAGGTACATCAAAAACTCAGGATCAGGGACTTGGTGGATTTGAGCTAATACTTCATCAGGCTCTGGCAGTTTTACATCCTCTTGATGAGCTTCCACCTCTGTATTGTCTTCCACCTCTTCCGCCACTTCACCTTCACCCGGCAAATGTGCTACGAGCCACTGTATGATCTGTGGTCTGGATAATGCGCCCACAAATTCGCCAATAATCTTGCCTTGAAAAATCATTTTCACGGCAGGTATGCTCATGATATTAAGAGCTTGAGCAATATCCTGATGCTCATCCGTGTTTAGTTTTGCCAGTATCCAGGTTCCATTAGCCTCAGTTGCTAATGCTTCAATCACCGGACCTAAAGCTCTACAAGGTCCACACCAGGGTGCCCAGAAGTCTACAACTACAGGCACTTCAAAGCTCTTATCAACTACCTCTGTATTAAAGTCTTTTACTTCCATGAATATTATTTTCTATAGGTTAGTTTTTACTCGCTAATAAATACAAAATCGCCATTCTGATCGCAACGCCATTTTCTACTTGTTGCAATATGATGGATTGATTGGAGTCTGCTGCGTCGGAGGAGAGCTCAACCCCACGATTGATTGGACCGGGGTGCATGATGATGATTGGGTGATCCACTTCATTGAGCATAGCGGCATTTATACCATAGTATTGCGCATACTCCCGTAAAGACGGTAAGTAAGGTATCTCCTGGCGCTCAAGTTGAATACGCAACACATTAGCCGCATCACACCATCTCAAACTTGCTTTGATATCGTGACTCACTTCTATGCCTAAAGATGCGATGTGTTTGGGTATTAATGTGGGAGGTCCACATACCCGGACACGAGCCCCTATTTTGGTCAGACAAAAAATATTGCTCAGTGCGACTCTTGAGTGTAAAATGTCACCGACGATCAAAATTTTTTTGCCACGAAGGTTGCCTAATTTTTCTTTTAAAGAATAGGCGTCCAACAAGGCTTGCGTAGGATGTTCATGCGTGCCATCGCCTGCATTGATAATGTTGGCTTTTATTCGTTTAGATAAATACACCGGCACTCCGGCAGCAGGGTGTCTGATGACTACCATGTCCACTTTCATAGACAGGATGTTATTGACAGTATCCAGTAAAGTTTCCCCCTTGCTCACCGAAGAAGATGAGGCAGAAAAATTGATTACATCTGCAGAAAGTCGTTTCTCAGCCAACTCAAAAGATATTCTTGTTCTGGTAGAGTTTTCAAAAAAAATATTAGCTATCGTCACATCTCGGAGTGTAGGTACTCGTTTGATCGGTCTATTAAGTACTTCTTTAAATTCGTCTGCGGTGTGGAATATCAAGTCTATATCAGCGGAAGTGATGTTTTTGATCCCCAACAGATGTCTAGTACTCAATTGCGCTTGATCACTCATATTCAGTCAATCAATTTTTTTTTATACAACCGGACTTCGTTTTTCAATGGATTCAAATCCCAATCCACGACGACATGAGCCTCCTCCACTGCATCGACCGTGTAGCCAATATAATCAGCTGAAATAGGGACTTCCCGATTAAATCGGCGATCGATCAATACCAATAAATCTACATTACAAGGGCGACCAAAATGATTCAAGGCTGTCAAAGCAGCCTGGATGGTACGCCCAGTGTATAACACATCATCGATCAAGATAACCCGCAGATCATCTACCACAAAATCCATCTCTGTCTCATTGGCTTTAATAGCTTTGCGCAATCTAAAATCATCGCGATAGAAGGTGATGTCCAATTTGCCATATTTCGCTTGATGATTTGGGATCAACTCTGTAATCAATGTATAGATGCGATCTGACAGTTCAACCCCTCTAGGCTGGATACCAATGATACAGGTATTTTCAAAATTGCCATAATTTTCGATCAATTGATGGGCTAATCTGAGGAGAGTGAGGTTAAAACGGGGCTGTTTGAGTATGATGCGACCTCGATCCATTAATACGCCAAAAATACTCAATTATTTATGGATCGAATAGAATTGGTTCTTACATTTTGAAGGATCGTCTTAGCCGCATTGGGTGCAATGGACTGCCATTGGCTGGATTGGCCTTTAAATGAATTACCTCTATAAAATTCTAGCCGTCGCTTTGTACCGTTTTTAAACTCTACTGAACCACTATATTCTTGGCTATTAACCTGATATGAATCGTAATGCCGATTCATGGTATGAATTACTAAAGAATCCAAATTGAGCATACTAAAATACAGATCGTTGCCCACCCCATTTTTGGATCGAACCATAGATTTGGCATCCCCATGGACGAAATAACCGCTTTCCTGTATTGAGGATGGCAGAAACCCACCTCTACCATCATTGATCAATACCAAGCCCTGCATTGCGTCAGCCCTGCCTTGGACTAATTCAAGTCCATAATCGTTGCCAGTGATCATAAGATCCAAGTATTCATCTTGATTGATATCAGCCGATATCATACCATATAGTGGAGCCAGCTGCGCTAGCTGGGGCAATACATTCATCTTAAAATGTCCCTGGCCATCATTGCGTAGCATGACTGATTGCAAATTAGTAGCTTTTAATACCAGGGCATCTTTTAGCTCATCTGGAGAAAATACATCGTTTACGGTAGCCAGTCCAAAACTTGTATAATTTTTAAATTTTCGGCGCAATGAAATCAGCTGTTTGATCATGTCGTCTCTGCCGTGAAAGAAATATTCTTTTTTAGTGCCCAATGTATCACGCCAATAACAAGATATAAAAGGGTCCAGGCTTCCATTTTGGTCAAAATCTTTAGCATAAATAGAAATTGGTTCTTTCGAATTGCATTTAAAATATACATTTTGTCCATAATTGCCAGCGATGTAATCCATATCTCCATCGTTGTCAAAATCCCCCGAAGTGAGACTAGTCCACCACCCGGTATTATGATCTAACACGGGGTCGATCAATTTCTTGAGCTCTTTACCATCGTTTTGGAAAATGGTAAGGCTCCCCCACTCTATCGCTAACAATAAGTCAGGTTTGTTGTCATTATTATAATCTGTAAACAGAGCGTCATTGATGATGCCGACTTGATTTAACTGTGGGGCTATGTGTGCTGTACCATCCACAAATCGGACTTGTCCCGGTTTGGATTGATTCAGGAGTACAAATGATTTATCCGCTTTCGGATAATAGCCGGGCAATACATGGCCTCCGACAAAAATATCCTGATCCCCATCCGAATCAATATCGGCTACTCGCACTGTCGATGCACAAGTCCTGATATCTGAGAGAATAGCTAAAGTATCCCTGATAAAATTACCTGCGCCGTCATTTAGATACAATCGAACCTGATATGCCTGAGGGTCAGCCATCAGGCTTTCATACGATCCCCCGGCAATGACCAAGTCCAAATCATCATCCAGGTCAGCATCAAACAAAACCAAAGCGGCATCTTCTCGTTCTCGCTCTCTCAATGACTTTAGAGGTAAGGATGATTGAACATAACTATTATCCTTTTTTTGAAGAAAAAGTACTTCATCTTGGTGAGCACTACCACCCAAAATGAGATCTTCTAGGCTATCTCCATTGACATCGCCGACTGCCATCGGTACTCCATATTGTGAAAGTTTATGTGGCAGCGTTTTTTGAATATTGAAGTCAATAAAATCTCGTTCATCATGTTTGTAGTGCATTTTTAATCCAGTTGCACTGAGGGGCCGAAAGAGAGGCTGATGTGAAGGCTTGATTTCAACAGAAGTCGGTAGGCCCGTGCTTTGTTGCAAAATGACAGTATGATTTGAGATCAACGTATCAAAAATTTGAATAGTCCCATCCGGCCAAAAGACTTTAATTGAATCAAGGATTGTCTTGGAGTCAAAGCCAAATACTAGTTTGTTAGACGAATTTGACAAATAACCTCTGCTTGATAATACAGATCTGGACTGAACAGAGTTAGCTTGAAATAGCTGCACTTTAGCACCGATGGCTTCCGTATTTAATCCTGAACCCTGTAATATAATGGAGACATAGCTCAACTCCGGGGGGGACGAGTTTTTACCGATAGTATTGTTTTGATATACAAAAGGCATATCATCGATATTATTGACTACTAAATCAAGGTCACCATCATTATCCAAGTCCCCATAAGCGGCCCCATTAGAAAATGATTTGATGCTTAACCCCCATTGACCGGATACATCGTTGAATTTTAAATCTTTGTTATTTTGAAACATAAAATTAGAAACCTTGACTTCAGGTATCATATATTGTAAATCCAACTGCGATATCAGATTACTGGTTTCGTTTCTATATTCCCCAAAGTCTCTATCTGTTACATCTTTTGGGAATCCGTTCGTAATATATAAATCTTGAAATCCATCCAGATCAAAATCAGCAAATAGTGGAGCCCAACTCCACTCTGTCTCGTGTACTTCACTTAAAAAACTGATCTCATTGTAAACCGGAAATTTTGTGACAGGATTCAAACCTTGATTTAACTGAAGAGTGTTTCTGGTGTATTGGTATTGATACCCATACTGTTTAATATAAATATAAGAGGAATACGTGCTTGGTCCGATTAAGGTCTTTTTACGGAGATTCGTAAAAGGTAACATCTCCACGGTCATGACATCTACTTGACCATCATTATTGATATCCCCTAGATCACTGCCCATAGCAGATGATGATTGATGTCTGAATATCTGAGCTACTTGATTGGTAAACGTACCATTCTTATTGTTGATATAAATAAGATCATCACTCAAATAATCATTGGCAATATAAATATCTTGCCAACCATCTTCATTAAAATCATAGATAAGACTGCTGTGGGTATAGCCATTAAGGCTAAGTCCTGCAGCCATAGATATATCAGTAAAATAAGCATGGTGACTTACGCTGTCTCTATCTTGGCGATACAACTTATCACAATTAAGATTACAATCTTCATTTAAATTTTTAACGAACTGTCCTGGCACCGAACGCTCTATAAAATTAGTACCGATAAATAAATCCAAATCTCCATCCCGGTCAAAGTCAAAAAATTGAGCATGAGATGCATGTGTGGTGTCCGCCAACCCAAAAAGTTCTGCTTCTTCTTTAAAAATTGGGATCCCATCTTGGTTGCCTTGATTGATGAATAAAAGTTTTCTGCGGCTGTTTGGATCTTTGATCAAAGTATTACATACATAAATATCTTTTCTGCCATCCGCATTGATATCAATGATATTTACTCCGGAAGACCATTGACCAGACTTCTTCTGCACACCTGCTATTGTGGTGATATCTTTAAATTTAAAATCACCTAAGTTGAGATAACACGCGTTATCGACTTGATTACCAGCAAAATACAAATCCTCCAAACCATCGCCATTCAGATCACCTATCGCCACTCCACTGCCATTGTAAATAAATTCAGTATTGAGGATGTTAAAAGAATCATAGACTGTAATATGATTATTGAAGGTGATATTTGAAATAGATGGATCGACTCGTTGGAATCTGGTTTCTTGCTTCCGACAAGAAATCAATATTAAAAAATATACCATCAGTATGGCTACTCGATCCAGCATCAAGACAAAACTAACTATGTATCCGTGATATTTTTCCTAATAATAAAAAAAATCAAAGTCTGAAATCAGATTTTTGCTAAAGATTCTTTAGGTAACCATCCTTGGTCATTATTCTCTAACTGTACCTTCCACCATCCATCCAGGCTGTCGATCACCTGCATCTTCGTGCCTGCTCCTAATGGGATCAACTCCTGACTATTGACTTCAGGAGCTATCTTCAGCGGACTATTGGTCATCAATATTGCACTGACTTGGTATTCAAATTGTTTACGAGAGAGATATATTAAAGATGTAATTACAAATAAAAACCCTGCTATCTTGACATATTTAAGTACGTGCGTGGATTTTTTGGTATTGTTTTTTATGCCTAATGCCCCACATACGAATGCCAAGGTCAGCATGACCCAGCCCCAAATCTGACTAGACGCTATATCTCGTAAGCGGACCAGACCACCGTATAAGAAAAAAGCGGGTAAGGCTTCAATCTTGGGTTCTATTCGTTGATTAATGTAGCGCAATTGGTTTTTTATTTTTTCACTGCCCGGTTGATAGCTTAATGCACGTTCCAAATACACTCTGGCCTCCGGTGTACGCTGTAGATAAAGGTAGCAAGTACCTAAATTAAAACACAAATCACTGGTAGCCCCATGGACCTGGATCAGCGATTCATATATTTTAGCTGCACCTTCATAGTTTTTTTGCTCTACCATACGAAAGGCTTCCAGTGCTTGATCAGCTGCATGTGTCTGACTTAAAGTAAATAAGAAGAGCGAAAAAACAATCAAAATTCGATCCATAGCAATATTAACGCAAATGTACAATCTGCTCTGTAAGAAACAAATTATATGCCGGGCGGAGATCAGAATGCCATTTGAATCCCTTAAGTTTAATTTTTTCATGATCTACGGCACGCATAGGGTGCATGGTCCCATTAGGCTGCGTAAAAAAATAAATCTTGTCAACTTGATTGGACTCAAATCTAGCCAGGATATGACTACAAATGATTTTATTCACACCAATATATGCTTGCTCATCATCCAAAATGTAGTAAACAGCTTCGGCATTGCCTAGTACATCTACGGTGGCCAGTCGGGAGGAATCAAATTCAGCCCGGATGTTGCGACCCTTGATTTGATTAAAATACTTCAGATCCGGGGAATTGATGATCATTGCATTTTGATATAAAAACAATGTTTTGATCTGATTGCCCGACTGCAACAATCGGATCGTATCCGCAAAAAACTGTGAAGTATCAGACCAAATCACCGGATTGTGATAAAGTGTAAACAAAGAGTCCTTTTCGTTATAGACCATCGAATCACAGACCGCCTGAATATCCGATCTCAGGATTTGCACATGACGATAGGCCAAGATGATTCTGCTTTTACTGATCGTATCCGCCTGGAGCGCAACTAATGTATCTGCTCGCATCAAAAGCGTATCATTTATGTTGGCAAACGATTTAAATAAAGGCTGTCGACCTTTGCCAATAGCGATGACCTTATTGTTTTTTTTATCTAAAAACATTGAATCACATCGGATGAATGCCGAATGGACCGTATCTAGCCAATGGACATCTCCTATAGCCGTTAGATTGCCTGAGACCCCATCTCTGATGATTTGATCAGCCTCCAATTTATTCGTGCTGTCTTGTAAAGCCGACCTTCCACTTGTGATAAATACTTGAGTCAATTCGTTATAGATCAATTTCTTTGTAGACTCCACTGTTCCATCGGGGGTTGTGATGAACCCGGTACCGAAAATGGTCATATCCCTGGTCTTTTCATTGTACAATAATGTATCGCCTTCTAAAGAGGTCGCCTTACTGACAAATTTGACATCGTCTATTAGCTTTATTTCGTTTACAGCGCCATCATAAAGCATGGTTTTGGAGGAAGCCTTTTTATCATTTTCGAGGTATTGTGGATTGCCCGTAAACAATGCGAGTTTATCATCCACATCGTAATACCCACCTTCGCAATAAATTTTACGATCAGCTTTTTCCATTAAAGTCGGAGCAATAAAGTAGGCTGTCTGGGTCTTAGTATTAAACTGTAAAGAATCACTTCTCAACTGGATTTCAGGGTCCGTCATTTGGACTTGACCGTAAAAATAAGCCATATCCTGCCGGACATGAAAATAGCCTTTTTTGCTTTTAAGAACAGTGTTTTTAGTCCTTAGAGTGCCTGGTGTCGTATATGATGCTATTGAACTATCCAAATCATAGTGCAATCGGCGTGTATAAAGGGATTGACCTCCACTGACCAGGATTACTTCACCAAATAAGTCACTGACTTTGAGTTTGCCATTGTAGCGGAGGGAGTCAGCAAAAATCTGGACCGTATCGTTATGCCGGATGACCACATTGCCATATGCCATGACATTTAAGCCATCGATCCTAGCCGAGTCACAATACAAAAAGCTACTGTCGTGATAGAGCTGTACCGTACCACTGAGTATTTTTAGCTCTGCGCCGGCTTTGGCTTCCAAATAAGTATAGTCAGCATGCAGGATTTTGATCACCTCTTCTTCACCCGGTGCGACCGTAGGTTGTTGAGCCTCAAGGGTCAAAGACAAGATCCCAGACCATGCTAAAAAAAATAATAGGATGTACTTCAACCGCATGTAGTAATCTAAACGCCGCCCCAAGATAAAAAGTTACCGGCTAAGGCTAAGCCTTATTTCGTAAACACCTTATCTTCGTGTAATTAATATTTTATTAAGACTATGGTCCAAAGAATTCAGACTGTTTTTTTGTTAATTGCAGCTACAGCCCTTGCTTTAATGTTGACTTATCCATTAGTCAAAACTTCTGTACCGGAGGCCTCTGGTCTATATCAAGATGGGCTTTTATACACCCAAGAAAATCTGCCTTCGACTGTGATAATAGGGCTGGCTATACTGCTTTGTATAGTTGCTATTTTTTTATTTAAAAAAAGGCGATTACAAATTCAATTTGTGATCCTAGCTGTGGTCTTCATCCTAGCTGGAAATGTGATCGGTGGATATAGCTTTCTGCAACCTACTCTACAAATCAGATCTGTCCATCAAGCTACACTGACTCCTGGCCTAGGGGCTTTTATGCCTATCGTAGGATTGATTTGTCTGTTTTTAGCGTACAGAGGCATCCGAAAGGATGAAAAAATCGTAAAATCTATGGATCGATTGCGATGAAATTAGGATCACTTCTTAATTTCCAACTTCTGGGTAAATGTGCCTGAAGTAGTTTTTACCTGGGAAAAATAGATACCTGCCTGGAGATGGGAAACAGACTGTCTGAATTGGTGGCTGGGTACCAGATTTTTTTCAATCACAATCCTTCCTGCAAGATCGGTCATTGTAAATCGCTCAATAAAATCTTTTGATTTATTAGATTCGATGATGACATACTGTGAGGCCGGATTGGGATATTGTCTGATACCAACAGCAGGGATAGGCTTTTTATCAAAGTCAATTATGACGGTGGACTTTGTATCAGGAAATGCCAAAACAATACCATTTAATTGATCTAGTCTGATGTTTTTAATCGCAAATTCTAAAGGCAGTTCTTTTGGAATTTTGAATCCTTCTACATGTGATACAATTGGCCCTCCTTTAGTCCTGACTCTGACAGTTTTGCCAAAACCATTTCTACTATTGCCACGAGAGCTTGCAAAATTTACACTCAAGCTGCCCGGGCTATTTAATTTACCGTCTAAAATCACATTGTCGTAACCAAACCAAGAATTTTCTAGCACTTCCACTATAATGTCTTCAGGCTTAATCAATTCAGAATTGTATTCCAGATCAAAACTTATAGCCTCAACATCATATATCAAATTTTGATCATTGCCAAAAGCAAGGTAAATAATGGCATCATCGCCAGGTGCTATTACTTTAGCCAATGGTGATGCCGAAGAAGTCGAAGGATATAATTGGTAAATACCCTGGGGTACTAACTTGTGGGACTTATTATTGTTGGCGATCACCCACTGCACATCACTTTGATCGATATTACCATCACCATTAGCATCAGCATGTTTAGCATTAATGCCTTCTCGCCTACTCCATGATGCAGATAATTGATTTGCCCAATCTGTTGACGCGCTTGGTCGGGCTGGTCCGGTGGAACCAATAAATTTACTGATGCTATTTACATCTCTTAAATTGACTAAACCATCTGCATTTGCATCACCTGGCCATACAAATTCAGAAGTAGGGATACAACCAACTTCAGCATATGTCTCCACTTTTATTTTGATTGGAGCACATTGTTTAGTGCCGGTGGTGAGGCAAAAATTGACAATAAAATGGTCAGTACCTATAAATCCAGGAAGAGGAGTATAAACTAATGGATTAAAACTGGTATTGCTTTCACATTGTAAATTAACTGTCGTATTGCCTTTGTAAAAATCTAATAAGCCAAAACTCGGTTGATTGAGAATTTTAAATTCATAATCCTGAACCGGAATATCATAAGGAATGACCAAAGATCTTCCTTCCGCTACTCTGAATAAAGGATTCAAGTCCTCCCGTGGCAAAAAATCACTCACATAAAGGTAGGCCTTCGCTGTTTCACAACTCTGGGGATTACAAGCGGTATACTCAAACTCTGCAATGCCATCAAAGTCCAGTGTAGAAGTATACGTGAATGTATTGTCCCCATTTAGTGAAAGAGTCCCTGATAGAGGCTGGGTGAAAGAAGTAATGACAAGTGCACCGCTGCTGCTATTATCGTTTTTGGTAACTGAAAATAATCTAGAGGTATTCTTATTTAAATAGATAATATCATCCATTAAAAATTGATTGAACGAAGGTTTATCGATCAAAGTCAATTCAAAATTTGAATGTTTATTCCCTTTGCTAAAACCAAATTTTTCAACAGCGCCCACGGGACCTGAAGGAATATAATAGTATTGAAAATCATTTAATTTTTCAAGTTTTCCAAATTTTGGATCTTGATTCAATTGAAAATCTATTTCCGAAAGATAAAAGCTGAAAGTTTTATTCCTGAAAATAGCTTGAGCAACCGTATCACTAAAACTAATCTTTTTAGGATCGGTGATCATAATGGAAATTTCTCCGACACCACAATTGCCTTTTACATCGCAGGCAGTATAAATGACATGACCTAATCCATGATAACCGAGCTCTGGGAAAAATTGAACATTGTTACCAATAATAAGTGCTCTACCGTGCTCGACAAAAGAAACCGACTTTAATGATAATGGTTGTGTATTGAGATTAATATCGTTTGCCAAAGGTGACAAGAGAACGGAATTTCCTGTAGATTGAACAAAGTCACGATAACAGACTGTCGTTAAATTCCAATTTTGACCAAACATGAATTGACCAAAAGAAACTAGAATTAAAAAACAAAAAAGTCTAACAATCCGGTTCATTATCTTAGCGACTATAATTTCAGATTCAAAGATAGTCATAAATTGTAAATCAAAAAACTAAACATATATTTTTTCTATATACAAAATTAACACATTTAATTATTTTGATATGCGTATAAAATTGCAGTTCAATCTTTTTTACATGTAATATATTTCTAATATATTAACGAATGAAAGAGTTAAAATTTATAAAAGTCCTGACAACCCTCAACAAAGAGGAAATGGGCAGGCTTGAGAAGTTTTTTGACTCGCCATATTGCAATACGAATCCGGCACTAAGTCTACTTTTGAAGCAGGTCATACAACGGACTAAATCAGGATCAATAGAACATCTGGACAAAATAAGTGTATGGGATAAAATTTTCCATGATACCCCATTTAACGATCTTAAATGGCGTAAGCTTTGTAATGATATCATGGTAGTAATGCAAAAATTTTTTACGTTTGAACAATTGTCTACAAACTCCTTCCAATCTGGCAATCTACTGCTCCAATATATACACGAACACCAAATCGAACCATTGTATAAGTCCACTTCAAATAGTATCCAAGCTGAATTCAATAAGTCGGTTCACATTTCATCCGAATTCTATTTACAGAAGTTTCAATTAGAGCGAAATCTTTATGATTTATTGGAGTTTGACATCAATATGGAATCCAAATCAAATCAAGAAAGCATTCATCATTTTCTAGATCTATTTTATATCTCAGAAAAAACAAAACAGCTGGTAAATGCAGTTACCCGAAGGCATGATTTTAATGTCCCCATTGAAATTTTACTTGAAAAAGATGTTATTGAAATCATTGAACTAAACGACTACCTAAAGTATCCCGAAATAGACATTTATTATAGAATATATAAACTCAAAAAAGACACGTTCACGGATGAAGCCTACGAGGCACTAAAGGAAAATCTTTTAGTACATCTCAATAAATTTTCATTAAAGGAGGCAGTCGATATTTTAAAAGAAGTGATTAATTTTTGCACTTTTTTATATAATAAAGGTTTATTGAAGTTTGGAAGTGAGCAATTGCAATGGTATAAATATGGCTTGAAACATGATTTAATTTTCCCGTTAAAAAGTTTCCATCCCGGACACTTTCTGAACATCGTGATCCTTGGTATCCGCACGAAAGAATTTATCTGGACAGAAAATTTCATTGAAGAATATCAAAAAATTATACCGCTAGATCAAAAACACACTCTGGTTACTTTTTCCCAGGCAAGGTTATACTTTAATCAGCATAAATTCGACTTGGTCATTGAAAAATTACAAGATGTGGAGTTTGCAGAATTAACTTACAATCTTGACTCTAAAGTATTGCTCCTCGCTACTTATTTTGAAGTTGAAGAATGGCCGGCGATGGCCTCTTTGGCCGATAGTTTCAGGACTTTCCTCAATCGACATGAAAAGGACATCACAGCAGCTAAAAAGCTGCGATACGCCAATTTTATCAAATTTGTCAAACGCCTGAGCAAGGTCAAGTATCAAGATAAAGCCGCCAAACTAAAAGTGATTTTGGATATAAAATCAACAGAAGGTGTAGTGAATCAGGGCTGGCTAATAGAAAAAGCAACTGCAATTTAATCTGAATGGCAGCGCTCAATTATGTTGAATCTCTACTTCTTATATTTTATCCTTCTTCTATCCATTTCTTTGGTCACTAAGGCAAGCTCCCTACCGACATCACCGGTGATGGAAGTATTTTCCTGAGCTCTTCGGATCAGGTACGGCATCACATCTACTATCGATCCATAGACTACATATTTGGCAACATTATAACCTTGATGGGCGAGATTGAAGGTCATGTTATCACTCATCCCCATGAGTTGGCAAAAATTAAGATGGCTATGATTGCGGGGAATGGAGCGATCAGAGATCAGCCGCGTCTGTAACATACAACTTTCAGCATTATGAGATGCATTACAGGATGAGATCCGGTCGTAGTGCTCCACACAAAACTCGATGGCCTGATCAAATGATGTATCACTATCCATCTTACTTTGATGGATCGGTGATTCGTATCCCTTTTCTTCCGCACGCTTACGTTCCTTGACCATATATGCTCCGCGTACGACTTTAGCGCCTAGATAATAATTGCGTGCTATCGATTTTTCAAAACTATGCTTTAAAAAATCCATCCTGTCTTTGCGATACATCTGATACGTGTTATAAACGACTACTTTCTTTTTGTTGTATGCTTCCATCATTTCTTCGGTGAGTGCATCCATGGCATCCTGCACCCAGGACTCTTCAGCATCGACGAATACTCCAATACCCATATCCGAGGCCATATGCATGATGCGATGCATTCTTTTCCTTACTTTGGCCAGTTCTGCATCTTCATATGACTCCAATGCATTATGACCTTGCCATTTCTCCAATAGTTCATTGCGGGCTATAGATGATATTTTGATTGAAATGACTGGAATAGACGCATTGGCTGCCCCAAATTGTATCGCTTTGATGATTTCGGTCAGAGCAAGGTCAAAATCTTTCTCGGTATCACGGGCTTCTACTCCATAGTCCAAAATACTCATAGTCTTATTCTTATAGAGCCTGTCAATCACTGATTGACAATCGAGTAAATTAGTCCCTCCACAAAACTGTTTAAAAATGGTGGCTTTAATGATAGGATCTAAAATAGGGAGCTTCAAGGTCGCCATCAATCGGGCAAATCCAGACCCCACTTTCACCAAATTGGGTTTATTCATCATTTTAAAAAGCCAATAAGTATCTTTTAGCTCTTGATCTGACTTGTGTGCAAAGGCGATTTCTGTATTGGCGAAGTCTAAATAGGTAGATGTCATCATATTTGATTCCAGATTTTCCAGGCGGCTTCCGCTTGACGATAGAGCATGTCCAATCCGTTTTGGATTTTACAACCCTGAGCTTCGCCCCGGCTTAAAAATAAGGTTTTCGTCGGATTGTAAATCAAATCATATAAATAATGGCTTTGTCCTAACGCATCATATCGAATGTCAGGGTATTGAGCTTCGTTCGGATGCATACCTAGTGGCGTCGTGTTGATGATCAATTTTGATCGGTATAAAAGGTCTGGTGCAAGATCGTCGTATCTCAGTAATTGGGCATCTGATGTGCGTGAGACGACCTGATAGGAAATATCGAGCTTGCGTAGGACATATTGGACTGCTCTTGAAGAGCCGCCATTGCCTAAGATCAATGCATGATCAATACTAATAGGTATAAAAAGTTTCAGACTTTCTTCAAAACCAATGATATCCGTATTGTTGCCAATCGTGCGATCCTCTTCAAATAAAATAGTATTTACGGCTTGCAAGGCTTTGGCTTCCTCAGACAACTCATTTAAATAAGGGATCACCGCCTTTTTATAGGGTATCGTGACATTTAAACCTCGCAGTCCAGTACCGATGCTATACACCAAGTCTTTAAATTCATCGATGGACTCCAAAGGGTAAAGATTATAAGAGGCATCTTGAATACCTTCTGTTTTAAATTTTTCAGAAAAATACTTTTTCGAAAAAGAGTGTCCAAGAGGATAGCCAATGAGTCCAAATTTTCGCATAGAATGGATGTAAAATTAAATAATTAATGGCTTAAAATGATTATTCAATCCACTTGCATCGGCTCTTCAGATTGATGCTCCAAGAGGTCTCCAGGCTGACAATGTAAAGCCTTGCATATCGCGTCTAAGGTTGTAAATCTGATGGCTTTGGCTTTGCCAGTTTTAAGTATGGACAAATTGGGCAAGGTAAGATCCACAATATCAGCTAATTCCGTAAGTTGCATTTTTCGTCGGGCTAGCATGACATCTAAGTTTACGATAATTGCCATGGCCCTAAATAGTTAAGTTTTGTTCTTCCTGCAATTCAAGACCCCGTTTCATCACTTGAGAAAATACATAAATAATGCCTGCATTAAAGGCATACAACATATCCTTAGATAAATCAATGTCTATATTGTCAAATGTTTTACTCAATTGTTTGGCATAACTATCACCAAGATAACCAACCACATATATACCCAGCATTATGAATGCGATTTGTTCCATTCGTTTAACCATTTTTATAGAAAAAGGATTTTGAAGGTTAACTTTTTCAAGTACTGATTTAACTTTTTTCCATAGGGAAATGTGCAGAGAGGCACTGAATAATAAGATAGATGTGATGCCAATGAAGTCGCTTAAGTCCTTTTGCCTCAAATCCGGTAGGTCGGTTATTAATTTTAGAGTAGGGAATGAGTCATAAAATAATAAATGCGCCATCGTATGGATAAGCAGCAAGGAAAAATAAACGATGCTACCACCATAAAGAATCCAAGTGGCGACTTTCAGTACATCTATAATTGAAGGAGTATCTGTTTTCATTCTAAATATTTTTATGCAAAAATCAATAAATAATTATTGATAATCAATAAATATTTATCATAATTTGATAATTATTATTCCAATTCGGAATTTAAAGCCTTGAAATCAAGGCAGAGTCTGCCATTTTGTCAGAAAAACCCTAATTTTGCATTTTTTTAAATCATGTTTGAGGAAACGATCACAGATAAAGTAATAATAGAAGCCCGGCAAGGAGAAATATATGCTGTGGAGACAAATCCTTTAAGTCCACTGAGCCGCCGATTTTACATAGAAAGTTATGGCTGTCAGATGAATTTTTCGGACAGCGAGATTGTAGCTTCTATACTGAGTCAACAAGGTTTTGAACCTACTCGAGAGCTTGAGAACGCTGATTTGATACTACTGAATACATGTAGCATCCGGGAAAAAGCGGAGGAGACCGTGCGGAAGCGTTTGCGCACATTTGACAAAATCAAAGATACCAAACCAGGTACCTTAATTGGCATTTTAGGGTGCATGGCTGAGCGCATGAAAAAACAATTGTTGGATGAAGAAAAATTAGTGGATCTCGTCGTAGGTCCAGATGCATATCGATCGCTGCCAGAGTTGATCGCAGGAGCATACGAAGGCAATAAAGGACTCAATGTGTTTTTATCCAGAGAAGAGACTTATGCCGACATTAGCCCAGTCCGATTGGATGGTAATGGGGTGACTGCATACATCAGCATTATGCGTGGATGTGATAATATGTGTTCGTTTTGTGTGGTGCCATACACCCGAGGCAGAGAGCGGAGCAGAGACTTATATAGTATCCTTGCAGAAGCGGCCACATTATATCAAAAGGGATTTAAAGAAATCACATTATTAGGCCAAAACGTAGATTCTTATAAATGGGTCAACCCTGAGGACGGACAGAAAATCACCTTTGCTAAACTTCTTGAGCGAGTAGCCTTGATACATCCAGATCTAAGGATTAGGTTTTCAACTTCCCACCCCAAAGACATCACGGATGAGGTACTGATGACCATGGCTGCATTTGAAAATATCTGTAAATACATTCATCTGCCTGTACAATCTGGCAATAGCCGCATCCTTGAGTTGATGAATCGAACGTATACACGCGAATGGTATATAGATCGGGTCAAAGCCATTTATCGTATCCTGCCAGAATGTACGATATCTGCTGATATCATCACCGGATTTTGCACGGAGAGTGAAGAAGAGCATCAAGATACCTTATCCATAATGACTTTTGCTCGGTATAGTATGGCATACATGTTTGCCTACTCCGAGCGTCCCGGCACTCCAGCTGCCAAAAAATTGAAGGATAATATACCTTTTGAGGTTAAGAAACGAAGATTAAGTGAAGTGATTGAGCGACAGCACCAAATATCATTGGATCACAACAGGCAAGATATCGGTAAGATCTTCAAAGTATTGATTGAAGGGGATTCAAAAAAATCCGATCTGGAATTTAAAGGAAGAAATTCTCAGTGTAAAATGATCGTATTTCCAAAGATAACCGGCTACCAAGTCGGAGACTATGCCTATGTACAAATCGAACACGCGACCAGTGCTACTCTACTCGGACACATTATCGAATCATAAATGACTCAATTTTCTAATCAAGTTATAAAACAACGTTTTGGGATCATAGGTCATTCGAAAGACCTTGAACGTGCCCTCGAAACTGCCGTGAGGGTATCCGATACCGATCTGACCGTGCTGATCACCGGAGAAAGTGGTACGGGTAAAGAAATATTCTCACAAATTATACATTCACTAAGCAAACGGAAACATAATAAGTTCATTGCTGTCAATTGTGGTGCTATCCCACCAGGTACGATCAATTCAGAATTGTTTGGGCATGAAAAAGGTTCATTTACTGGTGCGACCGGCGACCGCAAAGGATATTTCGAAACAGCAGACGGAGGCACCATTTTTTTAGATGAAATTGCTGAAATGCCATTAGATACTCAAGCGTATTTACTGAGGATATTAGAGAGTGGAGAATTTTTGCGGGTGGGATCGTCTAAATCCCTGCATACCAATGTCCGAGTGGTAGCAGCGACTAATGTAAACCTGATGGACCGCATCAATACCAATCGATTTAGAGAAGATCTTTATTATAGATTGAATATCGTACCCATCCAAGTGCCGGCATTAAGACAGCGACGAGAAGATATATATTTATTATTTAGAAAGTTTTCGGTAGATTTTGCTGAAAAATATAACACGACTCCGGTAGAACTCACTGAAGAAGCTAAAGAGTTGCTCTATCAATATAATTGGCCAGGTAATGTGCGTGAATTGAAAAATTTTGCCGAACAGCTTTCGGTATTATCTGAAGACAGACTCATTGACCACACCGCCTTGATCCAGTTGATGCCTAATGTAGTAGCCAGTACTCAACTTTCATTGATACCAGGTAAAATCAGTGAAACTAAATTTGATGAACGGGAGCTCCTTTATAAAATTTTATTTGATATGAAAAAGGACATGAATGAGCTGAAAAGTCTTTTTTATGAACTTATCCGAAGGAATAATTTAGAAATGCCCGACCTCAATGGCAAACCTCACGAAGCCATTTGGCCGCAGGATGCTGACGCTTGGTTAGAAAATCAAGTTCCGACCGGTGGATCTTTATACAGGCCGTATCCAATAGATACAAACGGTGGTGATGTGCATAAGCCCATTTTACTCGAAAGAAATGACCCAAATGTGGTTCATAACAAAACGATTGTAGTAGAAGAGCCCCTTTCACTCGAACAAATGGAAAAAGGAATGATCAATAAAGCATTGTCCAAGCATAAAGGTCGTCGCAAAGAAGCCTCTAATGAACTGGGCATCAGTGAACGAACCCTGTACCGAAAGATCAAACAATATGACCTTGAATAAAAAACCTGCACAAGCCGGTATAACAAAGCATACGCTTAAATTTTTTATAGTTACGATCTCGGTCATGCCTCTGTTTTTTTTATCCTGCTATTCATTTAAGAGTACCTCCATTGATCCATTAATTACTACTTATACGGTCATACCGTTTGAAGGCCGCGCAGATAATGCCCCAGTGACTTTGCCGGTTACTTTTTCAGAAAAAGTAAAAGATAAGATCAGAAAAGAATCGAGATTAAAATTTACAGAAACGGATCCTGACTTGAGCTTTTCTGGTATAGTGGAAGACTTCAATGTGTCCTCTCAAGCTCCTACTTCAGATAATATCAGTGCTTTAAATCGATTGACCATACGGGTCAAAATTGATTTTGAAAATAGACACGATGAAACTAAAAATTGGAGTCAGTCTTTTTCTTATTTTCAAGATTTCGATGGGACCAGCAATCTTTTGGATGTACAAGAGGCCTTGATCGAACGGATCAGTAATCAACTGGTAGAGGATATTTTCAACAAAGCTTTTGGGGATTGGTAATGCTTCATTACTTTTGTTTGTAGCATCCATGCAGCTAGACGATCTCTTATATCATATTCATCATCCTGAATCATTGGATCAATATGATACTGACTATCTCAAATCGTTAATTGATCGATACCCGTATTTGGAATCATTAAAAATGATTTATCAAAGTCGATTGGGGCAGGAAACTGCCTATCAAAAAAACTTGAATCTTGAACAACGATTAGACTTGCAGGCTGCTGCCAATTACTTACAAGGTTTGGGTGATTTTGTGACCTACCCTCCCGTTTTTGAACTCCCTGAGGTGGATACTAAAACTTCAGAAAACGAATTCCGTGAAAATACACATGAGGTGAATCTTGTACCGGAACCTGCTTTTCAACCGGAAAATCTCGTTTTTGACCAAAAAAACACAATCATAGGTTATACGGCACTTTACCCCACAGAAGAATCTGAATATGTGCGCTATTTAAGAGACTTACCAAAGACTAAAGTACTTGCACTCGACCAGCAAAACCAACATACTCCATCTGAAATTGAGCTGACCAATCAGATGATTCAGTCTAGTGTAGAGTGGAAAGAAAGTGTAGGCTCAGAAAGTTTGGCTCACCTGTGGGCAGCGCAAGGGCAGTATAAACTTGCTATACAGCTTTATGAAAAACTAATTATAGAAAATCCTGAAAAAAGTAGTATTTTCGCAGCCAAAATTGCAAAATTAAAGGCTGAAAATCTATTATGATCACGTTATTAATCGTTCTTATCGGTATAGTAAGTGCTTTACTGATATTATCCATACTTATACAGAACCCCAAAGGAGGCGGAATCGACTCTACCTTTGGTGGCCAAGGTGCAAATCAACTCTTTGGAGTGGCCCGATCGACAGATTTTATTGAGAAACTAACCTGGGGTCTTATTGCTGCATTATTTATACTATGCATCATTACAGCTATGTTTGTAAGCACCGGATCGGTGGATACCACTACCCCAATGCCTCAATAGTCCTGTCAATAGTGGTGTGGTAATCTGTTTTTATGACATTTTCTGTCAGCTTACATTGATTTTATTGCGGATTAGCGGACTATACTGAAAAAATGTCAGGGATAGCGGGGATGGCACTATTAATGATAAGAGGAAAGTATATCTAATTTTTTATTAAACATATAATAAACATATTCAATCATGAAGCCTATCAACGACAGAGTAATCGTAAAACCGGCACCTGCCGAGGAAAAAACTAAAGGTGGTATCATAATACCTGATACTGCTAAAGAAAAACCGCAGCGTGGGGAAGTCATCGCAGTAGGACCAGGTAAAGATGGTAACCTAATGACTGTAACCGCTGGCGACATTGTACTTTATGGAAAATATTCCGGTCAGGAATTGAATCATGAAGGAGTCGACTACCTCATAATGAGAGAAGACGATATACTCGTCGTCCTTTAATCAAGAACGAATCAATAAATTGTTTTAAATAAAGTAAAACCTAAATAAAAATGGCTAAACAAATAAGTTTTAATGCCGAGGCCCGCGAGCGATTAAAAGCGGGTATAGATGCAATGGCAAATGCTGTAAAGGTGACCTTGGGCCCAAAAGGCCGTAATGTGGTCATTCAAAAAAGTTTTGGTGCCCCGATGATTACTAAAGATGGTGTCACCGTAGCAAAAGAAATCGAATTGGAAGATGCAGTCATGAATATGGGTGCTCAGATGTTGAAAGAAGTAGCTTCTAAAACAGCTGATCTGGCCGGTGATGGTACTACTACAGCTACTGTCCTAGCTCAAGCGATGGTCACAGCAGGTATGAAGTACGTAGCTGCCGGTGCTAATCCAATGGACCTGAAAAGAGGTATTGAAAAAGCGGTACGACAAGTGGTAGAAGATCTTAAAGGCCAATCAGAAACTATAGGTGATGATTTAAGCAAGATCCAACAAGTAGCCTCTATTTCTTCAAATAATGATGAAGAGATTGGCAAACTGATCGCAGATGCCATGAAGCGAGTATCCAAAGATGGTGTCATCACAGTAGAAGAAGCTAAAGGCACTGATACTTATGTTCAAGAAGTATTAGGTATGCAATTTGATCGAGGATATTTATCTCCTTACTTCGTCACCAATGCAGAAGACATGACTGCAGAATACGAAAATCCATTTATACTGATCCACGACAAAAAGATCTCCAACATGAATGAGATCGTACCATTATTGGAAAAGGTCATCGCTACAGGTCGTCCAATTCTGTTGATCGCAGAAGATATGGAGAGCCAGGCTCTAGGGGTGTTGGTGGTAAACCGACTTAGGGCTAATTTAAAAGTAGTGGCTGTAAAAGCACCTGGATTTGGAGATCGACGCAAAGCGATGTTGGAAGATATTGCAATCCTAACCGGTGGAACAGTAATCTCTGAAGAAAAAGGCTATAAAATTGAAAATGTAGAGTTAGACCTACTTGGTCAGGCCGAAAAAATAACTGTGGACAAAGACAATACCACTGTGGTCAATGGTCGTGGCGACAATAAAATGATTCAGGCACGGATCAACCAAATCAAACAACAAATCGAAACGACTACATCAGACTACGATAAAGAAAAACTACAAGAGCGACTTGCTAAATTATCAGGTGGTGTAGCGGTACTTTATATAGGAGCTGCTACCGAGGTAGAGATGAAAGAGAAAAAAGACAGAGTAGATGATGCTTTGCATGCTACCCGAGCTGCTATCGAAGAAGGTATCGTAGCAGGTGGTGGTGTAGCTTTAGTGCGTTCTATCCCTGGTTTGGAAAAAATGAAAGGACTCAATGACGATGAAACCATCGGTATCCAAATTGTAAAGAAAGCACTGGAAGCACCTATACGAATAATCGCTGAAAATGCGGGTGTAGATGGCAGTGTCATATTCCACAAAGTATTATCCAGCAAAGGGTCTATAGGCTACAATGCCAGAACTGATGTGTATGAAGATCTGAAAAAAGCTGGCGTATTGGATCCAACTAAGGTAACCAGAATCGCTATCGAAAATGCAGCTTCTATAGCCAGCATGATCCTTACTACGGAATGTGTCGTCAATGATAAGCCTAAAGAAAAAGAAGGCGGCGGACATGGGCACTCACACGGAGGTGGCGGCATGGATGGCATGATGTAAAATTTGATCCATCAAATTGTTCTATATAAAAAGGCAACCTCGCAAGGTTGCCTTTTTTATTTTGAATAATGAAGAGTCCTGAAATAAGTTGACACAAAAATCGACTTATTTAAATGAAAACAGGTAGAAGAGATTTCACAAAACGGACACAAAAGGATTATAGCCTAGCCTTTAAACTTCAGATTGTATCAGAAGTAGAGAAAGGGTATC
>JANOWJ010000191.1:0-7151 GCA_031417835.1 Saprospiraceae bacterium | reverse complement strand
CTACAGCTCACTACCTCTGCTACCATGATGTTCGGCACTGTAGAGTCGATCGAAGAGCGGATGGAACAACTGGCTCAAATACGCCAAGTACAATCTGAAAAACCAGATGGTGCAGTGGGTTTCCTGGCATTTATTCCTTGGCCATTTCAAGATGAAGGCACCTTGCTGCAAAGGATCAACCGAGCTGAAAATGCGACCACCGGGGAGGAATATATCCGGATGATTGCCTTGAGTAGGATCATGTTGCCTAATGTCACCAATATTCAGGCTTCCTGGCTGACCATAGGCAAAGCAATTGCACAGATCTGCCTGCATGCAGGGGCTAACGATATGGGGAGTATCATGATCGAAGAAAATGTGGTGAGTGCAGCAGGAGCACCCTATCGATTCACTGCTGCCGGTATCCAACAGGCCATTCGCGAAGCCGGATTCATCCCTCAGCTGAGAGATCAACAGTATCAAGAAAGGGTGTTACCAGAACATATCCAACAGCAAAACATACCAGATAAAATGAGAGTAGATTAGTAGTAATCAGCCAAAACAGTGTAAAAAATAGCAGTTCTGGCTGATAGTATTGGTTTTAGCAGCCAGAATATAATAATTTGGCTTATATATTTGCTTTTTGCAACCTAGGACTCTACTATTTAGAATTGCGTATATATTTTAAAATGTATAGGCTCATCCAAACAAATCCGAAAGTGCATCATTGACTTTACTAAATCCGGCTATCTTGATTTTGTATTTTGATTTGGAGATCCCTTTTAAGTTATTGGAAGGCACTACGATTTTGCCAAATCCCAATCGCTCTGCTTCTTGAATGCGCTGTTCGATACGACCGACCGCACGAATCTCACCACTCAATCCGATCTCCCCTGCAAATGCAATGTTTTTTGGAATCGGTAGATCATGCATAGATGATACCAAGGCCGATACGACAGCGAGATCTAATGCCGGATCCACGATTTTAAGCCCTCCGGCTATATTAAGAAAGACATCAAAGGTGGAAAACTTCAAGCCCACTCTTTTTTCCAATACCGCTAGTAACATGCTCATGCGTCTGATGTCATATGTGGTCGCAGACCGTTGAGCTGTGCCATAGATCGCTGTACTGACCAAAGCCTGCACTTCAAGTAGTACCGGTCGCATACCCTCCATAGTGGCGCATACGGCGCTTCCACTCAGGTTTTCATCGGTCTGAGAGAGCAGAATTTCAGAAGGATTTTCTATTTCGCGGAGTCCATTGGATTGCATTTCATAGATGCCCATTTCGTCCGTAGAGCCAAATCTGTTTTTTCTGGTACGGAGGATGCGATAAGCATGCAAGGCATCGCCTTCAAACTGCAGAACTACATCTACGATATGCTCCAGTACTTTTGGACCGGCGATCAGCCCTTCCTTATTGATATGGCCTATCAGGATGAACGGCACCCCACTGGCCTTGGCATATTTTTGAATCTCCACGGTGCATTCCCTCACCTGAGTGACACTGCCCTGGATCGAGTCTACATGGGGTAACGAAAGAGTCTGGATAGAGTCTATGATCACCAGATCTGGCTGCAAGGTTTTGATTTCCTCCAATACAAGGGAAAGGTCAGTTTCGGTCAGTATATAACAATTGTCCTGTTTGATGCCTATACGGTCAGCCCGCATTTTAATCTGCACTTCACTTTCTTCACCGGACACATAGAGTACTTTTAACTTCAGATGGAGGGCTATCTGCATCATCAAAGTAGACTTGCCTATGCCAGGCTGGCCTCCAATCAAGATCAATGAGCCTTGTACGATCCCACCGCCGAGGACGCGATTAAATTCTTGATCCGCACTGGAAAACCTTTTCTCGCCAATTTCGTTTATAGCTAGGAGAGGAATGGGTTTTGGGTGATTTTGTTTTGCCCGAAATTGTTTTTCAAGGCTATTTGACTTTGTGGATGTTTCAACGATTTCTTCGACATAGGTGTTCCATTCGCTACAGGATGGACAATTTCCTATCCATTTAGCACTATTGCTGCCACAATTGGAGCAAATAAAGACTTTTTTTAGTTTCATGAGATTATCAAGTATTGTGGTTAAAAAAAAGATCTTTATAGAGCGACCTTTAACTATGAAGTGCGACTACATTTTACCAACAAGATGAAATAAAGATTTCAAATCGTGGCATTAAAAATATGGAAGATTTGAGGACTATAAGCCTTGAATCTTTCGCAAATTGGTTTTTTGGGGTTTATACGGGGTGCTTTGCTGTTTACCAGTTAAGGTGCCCTGTTTTTTAGGTCAAAGTTGGTCTTACCCGATATCGCTAAATCGTCCCATAATGTTCAGCCATTGCTAACTCCCTTATCTTGACTCCAGCCTTTTATTCGTCTGAGCTTCTTGAATATCGACATCCAACTTTAATTTTTTAAGTAGCTCCTCTTCGTCTTGCGTCAATACCTGTGCAGTCACCATCCATAATTGACCCGAAGCAGGGTCCAGCCTTTTGCCTAACATAAGATCATAATCTGAGAAGCGTTGCAATACTCCTGAAATCGTTTTGCCTTCTTTCAAATGGATGATGAACTCTTTTTTTTGTCGAAGGTCAATAAATTTTTCCCACGAAGAATTAGTCACCATGTGATCAAGACTATCCGTAAATTTTTGCAAGAGATCAGGGTATTGAAAGTTGGTATATATTTTTTTGATCGGATCGGAATAATAAGTCAATGTGGTAGATGGTGCATCCGCTATAGGCTCTCGATATTCGTCTTTATATGCTGATAGATTTAACTTGGCCAGTTGAGCCTTAAATTGTTTTAGTTCAATTTTGGTCATTTGATATTGGTAGGTCCCGGGATCCTTTAGATTTTGTTGCGCATGCAGACTGAGCAAACCATTGTCAAATACTGTGAGCTGATATACCGGACAATATCCAAAACAAGGTGATTTATCCATTTGCAAAAGTTTTACCCTGGATGTGGACTGGACTATTTTTTTAGTACAACCCATCGTAAGTAAGAGGATAGATATAAAGGCTATTGGCAAACGCATAGATTTCAAGGAATAAATAATTTTATCGTTCTGGACTTAGTACTATAACGAAAATATAAAAAGTAAATTCCCGGAGACCAGTCTTTTGTATAAATTTCGGTGTTCGGCGTCAGATAGGTATTTTTTTGCAGCAGGGTTTGACCCATGGTATTCAACACAGTGATATCAACTTTGTCGACGAAAAGGGTAGGAGCTTGGATCCGGATGACCGCGGATTGATCGGACACATATGCTTGGATGTTATCCAATTCCCCGTTGGCCCGTTCAGGCATGCAAGAGGATACCGATTGTTTTAGGCCAGATCTAGAATTGTTCAGTACAGCTATCATTTCCTTAGTCTGATCTTTGGTAAATAATTGCATGCATTCATCCGCGATATAATCCATATAATTCATATACATGCTGGATACCTCACACGATATTTGAGGATAAGTAGGGCAGTCGTAATAAGGCCCTTCTTGCGGAGGGGTGTCTGGCATACCATCCTCTTCGTCGCAGTCACCGATGACCTGGCCCCAGGGGTGTAATAATCCCAGGTAATGGCCCATCTCATGCACCAGGGTCCTACCCAATAGATTGATACTGGGCTGGGCATTAAAGTAAATGGGAGCGATGACGATACCATCCTCGAGCACAGTAGAGATCCGACCGCCTATGGTGCTGCGGCCAAATACATTATTGAGTTGGCCTATCCAGATATTGATATATCGATTGGGGTCCCACCCATCATGCCCTCCCAGAGAAGTGTAATGGATAAGATAACGGCCTTGGGCATCTTTTTTAGACCCGATTTGCTCCAGATCTGTATAGGTTCTCGTGATGCCAGGATGGGGCTTGCCATCCGAATCTTTGGTAACTAAACAAAATCGGATCTGAGGGTTTCCGATCTGCGATCTAAAAGCTGCAGGGACCTGATTTCGCCCGGTAGCATCTTGATTAAAGTCCAGGTTTAAGCGCTCGATTTGCCGTTGGATCTGAAGATCAGAGATGTTTTCTGCTGGGGTATGCCAGATGATATGAATCACCACAGGCAGCGTATAAATGGACCTGGTTTCCAATAGCCCTGGCGTTGGTTTGATGCTTGATTTTATGAATGGGGATGCATAATAGGAATCTACTCCACAGCGATCTTTCTGGGCAGAAATCATACTAATAGAAGTACATGACCAGACAGCAATACATAATCTAAAAAGCCAATTGGTCATTTTAAATCGTCCTGATAAGTGCATGAACCTCAAAGATACTGACTATTGACTGGCCAATCTCAGCGGTTACGTTTGACCTTCTCCAAAGTATTTATTCTGAGTCTTATTAAAATCCCTATTATTTTCGCCGCTACTTTTAAAGTGATCTCGCCTCTCCGAGGTGACTGGTTGATAATATAGAACGATAGAAAAGAATGATATGACAGCACTGGCATCGGAACAGATTGGAATACAACTCATTCATAACTAATGATTTATGAATGACATTCCTATAAAATTTTCTGGATATCATCACACCTACACCCTCCGGGTTGACTTTAAGGTTAAGGTCTTTTCGGACCTGCTTAAAGAGCTAGCACCTTCGACTGCCTTATTGAATGAACCATTTCTGCAATCGGTCGAGGATTGTCCTCCGATAGGACTGACTCCAGTATATGCAGCTTTACTCGATCATCACCGTAGACCCATAGGTTTCTATTGTTTCCAAATCAAATTTTTCAAAGCTCAGGAAAGCATCAAATTGGGTCAAGATGAAGATTTTTTTTGCAGATTACATCTTCGATTAAAAACATTGGTGGCTACGCTGGTCGAGTTTAATACTTTGGTCTGTGGCAATCTTTTATTGAGTGGACCATATGGATTTTATATTAGTTCCGACTATTTTGATCAACGAGGGCTAATCTATCAACATGTGATTGAAGAAATGCAAGGTTGGCTAAAATCCAATAGTCGGGATACAAATGTGATCCTTGTGAAGGATTGTTTTGAAGACGGTCGAATCTTATCCGGTAGCACCTACCATAGTTTTGAAATCCAGCCCAACATGATCTTAGATATAGCTTCACATTGGAAGTGCTTTGATGATTATTTGGAGGATTTATTATCTAAGTATCGAGTGCGAGCTAAGCGGGCTCGAAAGGCTGCGAGTGGCATCGTTGTGAAGGAAATCACAGAGTCTGAGGTGCAGAGCTGTCAAGATGCCATGTATCGATTGTATAAACAAACTGCTACACATGCTGAGTTTAATTTAATAGATCTACATCCCAATTATTTTTATACCCTCAAGAAAAATTTGAAGGATACCTTTCATGTCTATACCTATAGTTTGAACGGTGAATTGATTGCTTTTTATACGGTGATAGAAGACGGGGATGTTGATGAGGCTCATTTTTTGGGAATAAACGAAAGCCTCAATAAGCCCCATCAGGTGTACCTCAATATTCTGTTTGACATTCTTAATTATGCCATCCTACGCCAGCAAAAACAAATCCGTTTTTCGCGCACGGCTCTGGAGATAAAAAGCAGTGTTGGCGCAAAACCGCATACCTTGACGTGTTATATCAAACATCGCAATGTAATGAACAATACGTTCGTGCCGTACCTGCTCGAATTTTTAAATGAAAAAAAAGAATGGTTGCCCAGACATCCGTTTAAAACCCTGGAGTTGAGTGCTGTCGTACTACAGAAAGATTAATGAGAATCACATTTTAATCAGGTCATCCTTTAAGGTCTTGTTTACCATAGGCTATTGGGTTCGATGCATGAAGACATATAGGACACAAAGGGCTAGCAAGCCTATTATAATACAGGTTATAATTATTGAGTTTGCTCGGAGAAATCCTCTTTTTGGTTTTCGTAGTTTTCTACGGCCCAATTTTTTATCCAATGTTTTCCATGCATCAGCAGTCGGTTGGATACTGATTTGTTGGGACTTTTCTTTAAACAATTGATCAAGATCGGTCATGATTTTTCATTTTTAATTGTTTTTTTGGATTCAATCAACTGTTTTAATTTTTTTTTGGCTAAGATGAGTTGGGACTTGGAAGTATTGATGCTGATACCCAACAGGTCTGCTATCTCCCGATGCTTAAACTCTTCCATCACATATAGATTAAATACGGTCCGGTAGCCTTCCGGCAATTTATCCAGTAGTGGGATGATCTCCGAAGGCTCGATCTCAATCGCATGGAGTGCCGTGTCGTCATAGGCCACAGCGTGCTGATCATTTAACTCCACCTGGATTATTTTCTTTTTTCGGATTACCATCAGGGCTTCATTGATCATCAACCGCTTCATCCAGCCCTCAAAACTTCCTCTCCCGTCGTATTGCTCTATATTTTTATAGATTTTAAAAAACCCTTCTATCATCACATCTTCTGCTTCATCGACTTGATTAAAATATCGTCTGCAAAGTCCGAGCAACATAGGTGCATATCGCTCATACAATGCCTGTTGTGCCGTGCGATCCTCTTGACGACACCCTGCGATAAGATCTTCTATATTGACGCCATTGGATTTGATAAGAGGTATTTTAATATAAAGATGCAAAAAATCAAAAGTATGGTGGGTGATGTCATAACCATATCCGCCATACGCATGACCCCATGAGACTGGACGATTCGCATCATTGGTTGTACCTTCTTATCTTTGGCGCTTATGGAAAAAGCAACTAGGTATCAGCCTGGCGAGATCGAGACCATGCGGTATCAGCAATGGCTGGATGCGGGGTATTTTTATTCAAAACCAGATCATCGAGAAGCGTACAGTGTGGTCATCCCTCCGCCCAACGTGACTGGAGTATTGCATATGGGGCATATCCTTAATAATACCATCCAGGATGTATTGATTCGAAAAGCCCGTATGGAAGGTAAAAATGCCTGTTGGGTGCCTGGTACTGATCACGCTTCTATTGCCACAGAAGCTAAAGTGGTGCGATGGTTGCGCGAAGAAAAAGGCATCAAAAAAGGTGACCTCACCAGAGACCAATTTATAGCTTATGCCTGGCAATGGACGGAAAAGTATGGTGGGATCATCCTCAATCAATTAAAAAAATTAGGCGCCAGTTGTGATTGGAATCGCACGGCTTTTACGATGGATGCTGACCGAAGTGATGCCGTGTATAAAGTTTTTGTCGATCTATAT
>JANOWJ010000190.1:0-10426 GCA_031417835.1 Saprospiraceae bacterium | reverse complement strand
AGAAAAAAATGCACGCCCGAATCATTGGCCGCTTTGATGATCCGATCTAAATTGCCTATTCTTAGTTTATCTGGATCGATCAAGACTGCAAGTTTTTTTTGTCCTGCTTGTTTAGCAGTCAAAAGTGTGGGATATATTGGCAGTTTTGATGATCTGTTCATAACCTGGATTTCCAAAGGTAGCTTTTATTCACATCCTATGGAATCCACCCAGTGAATCCATTAATTCAATAGGCTTTTATCTTCCATATAGCCATTGATGGCCAATAGATTGCAAGCATCCTCCACACTGTAATCTGGCACTCGGATCCTTACTTCACCAATCAATACATAAGCTGAATCTTTTTGATTGATCATATGACTAGGGATGCCTTGAGCGGTTAATAAATCACTCACGTGCTGAGCCTCCAAGTCCCAGGGTGTAGTCCAAATCGTAATCCATTGCATATAAAAAAGTTATAAGGAGCAGCCCGGTACTGCTTGAATACTATGCCTGAAAATACAAAAACTTAGTTAATCTAACTTTGCTTACATTGATTTAGTCTTGTTATTGCAACGAATTGCTAGTTAAGAATTAATTTTATGACCGCTATGGCATTGTTAGTATCTGAATTATATATCTATCCGATAAAATCGTTAGGTGGAATTTCATTGACATCATCCACGGTGGATATCCGAGGGCTTGATCTCGATAGAAGGTGGATGTTGATCGACGACTTTGGCCGATGTATTACCCAACGGGAAGCGCCCGTAATGGCCACGCTAAGAGTAGAAGTCCTTGATCAGACTTTGTTGGTTTACCCGGTAGCCAATGTAGAAGATAATATTCTGATCCCTTTTATCACTATGGATCAACAGAATAATTACCCTCTTGTCGATGTCGCCTTATGGGATGATAAAACCCAAGGAAGACTTTACCCTTCATCTATCAATGCCTGGTTTTCAAATAAACTAAAAATGGAAAGCCGATTGGTATATATGGACGATACGATACTTCGTCCCGTAGACCCCACCTACGCACAGGACGGAGAGATTACTTCATTTTCAGATGGCTACCCCATATTGATCTTAGGCCAGAGTGCCATGGATGCTCTCAATGGGCGCTTAGAAGAATCACTGCCCATCAATCGATTCCGTCCAAACATTGTATTTACAGGTGGTCACCCACATCAGGAAGATGAAATGGATGTCTTCAATATAAATGGAGTGACCTTCTACGGAGTCAAACTTTGTGCCCGTTGCAATGTGCCTACTATAGATCAAGACACCGGAGTGACAAATTCTGAACCAACTGCTACTTTAGCTACCTATCGCCTGATCCAAAAAAAAATACTTTTTGGTCAAAATGTGCTTATTCGTCAAAAAGGAACTATCCATGTGGGTGATGCGATTATTTTACCTTAATCCCCATACTTTTTAAATTATAGCATCGGTCAACTTATATTCAAAAGGTTGATCTTCGTTTTTTGTTTGTTTTGCATATAATTATAAGCAGCTATGCCCTGCAACCCACCCGAATGCAGCCACAGTATGGTATCATCGGATTTGAAATAACCTTTTTGTGCTAATGTATGTAAGCCATACACTGATTTTCCGGTATAAATCGGATCAGTGGGTATACCCGTGGTCTTATAGAATTGCGTTATAAAATCAATTAAACCTTTAGTCGTCTTTGCATAACCCCCAAGGCTGAAGGTATCATCGCAGGACACCCGCTCACGGTCGACACCGGCTTCGGTACAAACTTTTTCAACTAAATGATTGCTTTGAATGGCAGGCATCATGATAAGTTTAGTATGCCACTGATAGTGCTTCATGCGTTTTAAGAGCCCGACAGCAGTAGTGCCAGTACCTGCGGCTACGATAAGGTAATCGGGAGCAATAAGACCTTGAGTTTGGATTTCGTCAATAGTCTCCTCTACGCCTTTGATAGCCAGAGGATGATCCCCACCTTCTGCGATGATCAGATAATGTGGATAATTGGTTTGGATAAGCCGAATGAGGTTACTTTCAGATTTAAGCTTATAATCCATCCTTGATACAAAGTGTAGCTTCATGCCCTTAGACCTTGCAAATTGAAGAGTTGGATTATACGGATCATCTTCTCCACGGATCACCCCCACACTAGACAAACCAACCTGAGCGGCAAAAGCTGCCGTCGCATAAATATGATTGCTAAAAGCTCCCCCATACGTTAGGACTCCCTGTAGGTTATGCTGAACAACTTCATGCATCAGATATTTCAATTTTCGATATTTATTGCCCGATATTTCAGCATGAATCATATCATCCCGTTTTACAAAACAGGTACAACCAAAATCAAAATCCACTTTTTGAATAGGACTTGGTAATTGGAAATAGGTTTGGTCCATCATCTGCGTTGGAGAATACAATATATATTGCGACAATTTCCTAAAAAAGAAGAAAGGCTAGATCGAAACAACCGGCCATTATTTTTTCTTCCACTCAAAGGTCTGTTGCATATGCAACAAATCTTTTTTAATAAAATCCAACGCCGGCTTAGTGGAATCCGGATTGACGGCAGCATTAAAATAAAGAGCTGCTCTAAAAAAATGCCGGACACTATCTGTGAGATAAAACTGGTACGGAGTAGCGACAGGCCCATCTAATTCAAATGCCATACCCTTTACCCCAAACGGATTAGTCAGTCTCGTTTCTTCGCGATATTCGGCCTTGATATTATGTTTCGACAGCAATTGAAAAGCGTCCTGAATATATCGATCATAGGTATGCGCCGGACTGATCTGTCCATAGCTACAATGGACGGAAGCATTCAATGTGGGGATTTGGATGGTAAACCAACAAGGATCTGCGGGTTTGTCCTCAAAAAAAGAAGTAGTCTGGACTATCTGACCGTAGGTAGGAAATTCAAACTGCAACGGGCAATAACTTTCAGAAATCATGCGATAAGGGCCCTGCGGAAATACAATCCGTGGATACGCATGAGGCTTAGGGATATCGATTCTTCCACGACATCCACCATTCATGCATAGTGCCAAAATTAAAAAGCCAAATACAATTATACCTTCTTTTCGACTTTTAAACATATCAAATCAAAAAGGTAAATCATCATTTTCTGCAGAGGGTGCATTGCCATATTCACTTCTGCTGACTGGAGTAGTATCGACCGATGGGAAATTTTCAGTGGAGGCATTCTTGAAAGCACTACCGGCAGAGCCATCCTTCCGGTCTAATAGTCTGAGCGTATTGGCCACAATCTCCGTAGAATATCGGTCCTGCCCTTCTTTATCTTGCCATTTTCTATGGGTGATTTTACCTTCTATGTACACCATACTTCCTTTGTGCAGATCTTTGGCAGCACGTTCAGCCAGTTGGCGCCAAACCACGATATCATGCCACTCAGTTTGAGTTTGCCACTCACCGTTTTTATCGCGATAGTTTTCATTGGTGGCCAGTGAAAATTTCCCAACAGAAGTGCCCCCTTCGAGGTGTCTTATTTCGGGATCTTTACCCAGATTCCCGATCAACGTTACTTTATTGATCATAAGATATAGTTTGATTAAAGTTGAATAAATTAAATATGTGCTGTAAAACGAAGGTAAGGACTTAATCTCAGATCCAAAGTCTTGTAAACTGCCGAATCAATCAAGAGTCCGCATTTTATGACCAATAAATAAAAGATCAAGCCCTGACCTTCAATGATTTACAATTAAGCCCTTTTGCCAACCTCCGATCGATCCGATTGATCTAATAATAGATCAAACTGATCAAGGACTATCACCTGGTAGAGTCTTGATCCACCATCTAGAAGATCCACCCGGTGTTGCCTCAAGCTACAACCAAGCTTAACAAAGGTGCCTTTATGCAGCATTTGCATCACCAATTCCGCCGTCCTGCCCCAAGCTATGAGGCGGTGCCACTGAGTAGACTGAATCCATCGGCCTATCTCGCTTTGATAATGATTCTGTGTAGTCACGAGGATCGAAGCTTTTATCGATCCATTGTCAAAAAAAGTAATCTTTGGATCTTTGCCCAATTGGCCAATCAAGAATACTTTATGTACTAACTGTCCCATACCTTTCAACTTTTAAGCCCATAATTGTCTTACTCCGACTTATTGGCGGCTACGTTTTTTGACTTTTCTGTTTTGACAATAACTTCAAAATCAGATACTATAATCTCCGTAGCATAACGGGTAGTACCATCTTTGGCCTGATATGATCGATTGGAGATTTTGCCTTCGACGGAGACCTTCTGCCCTTTATGCAGTTGACTCTCGATGTCTTTCGCCACATCTCCCCATGCTACTAATCTGTGCCATTGGGTGTTTTCAATTTTACTCCCACTTGCATTCACATACGACTCATCTGTGGCGAGAGAAAATGAGGCCATTGTAGACCCGCTTTCAAATTGTTTGATCATTGGTTCCTGACCCAGGTGACCCATTAACATTACTTTGTTAAGGACATTGTTTGTTACGCTCATAATAAAAATATTTATTGGTTAAAAAAATTACAAATTGGATTTTACAATTGACGATTGACAATTGGGGTGTTGAGTTTCAAGTTTTGCGAGAGAGTTTATCTTAGCTTTTCGAAGGGAGGATACGAAAATTGTAAGTAGCTCGATTGCTTCACTTTTTAGATTCCGTATTCGGTCCTTTGATAGCATACCTGCCTCCTCGATTACTTCTAACCAAAAGACGGTCTCATCACATTCTTCTTCTACTATTTTTAATTTATGAATAAAATCAGCCGTTGATTTGGCTAAACATACTGCTCTATAGTTGGCTTCAACTGAAGTGCCACTGCGCACAATTTGTTTGCTGAAAGCCCATCCTGAAGTTTTATTTGGAAGTTCATCTACTAGATATATAATTTTAATATCCAATTCCTTGTTTCTTTTTAGTATTGCTTCTTTCATTATTAATAATTCAGGTGTTTAAAATAGTACTAAATTAAAATCGTCAATCGTCAATTGAAATATTGTCAATTACTAATTTCGATGATGCAAAGATGTACTGCTCGTCATGCCTTATTCGGATGATAATCAATTACTGTCGGTTACAGCTGATTGTAAATGATTGTAGCCGTTTATATTTGCTTATTTAGGCTCATGAGAACCTACTTAACTACTTGATTTTCTTATAAATAGGATGGAAAATTTGAATCAGTCTGAATTTAGTTTATGTAGAAATGAAACATTTATGCGGAATCCCAGCAACGGGTTTGTGACAAGAAGAATATGACAATTTGTAAAGCCCAATGCTAATACATACTATTTCTCGACTTCAAAATCACCGAACTCATTACGCATGTGTGCTTGGCCGACCGATTCTAACCTTTTTGCAAAATTTTAAATTTATTCATTGTAGCAATTGTCAACAACATAACAGAAACTAAAGGCGTTGACAACTGCTTTATTTGTAGGTCTCTTGTTGGCAGTAAGTAATAGTTCAAATCAATCAGAAGGTTCAATTAACAACCTTTCCGCTATAGTTAACACAGATACAATAATGGAGGCAAACAAGCAACTTGTCTGCCATAAGCATTAGCCGGGTGGAATAACAACCAAAACAAGGAAGTAGTCGACCAATTATTTTCAAAAGATGGGGTAGCTGGTAATCTGACATTTCTCAATCAACCATAAAGCGTTGACGGAGCAATGTACTTTGAGTGCAGTATCGTAATGGCTATTAGCTAACAGGCCCTTCTTCTTCATCCAGAAAATATTGGGGTAGGCGCTAATTTTTTACCCAATTGGTTGCAGTGGCATGATTCGTCCGAAGTGCTGCTCTAACACTCAGATAATGAACTTAATATGGGACCATTCCACTTAACTTGCCTCTACTGGCGGCCACCATTCTACGCACTTTTAAAAATACCCTAGAAAAAAATGACTTCAAAAGGCAAAAAAAGATAAAAAACTCTTTTTATTTTAAAATAGTTGTCTAACTTTGCTTCGCAATTACAATAAAATGTTTTCAAAGTCCTGCGAATATGCCATTAAAGCGATGATTTTTGTAGCACAGAAGTCAAAGGATGAATTGCGTGTAGGAATTAAAGACATTGCAAAAGGTACAGATGCACCTGAGCATTTTATGGCAAAAATCATGCAGGATCTAAGCAGGAAAAAATTGGTACAATCTATTAAGGGACCGAATGGTGGGTTTTATATGGATAAATCAAATTTAAATTGCTCTATTGCTGATGTGGTAAAAGCCATTGATGGTGATGGTATTTATTCCGAGTGTGTCTTGGGATTAAAAGCATGTTCAGAAAAAAACCCTTGTCCCGTGCATTTTGAATATAAAGAAATCAAAAAAAATTTAATAAAAATGATTGAATTGAATACAATAGGAGAGTTTAATTCTAAGCTAGATACGGGAAAATATTTTTTAAAAAACGGATAAATTTAATTTTGTCCAATATATAAGATAAAAAGGTATTAATATATGAATATCATTAAAAAAGTAACAACGGGATTATTATTTTTTTTGGCACCGTTTAATATATCGGTTGCACAAGCAAACAATAATTATTTAATTACAGAACCGAATACTTTCTTGTATTTATTTTTGGGATTAGTAATAATTTTGACCACTATATTTTTTAGTATTAAAAGATATTTGTCTTTTAAAACTGAACTGATAAAGTTTCAAAACAATAGTACGCCCAATTTAAATTTACAAAAATTTATCTCCTCGCTCAATAAGGACCAAATTGAAACAATAAAACATATAAAGAATAAAAAATGCTGTGGAGATTGCAGAAATAAAAGTGTATGTAAAACTATAAAAAATGGATCAACTGCATTTTTATTGCTTTTAATGTCAGATTCATTATCGGCCCAATCTACTGTCAATCCTAGAGATGGTATTTTTTCACAACCTGGCATTTTGATCACGATTGTACTTTTATTAATACCCATATTATTGGGTGTTTGGTACGCAATCGGTAGAGCAGTAGCAGCAACCAGGTTAGCCAATGCAAACCAACAGAAAAAATTAGCTGCTCAACTTGTTGATCAATTTACGACTATAGATAAGAGCGAATTAGCAAAGTTGTTGGATGTAAATCCTAGTGCATCATCTCAAAGAGAAAATGAGCCTGATATTAGCAATTTAGGAATTATTCAAAACACGAGCAACAAACCTGAACCTCATTTTACTGCGTTAAAAAAGAAAAGTACCAAACGACCTGCCTTAGAGCCTGATATTACAAAATTAATATTATGGTACTTAGGGTGCGCTTCATTTTGGTTGCTTGCAGGTACTGCGATTGGCGAATATGTAGGAATAAAATTTGTGGCACCCGATGCAGATCATATCAGCTGGCTGAGTTTTGGTAGATTGCGACCAGTACATACCAATATTGTATTTTGGGGCTGGGCTTCACTAGGTATGATAGGACTGGGTTATTATGTAGTTCCTACGGTGAGTAACACCAAGATATATAGTATTAAGTGGGGCTGGATAGCATTAGTATTAACCAATCTAATGGTTGTCTTAGGTACGATATGCTTAATGGTTGGCTTTAACAATGGCGGCGGTGAATTTAGAGAATATGTCTGGCCCGTGATGGCATTATTTGCTGGTGCACTTATTCTTACTTTCTTGAATTTTATTTTAACTGTTGCCAAGCGGACCACAAAAGAAATTTACATTTCAAATTGGTATATCATTTCAGCAATAATTTTTACAATTATAGTCGCCCTTACAGCTTATTTACCATTTTGGCAAGATGGCGTAAGTGAAACTATTGTACAGGGATATTTTATGCATTCAGGCGTAGGCATGTGGTTTACGTTATACACGTTGGGTCTGTTGTATTATTTTATTCCGCAACAGATTAATAAACCAATCTATGCATATAGTCTAGGCATATTGGCTTTTTGGACACAAATAATATTTTATACAGTGATCGGCACACACCATTTTACATTTGCTCCAATTCCATGGTGGTTGCAGACCGTGGGTATCGTAGGTAGTATGGGGATGATTATTCCTGTGATTGCTGCCACCATCAATTTTGGCATGACATTCAAAGGGCAATGGACAAAAGTGTCAAGTAGTTATACTTTACCCTTTTTCTTAGTGGCGGTAATCTATTATTTTGTTGTTTCCATGCAAGGCACTGCCGAAGCATTTAAATTTACAAATCTCATATGGCACTTTACTGATTTTACTGTGGCCCATGCCCATCTTGGTTTTTATGGTATTATCACCTTTGCATTATGGGGTGGTATATACGCTATTGTACCCCGACTGACAGGTAAAGAACCACCGCAATATTTAGTGGGAGCCCATTTTTGGATGGCTTTCATTGGTCTGATATTTTATACCATTCCATTGTCAATTGGAGCAACATTAAGAGGCTTCACGTGGATGGAAAATGCACCTTTTATAGATAGTGTTGTAATGATGTTTGATTGGTGGTTGTGGCGAGCCATTGGTGGTAGTATTATGTTTATTTCTCACATCATTTTCTTTTATAATTTTTATAAAATGACAAAACGAGAAAATGAAGAAGTAAATGTTCAATTAGAAATGTTAAAAATTTTAGAAACAAGCAAAGTTTAATTATACATCCAATGAATATTTTTAACAACCATAAAAATTTGTATATCATAGCGGGTAGTTTGTTTTTGTTTCTTACCACGATGGTAGTGATATTACCGGCACTTCATAATCAAAACAACAATGCTCCTTTTCCAGGCAGCTTGCCTTTAACTGACTTTGAAAAAGCAGGTAAGTTGATTTATATCGGTGAAGGTTGTGTAGGGTGCCACACCCAACAAGTGCGTAATGTAGACATGGATAAAATGTTTGGTTCAAGACCTGGTATGGCAAGCGACTATGCCAATATAGGCAGAACGAGCATTTGGCAAAATACAGCAACATTAATGGGTACAGAAAGAACTGGCCCGGATCTGACCAATGTAGGTAATAGACAGAGTAGCAGAGATTGGAATTTGATGCACTTGTATAATCCAAGGGCAGTAGTCAAACAATCCATTATGCCATCCTACAAGTGGCTTTTTGAACTAAAGGACAGCCTATCAAAAGATGATGTGGTCGTATCTATTCCATTACAATTTTTGAACGGGGCCACAGGGAAAGTGGTTGCGAAACAAGAAGCGTTACAACTGGTAGCTTACTTACAATCTTTAAAACAGGTGCCGTTGCCAGAGGGTATAAAACCCAATAATTTTTTATACAAAACAGCCAAATCATCAAAGCCTATAGCCGATACATCAAGTCAAACGGTAGACGGAAAGGCACTGTATGCCGCTCATTGTCAGAGTTGCCATCAAGAGAATGGTGAAGGAATAAAAGGAGCATTTCCTCCTTTGAAGGGTAGCACAATTGTCAACAGTGACAATTTAGAGTTGTATGTAGATATCATTATGAATGGCTTTGATGCCCGTGCAGATTATGGTGTAATGGCCGGCGTAGGCACTAATATGGAGTTTTCTGAGCATGAAGTGGCAGCCCTTATTAATTATGAGAGAAAAGCTTGGGGAAACACAGGAAAAAGTGTGACCATTGATGAAATTAAAAAGATAATGGATTTTCTAAAAATTAAAGCAAATTCAAATTAGTATGAAAAGAATAATTTTAATTGTAAATTTTATTTTGCTCAAAATAGTTTGTATAGCTTGCCCTGTTTGTGAGCGCAACCAACCTAAGCTTTTAAAGGGAATCTTGCATGGTAAGGGTCCTGATAGTAATTGGGATTATTTAAGTGTTTGGGTTACTGTTATCATTTCTGTAATAGCTCTTTTTTATACAGTAAAATGGCTAATCCGGCCGGGTGAAAAGAGTATGAGTCACATTAAATATTCCATCTTTCAAAATTTACCAAACAATGAATAGCCATAGCAAAGTACTTTTATATTTGGATGAAAACAGCCATCTATTAGGAGAATATGATGTTCCTATCAATTTTGAATTTGACACTACAAAACTGAAAGATGGTGATCATATATTGAAAATTGTTAGTATAGACCCATTTGGAAAGGAAGGGGTTAGAAATATTCCCTTTATCGTACGCAATGGCCCAGCCATCGCTATAGAAGGATTAGCTCAAAATGAAGTGGTAGATGGAGTCATACCCGTTATGATTAATGCATATGGCAAAGGCGATCAGAAGAAGTTTTTAATAGAAGGCAGTGAGACCCCACATTCGATTCCTGCATGGGTATGGGCATTGATTATAGGATTTGTAGGCTGGGCACTCTATTATACTATTTCTTCCTTGAATGTAACCTTATAGGTCCTTGGTTTAATCTAGAGGTCAATATTTAACCGTAATCATGCATTAGAAAAAGAGTAAGGAGGCTTTATTCTTTCAAAATTTGTAAAGATATGTTCCAGAAAATGTTTTCTTTCACCAGTAGCAGCAAGCAGTAATTTGGTTTTTCTAGCCGATCGAACGAGGTAA
>JANOWJ010000189.1:0-19331 GCA_031417835.1 Saprospiraceae bacterium | reverse complement strand
CACACTCTATGTTGTTGTAAGGTTTGCCTTTGCCATCATAACAGTCATTATCATCACCATCGTTGCGACCTGTCGCATCGTCAGTATAATTATCATCATCGCATGCATCATCTGCATACTCAAGGTCATTTGAGGTTGTATTAACGCCACCTACATTATCGCAATACCAGAAGATATCTGATGGGTCTTCGCAAACTGGTGGGGTTTTGTCATCGACTAAGATGTTGACCATACAGTCGTTGTAAAGTCTTTGTGAACATCGGTTGCCTGGGGCATTGCCGCCGCCATTCGAATTTCTTTCTGTAACAAAATTGCAAGAATACGGTCTAACTGATGCTCCATAATATTTCGAACTTGTATCATAAGATCCAATTTCATTTACATCTTTGTGAAGTATATAATTCCAAGGATTACAGAGTGGTCCAAATCTACCACAAGACTTAGAGCCTTTTGCATCATGAAATTGAAAATTATACCAAGCTCTTGCGATAAAATAGGTATTGTAAACGAACCAATCATGATTCGTAAATCTCTCTGGACAAGCTTCATCAGTGAACACATGGGGGTCATATCGTGGTACGCCACATGCCTCATAAACTCTTAAGACAACTTGATTTGCACCACATTCGGTCAGATCGATATAGTCTTTAAAAATAAAAGTATTGATCCACTCATCTAAGAAATAAACCCAATTTGTATTACCATAGGCTTGCAAGTCTGCCCAATAAGCAGCCTTACAGTTTTTATCCCAATAGTTTTTCCAAAGATTGGTGTAGTAAGTTACGGAGTCCATGTGAGCTACTGCAAAGTGTAATACGTTGCAACAATTGTCGCGACTACCATTGTCTAGGTCTTTAGCATATACTCGAGCCCAACAAGTAGCAGGATCTACGGTGGTCTGAGTGAACTCATCACAAATAGGTGTAGGAGGTGTTACATCATCGACACAAATTATGTATGAAGTGAGCGAGTCATTGTAACATTTATCAACAGTCCTCACAGAAATAAAATGACAAGATTGATACGGGCTAGCTGGCAATTTTATCGTAGCCGGTAAGGTACCCGCTAAAACGATAGCTTTTCCAGGATGAGTAGGATCTTCGAGCGTAATGGTATACGTTGATACCGTTGCGAGATCACAATCATCTACAGTGGGTTTTGGAAGTGGTACAGTGGCATAACAATCGTGGGCACTTGCAGAATATGTTTTCTCAGTTACTGCTTTTACTTTTGGTTTTTCTTTATCTTCTACTTTGATATATTGGATACATACCGTGTCTCGACCTGTACACCAATTGGCTATACGCCACTGACGACGAATCTTGAATCCGGTACCACAGATATCTAATATCTCATCGGAGAAGCCGATGGTTGTCTTGCAAGCTCCGCCTAAAGCCGGGTACATATCTACACAAGAATCGCGACCGATACAAGTATCTATATTAGGTACTGAACTTGGTACGGATATAAAAACGGTGTCTGAGATTTGAGGTACTACTTTTGACCTCGTGGTGCCTACCAAACCCCCAACCAACATCACCGAAGGGCAATCTTTTCTGAGTCTTAATAATAACTCAGGGCTTGGATAGTGAGCTGCTGATTTGTCTTTTGTAAAGTTATAAACGGTCTTAGTGGTCCCAACTATACAAGTCACGCGGCAGTTTAATTCAACTAATTCTGCGCATTTTACTCTATTTAATGAGTCTCGGGTGATTGTCAAGGTATCCATACACACGTTGGTATTACCCCAAGTATCCCATGCTCGGATAGTACGCTTGATCCTAGCGATGAAGACAGAGTCGCAACCATTGCCTGCTGGCAGAAACTCCAATCTTTCGATTTTAGCGCTACCGGCTTGACAGTTATCTACAACTTTACCTAAATTATCATTGATTTGAGCTGCTTGAAAACAAGTCATCCTGCGACTTTTGCAGATCGCTTGTGGTGCTGCTTTATCTTCTATGGTCACATAGCCCCAGCAAGAATTGATCACATTACCGCTTGTGCTAAGTTCATTGACTTTATAAACAAAAGTATATCCTAGATGAGATCGATCAACTACGTTGGCGGGAATAAATGGAAACCGATTAGTTCCAAAAGGATGAACTAACTCAACAACCGCTGATGGGCAACCTACACCTTCTAAGAAGTCATCCACATCAAATGTCCTGGTACATCCTGCCGTAGCAGGCATAGATGCATTGACATGGTCGTTACAAACGAGGCTACAAGGATTAATTTCGTCTCGGCCCGTGCCAGGCTTGACTACCACAGAAGCTTGCCATCCAGCTAAGGCATTAAAAGAGGTAGCAAAGAATTGAAATGTTAGACATCCATTTAATGCACCTTGAATTATGCCGGCAGGACCACTGCTACCTGTATAAGTGCCTATGATAGGACCATTTGCCCCTCCATTTCTGATGACGAGAAAATCTCCTCCCGCAAAAAGTGAAAAACCTGTAAACGTAGCACATACAGTCCCTGTGTTTTGAGGGCATATGATGGATGTGCTGGTTTCGATAGCAGGATTATCAGAAGGACAATGAGGATAATCTCCACCTGTACCTCCCGCATCAAAAAAGATATTTGTACCCGTCACATTAAACGTGGTAGTCACGCCACATCCGGGTTGTTGGATATTTGCAGCTGTTAAAAAATTAACTGCAAATAATCCGATAAGAAAAGCAAGCGTAAAATTTGTTTTTTTCATGAGATTAAATTTCTAAAATAATAAAAAGTGTAAGTCCTTTGTCATTAATCTGACAAATATAATTTTAAGTACTGCGGGGGAAGTACCCTTTTTATGGTAAATTTAACATTATGTATTTTATTAATCTATAATGGTTTGGCTTAAAGAGCTATAAACATTATGTTTTTAACGTAGGTGTTGGTTTGCAGTGTAAAATAATACTGACCAGGTCCACCTAAATCGTTTTTATTCAAGGTAATACAATTATATCCCTTTCTTAATGAGGTATAAGGCAATACAATACTTTTACCATGAGCTGAAGTTAAAGTTAACTTAACCGAGTCATCATCCTCAAGATAAAACTTTATGTAAACGAGATCTAAAGAAGGGTTGGGATATGCTGTTATTGATTGGGTTGCGACAGGGCTAATTTCAAAGTTTCCGACTTTTATCGTTTCCTCTTGTGAATACAAAAATTGAGAATTTGAGCAACCAAATTTGAAACCGGTCAAAGATCTATTGTTCGGAATTTTTAATTTAAAAAGTGGAATATTATGGCTTAGATGTTGTCCCAAAGGGTTGGTCCACGCAATTTTGAGGCGGTCACCGGTCAAAGCCCATGAATCTGAGGGTACTAATTTGAGCTGAGCCGTTTGATCATACTCTATCCTGGCACCATAAGGTACTAAAAAATCTAAATAGATGACTTCAGTGTGAGGTGCATCCTGATGCAAATAAAAAGACCAATAAAACTGCCCATTATGCAACGTTTGGCGTACAGAGATCTTTGTATTATTCTGGCTACGTTCCTCCAACATCGTAGCACCGAGTACAACGGAATTATTGACATCACCTACTTTGATGCCTATAAAATCTGCATCCGAGACCGGAGAATTTAAAGATGGGAACTCCAAATGACTTGGATAAACCCAAGGATTCTGAGGATCTGGAAATTTAAAACCCGAGGGGAGAAAGATCCAGGGTTTATTGTTAGGAAAAGTGTTGACTGTGCCTAATATCAATTTACGCAGTTCGATTAAATCGGTGACTGTAATAGAACCGGATTTATTGATGTCTGCTGCAATTAAAATATATGGATCGACAAAGACAGTTTGACCTTTGATATGCTTTTCAATTAATAATAAGTCTATTGTACTCAAACCATTTAAAGGATCATCGACTTTATCCGGAGTGATTTTAATTGTTTGACCTTTGCCAATATTATCCAGGACATACTGCCCTGCCGCATTTGTAATAGGCAAATTGTTAAATAAGTTACTCCTTATATTAACACCATTTATGCCGATGGTCTGACTGGTTTTTACTGTGCCTGCAATCTTAAATTCTAAAGAAGCAGTGCATGCGTCTTGGCCAGCAGATACTTGTAATAAAATGGTACAAGAGCTTTGTTTTTGAGCGGAGTTAGTCACCCAAATTTTAGCCAATTTTGTACCTAAACTATCGCAGGAGTATTTTCGAAACGTATCAATAATAGATTCACTAAAACTAAATGATAATGGGCTGGATTTACAGCCGGCTAAAGATCCCGAATCAAAATCTTTGGCTAGAATCATGAGGATCCCACTCGAAGGAATAGAGACCTGCACCATCGAAGTAATACATCGTGCATCAGGACTACCTCCATCTTGAATATGAATCGTGGAAGTAAAGGTATCTCGATTTGCGCATGGATCAGAGATGATATAGCGTACTCGATGGGTGCCCGCAGGCAACCTAGATGTCACATAAATAAAACTATCCAGAAGCAGATTTTCTTCAAAAGTACCATCAGAAGCTATGTCGAGCGCTGCTTGAACAACCAACATTGAGTCTGGAGAACAATCATCAGCATAGGTAATTTTTAACTGGAAAGGATCGGCTACACAATCTGAGCCACTGACCAAACTAGTATCTAAAATCGTCAAAGTAGGTGCATTCCGATCAATAAAGCTAATATTTTGCAGATAGTACATAATGCCATCTCCATTATCCATTAATGAACGATATATACAAAATCTATTTTTTCGATCGGCTACCATCGTATCATTGAGTATGAGCTCGGGCTGTACATCGAGAGGATCAAGACTTATGCAAGGGTCTTTTATCGTCCATCTTCTTTGCAACAATTTACACGAATTGCCATTGGATCCATGGATGAGGGAGTCCACAAACGTAACTACAGGCGGATAGCTTAAATTGCTTTTTATGGATGGTTGCCCAATAAGGCCTGATAACATGAATGAATCCGATAAGGTATGATTGCAGTCCAATTCCAAATCTGGAGGAAACAATACTTCAAACCGGGATTTAGGACTGACGACCAATCGCTGAGATACAAATTTTATTCTTCCACAAGTAGAAAAAAGGGTCCATGTCCGATATATAGTACCAAGATTACAATCATCCAACGATGAGCTATCTTGGAATTGAATCGAAGTGATTGAATCGCAAGACCATTGAACTAAAAACTCATTTGCTCCAGGGGTCTTGTTAAAAACCGGCTTATAAAATAGCGACTCAGGAGCATTCGATGTGTCTGATAGTGTATCTGATAATAGAGCTTTACAATATATAGGTTTGGGTAAAGCGGAATTATACTCATTACAATCCGGATATGAATAATACCCTTGAGCATCGTACACTGAACTATTATGAATGGGTCCCCCATAAAATCTGGTATGATGATTAGACAAACAATTGCATCCTATATTACCTGGCCATTGGCCCGATCCATAGGTCTCGCCTTTGCAAAATTCTAGATTACAACAACCGGTTTGGGTGGAGAGGCTATTTGGTGACCACAGCACATCAGGAAGGACTATTAAAGAACCATTGCTAGTATCTTGGACTTGGATAGAAACTATAGACTCCTGATAGTGGTCGATCAATAAGGACAAACCAGAGACTTCAAAAACAGATTTACACGATACGGAGTCATTTAGTTTTGAGTTGGAATCATATAGAAAAGAAATGTCGCTAGGCATCAATTGTTGAATTTCAGCCAAACAGGCAAAAGGCAATGCAGCACAACCCACCATTTTCTTTTGATTATGGCCTGCCCTATAAAAAGGGATTGTATTGTAACAAAACCATGCATGATCGTCGCATAGAAAATTTTTGTCTTTAGGTGGTAATAAGCAGGATTGGAATGTCCTTATCGTAAAATCATTGTTCGTACAGGATGTTAAATCTATAAATGATTTAAATACGAACGCAGTGATCCAATGGTCAATATATTGAGTATAAGGTCCCACGTTATTTGCATACGAATCGGAACCTGTACAATGGTTTTTAATCGCAAGCTCCATTTTACTTCGATATGAGGCTATAGAATCTGTCGAGGCTATCACAGCATGAAAATCTTTGCAACAAGCGTTACTAGTATTCCCTAAAAAATCTTTGGCATAAACTCGAGCCCAGCACGTGGCGGGATCCACAATCACCGTAGCTTGCGGCTTAACCAAAACGTTTGGAATACTAGAGTTGGATATCCAAAGGCAAGACTCCGTCCGGGTCGCATTGAAACACGCATCAGAAAATGTAAACTTTAAAGTATAGCCTCCAGATGGAAGGGTTAATTTGGTGGGGAGGTTGGTATTTACTACCAAAAGCTTTAATGGATCATTTGGATCAGGATAAGATAGCTCTATGCGCTGTGTAATGTGACTACAATCGTTTAATGAAAGGAAAGTATCCAATACAATATTGGTTAAACAATCCGTGCCTGTGATTTGATGCGCTTGCGCTGCGATCTTGGGTACCACCGGACCCACGAGGTCTTCAACAGAGATGTTTTGAACATAGAATGTATCCAAATGACTGCATTGGTTTTTTAAGTTCCATTGGCGTCTAATTTTAAATGTATTCCCACATGCCGGGAATATAAAATCGGTGTACGTGAGTAAAGAACCACAGGTCAAAGAAGAATCTAAGAAAATCTCCCCTTGCAATGTCGGATAAATTCTAGCAGCAGAAAAACCATCTATCAGATTGTCGTCATTGGAATCAAAGGTAGTTTTTAAATAATCCGGGGTCAATTGAGCAGCCGATACATGCACAAATTCGCAAGAAAGTTTAATATCACCTGGGCGCATTATCGAATCAATCTGGTAAGGCATAATACTCAGGGTATCCATACAAGTATCCCTCATACCATTAGATAGAGTCCGCTCTATCACCCGGTAGACTTTGCCAATCAAAACTTCAGTACAGGCCAAGGTCACGAACGAAGAACGGATGACTTTATAGCTGACTCCGATCCCACAATCACTAGTCCTTTGGAAAGGCAATTGCATCTCCCAATCTACACAGCTAATGGTATCGTTTTTACAAAAAGCAAAATCTGAATTTGAGGATTTTACATTCAAATAACCAAAACAAGAAGCAGAGGATACTGAATCCGTGACTTGGTATAAAAAAGTTTGGCCTACATGAGTAAGATTGATTGCCTGGTCAGCCAATACCTCCGTATTAAAAGGATAGAACAGCTTTAGCAGTTGAGTACAATTAGGTGTAACTCCTTGAACATATTGTGTGGGGTACGTTTTTATGAAACACGTATCTGCAGGAAGATGAATGGTGACACTACTTTTACAAATAGGTTTACATGCTGGATCTCCAGTAATTGTTTTTTTACTAACAACAAGGTCAACCTCCCAACCGATCGAATTACCGATCGTGGTGCAAAACCATTCTACAGTAAGGCAGCCATCAGGAGATGTACTTTTGAGAAGGGTGCCAGTGGTCAAGCGCATGCCATTGATAGATACACCATTCTTTTGACTGTCAAATATCAACAAGCCTGCCGTATTGGATCCCGAATAAATCTTTAGTCTATCCCCTGTGACAATAAGGAAGTCTTTAAAATTAAATAGTACTGTGTCCCCTTGAGCACAAAAAGTATAAACCGAAGTACAATTAGTAGACTCGTTAAATGGATCGTTACAATTTTTATAATTACCGGGTTGATCAGGCAGCCTGTTGCCTCCAGGGCCCCCGGAGTCATAATACCTATCGCCGGCTTGAATTTGAATCTGAGCAGACTCCTTATCCAAGCCATGGTTATAACTAACCTGGCTAATTCCAGTGGATGAAAAGAAGAAAAAGCACAATAAAAATGACAAGGAGGTGATTGACCACTTCCCAAAATTGTGTAAAAAGGGATATGAGTGAAAGTATTGCACTTTACTCTATTTGTCTTAAAAAGTTCAGGTTCTAATTTCTAGGTCGACCACCTATGACAGTGATCGAATACAAAAATAGTGTGAATAAATTAGTAGAACAGCCTGACTTAGTTAAATTTTCAAATATATATTTCTTTAATATATAATTAACTAACTAGCTTTTTCTCTTTAGCAACCTGCATTAAGGAGATGCTGTTTTTTACCCCCATTTTTCGAAATAGATTTTTGCGATGAACCGCAACGGTCTGATCAGAAATAAAAAGCTTTTCCGAGATCAATTTATTGCTGAGGCCATTACAAATCAAGATCAAGATCTCTTTTTCACGATGTGTAAGGTGAAAATCAAGTCTAGGGGCCCCTCTAAGACTATTCGTTTGCAGGTCATTCAGATCAGGATGTATGCGAAAACCAATGGGCATGTAAACCTCATTACGAAGTAAAATGTGGATCACTTCTAAGAATTCTTCGGCTGGGGCGTGGCTATATATAAATCCATTGGCTCCTTTTATAAAAGCTTTACGGACTTCGTCGACAAATTCATTTGTAGAAACAATTAAAATTAAAGTCTTTTTAGATTTCTTCTTGATGGTCTCTAATAAGCGGATGTCATCCGGGTTTTTAGAATAAATGCCAATAATCGCAATATCGCATAGCCAATCTTGAATTTTGAATAAAACTTCTTTAGCAGAAGAAGCGTAAGCTCTACATTGATAAGATTGCTCTTCATGATGCTGGACTACAGCACAGATACCATGATAAAAAACAGGGTAAGGGTGTACAACTGAAATAGTGATCATGACCTAATATACGACGAGGACTTAACTAAAGTATGTTGCCCATGAACATATCTCGCGTACGAAAATCCCGGCTGTATAGCATATGCACCTATTTGGCCTTTCCTATTCATAGCAATAAAAGCAACTTGAACCTCTTTATAGTTTTTATTTTTTTTGATAATACGCCCAATAGCTTCTTCACATGCTTTTTGAGGGGTTTTGCCTTGGCGCATCAATTCGACGATCAAAAAAGTAGAGCATTGTTTGAGTACCAACTCCCCTAATCCTGTCCCAGTGGCAGCACCAATTTCATTATCAAGATATAGACCCGACCCAATGATAGGACTATCCCCTACCCGGCCATGCATCTTGAAGGCCAAACCGCTGGTAGTACATGCGCCAGCCAGCCTGCCAGTGGGGTCCATCGCGATCATGCCGATAGTGTCGTGATTTTCGATATTGATTTTAGGCGCATAATGAGAAGTTTTTTTCCACTCTTCCCATTGAAGGCGCGAGGACTCGGTCAATAGGTTTTCCTTTAAAAAACCTTCAGAAAGTGCATAATCTAATGCTCCACCACCCACTAACATGACATGAGGTGTTTTTTCCATTACTTTACGCGCTACCGAAATAGGATGTTTGATATGTTCTAAAGCGCTGACTGAGCCAGCACGCCCAAGATGATCCATGATACATGCATCCAAGGTCACTCTGCCATCCCTATCAGGCAAGCCTCCGTAGCCTACGCTGGAATTAGAAGCATCAGCCTCCGGCACTCGAACTCCAGCCTCCACTGCGTCTAGGGCAAGGCCTGTTTTATTCATCATAGCAACGGCAGCTTCATTAGCTGCCATACCAAAATCCCAAGTAGATAATATGATCGGAGGATTAAATCCTGGGCTAGGATTTTGAACGGGCATGATCCAGGGAAGAGCAGCGAGACTACCCAGTTTTTTAACAAATCTGCGTCTATTATTCATCCAACGAACTTATAAAATGATTGAAATGTGATTAATCTGACCAAGGTACTTAAATTTGAGGTTGGATGAAAGGGGTGGCATATTTCTTATTTAAGTCCTTTGTATGGATGGTTGGCAAGTTATCAGATCGAAGCCTCTACCGGGGCTCAACTTTTTTAAAAATCATTTTATTGGATATCATCGGCTATCGTAAAGCGGTGGTATTACAAAATTTAAAAAATTCTTTTCCCGAAAAATCAAAAGCAGACATCAAGTCGTTGATGCATCAGTATTATCAAAACCTAAGTGACCTTATTTTCGAGACGCTGGCTTCTTATAATTGGCCTGCGGAAAAATTAAAGGAACGTTTTCAATTTGTAGGAGTCGAGGTACTGCAGGAGTTTATCCTTCAAAATCAAAGAGTCTTAGCAGTGGCGGCTCATACGGGCAATTTTGAGATAGGTGCTGTATTAGTACACCAACAACTTTCGGTAACCGGTTATTCTATGTACAGGCCACTGGCTAATCCTAAATTGGATAAAACGATTTATGATTATAGGTCCCGTTTTGGTCTGACGATTGTGGCCAGTAAAGATCTCAGAAAAATGATCGATCAAATGTCGTTCCCTTCATGTTTGTTTTTAATAGCAGATCAAAATCCTTCGAAAATCGAAAAGGCCTATTGGGTAAATTTTCTACATCAAGATACAGCTTTTGCTCACGGACCGGCAGAAATAGCGAAAGCCTACCAGATGCCAATGGTGTATTTAAATACCTATAGAGTCAAACGTGGCTATTATCAATCAGAGGTAGTGCTATTATTTAAGACAGTCGAAGACAAAAGTCATCAGCAAATCACAGAGGCCATTGCCTCAAAATTAGAGCAAACCATCCAGGAACATCCTGACGATTGGTTATGGTCTCATAAACGATGGAAATGGAAACGAGACGGACAGGCCATAGTCCGCTTGTGAAGGATCTATGTATAAAGATTTAAAAAAGAGATCCCCAACATAAGCCTAATTTTGGAGCCAAGTATGGGGCCAATATCACTTATATCCGTTAGATATACTAAAGGCATCTACCTGATATGTATCCTGATAATCAGCGCTTTACCGGGCACCGGGCAAACAAACCCGAATAGGCAAATAAGCCTGATCATGCATATCACTAATACAGTCATAGATAGTATGTACATCATACCATCGTCCGTGATCATCCAGGCCTCTCCAGAATATAAGATCACTTCTGAAATAAGTCAGCGTAGGATAATACTACATACCGAATCATCCGATAGTATCCGTGTCACGATCAGATACCAAGTGCTATCAAAGTCCCCGGATCTGACACTTGCCGCCATCGATACAGCGCAATTACATCTCTCGCAGGAAGAACTACCTATGAGTTATAAATTCCCTAAGACAGACACTCGCTATAAAAAAAACCCTGAAAAAGGCGTAGCGTATACCGGTGCCTTTGGCCGAGGATTGAGTTTTGGCAATAATCAGAATGTTGTACTAAATTCTAATCTCAATCTTCAACTTGAAGGAAAATTAGGTGATGACATAGAAATAAGTGCTGCTATCGCAGATGACAATTTGCCGATACAGGCGGATGGCAATACCCAGCAATTGAACGAAATCGATAAAGTATATATCGAGCTTAAGCGTAAAAATCAAATCTTGCTCGCCGGCGATCAACAATTGAAACCTGACGATACTTATTTCCTACGCTATCTTAAAAAGTATAAAGGAATGCAATTTATCAGTAAAGATCAAGTACGACCTGGTGCCACCTTAGAAACTAAAATATCTGGTGCAATAGCCAGAGGTAATTTTAAACGACAAACGATCCTTGTACAGGAAGGCAATCAGGGACCGTATCGATTGACCGGTAGTAACAATGAATTATTTATCATCATATTATCGGCTTCGGAAAGGGTATACTTGGACGGGGAGATCCTCCTCCGAGGTTTAGAGCATGATTATGTCATCGACTATAATCGGTCTGAACTAAGTTTTACTGCTAAACGAATACTCAACAGAAACAGTAGGATTGTCATTGAATTTGAATACAGCAATCAATCTTACCTTAAGTCCGCTTGGGGACTGCAGTCCAAATATCGAACAAAAGATCTTACACTGCAATGGAATACATACAATGAGCAGGATAATAAATCATCGAATATCTTACAATCATTGACAGCTGAAGACAAACAAATCCTGAATCTGGCTGGAGACCAATTCGCCAATCTAGAGCGATCTACCGTACAAGCAGCAAATGTAACTTCAGTACAAAACAACATCTTCTATCATCAAAAAGACACTGTAGTCAATGGACAACTCTACCAGGATATTCTAGAATTAGATAGGCTAAAAGCTTCAGACATTTACACGGCACAGTTTACATTTGTAGGTCAGGGCAATGGAAATTACATCGTGGAACGAGAATTTTATACCAATGGACGATCCTATCGATGGGTGGCCCCAGATATACAATCCAATAATAAGTTGGGTGAATACGAGCCTGTAATCCGACTGACTGCACCGAAAAGACAGATCCAACATGCCTTTCGAATGGAATATAAGCCTTCAAACGGGTTTTATAGCAATACAGAGATCAGTGTAAGCAATACTGATTTAAATCTTTATTCTAGCAAAGATCATCAGGACAACAACGGTCTTGCGATAAAACAAGTGTTAAGTTATTTACATAAGCCAAATGTTAATACGAATTGGTTGAATGAAGTGCATATTGAACGATTGTCGAGTCATTTCAATGTATTTGACCCATTTCGAAACCCGGAATTTAATAGAGACTGGGGAATCATTTCTACATCAAACATTGCCAATCCCACCTCTACAGAGGTACTGTGGGGAGCTCGCAGTCACCTACAGCATGCTAACTATGAAGTTGGCTATAAAATACAAGGCTACAAAAAAGGAAGTCAATACTATGGTCTACATCAGTCATGGAATACATCATCCATATTCAAGCAGACCAGCCTCAAGTTTAACGGTTCCAATCTAAAAAACGAATATGGTGATTATCAGGGTACCTTTTTTAGGCCAAAAATCGAACTGCAGCAGGATCTTGGGAAAACTAAAAATCACCATATAGGGATATCAATGGACAAAGAATCAAACCGATTAAAAAATCAATTCGATCAGGCCTTATTAAGAGAAAGTTTTTCATTTTTTACATTCAAAACTTTTCTACATGGACAACTTCAGGGTAACAAAATGAACTATAATATCGAATATCGAAATCGTACCGATCAAAAAATAAATGGAAATCATTTTGATAAACACTATCAAGCGAATGATGTAAACATCGAGCATCAATGGCAAGTAAATAATAAGACGACTTGGAGTGCAAGAATAGCGCACCGTAGTCTGCGATTTAGTCAAATCAATGACATCAGGGAAGACCAAAACAACCGGACCTTGCTCTTTAGGCAATCGCTTTCGACCCGATCGACAAAAAACCACCTTCGATACGATCAAACTTTTGAAACTGGCACCGGGCAAGAACCAGCGCTTGAATACACCTATCTGAAGGTAAATAAAGGACAGGGGTATTATACCTGGATCGATATCAACAAAGACTCCATCCTGCAAGTGACTGAATTTGAAATAGCGCCTTTCACTGATCAGGGAGAATATATACGATATGCTGTAACCGGGAATGAATTTATAAAAACAAAAAACTATCTTTTTTTGCAAAATTTTGAAATTGATGGGCAAGCCATTAAACGAGACGCATCCAGTGTAAAATGGTACCATAAACTCGGATGGGTATCCAATTGGAACTACAGTTGGAAAGTCGCCGATGGTCAATCTACCTTTCTACCACTCAAATTGACAGATGTTGCCTTAACATCTATCCAAGGGCAAATGCGAAATCAATTATATTTAAATCGCGGTCATTCAACTTTTGAATTACAAATTGGTCAATTGTCATCCATATCCAAATGGAGGCTTTCGACAGGATTCGAGACTCGAAATCAAAATGAACTCTTCATAAGAGAACGCCATAAATTGAATAAAAAAATGACCGCAGAATGTTATATAGCTACGTTAGAACAATCTAACCAGGCAGAATTTTTTAAAGAAAAAAACTATATCCTTCGTCACTATGTCTTTGAGCCCAAAATTAACTTTCAACCTAATACACTTATGCGATTATCCGGGGCGTATCGGTATAAAAATAGCAGAGATGATTTGAGTGACCTCACAGCCCGCTTGAATGAAGTACGAATGGAGACTACAGCTCAACCATGGCCAAAGTGGAACGTGAGAAGCACCTTATCCTCTATATGGATAAACTTGCAAGGCACTTCTAACCCGTGGAGAGAATACAGCCTTTTGCAAGGCTTAAGGGACGGACAGAATCTTCTACTGCAAATAAACATTGACCGAGAAATCAACACGAATACCATCCTAAGATTAGGCTATCATGGGAGAAAAAGTGAAGGTAGTCGATTTATACAAACAGGTCAAGCCCAGGTGATCGCAAGTTTCTAAATTTGAGCGTTTAATGCATACTATGGGTAATAGAAGAATATATTTGCTCGTCTTGTTATTGGGAGGTGTAAGTTGGTGTCGAAGTCAAGATTATTGGCAGCATCAAGTACCCGTACAATTGAATGACCCACAGCAAAGTCAACAATTTATTTTAGATACCCTTCGATTTTTTACTGCCCTAAGAGATCAAAAGTCTATTACACTACCTATACCAGGGATCACTGCCCCAAGGACATTTAAGAGGCGATCCAATTTTTCATCAGATCTCGCCTTAAAGTATAAGGCAATCACCTCTTATGTGAGTGACGAAGCCCTGCCTCTTATCTATCTGGACCAATATGATGGAAAAGTCGAAATATTTTTAATAGATCAGCATAAAACTTTATTTATTATTCCCGATACAGTACATCCACTACAGCCAGTATACATAATGATCGCACACGATCCTACGCATCTCGTACCTGGAGGTTCATTCTTTAAATGTTTGAATGATGATACACCTGTCACCCTAGGCGATTTTAATGCTTCAGGAGTGAGATCCCGGCCACTGGGACCTATATCAAAGCGAACTTATCGGATGGCTCTGGCTGTCACCGCAGAATATGCCAGGCTTCATGGATCAACTAAAGAACAAATCATGGCTAGCCTGAATGTAGATTTGACTCGAATCAATGCGGTTTTTATTCAAGAGCTAGGAGTGGATTTTAAATTAGTGGCCAATAATGATACCTTGATTTTCTTTGATCCGGCATCCGATCCATATACCAATAGCAATCTGGGGGCTATGCTCACAGAAAACACGGAAACAATAAGTAATCGTATTGGTCTGGCCAATTTTGACATTGGGCACGTATTTGGCACGGACGCAGGCGGTTTAGCCCAACTTGGTTGCGTTTGTACCGCTAATAAAGCTGCAGGAGCAAGCGCGCCATTTGGTGTTTATTCTGGGGTTCATTTTTATCTCACCCCTTGTCATGAAATAGGTCATCAGTTGGGCGCTACCCATAGTTTTAATCTCTGTGATAATCAAAATGAAACCTCATCTAGCGGATATGAACCTGGAAGTGGAAGCACCATTATGAGTTATGCCGGTGCCAGTAATTGTGGACCTAATTATGTCCAAGGTAGGTCTGACGCATATTTTCATTCATTTTCAATACAACAAATGAAACAATTTGTGCGTGCTGGGATAGGTTCTCTTTGTGGGACATTAAATCCATTGGTGCAAAATGAGCCTATGACAACCATCCTGAGTCCTACCGGTATTGCGATTCCCATACTGACTCCTTTCGAGTTAGAGGGCCGGGCGATTGATGATTTTTCAGATCCTATGACTTTTACTTGGGAAGAATTGGATCTTGGCGTAAAAAGTATACTTGGGCAACCTTCAGGTACTGCACCATTATTTAGGTCCTACTCGCCCACAACATCCCCTACCCGAATTTTTCCCACATTATCCTCAGTGCTGTCTAATCAAAAAATGTCAACTGAGGTGCTGCCGAGCACTACGAGGGATTTAAATTTTAGATTTCTAGCCCGAGACAATGATCCTTTAGGTGGAGGGACTCATTGGAGTGATTTTCAAATACGAGCCATACACACAGCCGGACCGTTTAGAATCAGTAATTTAAATACCAAGGACACCTTTTATAGAAACGAACCAGTGTATTTGGCCTGGGATGTGGCTAACACAGATCGAATGCCCATCAGCACAAAAAAGGTTACCATCTACTGGACAGATAAAGGTGGACAATCATTTGATCTTGTCTTAAAGCGAGATATACCCAACGACGGGGGTGAATGGATCACATTGCCAGATGCAGCTACAACGAAAGGAAGAATTAAAATCAAAGCGACGGATAATGTCTATTTTGACATCAATGATGCGGATTTGACAGTGCTCGATCAGTTAAATCCAGCCTTGACCACTTGGTCCGAACCTGATCTATTACCCCTGTGTGAAGGTGGCTTAGGCGAAGTCACAATCAAAACATCCACAACTTCATCAAACGATACTATCCAACTTCTTGCAACAAGTGCTTTAAGTAATTTTTCTTTACAATTTTCCAAACTGAGATTAACAAAAAACGATTCAGCTAGATTATTTATTCGTTTGCATATGAATCGCTTTATCGAAGACTCATCGTTGCATATCAAAGGGATCAATACCAGAACGAAAGATACCATTTCATTTCACTTGCGTATAAATATAATCCAATTAAAAAATCGATACATCAGTCCTGCAAACAATCAAGATCAAGTCGCTACGAGTCCGTTATTCCGATGGGAAAAGACAAGCCCGGATAATGAATATCTGATCGAGGTAGCTGAAAATCCAACGTTTAAAACCATAGTCTGGTCCCGATCGATCCAACCATCCGATACTACTGCGGTGCCGGATGTGCCTTTCAAAACGAATACCGTTTATTATTGGCGAATTAGGCCCAAAGAATATTGCTTTTCCGATGCCATACCTTTTGTCGTATTTCATACTCAGTCTATAGCATGCAAAACTTTTCAACCGATAGACTTACCAAAATTTATTTCGGCAACCGGTACTCCAAGGATTATCTCAGAAATAATAGTGGAAGATATTTTTCACATTAGTCAAATCACTATCCCATTGGTAAAAGGCACGCATGAATTCATCGGTGACCTAAGAGTAAGTCTAAAAGCTCCTTCTGGTGACTCTATTATCATCTGGAATCAATTATGCAATAATTTAAGCAACTTCCATTTAGGATTTGAAGATGATGCTGCAATACCTTTGACTTGCCCGCTGACAGATCGCAAACTTCATAAGTCACAAGAACCGCTGGGTGGTTTGATACATACTACAACAAAAGGCAGCTGGAAATTACAAATTCAAGATCTTAATAATGGGAGTGGTGGAAGCCTAGATGATTGGGCCCTTCAATTGTGCGGGGCATTGATTCAGAATGGCCCATTCATCAAAACTAACGACACTGTTGAAGTCATAGAACTTCAATCCAAAATCATTGACATCACCCATTTTGAAGCTCTGGACATCGATTCAGACCCAAATAACATCAAATTCATCCTATTGAAAGACCCTGGCAATGGTCAATTGATAAAAAATACCGCTGATGTACTGACGATAGGAAGCGAAATCTTGCAATCTGATATCAACAGCGGAAGGATTGTATTTAGGGCAAATAGAGTCAATGCTGATACCTTAGAGTCCATACCTCTATTGCTCATGGATGAAAAAAATAATTGGTCCGGAATACAAACATTGACCGTCCGTGTAATTAAGGATATCACTATACCCATACATCATCAGGCAAGCCGGAGCAGACTACTCCAAGCCTACCCTAATCCTTTTTATGAAGAGGTCAGTCTGGAGAATTCGTCTGATCAATACTTAAGGGCCGAAGTGTATTCTATGACAGGAGTACTGGTAGAGCGATTGATTTTGCCTCCATTAACTCTTATAAAAAAGAGATGGAATCTGACTTCTGGCATGTATTATATAAAATTTGCTGCAGGTACTACTGTTGATTATCTACCCATAATGGTATTTGGCAAATAAACAATTATGCCCTTTTAAAAACATTTGTTAAATGGTTTCTACTTTACTTGGTAATTTCGCAGTTACATATCGTAAGATTTCGCGTGGATACAAAAATACCGTTATATAAAGACCCCTATGTGTGGCGAAACCTCTTTGCCATGCTCTTATTCCTTTTCACCTTGTTGATGTTGACTTCATGGTGGTTAAAATGTTATACTCGGCATGGTGAGAGTATTATACTCCCTGATTTTGTGGGAAAAACGCTGCACGAGGCTGAGCGACTAGCTAAAAAGCATGATTTTGTGTTGGTTAAAAATGATTCGTTGTATTTAGTTGATAAACCTGGATCCATGATCGTAAGGCAGACGCCTGATGCTGGGTCACTAGTCAAGGAAGATCGAAAAATATATCTGGTCGTCACCAAACATAATGCGGATCTGATCGCACTTTCGTCCTTACCTCGATTGTACGGACAAAGTTATGATGTCAAAAAATCAGAGTTAGAGCGGGGATTTGAGATCAAAAGCAATATTGTGGGTTATACGTATGATGCTGGCCCCAAAAACTATATTATGGCAGTAGTATACCTGGGGGACACTATCTTAAGCTCTAAGATCGAGAAGTCAGATTTTAAGTTACCCAAGGGTGGCACTCTTGATTTTATATTATCTACTGACACTGGAGCAGAGCTACCCGTACCCAATGTGACTTGTCTCACTTATCCTGCGGCTACTTTTCTACTGACAAGTTTAGGATTGATCATTACAGAGATCGAAGAAGATATCATTAATGACAAAAACTTAAGCTATGTGATCCATCAAGAACCTTTATTTGATCAGGAGGGCAAAATGAAGAGCGGGGATACAATAAGAATATTTTTAAATTCAAAAAAGCCGGATACCTGTCCGGAATAATTCATTAACCATGGATCTAAGTGTCAGCGACCTTAAAGGTAAGATGGAAAGAGGTGATCAATTTGTGTTTTTAGATGTGCGGGAAAAGCATGAATATGAAGAATTTAATCTGGGGGCCAGATTGATACCCTTAGGCGATATCATGACTCAATTGGCAGAAATATCAGATGATAAAAATGCCGAAATAATAGTGCACTGTCGATCCGGTCAAAGAAGCGGCATGGCTAAGACTTTACTACTGCAATCCGGCTATACAAATGTGAGCAATTTACTGGGGGGAGTGCTGGCGTGGCAGGAACTCTACGGTAATAACAAACCTTAAAATTTGTTTTTCCACATCATCGACTCGACAGGTTTAGGATTTTTACTGTTGTATTTAGCGTCTTGTTTTGAATGATAAGACCTTAGTATTTCACCTTCTACCATAAAGTAAATCAATTGTCCAATTGGCATACCCGCATATATCCTTACCGGTTGGACACAGGACAATTCGAGTGTCCAATAATTACAGAAGCCCACATCTCCTTTGCCGGCAGTGGCGTGTATGTCAATACCCAGTCTACCTATACTTGACTTGCCTTCAAGGAATGGGACCGTGTGATGTGTCTCTGTATATTCTTCTGTCACACCCAAATACAACATACCCGGATGCATCAAAAAGCCCTCAGGGCCAATCTCGGATTCAATAACCTTATTGTGTTTGCGAGCATCAAGGACAGCGTCTTCGTACACGGCGATATATTTACCCA